>JBGUSR010000001.1:0-10651 GCA_045132635.1 Akkermansia sp.
CGCGCGTTATGGCAAAAGTTCCCGTTATTCAGCTCCGCAAAGGTCACGCCGTGAACTACAACGGCGATATCTGCGTTGTGCGTGAGAGCCAGCTCAAGACTCCCCCCCGCATGGCCTCCTATGTGCAGATGACCATCCGCAGCATTGCTTCCGGCAAGGACTACAATCTGCGCCTTACCTCCAACGACTTCCTTGAGGGCGTGATGCTCAGCCGCGAGGAGATGGAATTCTCCTACGTGGACGGTATGGGCTACCACTTCCTGAACACCGAGACCTACGAGGACGTATGCGTGGGCGAGGATATCGTGGAACCCGTTAAGGATTACCTCATCGAGGGTGGTGTGTATGTTCTTCTCTTCACCGATGAAATCGTGTGCTCCATCGAGCTTCCCGCCGCCATCACCATGGAAGTGGCCGAGGCTCCCGAGGGCGTGAAGGGCAACTCCGCCAACAACGTGTACAAGAGCGCTACCATGACCACGGGCCTCGTGGTGCAGGTGCCCCTGTTCATCACCGCCGGTCAGCGCATCTCCGTGAAGACGGAAGATGGTACTTACCTGGGCCGCGTGAACGGCTAAATTGTACGTTAATTCGCTTTTCTTCCGCCGTGGATGCAAATCCACGGCGGTTTTTTATTGCAGGGCGGGGTGCTTTGTGGTAGAGTGAAAGCACTAAATCAGTTTTTATATTATGATCAGCCACATCATCCGCGGTAAGAAGGTATTCGAAGATGAAATTGATGCGCTCAAGGTCCTGTGCGACGAGCTGGACAATTCCTTCGATGAAGCTGTAGAAGCCATGCGCAAGGCCATCAACACCGGCCACAAGATTGTGATTGTGGGCGTGGGCAAGAGCGGCCTCATCGGTGATAAGATTGCTGCCACCCTCACCTCCACGGGTGCTCCTTCCGTGGTGCTGGACACCATGAACGCCCTTCACGGTGACCTTGGTATCGTGCAGGATGGCGATGCCTGCATCGCTATGTCCTACTCCGGCGAGACGGCAGAGCTCCTCACCCTCATGCCCTTCCTGAAGCGCTTTGATATGCCCATCATCAGCATGACCGGCAAGCCCGGCTCCACGCTGGCCCAGCTTTCTGATGTGGTGCTCAACACGCACGTGGAGCGCGAGGCCGACCCGCTGAACCTGGCACCCACTTCCTCCTCCACCGCCATGCTGGTGATGGGCGATGCCCTGGCCATGGCTCTGCTCGAGGCTCAGAACTTCACCAAGGAAGACTTTGCCCGCAGCCACCCCGGTGGTTCCCTGGGCCGCGCCCTCCTTACCCGCATCAGCGACATCATGCGCACGGAGTTCGCCAAGCTGCCGGAATCCTCCAGCATCATGGATTGTATCATCGCTATGTCCACCGCCCGTGTGGGTGCCTGTATCCTGGTGCATGAGGATGGCTCCCTGGCTGGTGTGTTCACCCACGGTGACTTCGCCCGCGCCTACCAGAAGGACCCCTCCTGCGGTACCCAGCCGGTGCGCGATATCATGACCAAGAACCCCGTATATGTGGAGGCTGATAAGCTCGCCATCGTAGCGGTGAAGACTCTGCGCGATCGCCGTATCGATGACCTCGTGGTGCTCGATGAAGACAAGAAACCCGTGGGCCTTATCGATACTCAGGACCTCGTACGCCTCAAACTTATCTGATTTAAGCCGCTGAAAGCAGAAATTTTAGCCTTAATTACACTTTAGGCTTGATTTCTTTGCGGAAAAGGTGCATCATACGCCACCGCATTTGCGAAAGCAAGAGATCTTACAACAAAAAAAGCTATGAGAAAGTACGAAGCACTGATCGTTCTGAACATGAAGGGTTCTGCCACCCTCGATGAGCTGACCGCCGCTATGACGGAGAAGCTTGAGGCCGCAGGCGCCAAGGTGACCGGCACCACGAATGTGGGTCGTCGTGAATTCGCTTATGAGTCTAACCACCTGACCCACGGTCAGTACATGCTCTTCCAGTTCGACGCTGAGCCCTCCGTGATTCGCACTGCCCGCGAGGCTCTCGCCATCGACGAGCGCGTACACTACCAGTACTACCGCACCAAGTAAGGTTGTCGGTTATACGCGATACACCTTTTTATTTCCCGGAAACCTGCCTGAACAAGGCAGGTTTTCTGCGTTTTGAGGTGCCAAAGGCCGCCAAATTGCAGTTTGGTGGGGTCGCAAAGTCATCGGAGCACAGGACTTTAGTCCCGAAAATATAACAGATGAGGGACTAAAGTCCCTCCGCTCCGACAAAAACAGCAGCCATTCAAATCGCCAATTCTCGAATGAGGGCTGCTTTTTCAGCCTGCCAGGGCGGCGAGCAGTTCTTCTCTGCCGGCGGGGAGATGCTGGAAATGCTGCAGCAGGGTATTGTGCGGGGCCTGGGTGGGGGAATAGAGCCCGTGCAGCTCTGCCAGGCGCTTTTCAAAATGGTGCAGAATGGCCTGGCGCGGTTGGGAGCTGGCCACGTAGTCCAGCGCGCCGGAGATGAGCTTGTGCCAGTCCTGGTCGGCGGTGCCTACCTCTACCGTGGCGAGCAGCAGGCGCGCCATGTAGCTGGCCAGGCGCAGCCTGAGCAGGTTGCTGCGCAGCGCCAGACGGGGGGAAAGCAGGTTGACGGAGCTCAGCGTGTGCAAATCGCCCTGGGTGGCGGGGCGGTAGAGCAGCTCACATTCATGAAACAAATCCACCTGGCCGCTGAGTTCGCTGCCGGGTTTGCGTGCAAGGCGCGCGGCGGTGCGCACCAGTCCATGCTGCGCTGTGCACCAGGTGATGATGAGTCCATGCTCACCCAGCGGCTGTTGGCGAAGGATGGTGCCGGTGTCCTTCTCCATTTATTTCCCCGAGGGCGGATTCGGTTGCATTTCGGCTATGCCGGAGAGTTCCATCGCGCGCTGGAAGGGAACAATGGTATTGCCCTTGGAGAAAATACTGCTGGCAACACGCAAGTTGCGCGAGGCCTCCACGCGGTTGCCCTCTGCCAGGGCAAAGACCGCCTGGCTGTAGTAATAAAGCGGGGTGTCGGAAATGGGGCTCAGGCCTTTAACCAGCTTCTTTGCTTCCTGCATCTGGCCCAGCAGTACATGGCAGAGCAATTCTCTGAAATCGAGCACGTAGAGCAACTCCGGCTCCGTTTCATACGGCAGCATCTCGCGCAGCTCGTGAATGGTCGTAATGCTCTCCTGATAGCGACCGCTGGCCATGTGCAGGTTAGCCAGGTTCATGACGGTTACCGGGTCATTCGGCATGGCCTTGCGCACGCGCATCAGCTCATCTGCGGCTTCCTCAAAGTATTTCTGCTCCATGAGGCAGCAGGCGCGGAGATTCCATACATTCGGATTTCCGCGGAAAATCATTTCACAGTCTGCCAGGTAGCCGATGCAGGCTACCCATTGCCCCTGCTGGTAGGCAACCTTGGCTTTATTGAACGCGCGCAGGTATTGCTCGCGGTCATTGCGCGGCAGGTTTGAAAATTCCACCAGCCACGCAGGCAGCTGCTCCGTGGTACCTGCGGCCTGGGGCGGTTCCTGGGCGTGAGCAATCGGCTGAAGTACAGCCAGCATCAGAAGAAGTGCGGGGAGTAGTCTCATCGGGCTGCAGGGTGGTTCAGTATGGTTTCGGCCATGGCCTCGGGGGTGAGGCGGTGCTTGGTGCGCAGCTGGTCCTCGCGGCCATGTTCGATGAATTGGTTCGGCCAGCCGATGCGCAGCACCGGGGTGGCGCAGCCGCGCTCGTTGAGCAGTTCCATGACTGCGGAGCCGAAGCCGCCGGCAATGACATGGTCCTCCAGGGTGACGAGCAGGCGCGTGCCGGCGGCCTGCTGCAGGATGCATTCCTCATCCAGCGGGCAGATGAAGCGCGCGTTGACATGGGCGCAGGAAATGCCCTTTTCTGCCAGAATGGCACGCACCTTGGCGGCGTAGCCGTTCATGTTGCCCAGCGCCAGCAGAGTAATGTCGGTGCCCTGCTGCAGCACCTCTGCTTTGCCGATGGGCAGGGGAAGCAGTTCCTCCGGCATGGGCGTGCCTTCTGCCGTGCCGCGCGGGTAGCGGATGATGCTGGGGCGGTCGTTGATGCTGTTCATGGTGCAGAGCATGTGGCCCAGCTCAGCTTCATCCTTGGGCTGCATCATCACCACGTTGGGGATGGCTCGCATCATGGCTATATCGAACAGGCCGTGGTGGGTCGGGCCGTCATCCGGCGAGAGCCCGGCTCGGTCCATACAGAAGCGCACCGGCAGGTTCTGCAGGGCGGCATCGTGCTGAATCATATCCACACAGCGCTGCATGAAGGTGGAATAGACTGCCAGGTAAGGCTTGAGCCCCTGGGTGGCCATGCCACAGGCAAAGAGCGCGGCGTGCTCCTCTGCAATGCCTACGTCGTAATAACGCTTCGGGAACTGCGCGCGGAAGATATCCAGGCGTGTGCCGGTGGGCATGGCGGCCGTGATGGCGGTGATATCCGGGTCATCCGCAGCCAGCTTGGTCAGGTGCTTGCCGAAGGCTTCGGAGTAGGTGATAATCGGGCCCTTGCTCGTGCTGCCGTCTTCAATGTTGTACTGGCCGATGCCGTGGAACTTCGTGGGATTGCTGGCTGCCGGGGCATAGCCGCGTCCCTTTTCGGTAATCACATGAATGATGACCGGGCCGTTTTGGCGGGAGGCGATGCGCAGCATCTTCTCCAGACGCAGGGTATCATGCCCATCTACCGGGCCATAATAGCTGAGCCCCAGTTCCTGGAAGAAACTCAGCGGTGTGATGATGCTGTGTGCCGCATGCACCAGCTTGGAAACCTGCTTGCGGGCGGCCTCTCCAGCCAGTTTTTCGATGATGACCTTGGTGCGCTCTCGCAGCCAGGCGTAGGTATCTGTCTCCTGCAGAGAGGAGAAATAGTGCGACAATGCGCCTACGTTGCGGTCGATGCTCCACTCGTTATCGTTCAGAATGAGGATGAACTTGCGTGTGGTGGTGGCAATGCTGTTGAGCCCTTCCAGCGTGGTGCCGCAGGTGAAGGCACCATCGCCCACAATGGAGATGACGTGATAGTCGTCCCCCGCCAGGTCTCGCGCGGCGGCCATGCCCAGCCCGGCAGAAAGAGCGGTGCCGGCGTGGCCTGCGCCGTAGGCATCGTGCTCAGATTCGCTGCGCTTGCAGAAGCCGGAAAGCCCCTCGAACTGGCGGATGGTGTTGAATCGGTCTACGCGCCCGGTCAGCAGCTTATGCACATAGCACTGGTGCGATACGTCGAACAGAATCTTATCCTTGGGCGTATTGAAGACGCGGTGCAGGGCGATGCTGAGTTCCACCAGACCCAGGTTGGGTGCCAGGTGACCGCCGGTTTCGGAAAGGGTGTGAATCAGCGTGCTGCGGATTTCTGCAGCTAAATCCTCCAGCTTCTCGGAGGGAAGATTCTTGACATCCTGCGGAGAGCAGATGCTGCTCAGCAGGTCAGATGAGGGAGAATTCTGCATCGTCATTGGACTGTTTTTCATCAGCCGGGGCAGGGGTGTTCTGTTCCAGCCTCTGAATTTTGAGTTCGGCTTCTGCCAGAAGCTGCTCGCTGCTGCGGATGAGAGTGAGCCCCTCTGCGGCAAGGGCAATCATGTCCTCGAGCCCGGTTTCCGGGTTGTTGACACGCTCCACGATTTCCTCGAGCCGTGCGGTGGCCTGCTCGAAATTCAGTGTCTTGTTCTTAGTGCGCGGGGGCATGACCTGGGGGGATTTCTGGCGGGGGTTATTTGTTCTGTGCGCTCACGTCTTCACGGCTGTAGTACACCATTTCTGCACCCAGAATGAAGTTGCGGTGGCGGTAAAGCCCCTGTGAGGAAACCAGACTGGCCAGCGGGCGGGCCGTTGATTTCGGGTTGGCGTTCGTGGTGAACAGCTCTGCAAAGGCCATGTTGTGGCGCGGGGCAAGAAGCAGCAGCTTGCCTTCCAGCGCCAGCGGGGCAAAGTCACCAGCCTCGCGGATGACGCCGGAAATGCCACCAGCCTGCATGGAATGTGAGCTCGGGGTGATAAGGAAACCCTGAATCCCCTGGCCGGCGCGGTTGAAAATGGGCTCCAGGTTGCGGGTGAGCTCTTCGATGCTGCGGGGCATCCAGAGGGCCTTACGGTCTGCATACCAGGCAACACCCCAGGGCTGGTCTGTCACAATCAAATCCTTATCGTTGGTCATATTGTGCAGCTTGCCGTTCATGGCTGCCGGATAATAGGGCGGGAAGTGCGGGATACCGCGGGCGCTGGTCCAGATGCCCATGTAAAGCTGTTTGGGAAGCTGGAAGAGGAAAAGACCCGAGGAGATAACCAGCATGGTGGCAATGGCCAGGCCTCGCACGCCGTTGAAGGATTCGCCCAGCTGCATGCGGGCCAGGAAAATGAAGACCAGTGCCGTACCGAAGGCGGCAAAGAAGGGAGTGAAGAGCACAGCCAGCTGGCTTTCGCTGATGGTCTGGGATTCACCGAAAAGAGCCATGCCGACGCAGGAGAACAGCCACATGGTGAACACGGCCCACTTGGTAGCCTCCACTGCCGGGTTGCGGAACTTGTTGAGCAGGGCTAGCAGGAAGAAGGGTGTGGTGATAATGGCGCCCATGTTGATATACATGCTGTTGAACTGGGCAAAGGTATAACCCAGCAGGCGCAGGAAGAAGTTGGAACTGTTGAAGCTGAGGGCTTCCGTGGTGGCAGAGCGCATGAGCATCTCTGCACCATCGCTGCCGAACCCGTTGAAAATGGCATACATCAGCTTCTTTTCCATGCCGCCGGTGGGTGCCAGCAGAATGACGGTGGGCAATACCACCATGATGGCCAGAATAGCTGCACCTATGGTGGCATGCATGCCACGCGGTTTGAAGTAGATGCCGGTGAATACCAGCATGCCGAATGCGCACCAGATGCTCATGCGGCAGGTGAGGCAAAGCAGAGCCAGCAGTACATACATGACACAGCTCCAGACAACAATCTTCGTCTTCTTGTCATCCTGTTCTGCGTTGACCATTGATACCAGGCAGTGCGCGGCGCCCAGAACCAGGCACATCATGAACGGCTGCGGTAAGCCGCTCAGGGCATACTGCAGCATGAGTTCGCTCAGCCCCATCAGCGCCACAACTGTGGCAGCCACGATTTCATCGAACAACCGCGTGAACAGCGTGTAGGCCAGAAGCAGCGCCAGCAGGAAGAAGAAGGTGCTCGTTGCGGCAACGATGCGGTCGCCGGCGTACACGTTGGATTTTGTTTCATCCATGCGCTTTTCCTCGAACTTATCAAAGCCTGTGGCCTTGATGGTACCCGCCAGCACATAGGGATACAGCGGAGCATGGTTGGTTTCCGGGAACTGGTCTAGATTAAGGGGCTTGTTCTTGTTCACCTTGTTCTGGTCCCATACATCGATGGGGCGGATGAATTTGGAAGTGAACCCTTCGCCTCGGGCAATTTGTCTTCCAATCTGGGCCATATCCATGGCAGCCGGCTGGTCCATGCCGCGGTATGTCAGGCAGAGCTGGAACATGCAGAGACTGACGATGAGGAATAAGAGAATCCAGCGCATGGTCATCAACCTGGTGCGCATGGTACGTTCCTTGTTGGTTATCATTTTACTCATCTGCTTCAGAAATGGTTAGGTGAAATCTTTGAATGCGTCCGGAGATTCGGCCATCTTGCGCTGCAGGGTGCGGCGGTTGATGCCCAGTAACTCAGCGGCGGCAGAGCGGTTGCCCGCAGTGCGCTGCAGGGCTAAACGGATAGCCTGCTGCTCGATGTATTTTAGATTAAGAGAGGGGGCTGTTTCAAGCTCAAAATTGATGCTGCCACTCTTACTTGCGGGAGCGGGGGGCAGATAAGCCTGAGTTTGCAGGTATTCGGGCAGGTCTTCAGGGGAAATGGTGTCTGCGCTGCTCATCACCACACCGTGTTCTACTGCGGTGCGCAGCTGGCGCACATTGCCCGGCCAGTCGTACTGGCGCAGCAGCTCCAGGGCAGGGCGGCTCAGGCTCATGGCGGGTTTGCTGTTGTGCTGGCAGAGCTCTCTGGCAAAGGCGTTGGCCATGAGCACAATGTCTCCCCGACGCTCGCGCAGCGGCGGCAGGTGCAGGGAGATGACATTGAGGCGCTGGTACAAATCGAGGCGGAATGTGCCCTCCTTCACCATGGCGGCCAGGTCGCGGTTGGTGGCGGCGATGACTCGCACATTCACGGGGATACTCGTGTTGCTGCCCACGCGCTCGATGCTGCGCTCTGCCAGCACGCGCAGCAGCTTCACTTGGGTGGGTATATCAATCTCACCTATCTCGTCCAGGAACAGGGTGCCGCCGTCGGCTTCCTCGAATCGGCCGATGCGGCGCTGCATGGCCCCGGTGAAAGAGCCTTTCTCGTGGCCGAACAGCTCGCTCTCCATGAGCTGGGGCGAAAGTGCGGCGCAGTTCACCGCTACGAATTTCCTGTTGCTGCGCGGGGAGAGGGAGTGCAGGGCGCGGGCCACCAGTTCCTTACCGGTGCCGCTTTCGCCCTCGATAAGCACCGTGGCCTGCGTGGGCGCCACTCGGCGGATGCGGTTGAAGATATCCTGCATCTGCGGACTGTCGCCCAGCATGCGGTCCAGCCCGCCGGTGGGTTCCAGGCGGGTGGTCAGCTCCTCATTTTCCTTTTCCAGCTGGCGGGTGTGGGTGGCGCGGCGCAGCAGCAGCTCCACTTCATCCAGATTCAGCGGCTTGTTCAGGAAATAATACGCACCATGCCGCTTGGCCTCGGCTGCCACATCGGCGCTGCCGTAGGCGGTCATCATGATGCACAGCGGCGGGCGGGGCAGGGCCACGGCATGGTCTATGATGTCCATGCCGCTCTCGCCCCCCAGCCGCAGATCCGTCAGCAGCAGGTCCACGGGCTCTGTCTCCAGAATAGCCCGTGCGGCCTTGCCGTTGGCGGCGGGGTACACCTCATAATCATCCTCCAGCGCGGCACACAGCGCCGTGCGCGTGGATTTCTCATCATCGACTATGAGGAGTACCGGTTTCATGTTTCTCAGAATAATTAGATAATCCAGAGACCCTCGGTCTCATCGAAACCGAACATGATATTGAAGGCATGCACACCCTGGCCGCCTGCGCCCTTGATCACGTTGTCCTCTGCGCTCATGAGCACCACGCGGTTGGTGCGGGCATCAATTGCCCAGCCGATGTCCACGAAATTCGTGCGGGTCACATTCTTGGTGTCTGTGGGCTTGTTGGCTCCCTGCAGGCGCACAAACGGTGCGTTGGCATAGGCTGCCTCAAAGCAGGCGGTGATTTCCTCAATCGTGGTGCCGGGTTTCAGCTTGGCCACCGTGGTGGTCAGAATACCCGTATTCACCGGCATGAGATGCGGGGTGAAGGTGATGGTCACCTTCTCGCCGGCGGCTTCGGAAAGCTCCTGCTCAATTTCGGAGAGGTGGCGGTGGCGCGGCACCCCGTAGGCGCGCATGCTCTCATTGCACTCGCAGAAGAGCAGGGAAACATCTGCCCTGCGGCCGGCGCCGGAAACACCACTGCCGCTGTTCACCACAATATCCTCCGGCAGCACCAGCCCTGCCTTCAGCAGCGGCACCAGCGGCAGAATAATGCTCGTGGGGTAGCAACCGGGGGAACCCACAATGCGCGCCTTGGCAATCTCCTCGCGGTGCCACTCGGGCATGCCGTAGGGGGCCTCCTGCATCAGCTCCACGTCTGCATGCGGCTTGCCGTAGAATTCCTCGTACACCGCCGGGTCATTCAGGCGGAAATCGGCAGATAAATCCACCACGCGGATACCGGCTTCCACCAGCCCGCGCCCGTATTCCACCGATACACCGTGCGGCAGCGCCAGAAACGCTGCCTCCGCCCCGGTGGCGGCAATCGCCTCCACGTCCGAATCAGTAAAGCATAAATCCGCTCCCGGCACATGCCGGAAACGCGGGAAAAGATCACTCAGCTTCTGCCCTGCATACTGGCGCGAGGTCGCACAGACCAGCTCCACGCCCGGATGGCGCAGCAGAATGCGCAAAAGCTCCTGGCCAGTGTATCCACTGGCTCCGACAACTGCGGTTTTCACCTTCTTCATGGCAAAAAAAATCATATCACGAAAAAAAGTAGTTGACAATCCTAAAAACTGGGTGTATACTCCGCTCGTCGCCGCGCTCTAAGGCGCGAGACAAACAAAATCACGGGCAGTAGCGCAGTCTGGTAGCGCACTTGCATGGGGTGCAAGGGGTCGTGGGTTCGAATCCCGCTTGCCCGACGTCAAATAAACCAGAAAAGAGCGGCAGTTTAACGACTGCCGCTCTTTGTTTTTCAGCATTTTATGCGTCAAATCGGGACATCGTGCGACATTTGAGATATGCCCTCCTTATATGCCCAGCATATGCCCACTTTTTGGGTGGCGGAGGAAGAGCTGTACTGAGCTTCTATCCGACTCTAAACTGGGAGGTTAAAAGAGCTCATGGGACGGCATGTGTAGAAATTACGTACTATGGCACACAAAGTAACTTGCAGGCCTTGCAATTTTAGGGTCAAGCCCAACTTTTGTGGGATGGTGATTTTTCTTTGAAATGGGAACAAGCAACCAATACTCTTAATCTATAGTTTTCAAAATTGCGGAAATTGTAGGCATTTCGTTGAATACCTTTCATTTTTCTATGAAACCCT
>JBGUSR010000002.1:0-22936 GCA_045132635.1 Akkermansia sp.
GTGCGACACTTAGAGCAACAAAAATTGTATCTATGGTCGATTGCGAGCTTGACCTCAACGCGATTTTGACGGACAATAGCGCTGGTGGCGGTCCAGCCCTTTTGTTTGTAAATGTTTTTTATCATCAACCCTTTGTAACGAGTGTTACAAAGACAGGCAAGACTGGACTGCCACTTTTTTTGTCAGTTAAGGGCTACTTTGGCATCAGCAAATCTGAAACAGACCCCCTTCTCTTGCATGTTTACGGGACTAAAGTCCCGTGCCTCGATAGCTTAACGCCCCGGCAACTGAACAGTTACCGGGGCGTGCTAAAATTAATCACTAATCATTGTTCACAGATCGTCCACCAGCGAGGTACTCTTGGCATAGGCCGTGCTGCGGGCCTCGAAGAAGTCGGTCTTGATGAGGTTGGCATTGCTGTACTGGTTTACCCAGGTGCAGGAAGCAGGCTCGGTTTCGTGGCCGGGGTAGATGGGGGCGAACCCGAGGTCCTGGCAGCGGCGGTTGGCCAGGTAGCGGATATAGTCGCGTATCATCTCCGTGGTGAGGCCGGGGATATCATCGCCGATGACATAGCAGCCCCAGGCGATTTCCTGCTCGGCGCCCTCACGAATCATAGAGCGGTATTCCTCCACCTTTTCCTCGGTGAAAAGCTGCGGTTCCTCGCGCTGAAGCTCGCGGATGATGTTGCGGAAGAGCCAGAGGTGGGTGCTTTCATCGCGGTTGATGTAGCGGATTTCCTGAGCGCTTCCGGGCATCTTGTTGTTGCGGCCCAGGTTATAGAAGAACATGAAGCCGCTGTAGAAATATACCCCCTCCAGAATGAAATTGGCCACCAGTGTGCGGGCAAAATTCTCCGGCGTGCGGTTCTGCTGGAACTCGTTGTACAGATTGCCGATGAAAGTGTTGCGGCGCAGCAGGTGCTCATCATTCCGCCACTGGTAGAGCACCTCGGTGCGCTGCTGCGGCTCGCAGATGGTATCGAGCATGTAGCTGTAGCTCTGGCTGTGCACGGCCTCCTGAAAGGCCTGGATGCAGAGGCAGAGGTTCACCTCATTGGCGGTGATGTATTCCCCCACGGAGGGGAGATTGGCGGTCTGGATGCTGTCCAGAAACACGAGGAAGGACAGAATCTTATCGAAGGCGCGGCGCTCCGCCGGGCTCAGGCGGGTGTAGTCGCGCACATCGGCAGAGAGGTTGATTTCCTCGGGAATCCAGAAATTGTTCATGGCCTGGCGATACCACTGGCTCACCCAGGCGTATTTCATGTTATTGAAATCGTTGAGGTTGGTGGTGTTGCCATTGATGATGCGGCGGGCGAGCACATCGGAGTCGCCCTGCGGATTGAACAGCGGTCTGCGGGTCAGCTTGCACATAATTCACATTCTTCTACTTCTAAACTTTTGGAGCGGATATAATAGATGGTTTTCACGCCGCATTCCCAGGCGAGGATATACAGGTTGAGAATCTGGCGCAGGGTGTATTCATGGGTAATGTAGAGGTTCATGCTCTGCGCCTGGTCGATGTGGCGCTGGCGCACGCCTGCGGCGCGGACGGACCAGCGCTGGTCGATGTGGTGGGCGTTTTTGTAGAGCCAGAGGGTGCGGAGCGTGAGCTCCGGGGCCACGCGGGGCATGAGCCCGCTCTTCTTTTCCTCCAGGAAGAAAAGTTTCATGACCGGGTCGATACCGGCGGTGGTGCCGGCGATGATGCTGGTGCTGCTGGTGGGAGCCACGGCGAGCAGCCAGGCATTGCGCAGCCCGTGGGTGGCCACGCGCTGGCGCAGCTCCTGCCACTGCGGGCTGGTGTAGCCGCGGCGCTCGAAATAGGCGCCTGTCTGCCATTCGCTGCCGGTGAAGTGGGAGTAGGCTCCCTTTTCCTGCGCCGTGGCGCAGCTGGCTTCGATGGCGGCGTAGTTGATCTGCTCGAACAGCTGGTCGGCAAAGTCCAGGTGCTCCTGGGTTTCCCAGTGCAGTCCCAGGCGGGCGAGCATGTGGTGGTAGCCGCTTACGCCCAGGCCGATGGGGCGGAAAGCGCGGTTGGTGATTTCGGCATAGGGCAGGGGATAGAAGTTCAGGTCTATCACGTTATCGAGCGCACGCACGGCGCTGCGGGTGATTTCGGCCACTTCCTCCGGATCCTGCACATTGATGCGGCCCAGGGAAAGGCTGGCCAGGTTGCAGACCACGAAATTGCCCGGGCGTGTGGTGCTGACCACCACGGTCTCACCGTTTACGGTGGTGGTTACCTGGCTCAAGGATTCGATGGCGCTCATGTTCTGGGCAATTTCGGTGCAGAGGTTGCTGCAGTAGATGATGCCGCAGTGTTTGTTCGGGTTGGCGCGGTTCACGAGGTCGCGGTTAAAGGCAAAGGGCGTGCCGGTCTCCACTGCGCTCTTCAGGATAAGGCGTACGATATCCTTGATGGGCACCACACGCTTGCTGATGCGGGAATCTGCCACGCAGCTCAGGTAGCGTTCCTCCCATTCCTCGCCATAGCTGTCTTCCAGGGCATAGCCTTTGATGCTCTTTATCTCATGCGGGCACATCATGTACCAGTCGCCCTCTATGTTGTCGCGTGCCTGCTGCCAGAAATAGTCCGGGTAGCACACGGCGGGGAACACATCGTGCGCTTTCAGACGGTCGTCGCCATTATTGGTGCGGATGGACAGGAACTCGGGCAAATCCCGGTGCCAGGCATCCAGATACACCGCCACGGCACCCTGCCGCACGCCGAGCTGATCCACCGCCACGGCGGTGTCATTGGCCAGGCGAATCCAGCGGATGACTCCGCCCGCCGCCCCGGGGAACCCACGGATGGCGCTGCCGCTGGCGCGCACTTTGCCGAAGTAGAGCCCCATGCCGCCGCCGTATTTGCTCACCTGGGCAAAGTTGTCGATGCTGCGGTAAATGCCCTCCAGACTGTCCGGCACGGTATCGATGAAGCAGGAGGAGAGCTGGTGGAAGGGTTTGCGGGCATTGGCCAGGGTAGGGGTGGCCATGGTTACCTTCAACGTGCTGAGCATATCGTAGAAGCGCTTCACCCATTCGCTGCGGTTCTGCTGTTCGTTCATGGCCAGGTGCAGCGCGATGCCCAGGAACATTTCCTGCGGGCTTTCCAGCACGCGCCCGGCGTGGGTGCGGATGAGGTAGCGCCCGTGCAGCAGCTCCAGCCCGGAGTAGTTGAGCAGTTTATCACGCTCCGGGCAGAGGATTTGCTCGAATGCGTCGATTTCCGCCTTGCTGTAGTGGGCCAGAATATAGCTGCCGTATACGCCCTGCTTGGTCAGATGGGTGATTTTATCGTGCAGGCAGGTGATGCCGGCCTCGGCTTCGTAGCGGGCCAGTTGGCTGCGGAATCGCAGCAGCCAGAAGCGTGCTGCAATCATCTCCCAGGCGGGAGCATCGCGGGTGGTGAGCTCTGCTGCGGCGCGGGTGAGGGCGGCCAGGGCCTTCTCGTCGTTCCCTTCACCTCGGTAGTGGCTTTGGAAGCGGGCGGTGAGCAGGTGCAGATCATATTCCTCGCCGGCGAATTCGTGCTGCAGCTGCTTGAGCTCGGCATCAGCGGCGCTGCGGTTCTGCAGGTGGGCCAGCACCTGCTCCCGGGCACGCCGGGCGCGGCTGTGCTCATTCCGGTACAGGATGAATCGCTTGGCTGCCTCGTACTGTCCGGCGGTCATCAGGCATTCTTCCACCTGGTCCTGGATGCGCTCCACGGCGATGCCGTCGCCGCCGTGGCTGAAAAGCTTCTTCTCTACCTCTTCTGCCAGCCGCAGCGCGTGCTCCTGCGCGTCGCTCATGCCTGCGCTGCTGCAGGCCAGGTAAATGACCCGCTCTATCTTGCTCCGCTCATATTCGGCGCTCTGTCCGTTCCGTTTCCGTATCTTCATGGTTCCACTATATCTTGTATGCGTGACTGCATTTTATAGCCATATCTTCCAAAGTCAAGCAAAATGGTAGGAATAACGGAAAAATATTTCCTATATTTGTGGTGGTGTTTGCAAAAACATAAACATTATCAAATGAGGAATGGAGGACAGGCAAGCAGAAAAATCAAACGAAAAAGCGCAGCAACGAAAATGTTGCTGAGCTTTCAGAGGCGGGAGTGGGATTTATTTTGCTGTATTATCAATGTGTTACAGGGATTCTGTGCATCCTTTAGTGCACCCCTTAAGGCTCAAGGGGGGTGCTGCTGACGTTTTGTGTCATACGGCACTCAGTAGGGTACCGTACAGGGTGAACAGTGGCATTCATGCGGGAATGATGCACGCCTGAATGCAGAGGATTCCCCGCTTCCTGATGTCCGCTTGCGTGGCTCGCTGGTGTTCTCGCACTGGTGCATCTGGTGGAGTGCGTGCTTCCGGCTATGGTTCCGCTCTGCTTTTTTGACTGCCCACCCCTACCCCTTTACTTCTGGTGGGCGGTTCCATACCCTACCCGGGGTCGATTGGCGAGGGGGCTGAGTGAGGGAGGGAGGGGATACGCATCCCTGAATTATACGATTTCCCACAGGCAAAGAAAAAGCCCCCGTTAGCGGTGCGGCAACACCCGGGGGCTGATTTTGTAATATGATACAATGCACTGCATTGAGCGGTTTCCCGCCGGGCTTATTAGAACACAAAGAGCCGTAGATGTCAAGCGGCATTGAAAAGAAAGTTGCCCCGCCCCGGTTTCCCGGGGACAGGGCGTAGATTCTAACACCGCTGGAACGCAATGAACAGAATCCATATCAGTTGCTCAGCCAACACGGGATTGACTGCCAGTGTGTTTATCAGTGCGTGTTGTATCATAATACTACGCCGCCTGATGATTTGCCGCACCAGGCGGCATGCGGAGTGTACCACAGACCAACAAAACAGAGCAAGGCAAATGTGCGGCTTTCTGTTCTTCTCCCGCTCTGGTGGTGCTTCGCTGGCCACAAAGCCAAAGCGATAGCATCCACCTACCACCTGAGCATTATTTTTTTTTCTGCTGTAAAAATAGGCTTTTACCCTAGCTCTGTCTGCGTCCTTGCGTGACGCGGAATTAAATCATACATATCGCATAGGAATTGAGAATCAAGGCTTTTTTGCTGCCTGAGCATACACGCTGACAGTATTTTTTCACTATTTATTTCTAGGCTACTTTTCCAGTTACGTGTGCATCAACTAGCGTTCAGTATCGGCATGCGCGCCTGCATTTATTGCGGGCAACGGTGCAACGGGGGCAAAATCCCCAATGCTCGCGAAATCTTTGAGAGTCCCGACACGGCGAGAGTCACCGCCATGTTCTACATTGATGCCGATGAAGCGCGGCAGGTTCTGAATGATGCTCCGGGCTTCTGGCATTGGAAAGGTGACACGCTGCATATCGACCCTTACCCCCTTATGTATGAGAAAAAAATTACTTGAGTACCGCGCAAGGCAATCAGGTCGCTTGCTTCGGTCAATCCGACAAATCGGCCTAGTATGCAGAATGGTATCAGCAAATATGAAACAGCCCTGCAAAAAAAGTTTGTGCAGGAAAACAGAAAATGCGCTGTAATGGAAAGTCCAGTACAGCGCATTTATTTCTTAGAGGCGGGAGTGGGATTTGAACCCACGAATGACGGTTTTGCAAACCGTTGCCTTAGGCCACTTGGCTATCCCGCCAATGTAGTGGTTGCGGGGCGAAGTATACACGGGAATGGAGTAGGAGTCAAGGTAAAAATGTAAATTTTTCTGAAATTTTTCTGGCGTGTTGATTCGAGGTTCGTGTCGCTGGTTCAGATGTAGGCACTTAGGACGACTTATCGTGCGTGGACGGTCGCAATCTGTATGATCTGGACGAAGCCACGGCCGAAGGCTTTAACTACAGGCGCATCGGTTAACGAAAGCCTGAAAATCCACCAAAGTTTCACCCAGCCTTGTATTCCCAGGGCGGGGTGAAATTTATGGGATGTAAACCGTGGATGATGGCAGGGACCGGAATAGAAAGCCCCGGCATCAGTTAACCTGATGCCGGGGAAAGATATGCGTGGGCAGACGCGCGGCTGGTTTACCAGCACTGCAGGTCGTCTGCAATATCGGGCATCTTGTCCTTGGTGAACACGGGGTCCTTGATACCCTGTCTCTTCTGGGCGCGGTAGTCTTCCAGCAGGCGGAAGGCATATTTACCCAGCAGCACAATGGCGATGAGGTTGCAGATGGTCATGAGACCCATGAAGAGGTCTGCCAGGTTCCATACCGTGCTCAGGCTGGCGATGGAGCCGAAGAGCACCATGGCTGCCACAATGATACGGTAGAGTGTGAGCACCCAGGGCTTTTTGCTGAGGTACTGCACATTGGCCTCGCCGTAGTAATAGTTACCCAGCACGCTGCTGTAGGCAAAGAAGAAGATGGCGATGGCTACGGCAATGTTGCCCCAGGGGCCAATCTGCTGGCAGAGAGCAATCTGGGTCAGCTTGATGCCGCTGGCATCGCAGCCTTCCGGAATGCCGGCCACCAGAATGATGAAGGCCGTGCAGCTGCAGATGATGAGCGTATCGCTGAACACGCTGATGGCCTGCACCTTGCCCTGCTTCACCGGGTGGGAGACATCGGCCGTGGCGGCCACGTTGGGGGCAGAGCCCATGCCGGCCTCATTGCTGTACAGGCCTCGGCGGATACCCTGCTGAATGGCAGCACCCAGGCCACCGGCAAGCCCCTGTTCCCATCCAAAGGCGTGGGAGATGATGAGGGAGAACACATGCGGGATTTCCGTGATGTTCATCACGATGATCACCAGGGCCAGGAGAATGTAGCCCAGGGCCATGAAGGGAACGATGACGCTGCTCACGCGGGCAATGCTCTGGATGCCTCCGAAGATAATGGCAAGCGTGAGCACAGTGAGCACAGTGCCCATGTATGAGGGCGGAATGGAGAAGGCTTCCTCGAATGCCTGGCAGATGGTGTTGCTCTGCAGGGAGTTGAATGCGAAACCAAAGGTAAGGATGAGGAGTACGGAGAAGATGGCGCCCATCCACGGCTTCTTGAGGCCGATGCTCATGTAATAAGCCGGGCCGCCGATGAAGGAGCTCTCGCCCCGAATCTTGTACAGCTGGGCCAGGGTGGATTCCACAAAGGCGCTGCTTGCACCCAGGAAGGCAATGAGCCACATCCAGAATACGGCGCCGGGGCCGCCCAGGGTGATGGCCACGGCCACACCGGCCAGGTTACCCGTGCCCACTCGGCTGGCAATGGATATGGCAAATGCCTGGAAGGAGGAAATGTGCTCATCTTCATCGTCATCCGGGCGGGTGCAGTTGCGGAACATGACGGGAAGGTCGCGCAGCATGGTTACCTGCACAAACTTGCAGCGGATGGTGAACCACACGGCGCAGCAAATCAGCATAGCCACCAGCACATAGGTCCACAGTATCCCGTTGGCCCAGTCGATGAATTGTGTAAAGAATTCCATGATATGTTATAAGTAAGTTCCGGAGATTGTACCACCTTGTTCCGGGAAATCAAGCTAATAATGCCGCCAGTATTCTCCATTGCCACATGTGTCACAAAGATTTCACAATTGCCTGCATTATCCACACTGTTATGGAGCCAGCTCCCCTCTTTATCCGCTGAATGGCGGTTTGTGGGGGCTCAAATTCTTCGGAGCTCGGGACTTTTAGTCCCGAAAACATAACCGTTGGGGGACTAAAGTCCCCCGCTCCGACAAAAACAGCTGCCCGACTCCAATTTCACTGCAGAGTCCGCGGAAATCATTCCTCTCCATCTCCCAGCATGGTGCGGGCAATCTGCCAGCAGGCGGCAAAGGAATTGGCGAAATCCTGCGGGCGGGCGGCCAGCCAGCGGTCGATGAGCTTGGCGGGGAAGGGCATCACGCCGCTGATTTCGGCAGCGGGGAAATGCACGCGGCCGTTGTACAGCGCAGCGTAGAGCGCCACGTGCTCCATGCCGGTTTCCTCGCTGGGGGGCAGGGTGCCCAGGCGGATAATCCTGGTATCGGTAATGCCGAGCTCCTCCTCCAGCTCGCGGCGGGCGGCTGAGTCATAATCCTCACCGGCATCCAGATGCCCGGCGGCGCTGGAATCCCACACGCCGGGGTGGCGGTCCTTCAGCAGAGAGCGTTGCTGCAGCAGGCAGTCGTGCTTCTTGTTGAACACCAGCACATGCACAGCGCGGTGAATGAGCCCCTGGTCATGCACCTCCTTGCGGGTGGCCTGGCGCAGCACCTGGTCCTGCTCGTCCACCACATCGAAAAGCTCATCATCCTTCTGCGCCACCTGGGCCAGCGGATGAGGGTCGTAGGCATTCGTAAGGCGCACCCAATCCGCAAGCCCCAGCTCCTCCGGGCGGGCTGTGGGGGAAATGCCGAGCTGGGCAGAAACTTCGCTCCAGGCGGGGGTATCCGGCAGTTGCTTGTGCATCTGCTTGCGGCGCTGGGCAAAGCAGCGGCGCATCAGCTCATCCATGAAGCGGTGGTCATACGGCGGCAGGCTCTTCGGGTCGCGCGGGGTGAGCAGCATCACCGTGGAATCAATCTTCGGGCGCGGATTGAAAGCTTCCGGCGGCACCGTCTTGAGCGCCTTCGGCACCCAGTCCATCTGGATGCGCAGGGAAAGCAGACCATAGGCCTCATCCCCCGGCTGGGCCAGAATGCGGTCAATGAATTCCTTCTGCAGCATCACCACGGCGCGGGAGACTGCACAGGGAGAGGTGAGGAAATTCGCCAGAATGGCGCCACCGGCAGAGTAGGGCAGGTTGCCCATGAATTTCACCGGTTGCTCGGCAAAAAGCGGTCGCGGATCCCAGCTGGCACCATCGGCATGGTGCACCTCCACATGGGGTGTGTCGGCCCAGCGGCGGCGCTGGTATTCGGCCAGGCGGGCATCGAATTCCACCAGAATCAGCTTGCGGCAGAGCGGGGCCATGTGCTCGGTGAGCGCGCCCGTGCCGGGGCCCACCTCTACCACGCAGTCGCCGGGTTCAATCTCCAGCTGGCTCACAATCCAGCGGGCGATATTTTCGTCCACCAGAAAGTTCTGCCCCAGCGATTTGGAGGGGCTAACCCCGGTTTCTTCCAGTACCTGTCGAATCTGCGTAGCGTTCATGTGCGCGCCATTGTACCCTAAATCCTGCCCTTTTTCAAGCCAATAGAACAGTGGGGATTTACGATTTTGGATTTATGATTTACGAATTTCAGGCGGAAGTCTCGAAGACTTGACTCCTATTCAGCCCTTGACACTGGCGGCTGGAATTTGTTATCCTGCCCCTGGCATGGAAGCCAATGAACAGAAGCAGGATAAACCGCGCCGCCGGTGGAGTTGGGGGCGCGTGTGCTGGTGCTTATTCCTGCTTCTGCTGGCTACCAGTGCTCTGCATGCCTTGTTCATTGCTTGTGGTGTGCCGGATTTTACATTCTGGTTTTCCGCCTCTGGCTGGTTTGTTCTTACATCGCTCTGTCTGTTGCTGCTGTGGCTGGCGGCGGGTATACTGCTGCGGCTGGTGATGTGCCGCCGCTTGCGGGAAATGGTGCTGGTGGTTGGTTCTGTTCTGGTGTTGTGCTGGTACTACCGGGGATTTTCTCCGCCCACAGAGTATCACTTGCGCCTCTGGTGCTGCGATGCCGCGTCCATTTATCCCACCTGGCATATCTCCCCGCTGCGGCGTTTGTATTACTCCATGACGGATAGCTACGAGGATGGCCGGGACGGCCTGAAATTGTGGGTGAATGAAATCGAGGCCGGGCACAATTACGATCCGATTCTCGGACATGGCCCTTGTAGATTGATATTTTCTGTCTACGGTGGTTGCGGTCCTCATATCCGCGATGAGTTTACGCTGGATTTGCCGGAGGATCGGCAGGCTTCGCAGGTGGCGTTTCGCTTTGCCCCGGATTCCCCGGCTCTGGGTGTCATCGTGCTGGACCGGGATGAGCAATATGAGCTCATTTACAAGTATAAGGAGAGCCCCATCGAGACGGCGAAGAAGCATGGCCTGGCCTGGCTGCCGGTGACTCCAGAGAACAAGGGTCATTTCCTGCTGCCCTTCACGGGTGAGGAATTGCATTTTGTGCCGGTGTATTATAAAACTGAGACCGTTAAGCCCGGCGACCCTCCGTGGCAGGTGCCGGTTTTCAACCTGCGCCGTCTTCCTGAAGAAACAGGAAACCTCCTGAAAATACCGCAGAAAGCCGGCATATTTAGAAAAATTCTAAATATGCCGCATAATCGGCTTGCTTTTGCGCGGGGAATCTGTATAGTGAGTGGCATCGTTAACCAACCATAGAAACGTCTAGTATGAGCGACAAAGTATTATTCTTCGACACCACGCTTCGCGATGGTGAGCAGTGCCCGGGAGCTTCCATGAATCTCCGGCAGAAGCTGGAGGTAGCACGTCAGCTCGAGAAACTAGGCGTGGATATCATCGAGGCCGGTTTCCCCTGCATCTCCGATGGCGACTTTGAGGCCGTGTTCACCATTGCCAACACGGTGAAGAAGTGCCGCATTGCTGGTCTTGCCCGCTGCGTGGAGAATGACATCCGCCGCGCTGCCGCTGCAGTGGCTCCCGCCGGCGACCGTGGCCGTATTCACACCTTCCTGGCCACCAGCCCGCTGCACCGCGAGTTCAAGCTCAAGAAGAGCAAGGAGGAAATCATCGAGATGGCTGTGGCCGGCGTGAAGCTCGCCAAGAGCTTGGTGAACGATGTGGAATTCTCTGCCGAGGATGCCAGCCGCACCGAGCATGATTACCTCGCTCAGGTGGTGGAGGCCGTCATTGAGGCCGGTGCCACCACCGTGAACCTGCCGGATACCGTGGGCTTCACCACGCCGCAGGAATACATCGCCATGATTGACTATGTGGTCAAGAATGTGAAGAATATCGACAAGGCCATCATTTCCGTGCACTGCCACAACGACATCGGCCTGGCTGTGGCCAACTCCCTGGCCGCTGTGACCGCCGGTGCCCGCCAGGTGGAAGGTACCATCAACGGCATCGGCGAGCGCGCCGGTAACGCCGCCATTGAGGAAGTGGCCATGGCTCTCTCCACCCGCCCGGAGGCCTTCGGTTTTGCCGCCGGTGAGAAGCCGCACAATCTCGAAACCCGCGAAATCGTGAAGACCAGCCGCGTGGTGGCCAGCATGAGCGGCCTTTCCGTGCAGCGCTCCAAGGCCATCGTGGGTGAGAACGCCTTTGCCCACAGCTCCGGCATTCACCAGCACGGTATCCTGGCCAAGCGCGAGACCTACGAGGTCATCGACCCCGCCGAAGTGGGCTGGGGCGAGACCGAGCTTCCGCTTACCAAGCACTCCGGCCGCGCCGCTGTGAAGGCTCGTCTCGAGAAGCTGGGGTACAACCTTTCCGACGGTGAAATCACCCATGTGTTCGAGCGCTTCAAGAAGGTGGGCGACAGCAAGAAGTTCGTGTATGATGATGACCTTGCCTCCCTCGTGAACGACTCGCTCGACACCTGCGATGGCACCTGGAAGATGGTGGACATTCAGTTTGTGGCTGGCTCTGCTGCTCGGCCCACTGCCACCGTGCAGCTGGAGAAGGATGGTAAGCTCTACATGGACTGCGCTATCGGCAACGGTCCGGTGAATGCCTGCTTCAAGGCCATCGACCGCATCACGAAGAGTAAGGGCTCTCTGGTGGACTACAATGTGCGCTCCACCTCCATTGGTCAGGATGCTCTGGGTGAGGTGACGGTGAAGGTGCAGTTCGGCGCCTGTGAGTGCAAGCCGGTTTCCGGCAAGGGCGCAGCTACGGACGTGATTGAGGCCTCCGCCCGCGCCTACCTCAACGCCGTGAACCGCAACATCTCCCTCGAAGCCTTGGCTGCTGCTACTCAGGCCTGAGACAAGGATTAAGGACTAGGGATTAAGGATTAGTGTGCTGCAATTTGCCATTCGTAAATCATAAATCGTCAATCCCATGTCTTCTATCCGCATCATCGTGGGGCTGGGGAATCCCGGTCGCGACTATGCAGAAACCCGCCACAACGTGGGTTTCATGGTACTGGATCGCCTGGCGCGCCGTTTCGGAGCTGAATGGAAGCTCGATAAGGCGCGCAAAGGCGAGCTGGCCGCCGGCCCTGGGGTGCTGCTCATCAAGCCGACTACATTCATGAACCTCAGCGGCGAATGCGTAGGGCCCATCATGCGCTACTACAAGTTCGAGCCGGAGCAGGTGCTGGTCATTTACGATGATATTTCCTTCCCCGTGGGTACCATGAAATTGCGCGCCAGCGGCTCTGCCGGCGGGCATAATGGCATGAAATCCCTCATTGCCCACCTGGGCGGTGAGAAATTCCCGCGCATCCGCGTGGGTATCGGCGCCCCGGGGCAGAAGGAAATGGTGGGCCATGTGCTGGGCAAGTTTGCGCCGGATGAACGCCCGCTGCTGGAAGAATGCCTGACCAGGGCAGAGGAAGCTACCTTCCTCATGATGAAGGAGGGCTTCCAGGCCGCCGCCAACAAGTTCAACGTGAAGAAGGAAAAGAAACCTCGCAAAAAGCCTCAGCCGGAGGGCGAAGCTGCAGCCCCGGAGAATGCGGAAAATCCGCCCCCTCCTCCTGAGGCTGCTGAATAGGTTGTCACTTTCACAGGAAAACGCCCCGCTGACGTGCTGCAGTGGGGCTTTTTTTTGCGCTGGGGAAGTATGCTGAAAGCCGCAGCCCATCGAACGGACTGCGGCTTTCCTGTTCAAAATCTGTAATGAACGGATGATTACTTGCGGCGGCGGCGAGCAGCCAGACCAGCAAGAGCCAGCAGGCTCAGCGTGGCAGTGGCGGGCTCGGGGATAACCTGCATAGCCTCACCATTGAAAGCCACGTTGGTGCTCACGATGGCATCACCCTTCCATTCGGTCTCAAACTGCAGAGCTTCAACATAGCCGCTGTTGACATAAATGCTTGTCAGAGACTTATTGCCGTCAGACTTAAGACCAGTGTCGTCGATGAGCTTTGTCGTGTTGGACCACACCTGCACGCCGACGCTGGAACCATAGGCTTCAACGAAGGTCAGCGTGATGTACTTGTTGCCATTGGCACCATCAAATACGCCGGAATCAGCCAGCAAGGTCTCGAAGGTAACGGAGCCGCGGCTGCTGCTGGTGGAATCACCCCATGAGCCAGCAAGACCTGTAGTGGTAAGAGCCAGACCGATATCGCCACCCATGTCCATCTTCAGCAGCTGGGTATACCCCGTTACAGTCTGGGCTGCAGTCAGGTTCAGCGTGAAGGTAATGTTGGTCTGAATATGACTGGTGGCGTTTACGCTATTAAGAACGGTGCCTTCAACCTCGGAGTTGTCCGTGAACAGACCGGTTGAGGCATCATACAGGAAATCACCGGAGGTTACAGACTGGGAGAGATCCCAAACCTGTGTGGTAGCAGCGGAAGCTGCGCCTGCCAGAGCAAGAAGGGTAATGAATGCCTTTTTCATTGATGTAGATGTTTTTATAATGGTTAATATCAACCCGTACAGGAGAACTCACTCCCTCGCGCGATAGGATGATGAGATGCCTGCCGCAGGCTGGTGTGGCGATTATACCGAATCCTGTGTGAATTGCAAGGATAAATATGATATTAGTGAATAAAAAAATCAATTGAAGGTGGGCGGCTGTCTGCATGGCTGAACTGCTGTGTTAATAAAGTCTTGTGACCCCTTTTAAAGATGCGGGATTTGCCTGCATGGTAAGGTGAATTCATGCTGCGCATGCAGTGAAAAACAGGGTTTCATTCGAGAGGTCGGAGAGTTGAGAGAAATATCGTTTTTGCATGCGTTGCGCCGCAGTTTTGCGGTATCGTGGTGTGGGGAAGTGGAATCTGCGCACGTGTCGTGTCTGGTTTTTTCCGGTGGGGCGCGGGAATTGAACTCGGTTCAGGAGTAGATGGTAAGGCGTAAAGCCGGTGTAATCCTTGATTGCGACAGGCTTTTATCGTTTGAGCGGGGGCAGGTGGAGTGGGTGAATGTTAAAATACTGCGTCTGCGAGGGAAGATACTGCTTGACGTGCTGCGTTGTATCAGGTATCCTTTGTCACGATTTCACCCCATACACATTATGCCGACTAACAAACCGATTCATACTATCTCCGTGCTCGTGGAAAACAAGTTTGGTGTGCTTTCCCGCGTGGCAGGTCTGTTCTCCGGCCGTGGCTATAACATCCACTCCCTCAACGTGGCCCCCTGCGAGGACCCCAAGTTCTCCCGCATGACCATCGACGTGAAGGAGGACAATGAGAAGCTCGACCAGGTTATCAAGCAGCTCAGCAAGCTGGTGAATGTGGTAGAGGTGATTGACTTCCGCAACGAGCCGACCTTCTATCGTGAAATCGTGCTGGTGCGTGTGCGCTTCGGTGAGCACAAGACCGCTATCCTGCAGCTTTGCGACATGTTCCGCGCCCAGGTTATCGATGCCACCCGCGAGATGCTTACCATCGAAATTTCCGGCAGCGATTTCCGCCTGAGCCGTTTCCTCGACCTGATGAGCGACTACGATGTGGACATGGTGACCCGCTCTGGCAAGATTGCCGTGGTGAAGCCCCGTGGTTAATAAATCTTTCTGATTATCTTACACCCCTCAGAAGCACCGGCAAGGTATGGCACTTTGCCGGTGCTCTGTTTTTACGCAAGTTATGGCTATTGAATCTTTTGGCGGGGTAAGCCCGCAGCTGAACGAACCGTCCTTTATCGCCGCCAGTGCCGATATCATCGGCCGCGTGACTCTGCACCCGGACAGCAATGTGTGGTACAACGCCACCATCCGTGCCGATGTGGCCCCCATTGAGATTGGTGAGGGCTCCAATGTGCAGGATAACTGCTGCCTGCATGTGGACTACGAGCAGGGCTGCAAGCTGGGCAAGTATGTGACCGTGGGCCACAGTGTGACCCTGCATGCCTGCACTGTGGAGGATGCCTGCCTTATCGGCATGGGCGCGGTGGTGCTGGATGGCGCGGTGGTGGGGCATGGCTCCATTGTTGGCGCGCATGCGCTGGTGACCAAGGGTACCATCATTCCGCCGCACAGCCTGGTGCTGGGTTCCCCCGCCAAGGTGGTGAAGCTGCTGCCGGAGGAAACTGAGCAGGCGAATATCGACCACGCAAAGGACTACGTGCGCTTAGCGCGCGAGTACTCCGCTCGCTAAAAATCTCGCGGGCTCAGTCTGCGAAATTCTCTCATCCCGCTTCGCGGGATGATAAATGGGAGTTTGGCGGGCAGCTGTTTTTATCGGAGCAAGGGACTTTAGTCCCCCATCGCTTGAGTTTTCGGGACTGAAGTCCCGTGCTCCGAAAGATTTGAGCCCCCGCCAAATCGCCATTTCGCGTTTAGGCTCCCTCAAACATCCCCAGCACGCGTTCAATGATGGGGGCCATATCATAGTACTTATACTCCGCCAGGCGGCCACCGAAGATGACATTTTCCTCGGCATCGGCCAGGGCCTTGTACTGCGCGTAGAGGGCGTTGTTCTTCTCATCGTTTACCGGGTAGAAGGGCTCGCTGCCCGGCTTCCATTCGGTGGAGAATTCGTGGGTGACGACGGTCCTGGGTACGGAGTAGACTGCATCGCCAAAGTATTCAAAGTGCTTGTGCTCAATCACGCGGGTATAGGGCACCTGGCGCTCGGTGTAGTTCACCACGGCGCATCCCTGGTGGTTGGGGGTATTCAGGGTTTCTTCCTCGAAATACACCGTGCGGTATTCCAGTTGTCCGTAGCGGTAGCCGTAGAACTCATCAATCTTGCCGGTGAAGACAATCTTGTCCGCCAGGGATTCCCAGTATTCGCGGCGGGCAAAGAAATCCTCATTGCAGAGACAGTCGCTGCCTTCCAGCAGGGCATCGGTCAGCTTGTTGTAGCCGCCGATGGGGATGCCCTGGTAGGCATCGTTGAAGTAGTTATTATCGTACACGAATCGCACGGGCAGACGGCGGATGATGAAGGCCGGCAGCTCGGTGCAGGGACGGCCCCACTGCTTTTCGGTGTAGCCCTTGATGAGCTTTTCGTAAATATCGCGCCCCACGAGGCTGAGGGCCTGTTCCTCCAGGTTGCGGGGCTCGGTGGCGCCGGCAGCCTTCATGGCGGCCAGGGCATCCAGCTTCTGCTCCTGAATGATGGCGCGGGCTTCATCCGGTGTGGTGCAGCCCCACATCTGGTAGAAGGTGTTCATGTTGAAGGGCAGGTTATAGAGCTTGCCCTCATAGTTGGCCATTGGGGTGTTGGTGAAGCGGTTGAAGGGAACCAGGCTGTTCACGAAATCCCACACGGCCTTGCTGGAGGTGTGGAAAATGTGGCATCCGTATTTGTGTACATTGATACCGTGCTGCTCTTCGCAGTAAACATTGCCGCCGGTGTGCGGGCGCTTGTCGATAACCAGGCAGCGCTTGCCCTGCCGGGTTGCCATGTGGGCAAAGGTGGCGCCGAACAGCCCGGAACCGACGATGAGGTAATCGTACGGCTTTTTGTTATCTACAGCAATGCTCATGATGGGGAGACTCGTTAGGTAAAATAAGACACGGGACGTTCCGTATTTCAGAACGCAGTTTCAGTCTACACCAGTTGCCGCTGTGAAGTCAAGGCACAAGTGCCCATTGCCCTTTGTAAATTGTACCTCCGGATAAATTACGCATCGGGCGCGGTATCGGGCCAATCGTGGCGGGGGTAGCGGCCGGCGAGGTCTTTTTTCATCTGGGGGTAGCCGTTGCGCCAGAAGGAGGCCAGGTCGCTGGTAATCTGGTAGGGGCGTTGGTTGGGCGCCAGGATTTCCACCAGGCATTTCACGCGGCCCTCGGCAATGACCGGCGTCTGCGGTACCCCAAAAAGCAGCTGGCATTTGAGCCCGAAGGTGGGGGTGCCATCCTCTCGGTACAGGAGCTTGACCTCCCGCCCATTGCTCAGTTTGATGGATTTGGGAGCATAGCGGTTCAGGCATTCTTTCTGCCAGGGGGAGAGCCATTCGCCCAGAATGGGCAGCACGGGGCGGTTCTGAATCTCCTTGTAACTGACGGCGCCCTCGCAGAGCATGGTGATGGCAACCAGGCGGTCTTCCTCGCCGAAATCCGGCATTTCCAGCTCCGGCATGGCGGCGCGCAGGCAGCTAAGGCGGTTAATCCACTGGAGCACGTGGCCATCCCACCCCTCCAGCCGCAGGTTGCCGCGCAGCACTTGCTCTGCCAGCAGCGGGGCTGCGGCATCCGGTGCGGCATCGCCGGTTTCTCTCTCGGCAATCACCAAATCGCGGTACAGCAGCCTGTGGTGGTTCAGCACGCGCTTGCGGGTGGGCTCGAACACGGCCACGTCGTCCTCATGCACCGGCAGGTCATCTGCGGTGAGAATGGTGCAGCGGGCCAGGCGGGTCTCCACATTCCTGCCGCCTACTTCGGTCATGTCCGCCGCCAGGAAAATCTCTGCATTCCGGGCCACGGAGTCTGCGGCGATGCTGCCGCCGCGGCGCTGGCAGAGGCGGGCGGTGCCGGTGGCGGTGTTGTTGCGGGCGGCTACGTGGGCGGGGAAACTGCCCAGCAGACCCCGCACCACACCAGCGCGGTTGGCTGCGAAATCCGGCGCGGTGGGGTGGCCGTGCATCATCTGGCGGAAGGCCTGGGCCACCTCGCGGGCGGCGCGGGCCATGATACCCAGGCGGTTGCATTCCGCCGGGTTGAAATGGAGCTGAACGGCGGCCTCCAGTGCGCGCCACTCGGCCTGGAAATCGGTGAAATCTTCCTCATGGCGCAGGGTATCGCTCAGCCCGGTGTTCAGGGCAATGGATTCGCCCTGCAGCAGGGCGGCAATGGCGGCCATCTCGGCCTGGCAGCCATAGTCCAGACCGGCTACAAGCAGGCGGGCCAGTACCGGGGGCAGGGGGAATTGCAGCATGCTCCGCCCGGTGGCGGTGAGCCCTTGGGAGTCTGCGGCGCCCAGTTCCTCCAGCAGTTGCCAGGCACGGGTGGTTTCGGCCTCGGTGGGGGCATCCGGCCAGGGGAAGTGGCGGATATCGCCCAGGCTGCGGCAGCCCCAGGCCAGCAGATTAAGGAAGGCCTGCGAGATATCGGCCCGGTGAATTTCCGGCGCGGGGAAGGGGGCGCGGCGGCGGTGTTCGCCCTCGCTCCACAGGCGGATGCAGCGCCCGGGGCCCAGGCGGCCGGCGCGGCCGGTGCGCTGCTCTGCCTGGGCCTGGGAAATGGGTACCACATGCAGGGTGGAGATGCCGCGGAGCGGATCCCAGCGGGATTCGCGCGCCGTGCCACTATCGACCACCGAGCGTACGCCCTCGATGGTGAGGGAGGTTTCGGCAATGTTGGTGGAAACAATGACGCGCGGGCGGCTGCCGAGCTCCACGGCCTGCGCCTGGGCCTCCGGCGTGAGCTGGCCATGCAGGGCAAAGACATCTCGCCCGCGCATCCAGCCCACATTTTCCAGAATCTCCACCGTGCGGCGGATTTCGTATGTCCCCGGCAGGAACACGAGTACATCGCCGCAATCCTCATGCTCCACCAGCTGTCGCACGGCGGCGGCGCATTGCTCCCACACGGGCGGGGGCTGAACATAGCCGAACTTGTTGCGCACCGGCACGGGCGGCATGTAGCTCACCTCCACCGGGAAAAGCCGCCCCTCTGCCCGCAGCACAGTGGCCTGCGGCAGGTAGCCCTGCAGTTTATCAAGCTCCAGCGTGGCCGACATGACGAACACGCCAAGCTCCGGGCGGCTGTGGCGCTGCAGCTCCAGCACGCGGGCCAGGCACAAATCGCCGCTGAGCCGGCGCTCATGCACTTCATCGAAAATAACAGCGGAAACGCCCTTCAGCTCTGGATCCTCCGTCAGGCGGCGTTCCAGAATACCATCGGTCACAAACAGAATGCGGGTGGCAGCGCTGCGCTGAGAGTCGAAGCGCACGGTGTAGCCCACCTCCTGGCCGAGCCGGCAGGGAAACTGCCGCGCCACATAGCCTGCCAGCAGGCGCGCCGCCAGTCGCCGCGGTTGCACCACGATGATGGTTCCTTGTTCCCCAAGCCCGGCCTCCAGCAGCATGCCCGGCACCCGGGTGGATTTGCCGCTGCCCGTGGGGGCGCTGAGCAGCACACAGAACCCCGGCTGCCGCACGGCCTCCAGGATGTCTCCGCGAATCTGGTCAATGGGTAACATAAGGTGCGCCGCATTGTACATTATGCTTCTATGCGAAGTCAAGCCCCCAAATTTCGCGGGCACAGCCCGTGAAATTCACTCTGCCCGCCAAAGGGCGGATATAAATACCTCCTTCCCAATGAATGCTATGATATTCGCGAAAACCTCACCGGCTATCATCCATTTTCTGCGAAAATGGAGAGAATTTCGACTCCGGCGAGATATGGGTGACGGTGCCCCCCATAAATTGACACGACTTTGCACATTCGGTGCTTGCAGGATTGCGGTCAGTGTGGTATATATTTGTAGTTGCCTATGCCGAAAATTGCGGTCATCAGTGATATTCATGCAAACCTGCACGCCCTGTATGCAGTCATGGCTGACTACCAGGGTGAGCAGTGCGATGCCGTTGTGTGCCTGGGGGATGTGGTGGGCTATAATGCTTATCCACAGGAGTGTGTGAATGAAATCCGCGCGATGGGTTGCCCGGTTGTGAAGGGTAATCATGATGAGGAAGTGGTGAACCTGGAGAACACGCGCATGAATCCCATTGCCCGCAAAGCCATGGAATGGACCCGCGCCCAGCTGAACGAGGAGAACCTGACCTGGCTGCGCAGGCTGCCTCTGCAGCGCATCGACCGCGCGAAATTCACCATGGTGCATTCCAGTCTGGACCAGCCGCAGGCCTGGAATTATATTCTGAACGCAAATGATGCCACGGGAAATTTCCTGCGGCAGTTCCATCCGCTTTGTTTTCATGGCCACACTCACCAGGCCCGTGTATACACCTGGGACGGCAGCCACGCCATTGAGCACCCGGATTACTGGGCCCAGCTGGTGCAGGAGGGAGAAACCACGGTGCAGCTGGAAATGGGCCGGAAATATTTTATCAACGTAGGCTCGGTGGGCCAGCCGCGCGATGGCGACCCCCGCGCTTGTTACGCTATCTATGATTCCGATGCCGCCACGGTGCGGCTCCGCCGTGTGGTGTACGATGTGGCCGGGGCGCAGCAGGCCGTGCTGGCCGTTGGGCTGCCGGAATACCTGGCCGAGCGACTGGAAACCGGCCACTGATTCAATTCTCTTCTATAGTTTTCTGAACACTCTCTATCCATGTTATCTATCATCCGTAACTCTCTTCCTGCTATTATTCTGCTTATTCTGGGTGCTCTGCTAGCCTCGTATCTGGTGCCTGTGGAGCTGGAACAGATGAGGTGGGAGGTGCCCGGCATGCCGGAAACCTATCCTATCGAGCAGCTGTGCCGCCCGGTGCTGCTGGGGGTGCTGTGCTTCCTGCCGTTTGTCGGGGCGCTCATGTACATGTTCATGGGAACCATGGACCGCTACATGACCCGCAATTTTATCTCGTACTTCCTGATGTGTACGATGATTATGCTTCTCATCTACATTCTGGCAGACTTCACGGATAACATGGAGCGCTTCCGCTCCCGCTTCGATGACCCGGTGGTGCAGGCGCTGCATTTCTATGGCACCCAGCTGCCCATGTTCCTGTACCAGATTCTGCCTTACACCCTGCTGATGGGCACGCTCTGGTGCCTCAGCAAGCTCTGCGGCGGCAGTGAGATTACCGGCATGCTGCAGTCCGGCCGCTCCCTGCTGCGCCTTTGCCTGCCTGTTTTCATGATGGCGGCGCTGGTATCCATGGCCTATGGTATCTGCGGCTTCCACTGGGCACCCAGCGGTTCTCTTTATCGCGAAATCGTGATGAAGAAGAATAAGAATGCGGATGGCACGCCCAAATCCATCGTTTACCGCAGCGATGCCACCTCCCGCATCTGGCGCATCAAGCACCCCGCGCTCATTACCAGCCCCGGCGACCCCATGCAGGGGGTGAGTATTGACCAGTTTGACCCCGCCCAGCGCGGCAAGCTGCTGAAGCAGTACCGCGCCGAGAAGGCAACCTGGAACAAGGAAGACTCCTCCTGGACTTTCGAAAAGGTGTATGTGCGCGAAATGGCCGCCCCCGGCACCCGCCCCAAGGATGACGACTTTGTGGAGACGCTTACCCTGGCATTCCAGGAAAAGCCGTACCAGATTATCAGCCCCAGCCAGAGCAAGAGCATTGACTCCATGGGCACCTCGGCGCTGTATGAGTACATAGCATCCGGCGCCGGCTCCCGCGAGGACCGCCGCAAGAAACGCACGGAGTGGCATGTGCGCATTGCCCGCATCTTCTCCTGCATGGTGCTGGTGCTGCTGGCTATTCCCAGCTCGGTGACCTTCCAGCGCCGCGGCACCATGAAGGGCATCGGCGTGGCGGTGTTGCTGGCTGCTTTCCTGCTGTTCCTGTATCGCGTCTTCCCGGCGCTGGGCGAATCGGGCCTCATGCAGGCCTGGCTGAGCGCCTGGATTCCGAACTTCCTCTACATTGCCATCGCCATCTACCTGTTCCGCAAGAACCTGGCTCACCGCTCGTTCAAGGAATGGTGCCGCGCACGCTTCAAGGGTGAACTCTGATTCCTTTTTACCGGTATGAAGCGCCCCAGGGGGATTATTTTCGATTTTGATGGCGTTCTGGTCGATACAGAGTGGGCCATCTACCAATCCTGGGTGCATTTGTATGCCCGCGAGGGGCAGGAAATCTCCATTGCCACCTATGCCCCCTGCCTGGGGGCCGGCTATTCCCACTGGGACCCCGCCGCTCATCTGGAAAAGCTGACCGGTAAGACTTATGACTGGGAGAAGGAGACGCCCGCCCGCCAGGCCATGCTGGAGGCCGACCTGGAGCGCATGGGGCTTATGGACGGCGCGCTGGAGCTCATGGACTGGTGCGCAGAGCAGGGCATAGGACTCACCGTCGCGTCCTCCTCCTCCCGCCGCTGGGTGCAAGGCTGGCTGGAAAAACTGCAGATATACGACCGCTTTGCCGGCGTATTCACCCGCACAGATGGCTACGCCGTAAAGCCCAACCCCGCGCTCTTCGAGGCCGCTCAGCAATGCCTGGCCCTTCCGAAAGAGGAATGCCTCATCGTGGAAGACTCGGAAAACGGCACCATTGCCGCCCGCAATGCCGGTATCCCCTGTGTGGCGATTCCTAATCGCATGACCGAAAGTTCCGATTTTTCCCGTGCAGCCTACCGCTGCGCCTCCCTGAAGGCGCTTCTGAAGCAACTTCAGGAATCATGCTGAGCGTACATGGCCCCCCGACTGGTGGCAGCCTGATAGGGCCTAATCCCGACCTTTTCGAGGCCGCTCGACAATGCCTGGTCCTCCCGAAAGCAGAACCATTGCCATCCGGAAAATCCGTATTTTCCGTGTAACAATACCCACTCGTCTGCTCAAATAATCCGATTTTTCCCGCGCCGCCCACCGTTGCGCCTCTCCGAAGGCTCTTCTGAGGCAATTTTAGGAATTTTGCTAAACCCGTAAAATCAGTGCTTTAGAATTTGTGCTGAAAAAAATAGCAAAAAATGCAATTTTATGCTTGCAATCGGTGCGGAATCGATGTATAATTCGCCCGCACCCCGTCAACGACGGGCTTGCAGAATGGCTCGGTAGCTCAGTTGGTAGAGCAGCGGATTGAAAATCCGCGTGTCGGCGGTTCGATCCCGTCCCGAGCCATTATTTTTTTACCCTGATATCTCGATTTTTTATGCTCTTCATCACGGGGCGTAGCTCAGCCTGGTAGAGCGCCAGCTTTGGGAGCTGGATGTCGCAGGTTCGAATCCTGTCGCCCCGACTGAATAACACCGCAAACAGGGGTCAAGCCCAACTTTTGTGGGATGGTGATTTTTCTTTGAAATGGGAACAAGCAACCAATACTCTTAATCTATAGTTTTCAAAATTGCGGAAATTGTAGGCATTTCGTTGAATACCTTTCATTTTTCTATGAAACCCTT
>JBGUSR010000003.1:0-38358 GCA_045132635.1 Akkermansia sp.
TCAACAGCACCCTCAATGTTGATTCGCGGTGCATCATCACCGCCCATAGCATCTAAAGCTAATTTCATGGCAAAATTAAATTGCTAAACTTCGCGCATACTCTATCACCCCGTACGCGTATTGTCAAACAAAAAATCACCCTGCATACACGATGCAGGGTGACTGAAGTTGTTAGCAGGGGTTTTTGTATACGGAAACGGTAGATTAGTCTACCAGCTTCACGATAACCTCAGCCCCACTCTGGGTCTTGTAGGTACCGCACTGCGGGCAGGCGGTGTGACCGGGAACGGCTGCACCGCACTTGGGGCACTTGCCGAGTTTGGGGGCCTTCCAGGCCTGAGCGGCCAGGCGGGAGCGCTGCTTCATCTTGGACGTTCTGCGTTTCGGAGCTGCCATAGTTCTATTTCTGGTTTAAGATTTTCGAGATGTGATACATTGAGTAGAGCTACAGCGCTTACTTCTTGGGAAACTGATCCAGTGCATCCCAGACGCTTTCACTACTCGGGGCAGCAGAGTCTACACCCGTTTGGGGGTCTTTGTCCAGTCTAAAATCACCAAAAGTGTCATTTATTTCACATTCAAGGTCTGAAATCTCGCATTTTGGGTAGCTGGGAAGGGCTAGAACGACCTCTTCGCGCAAATCTTCGGTGATATCGAGCGCCAGTTTTCCCTTCACATCGTAAGAGAAAGCGAGGTCATCGAGCTCCACTGTGTAGGGGAAGAGCGCAAGGCAGCGGTCGCAGCGTAGCTCGAAGGGGGCAGTGATACTGCCGCGCACCATGAGCTCCGTCTCGAAAAGCTGCACCTCCAGCTCATAGCTCAGCGGGCCGGTGCTGCGCAGGGCATCGCAATCAATGCCGAACACGGCGGCATCGAGCTCGCCGCTCAGGTAGCGCCCTTCCTCCGGGAATTCCTCCAGGGAAATGATGAGATTCATCTGCATGCCGCTACTATACCACCCTGCTTCAGCCCCCGCAAGCCTATATTTGGTGCGCCAAGAGTGGTTCGGATTTTGAATTTTGGATTTTTGATTTTGGATGTCTTAAATTCCGCAGGCCTTCGCCCGCCTGTATTTACAACTATTCACTATTCCTTATTCACTTTTTATTCAATCACGCTCCAGAGGCGGGGCAGCGCAGGCGCTGCTCGATTTCCGCAATGCTGGGCAGGGCTTTGGTGATTTGAGCAGAGGATAAGTCGTATTCGGATATACCGAGCGGTTGCCTGTAACCTTCCAGTGCATATTGGGCGAATACGTTGTCTTTATTTTTGCAGATGAGCAGGCCGATGGTCTGATTGTCTCCGGCATGTTTCATGGTGGCGTCGGCAATGGAAACGTAGGCGCTTAACTGCCCCAGGTGAGAGGCTTCAAAATCGCCTACTTTGACTTCGGCCACCACGTAGCAATGAAGGTGCGTGTTGTAGAAAAGTAAATCTGCAAAAACCTCTTTCTCGCCGGCAAGCATCCGGTATTCCCTCCCCATGAAGGCAAAGCCGGTTCCCAGTTCCAGGAGGAGTTTTGTGATGTTATCGACGAGTGCATCCTTGAGTTCCTTTTCCTTATATTGTTCACTGATGGTAAGGAAATCGAATTGATAGGGGTCTTTTGTCAGCTGCTGCGCCAGTTCGCTGGTTGGTTCCGGCAGTGTTTTGGCGAAATTGGTGATGGCTTTCCCCTGGCGAGCGTAGAGGTCGGTGTCCAGGAAGTTGAGCAACATGGCGCGCGACCAACCGTTTTCTACGGTTTTCTGTACGAAGAACAGAGCTTTTTCCGGTTCGTGGTAGCACTTGTCAATGATGAAACGATGATGTCCCCAGGGTACTTGGAAAATATCATGTAGTATAGCATCTATGCTGGGATTTGTCTTATTTGCCACAAGTTGTGGCAAATTTTTTATATATTGATTGTAAATAGAATAAAACTTTTTTATGTAGCGCAGATTTCTGGGGGAAAGACTGTGAATATCGGGCAGGATGCGGCTCAAGTCAATGCTTAATTTATCGAAGAATGCTGACCCTCGTTTGTTTTCCGGCAGTCGCTCAACGATATCGCGGCCCAGTTGCCAGTAGAAGCGCAGGAGCTCTTCATTGACCTTGACGGCGGCGCGAATCTGGCTGCTACGGTAGCGCTTGCTGAGCTCGGTGAGCCATTCGCGGTAGGAGGAGTCGGAGGTGATAAGGGTATTCATATGGCAGTATGGGGTATATTTTTACTCAATCACACTCCAGAGGCGGCCGTTGCGGGCGCGGATGAGGCGGATATCGAGGTCGAAGGCATCCTTGAGGTTCTGTTCGGTGAGCACCTCCTCGCGGGAGCCGTGGGCCTGAATCTGGCCCTGGCGCAGAATCATGCCGCGGCTGAACTCGGGCAGAATGTCCTCGATGCGCTGGGTGATGAAGATGATGGTGAGCTCCGGGTGGGAGTTAGCGAGCTCGGCAATGGTGTTGAGCAGGAACTCGCGCCCGGCGATGTCGAGGTACACGCTGGGTTCATCCAGAATCATCAGTTCCGGATTGGTCATGAGCGCGCGCGCGATGAGTACTTTCACCTGCTCACCGGAGCTCATGGTAGCCACGGTGCGGTCCATGAGGTGGTCTGCCCGCAGGCTGTGCATCAGCCCGGCGGCGCGGGCTTCTTCCTCCGGCGTGGGGTCGCGGTAGAGGCCGATGGTGGCATCCGGGCCGCTGAGCACCATTTCGCGGCCTGTCCAGTCGCGGTCGCCCAGCCACTGGTGCATGAGCGGGCTTACCCAGGCGATGTGCTTGCGCAGCTCCTGCAGGTTGACGGAGCCGAAGCGGCGGCCCAGCACCTCCACCTTGGCGCCGAAGAGTGGCCAGGCATAGCCCATGAGCATGCGCACCAGTGTGGTTTTACCGGCGCCGTTAGCGCCGAGGATGAAGCAACGCTCGCCCTTTTTCACCTGCCAGCTGATGTTGTGCAGGATTTCGCGGCCGGTGAGGTAGACGGTGGCGTTTTCGACATTGATGACGTTTTCCATGGGATGCTGTGAGATGGGAATGTGGATGAAAAAGATTCGGCGGGTTGAAGCAACCCGCCGAATCCTGGATTTGAACTGTGATTAGTTGCGTTCGAACAGGGAGCGAATCTTGCTGCCCACGATTTCGACCGGGTGCTCGGCCAGAGCTGCGCGCTTGGCCAGCAGGTTGGGGGCGCCGGCGGCGGCTTCTGCCAGCCATACGCGGGCGAACTCGCCAGTCTCGATGCGCTTGAGACTCTCCTTCATCTTCTCCTTGACCTCCGGGCCCAGAATCTGCGGGCCGTTGTAGTATTCACCGAACTCAGCGGTGTTGGAGATCACGCCGTTCATGGCCTGGATGCCCTTGTTGTAGATGATGTCCACGATGAGCTTGGCTTCGTGCACGCATTCGAAGTAGGCCATCTCTGCGGGGTAGCCAGCTTCGATAAGGGTCTCGAAACCATACTTCATGAGGTCCACGAGACCACCGCAGAGCACGTTCTGCTCGCCGAAGAGGTCCTCGTAGGTTTCCTGCTGCATGGTGCATTCCAGCACGCCGCCGCGGGTCAGACCCTCAGCCTTGGCCATGGCCAGGGCGGTCTGCTGGGCGTTGCCGGAGGGGTTCTGCCATACGGCGATGAGGCCGGGGCAGCCGAAGCCTTCCTCGAACACGCGGCGCACCTCAGTGCCCGGGCCCTTGGGGGCTACCATGATTACGTCCACGTCAGCCGGGGGAACGATGGTCTTGAACACATAAGCGAAACCGTGGGAGCAGCACAGGGTCTTGCCGGCGCAAAGGTTCGGCTTGATCTGGGTCTCGTACACCTCGCCGTGGTGCTCGTCGGGCAGCAGAATGTGGATGATGTCGGCCTTGGCGGAAGCTTCGGCTACAGTCATTACCTCAAAACCGTCCTGAGCGGCGGCGTCCCAGCTCTTGCCGGGGCGGATACCGATAATTACGTGCACGCCGCTGTCGCGCATGCAGAGTGCCTGGGCGCGGCCCTGGGCACCGTAGCCAATCACTGCCACCGTCTTACCATTGAGAACGCTCACGTCGGCGTCCTTGTCGTGGAGAATGTTCATTGTTGTGTTCTTGGGTTATCAGTTATCAGGCGGTTTCTGCCTGTCTGTGTAGGCGGAATTGTATCAACGCGGTGAGTTATTGCAAGCCAAAATTGTGTATTCACAGCGGGGGTGCTTATTTTTCTTGCGGTGTGGCAGAAATGTGGTAGAGTAAGTGCAGTATGAAGCTTCACAACTCTGTCCGGCGCGCAGCCGGTTTCACTCTGATTGAATTGCTGGTGGTCATTGCCATTCTGGTAACCCTTGCCAGCGTAGCAGGAACTGCCATTTACTCGCACATGGGCGTGGGCGATGAGTCCAAGTGCCGTGCGCACCTGGAGCAGCTCCACCAGCTGGGTATCAAGTACAGCCAGGATATTGCCCACACCGGTCTGCTGCCTACCAGCGGTATGGATGATGACGAAGACACCGAGACCGTGAATGAGAATGATGGCTGGTGGATTTCTGTGGCACCGGAGCTGGATGCGGTGGTGTATCCCCGCAAGATGGGCGGCAAGATGAAGGTTTCCTCCATTTTCCACTGCCCGTCCGATAAGCGCGCTCAGGTTGGTGCAGACAGTACCTTTGCTGCTGATGAGAAGAGCGTTTCCTATGTATCCTGGACGGATGCCTCTGATGACCCGGAGAACCCGAACTCCTGCATCCGCACCACGGCTAAGCAGAACCTGGACAAGCTGCCCTGGCTTTCCGATGGTAACCCGGTGAAGGGTGTGAGCGTGACGGATCTGGACTCCTTCAAGAAGCAGGTCATGCCTGCCGCAGAGCGCCACAATGGCAAGATTATGGTGGTGTATGCTAGCGGCGTGGTGAAGGCTATCGAGATTGATGAGGATTCCACCCCGGAGAAGATGTTCAAGCTGTTTGCCCCGGAACTGGCTGCTAAGGAATCCAAGGGTAAGAAAGGCAAGAATGGCCGCAGAGCCTCTGATGCCGATGACGAAGAGTGATTCCATTCCCCCGCTTCCGCTGGAGCCTGAATGCCTGCCGTACCTGCGGCAACCGGTTGTTCTGGGGCTGAGCGGAGGCCGCGATTCTGTGGCCCTGCTGCGCCTTCTGGTGCAGCAGGGTTGCTGCGTACACGCACTGCATGTGCACCACGGTATACGCGCTTCTGAGGCAGATGCCGATGCCGCGTTCTGTGCGCGGCTGTGTGATGAGCTTGATGTGCCGTTTGAGTTGCAGCGGGTGGATGTGCCCACTCTGGCTGCAGAGCAGGGTGTGTCTCTGGAGACGGCAGGCCGGCATGCGCGCCGCTGGCTGCTGGCGGCTGCTGCGCGCCGCTGCGGTGGCCGCACGGTGGTGCTGGCGCACCATGCCGATGACCAGGCAGAGACGGTGCTGTTCCGCCTGGCCCGCGGTGCCGCGGGTATGCGGGGTATGCAGCCGGTCTATGTAGCCGGGGGTACCACCTGGCTGCGCCCGTTGCTCAGCTGCCGCCGCGCAGAGCTTACCGAGTGGCTGCAGAGTATCGGCCAGCCCTGGCGGGATGATTCCACCAACGCGGTGCCGGATGTGGCTCGCAATGCGCTGCGCCTGGAGGCGCTGCCGGCTATCAATAAGGCGCTTGGGCGGGATGTGACCCCTATTCTCAACCGCAGCGCCCGCCTGCATGCTGAAACTATGGCCGCTCTGGAGGCTGCGCTGGAGGTTCTGCCCTCCCAGGACCCGCAGGGACGCCTGTATCTCCCCTTTGTGTGGCAGCAGCCGCTGGCATTGCAGAAGGCCATTGTGCGCCGCTACCTGCAGCAGAATAACGTGTCGGATATCAGTGAGGAGATGGTGCTGAACATCGTGGCTATTCTGCCGGCGGGGGCTGAGGCCTCCCGGGTGAATCTGCCGGGCGACCGCCGCGCCTGCCGCCGCGAGCGCCGCCTGGTGATTGAGGATTGAGCGTTGGAAAAATATCCCGAAAAAAAGCGCCGCAGCATTGCGGCGCTTTTTGCTGGGTAAAATGGAATCCGGCTGTTACTTGAGCAGCTCGTCGATGAGGAATTCACCTGTAATCATCCAGTAGCGCAGGGTGAGACCTGCCAGGAAAGCGGCTGCCAGAATGAAGATGACATACAGGCGGCGCAGGATGATATGCAGGGTGCTGTCCTCCTCCGTGTAGGAAATGGTGCCAGCCATGGGGGCCTGGGCCGTTGCTTTCTTCTTCTTTTTCTTGGCCTTCTTCTTTTTCGGTGCAGCTTCTGCGGGCTCCTCTGCTTCGGCGGGGGCTTCCTCGGTGGTGGCTGCTGCTGTAGAGCCATCATCGTATACAAGCATGGCGGTGCCAATGTTGTATGCAGCGCGGGGAACCAGAATGGCCGATTCCGTGGGCTGACCTTCGGCCAGCAGTGAGGCTTCCGGGGAAACGATGGAAATTACATATCCCTCTTCCTGCAAGGTGATGGTGCAGTGCTGTGGCTGCAAATCTGTTATGTGAGGCAGGGAAATAGAGCAGTCTTCCCCTGTGCCGATGAGCAGCGCGGAGCCGTCCACGGGGAGTTCATAACGGTAATCATTACCGGCAGAGTCGATAATATCGATGGCAGGCATATGTGCGTTCAGTATGCCATATGTGGCAGAAAAGGCAAGGAAAAAGCTCCGGCCGGGGCAATTATTCACCCTGCTGAGGTTAATCGGCCGGCGTCATTTCTGCCATTATTGAGGCAGGGCGCGCAGGATTTTCTGCACAATGAGCTCCTCATCCACCAGTCTGCCCTTGCCGGGTACGCCGCAGGCCAGCATGCCTTCCTCTGCCGGGCCGATGATGCGGTGTTCTGCGCGTGCGGCCAGGGTGGCGGCGTTGGCCTGGGTGGCGGGGTGGTCCCACATCATGCCGTTCATGGCGGGGAAGATGAGAACTGGTCCCCGGTAGGCCAGGTACAGGCTGGTGAGGGCATTCGGGCACTGGCCGTGCGCCATGCAGGCCATGGTGTTGGCAGAAGCCGGCACCACGGCTAGCACATCGGCGCGCTGGGCCAGGTCAATATGCACGGGAACCCAGCTCCCGGTCTCATCCTCAAAGGTGGTGATGACCGGGTTGCGGGAGAGAGTCATGAGCGTGAGTGGGGTTACAAATTCCAGCGCTGCCGGGGTGCAGACGCAGTGTACCGTGTGCCCGAGCCTGACGAGCCGGGAGGCTACGCTGGCGGCCTTGTAGGCGGCGATGGAACCGCATATTCCCAGAACGATGGTTGCCATGGCTCTCTTCCGTTAGTATGTTGGTGATTTTTAGCAGGCGGAGGGGTCGAACTCCACAATCATGTTGATTTCCACTGCCACGCCCAGGGGCAGGCTGGGTACACCCACGGCAGAGCGCGTGTGGGCAGCTTCCGGGCCGAGCAGCTCTACCAGCAGGTCGGAGGCGCCGTTGAGCACCTTGGCCTGGTCGGTGAAATCCGGGGTGCAGTTTACAAAACCATTCACTGCCACAATCTTGCGCAGCGGGGCAAAGCTGCCCAGCTCGGCCTGGATGACGGCCAGACGGTTCAGAATGGCAGCCTGGGCTGCGCGCTGGCCGTCCTCAATGCTCACCTCGGCACCCAGTTTGCCGTAGATAGCCACATCGCCGTTGATGGAGATGCCGCCGGAAAGGTGCAGGTAGTTGCCGGTGCGAATGCACTGAACATAGGAGCCGACAGGGGCGGGGGCGGGGTTGAGTTTCAGCCCCTTCTTCTCGAGTACTTCAAAATTGAATTCCATATCTTGAATGGTGTTATCGGGTTGCTGCCAGCATACACTGCAGCGAGCGGCTTGGCAAGGAAAAACAAAGAAGCCCGGCAAGTTGACTTGCTGGGCTTCTTTGACTCCGGCGGTTGGGATCGAACCAACGACCTAATGATTAACAGTCATCCGCTCTTCCGCTGAGCTACGCCGGATTTTGCTTTCCCCGTTGACGGGGTGCGACGGCATTTTACTACTTTGTTTGGCGCATTGCAAGACTTTTTTTAAGGAAAATGCAATTTTTATTGCAAAGCGCGACCCAAAAGGGGTAAAATGAGCCCATGAACAGCCAGAATTCTCATTCATGGACCCTTTGTTTCCGCCTTTTTGGCGTTCCGGTGCGGATTTTGCCCATATCCTGGGTGGTGCTGGCCTTGCTGGGTGGCGCCATGGGGGTGACGGATGCCGACGGACTTACCAGCGTGGTGATATTTGTGGTGGCCGGCATGCTGTGTCTGCTGGTGCATGAGTTCGGCCATGCGCTGGTGGGGCGCAGCGCCGGGGCTCTGGTGGAAGGGGTGGAGATTGCCGGCATGGGCGGCACTACTTCCTTCATGACCCTGCCGCCGCGGCGTGTAGGTTATTTTATGATGACGCTGGCGGGCCCGCTGGCTTCTCTGCTGCTGGGTGGGATGCTGGGCTTGTGTTTTGGTGCGCTTCTGGGGTGTCCGTGGGCAGGGGTGCGCTATGCGTATCTGATGCCGTGGATGGAGGTGCTGCCCTATGAACTGCAGCATGAGCTGCTGCTGGGGTTGAATGCACATGAGGTGTCTCCGGTGGTGCTGCAGGCGTTCACCACGGGTATGCTCATCTGCTTCTGGTGGAGTATTTTCAACCTGCTGCCCATTTTTCCTCTGGATGGTGGTAAGCTGCTGGGGTCGGTTCTGAATAATTACCTCATCCCTTGCGTGCTCGGTCTTGTTGCTGGTTCGGCGCTGGCTATCTGGGCGCTGATTGCAGGGCAGTGGTTCAATGTGATGATTCTGGGCTACCTGGTCTTTATCAACTGGCAGTACTTCCGGGTTCTGACCAGGCGGAATGGATGATTGATACAGAACAGGTTTCAAAACGTAGAATCACCTGAGATTTCCCAGGTGATTCTGCGTTTTGACTTCTGAAACTCTGTGTTCTTTACTGCACCAGGGCGGCAGAAATTTCGCAGATGTAGAGGGTGTGCAGGGGGTTATCCTCGGCATACCAGGCGGGGGATACTTCGCTCCAGTCGATGAAGTCTGCCTCTTGCAGGGTGGTGCGGAACATCTTGCGGCATTCCAGCACCAGCTCAGCGTTCTCGAAGGTGGGCAGACCGGCGGGGGAGGTGGCAGGCACCAGAGAGGTGTTGGCTATCTTGTCTACGTCGCGCCCGGAGTTGCGGCCGCAGAATACGAGGTCCTGGCGGTACTGCTCGGGCATGAAGCTCAGGGTGAAGGCGGGCTGCGCATCAATAAAGGTGGCGGTGTGGCGGTTCGGGCGCACAAAGACGAAAGCCACCGGGCGGTTCCAGAGGAATCCGATGCCGCCCCAGCTGGCGGTCATGCAGTTGAATTTATCCGGCGTGCCGGCGGTCACCAGCATCCACTGCTTGCCGATGAGTTGCACCGGGCTGGTCGTGATTTCGGTAATATCGATATTCTTCATATAGGTTTTTCGTTCTGCAAAACGGCGCGCCCGCAGGCGCGCCGTCGTGTTAAATGGTATGCGTTGTTACCAATCGCTCTATCAGCGGCTGTAGTTGCCGGGGTCCTGAGTGATGGTCACATCGTGCGGGTGGCTTTCCTGCAGACCACCGGCGGTGATGCGCACGAAGCGAGCGTGGTCGCGGAGCTCCTGGAGGCTCTTGGCGCCCAGGTAACCCATGCCGGAGCGCAGGCCGCCCACGAGCTGGAAGATAACATCGGCCAGCATGCCCTTGTACGGCACGCGGGCTTCCACGCCTTCAGCCACCAGCTTGCCGCTGCCGTTCTGGCCGTAGCGGTCGCCGGAGCCGGCACGCATGGCGCCCAGAGAGCCCATGCCGCGGTAGGTCTTGAAGTTGCGGCCCTGGTAGTGCACCACGGCACCGGGGCTTTCCTCGCAACCGGCCAGCATGCCACCCATCATGATGAGGTCGGCACCAGCGGCCAGAGCCTTCACGGCATCGCCGGAGTAGCGGATACCGCCGTCAGCAATCACGGTTACGCCGGCGGGGCGGGCAACCTTGGCTACTTCCTGAATGGCGGTGAACTGGGGCATGCCCACGCCGGAGATGATGCGGGTGGTGCAGATGGAACCCGGACCCACGCCTACCTTGATGGCGCTGGCACCGGCGGAGATGAGGTCGCGGGCGCCGTCCTGGGTCACTACGTTGCCGGCTACCACGGGCTTGCCGAGTTCGCGCAGCTTCTCAATCACGTGCAGCACGCGGCTGGTGTGGCCAGTGGCGGCGTCGATGAACAGAGCATCAGCACCGGCATCGATGACAGCCTGAGCGCGTGCCATGAACTCCGGACCCGGGCCTACGGCGGCACCGCAGCGCAGGCGGCCGAATTCATCCTTGGTGGATTCCTGGAAAGCTTCGCGCTTGCGGATGTCGGTGTCGGTAATCAGGCCAGCCAGGCAGCCGTTCTCATCAACCAGCGGCAGCTTCTCAATGCGGTTGGCGTAGAGAATCTTGCGGGCTTCCTCCTGGGTTGTTTCGGGCGTGCCGGTAATCAGGCGGCTCAGGGGGGTCATCACATCAGCCACCGTGAGCTTATCCAGGTCGTGGCCATCGGAGTAGCGCATATCGCGGCCTGTGATGATACCCACGAGAATGTTACCCTCTGCCACCACAGGGAGACCAGAGAAACCGTGCTCGAGCATGATGCCCTTCACGCGGCTCAGGGGCATATCGCTGGTCACGGTGAGGGGCTTGGTGATAACGGCGTTCTCGAAACGCTTCACCTTGGCCACCATGGCAGCCTGGTCATCGATGCGGTTGTTGCGGTGAATCACACCAAGGCCACCCTCGCGAGCCATGGCAATGGCCATGTCCACTTCGGTCACCGTGTCCATCGGTGCGGAAAGAATCGGAAGGCGCAGCGGGAAACCAGCGCAAAGCTGGGAAGAAGGGTCGGCCTCGCCGGGAAGAATCGTGCTCAGGCAAGGAAGCAGGAGCACGTCGTCAAATGTAAGTCCAAGCTGAATTTCTGCCATAGCGGAGACTACTACGCCACGCGCCATTTTGCAAGCCTAATCTGCTTGAAACCTTTATTTTTTTACCGGGAAACCGGGTTCTGCTGTCTGTTTTTTTCGCCAGAGGCATGCTGGCAGCAGCCGGTTGCGCGGCTAATTGTTGCTTTATAACTTTTTTGCTTGTCAGCGGCCTGCATCCTTGTGTAGTATTGTAGAGTCCCGGGTAGTCTTGTTATTATCGTGTACTGCCTGTTATCACCTTCTCCATCATCAGAAATACTTATGAAATTACATCTTCCGAAATTGCTTCGCCACGCGCTGCTGGCTTGTGTTGCATCTGTTGCTGCCGTTACCACCACGGTAGGCACAGCCACAGTTGTGGGCGGCGTTGTCACTTATGCCATGCTGGGGGCTCAGGCCTTGGCGGATGAGTATACAGTGAACACGAGCGCCAGCCCTGCAAATGGTGATGCAGCAGCGCCGGCCAATAACATTGACACCTATACGGCAGAGGATACCATCATCTTTGATTTGAATGGCGGCTATCTGAAGATGGCGGATATGACCATCAATGCCCAGGTGGTTATCAATCGGCTGAAGATCAACGATGGTTCAGGGAATAAGACCTACACCTTTGCCAATACAGTGACGGGTACTGGTGATTTTTCCTATGTTGCAACCTCCACGGCCAAGAACCAGACATATCATTTCCAGGGGAGCATGGCCGGATACAGCGGCAATATGCTGCTGAACGATGACCGCGCGAGTAAATTTATTTTCTCTGCCGAATCCGGCACGGGCGCAATAAATGCGATGGGAACCAACCGCGTGGTGGTGGATGGCGCAACGATTCTGAACTCCTCCATCAACACTGCATTGCTGGAGGTTACCAAGCTGGGTAGCGCGGAGGGCCCCGCTATCACAACCGTGGGAAGCTCTTCCGTGGCCAGCCAGGTGACTGCTTCTGCCCTTACCATTGCGGCGAACTCTGGTCTGCACATGCTTGCCGGCACCACGCTCACATTGGGCAGTGCCATCAGCAATGCCGGTTCGCTGACTCTGGATGGCACCCTGGCTGTTGAAACCCTGGATAACTGGAGCTTTGAAAGCACGGGGTCCATGAGCAATGGAACCCACGGTTATCGCACCGGTGAGCTGATATACACCCTGGTCACCTCCGCTGGTGATGCCGCAGCGCTGCAGCTGGGTGATAGTTTTGCACTCATGGTGGGGGATACTGCAATCGATAGCTCATCCCTGGTTCAGACTGGTTCCACGCTCAAGTACGTTCAGTCGGGCTCTGGCACGATGTATGAGATTTCCTCCGAATACAACGAAGCAGCTCCCGTGACCTATGCCGGCAGCACCGGCGATATGGAGCAGGCAACGGGTTTCAGACTTGCAGATGGTACCACGCTGCGCCTGACCAGCACCCTGGCTGACAGCGTGGTTGATGGCATCTGGGTGACAGGTGGTGGCGCGGCCACCGTGGAAGTGCTGAACAATGGTGATACGAAGACAGTGCTGCAGGCCGGTTCTCTGCACCTGGAGACCGGGTCCAGCCTGGTGCTGAAGGGTGATGGTGTGTATCGTAACTCTGCCGTAACGACGGCAGCTTCTGTGCTGCCCGGCGGTGTTTCCCTTTCCGCAGATGAATGGACGGGCACACTGGAACTTGCCGGTGGCAACCAGGGTGTTGGTCTGGATACTTATGTTAACAGCCATGCTTCCGCCGTTCGTCTGAATGGTCTGCTGACCTATGTGCAGAACCAGACGGTGACAAAGGATATTGAGCTGGTGAACAATGCGGATGGCTGGGCCGTCAGGCTGAATAATGGTACCAGTACTGCCAACCAGTCGGGCACTTTCAGCGGGGCTGTTTCCGGCACCGGTAATATGGAGTACACCTGGAACAGCGGCGGTACCAATTTTTGCAGTTCTTATGTATTCAGCGGCAATGTTTCCGCCTGGGATGGCTGGTTCGTCAGCGGTGCCAACGCTGGCAAGATGGTGGAAGCCAGGTTTACATCCGGCGGAGATGTGTTCAGCTCTGCAGGCAACGGTGGTGTCAGGGATAACCGCACCTCGGATTATCGTCTGAAAGTGACGATAGAGGCTGAAAGTACCACGAATTTCAATGGCTCCATTGTCAATGCTCAGTCTGTTGCTGTGAATAGCAACACTGTTTTCAAGAAGAATGTCAACGCGGTTTCCATGACCGTGGCAGATGGGGCTGAGGCTGTCCTGGATGCCGGCTCTGTGCTGGAGCTGGATACGCTGGCAGGTGCTGTCAGCTCCAATGGCGGCACCATCATCCTCGGCTCTGTGGCTGCAGAAACGTCTGCCAGCATCGGTGGTTCCTCTGTCACCATTGCAGAAACGATTTCCAACGAGGGTACGCTTGATATTACCGCAACCAGCATTCTGCTGGGCGAGAATATGAGCGCATACACCGTCAAGCAGGCAGGTGAAGCCGGTTATTCACTGGATGGCGAAACCATTGTAAATGACGATAAGCAGAATGGTTTCCAAATCAGCCGGGGCGGTTCCCTTTACCTGATTGAAGGCGAGGATGTATCTGTTGCAGCCACGCATGTGCAGTATGGTGATGCAGAGTATGAACTCGTGACGGATTCGACGGGTGTCTGGTTTGTCAGCAATTCATCGGTGTCGGGTAAGGAGTACCACATCACTACGGGGGATGTGGTTGTAGACCTCGGTGTTCAGGAGAAGGCTGCCGGGTATGTGCTGAGAGGCGGTGTGATGAAGGTGACAGAGGGGCAGATTTCTGCAACGCAGATTGATGCCAGCAGCGTGACAAGCGATGGCGTTGTGACAGCTGGCGGTATCAAGCTGGCAGACAATGCAGTGATAACAAATCTGGAAACGGCGCAGCATGGTGCTGTGCTGGGGTGTATTTCCGGCACTGGTACGCTGGAGGTTGCCGCGGCTGATAACTGGGGCACTGTGATTAATACCCTGGCTAATTCCGGCATGGATGCTTTGTTCACCGGTACCACTTATGTGAAGAGCGGTAAGTTTACGTACGATGGCGGGAAACTGGGCACCACGCTGAAACTGGCCGAAAATGTGCACTTCCAGGTAAACGCTTCCGGGGAAATGAGCCATGAGCTGGTTCTGGAAGCCGGCAATCATGAGGTGCATGTGAATGGCTCGAATGTGCTGGATATTACCGGCTCTATTTCCGGCGAGGGTGTGTTCGATAAGCGCGCTGGCGGCACAATCAATGTGCTTGATGGTGTGCAGATTGAGAATTATAAGAATAGCGTTGGTACCACAAACCTGGGTGCTGCCACGGTTTCCTCTCTGGCGCTGGCCGGTGGTGCTGTCAATGTGAATGGCGGTGCTGTTTCTCAGCTTGAGGTATCGGGTGGCTCGGCCAGTGTAACGGCTGGCACGGTGACCAGCGCCAGTGTTGCTGGTGGCTCGCTCAATGTGCAGGGTGGTACCGTGGGTGCGGTGGAATCCTCCTCCGCTGTTTCTATTGCAGCCGGCCTGGTGGAATCTCTGACGATTCAGGATGGTACGCTGAATCTGGTCGGTGGCGATGTGACGACGCTGACCATGAATGGCGGTTCCGTGACGGTGCTGGGTGGCACTGTGGGTAATCTGGAATACATGAACGGTTCCATTGCTACCGGGAATGACCAGGAAGCCGGCATGCTGAAGGTGACCGGCGTGTTGACGGTGGCTGATTCTGCGGTGCTGGAACTCGGTGACGCAGGCGTATCTGAAATCAGCAGCCTCAAGCTGCAGGCTGGTTCCTTGCTGGATGCTTCCGGCGCGCTGACTCTGGGCTCCATTGAGTTTACGGGTGCGGGTGCTGCAGCGTCCATTGCAACCCTTGCCGGAGCTGAAACCAAGGTGCTGCTGGGAGACCTGCTTGCCAGCGTGGGCGAGACGGAGAAGACGCTCCTTATGTCTCTGGGTGAATCCAGTGATTGCAATCTCCTGTATAACGGCTCTGTGATTACGGCTGAGGGTGTAACGGTGTCTCATCTGGTTGCCGAGGGGCAGCGTGATTATAAGCTTGCTCTGGTGGATAACGAGCTTACCCTGGAGTTCACCGGGCTTACTCACATTCAGTCCTGGGGTCAGGATGACTTCGGCGGGGAGGCCGATGGTGCCTGGAACAGCGGTGTCACGGATGATTCCGTCGTGAAGTTTGACGGTGAGGGGTCCTCCACGGTAACGGTTGATGCCGCTGGTGTATCCAGTGCGGGTGTTGTGGTTGCCGGTAGTGATTATACCTTCGTTGGTGGTGATGTGACGGTTTCGGGTGATATGCTGCTGAGCGATGGTGGCAGCCTGACCGTGCAGAACCATGTGACGGTTGATAACAATGCCATTGTGGCTGAAGGTGCCACGCTTGTTGTGCAGTCTGGTGCAGAGGTTGAGATTGGTCTCAATCTGAATGCTCAGGGCGCTGTTCAGAACTATGGTGTCATCAACGCCGTTTCCGCCGAGGTAGGCAGCACCATGTTGAATGATGCCAACGCTGAGCTGAAGATTACCAATACGCTTTCTGCCGGTAGCCTGGACAATGCGGGTCTTATTGAGGCTGGTCGCCTCACTGCCGATAGTGTGGATAACAGCGGTACCCTGACCACGAATGCGGTTCAGGTGGCTGCCACCCTGGCCAACGAGGGTAGCATTGATGCTGTTTCCCTTTCCGCTGGTAGCATCATCAACCGCGGTGAAATCTATGTGAGTGAGCAGCTGGTCACCGATAAGCTGACCATCGACCATCAGCTTTCTACGGATGGTGAGGTGCAGATTCTGGCCGATTCCATTGCTGCGCTCACTTCTGGTGGTAATGTGGTCATTGACCTGACATCGCAGGCTCTTTCTCCGATTCAGGAGGGCGATTATGCCTTGCTGAAGGTCGGTGACGGCAGTGTGACGCTTGACGGCAACGTGGTGGAGTCCGGTATTACGCTTTCCAATGCCGTGATTGATTACTTCCGACAGAAGAATCAGAAGATTTCTCTCATTGGCTCCGCCGGCCAGACCAGCACCTTTGCTGTGCGTGATACGGCGGCATCCATGCTGACGATTTCCCTGAATGTGCGTGAGCTGACGGAGTCTGATAAGTACTGGAACACGTCCTCCCTGACAGATGGTCTGGGTATGGTTCTTGGCGTGCGCGCAGATGATGGCTCCATTGTGCTGAGCAGTAATTCAGTACTGGATGAGGTCAATGGAGTCCATGTCGATACGGCGACAACGCTTGACCTGACCAGTGATGATGATGATGCTCTGAATATCAATTCCCTGAGTGGTTCTTCCTCTCTGGCTCTGGTGGGTAACGGCGATACCGTTAATATCAATGGCGGCAGCCTGAACGCCAATCTTACCCTGAAGGGTATTTCCGCCTGCATGGATGGCGTTTCCGTTGCTGCTGTGCAGGGCGATGCTGCCTCCACACTTTCCGGCACCCTGGAACTGACCGGCACCGGAAGCACCTTCTATGGCGAGTATGTTGCTGCAGAGGTGACCATTGCCGGCGGTACTCACACCCTGGCGGCCGGCAGCGGCCTGAAGGTCAAGGGCAGTACGGGTACAGTGGTGCTGACGGCTGGCCAGGGAGCCACCCTGGGCACCACCGGCACAAATGTTGTGGCAGAAGCGGGCGTTGGCAGCCTTGCTGGTTCGATGACCGGCGGTAAGCTGAGCATGAATGCAGGTCTTGTCACCTCCGGGCTGCTTCTCAAGGATACGGATGTGGATGTGGCTCTGTCTGCCTCTGCTGCCAATAACCAGGCTCTGGATGTGGCCGCTGGTTCCGAGGTGGTGATTACCAGACTCGGCGCAGCCGGTAGTGAGGTGGGTGAGGTTGATGTTACTGTCAGTGGCGGTTCCACTGCTGTGGATCTGGTATCCAAGTATTTTAAGGTCGGCTCAATCCGCCTGGAGGGTGGTAAGCTGATGGCTTCCCGCAACACCAGCTACTACAGCGATAAGGCCGGTGAGAGCGTGAGCGCCAGTGGTGCTGCTGGCCTTGCCATGGCAGATGCTGCCCTGGTGGGTCTCAATCCGCAGTTGGATAAGACGAGCGACCTGGGCGCTGTGCTCAACCTGCTGGATACGGCCAGCGCCGGGACGGCTGATAAGCTGGGCGCCAGCCTGGCCGGTGCCAGCACTGCGGTGCTGGGCATGGCTTCCATGGGCGATGTGGAGCGCCAGCTGAAGGCTATCCGCAACCGTACCACCACCATGGGTGTGGACCAGAGCGTGACCAACGAAAATATGCCCTATATCAACGCCTGGATTAACGCTGAGGGTAACCGCAGCGAACTGAGCGAATCCGAATCCCTGGCTGGCTATGAGCTGAACAGCTGGGGCGGTACCGTGGGCTTTGATGTCGATATCTGCCCCACCTTGACCGCTGGTGTGGCGCTGACCGCCATGCGTGGTGACCTGGATGCCACCGGGGCTGATATTGCTACCGGTGATATGGATACCAACTACATGAGCGTGTTTGCCCGCTATGCCACAGGTGCCTGGACTCATACGTTCGTGGCCACCATGGGTATGTCTGATATCAGCCTGAACCGCACGGTGGCTGGTGTGGAGCTTGAGGGTAAGACCGATGCCACTAGCTACGGCTTCATGTACGAGGTTGGCCGCGTCATTGCCCTGGATGAAGAGTGCACCGCCTGCCTGCAGCCCGTGTTCAATGTAACCTGGCGCAGCAGCTCGGTGGATGGCTACTCTGAGGAGGGCAGCGACCTGGCTCTGAAGGTGGATGAGCAGTCCCTCAACACGGTGACCTTCGGCCTGGGTGCCCGCCTGCAGGCAGTGGTTGGCGAAAGCATGTACAACCGCACCAGTATTCTGGAGGCCCGCGTGATGGCCAAGGTTGATGCTGGTGACCGCAGCGGCAGCAGCGATGTAGCCCTGGCCGCCTTGCCGGAGTCCAGGTCCAGCGTGGATAGCGCCGAAATGGGCGCATTCGGCCTGGAAGTGGGCGCAGGCCTCACGCTTCCCATCGGGCAGGAGGGTGGCAGTATTTTCGCGGATGCTTCCGTGGAGCTGCGCAGCGACTACACCAACGTGAACGGTACTGTGGGCTATCGCATCAATTTCTAAAGAGACGCGATTCCCGGACCTGAAAACCTTACCCCGCCGCATCCTGGCCGGATGCGGCGGGTTTCAGTATCGCAGGATGTATGTGAATGCTCCATTTATCGCACCGTGTCAGCTATAAGGCGTTTTCTTTGCTTGCAATTCTGTGATAAATGTATATACTTTCTGCGTTTTCATATCATTAACATACGAAATATCATCATGAACACACTCCGAACCTTCACTACTGGTAACGGCACAAGTGGTCAGTATTATTCCCTTCCGGCTCTGGCAGAGCAGGGGTTCCCGGGGATTTCGCGCATGCCTGTTTCTTTGCGTATTGTGCTGGAAAGCTTGCTGCGTAATTGCGATGGCCTGAAGGTGAGCGAGGATGATGTGAAGAACCTGGCGGCCTGGAATGCCAAGGAGCCCGGCAGCTATGAGATTCCTTTCACGGTGGCCCGCATTATTCTGCAGGACCTCACGGGTGTGCCGCTGCTGGTGGATCTGGCCGCCATGCGTGCCGCTGTGCAGGACCTGGGCAAGAACCCGGCCGATATGGAGCCGCTGGTGCCCGTGGATCTGGTGGTGGACCACTCTGTGCAGGTGGACTGGGCCGGTTTCCCGGAAGCTTACCAGAAGAACCTGACCCGCGAGTTCGAGCGTAATACGGAGCGCTATGAGTTCCTGAAGTGGGGTCAGCAGGCATTCAAGACTTTCTCCGTGGTGCCCCCCAGCACCGGTATTGTGCACCAGGTGAACCTGGAGTACCTGGCCCGCGGCGTGATGGAAAATGCCGGTGTGTACTACCCGGATACCCTGGTGGGTACCGATTCCCACACCACCATGATTAACGGCCTGGGCATTGTGGCCTGGGGCGTGGGTGGTATTGAGGCTGAGGCCGGCATGCTCGGCCAGCCGGTCACCTTCCTGGTGCCGGAGGTCGTGGGTGTGCACCTGAGCGGCAAGCTGCGCGAGGGCGTGACCGCCACCGACCTGGCTCTGCACGTGACCCAGATGCTGCGCAAGCACGGCGTGGTGGGCAAGTTTGTGGAATTCTTCGGCGAGGGCGCAGCCAGCCTTTCCCTGCCGGACCGCGCCACCGTGGCCAACATGGCCCCGGAATACGGCGCCACCATGGGCTTCTTCCCCTTCGACGAGGTGTCCTCCGGCTACCTGCGCACCACCGGCCGCAGCGAGGAGCAGGTGGACACCTGCGAGAACTATTTCCGCGCTCAGGGCCTCTTCGGCATGCCCCGCAAGGGCGAGCTGGATTACACCGTGGAGCTCGAGCTCGACCTCTCCACCATCGTGCCCGCCGTGGCCGGCCCGAAGCGTCCGCAGGACCGCATCCCGCTGAGCACCCTGAAGAGCCAGTTTGCAGAAATATGCAGCAGCACCTATGGCCAGCCCCAGCGCACCGCCCCCGTGACCGTGACCATGAAGGGCGATGCCGGCAACCCCGATGCCGCTACCACGCATGATGTGGAGCTCACGGATGGTTCCATCCTGGTGGCTGCCATCACCAGCTGCACCAACACCAGCAACGATGGCCTCATGCTTGCCGCCGGTCTGCTGGCTAAGAAGGCCGCAGCCCTGGGTCTGAAGGTGCCTGCCTATGTGAAGACCAGCATTGCCCCCGGCTCCCGCATTGCTGCCCGCTACTTTGCCAATAATGACCTCACTGAGGCTCTGGACAGCATCGGTTTCTCCACCGTGGGCTATGGCTGCACCACCTGCATCGGCAACAGCGGCCCGCTCAACGCTGCGCTGGAGGAAGCCGTGGTGAACCACAACCTGGTTTCCTGCTCCGTGCTTTCCGGTAACCGTAACTTCGAGGCCCGTATTCACTCCCACGTGAAGGCCAACTTCCTCATGTCTCCCCCGCTGGTGATTGCCTTTGCTCTGGCCGGCCGCGTGGATATCGACATGGAGAACGAGCCGCTGGGCACCGCTGCTGATGGTACGCCCGTGTACCTGCGCGATATCTGGCCCACAGGCGATGAGATTGCCGCCGCCCAGGCTAAGGCTGCCACGCCGGAGGACTACGCTGCCTGCTATGCCGGCCACGTGCCGGAGTGGGATGGCGTGAGCGCCCCCACGGGTGCCACCTTTGCATGGCACCCCGAGTCCACCTACATCCACCGTCCTCCGTTCTTCGATGGTTTCGACGGCAGCAAGGGCGATATCACCGATATCGTGAATGCCCGCCCGCTGGGCATCTTCGGCGATAGCGTGACCACCGACCACATCTCCCCCGCCGGTGCCATCAAGGCCACGGCCCCCGCCGGCCAGTTCCTGAGTGCCCAGGGTGTGGAACGCCGCGATTTCAACACCTACGGCTCCCGCCGTGGCAACGACCTCGTGATGGCCCGTGGCACCTTTGCCAACGTGCGCATCAAGAACTTGCTCACCGAGGGCGTAGAGGGCGGCTACACGCTCTATTTCGGCGATTCTGCCGTAAGTGCCCCGGATACGGAGATTGCCGCTCCCTGCGGCACGCCTACCTTCATTTACGATGCCGGTATGGCCTACATGAAGGACGGCGTGAAGACCATCATCATCGGTGGTGAGGATTACGGCATGGGCTCCAGCCGCGACTGGGCCGCCAAGGGTACCAACCTGCTGGGCGTGAAGGCCGTTATCACCAAGAGTTTCGAGCGTATTCACCGCAGCAACCTCATCGGTATGGGCGTGCTGCCGCTGAACTTCGCCAACCCGGCAGACTACGACCGCGTGAAGGGCCTCAAGGATGTGACTTTCTCCATCATCGGGCTGAACAACGACATGGCCCCGCGCAGCGCCGCTACCCTGCTGGTGCAGCCCGCCGGGTCAGAGGCTTTCGAGCTGCCCCTCATCGTGCGCCTCGATACGCCCATCGAGAAGGAATACTTCCGCGCTGGTGGTATTCTGCAGTATGTTCTGACGCAGTATTGCTGATAAAAAATCCCCCGGAACCATCGGTTCCGGGGGATTTTTTTTATACCGCCGCAGGCGGTAATTCACGTAGGAAGTAACAAGCTTACCGGATTATACAGCAGCTCGCCCAGGCGGGCGGCAATGCGGTTGGCCTCTGCTGCCGGAATGGCGGTAGAGACGTAGAAGGTGTAAGGCAGGTCAAAGTTGCTGAGTGAATCGCCGCCGGCGCGGATGCCTACCTTCGGCTGGCGTCCGCGGGCCACGAAACCGAAAGCCGGGCGCTTGCCGCTGGCAATGTAGTCCACCACCTGCTGGCGGGAGGTAGCGGCATCGCACACGGCGATGTGGGGGGAGAAGGCGGCGGGGATACCCACCGCCGTGTGCTGGGTATCGCGTGCCAGGCGGTAGATGCTCTTGTTGGCGGCGTTCTCAATGGCCACCACCTCGCTGCCTGCATTCTGGAAGAGCAGCACATCCACCTTGCCGTCTGCCGGCATCCAGACCGGGTGGCTGGTGCAGGCCTTCACCACGGCGCGCACAATGTAATCAAACAGAGAATAGCGCTTCTCTAACAGTTTTTCGCACTGTACGGCAATGGGCAGGCTGATGCGGGCCAGTGCTGCCATGTTCACCTCGTGGTCGTACACGTAGTAGCCGTCAATTTCCGGGCGGGTTGGCAGTGTGGCAAAATCGTTCACCACTGTGCAGCCGCGGCTGACCGGGGCGGTGGTGGGTTCCACCACGTCTGCCGCCATGATTCTGCCACGCGGCCCGCTGCCACGCAACACGGCGGGGGCAATTCCTTTTTTCTTGCAGAGTCTTGCAGCCAGGGGGGAGATGAGCATGGTGGTAAAACGGGGTGGGGGGGAAGTGGAGCGGGGTGCCGCAGCACCCCGCTTGTTGGTTGAGTATTAAACTCAGGCCTGGTAGCGCAGCTCACCGTCGATGATGGTCATCACGGTGTCGTACTCGGCGTTGAGCACCACCATATCGGCGGTGTAACCGGGGGCAATCTTGCCCAGGTCGTGCAGGCCGAGGCTCTGAGCCTGGTTCCAGGAGGTGGCCTTCACCAGCTCGCTGAGGGGCTGGCCGGTCAGTTCCTGAATGTTCTTGAGGCCCTTGGCATAGCGCAGGGTGGAGCCGGCCAGGTTGCCGCTTTCCAGGCGTGCCACGCCGCCCTTCACGATGATGGGCAGACCACCCAGCTGGCCGGGGCCATCGGGCATCCAGGAGCATGCCAGGGAGTCGGTAATCATAATCAGCTGGTCGATGCTCTTGTTGCTGAAGGTCAGCTTGAGCATGTCCTCGCAGAGGTGAATCTTGTCGCAGATGATTTCAATCTTCACGTCCTTATCCAGCATACCGGAACCCACCAGACCGATTTCGCGGTGGTGCTGCGGGCTCATCTGGTTGCAGAAGTGGGTGAGGTGCTTCAGACCGGCAGCCTTGGCCTTCTTGAAATCGGCATAGCTGGCGGCAGAGTGACCGGCGGAGCAGGTGATGCCGGCGGCAGTGGCCTTGTTGATGAACTCGATGGAGCCGGGCATTTCCGGGGCCATGGAGATGAGCAGCACCGGGTAAATGTCGTTCAGCATGGACACTTCCTCATAGTCTGCGGGACGCACGAAGGCGGGGTTCTGGGCGCCGCACTGCTTGGGGTTGATGTAGGGCCCTTCCAGGTGCACGCCGGGAGTCTTGGAGCCGGTGGGAGCAGCGGCGTATTCCTTCACAACGGAGCATACGTCTGCCAGGGTCTTGGTGCCCAGGGTCAGGGTGGTGGGCAGCCAGGTGGTCACACCTTCCTTCATCTTGCAGTCGGCGATGGTGCGGATGCTTTCCACCTTGCAGTCGCAGGTGTCGCAGCCGCCGGCGCCGTGGGAGTGAATGTCGATGAAGCCGGGCATAAGCATGTTGCCGCCGGCATCGATGGTCTTGTCGGCCTCAGCAGTTTCGCCGGGCTGCAGCACAGCGATAATCTTGTTGCCTTCCACAAGAACGGAACCACCGGGCAGGTCAATGCCGGGGGAGATGATATGGGCGTTCGTGATGAGTGTCTTCATAATCGGGGGATAAGAGGTATGACAGGAGGGAATTCTCCTGTTTACGCGTTAATTTTACCGATATCTCCACCATGAAGCAAGGAAAAAGAAAGGGCCAAAGGGCATTTTTTTTGCCGGGAGAAGGGCATTTTTTGAACTTGCATTATGGGCTGATACATAGTACGATTCCCGCACCACGCAGTATAGCCGGATATGAGCCAGGAAACTACCGACAGAATAGACTTGAAAGCAGGCGCTTCCGCGCATGCGGGCGCAAACGTGGTCATGCCGCAGGCCCCGAATGTGGAGAAGAGCCTGCTGGCCATGATGACGATTGACCCTTCCAACATCGTCTCGCAGTGTGTATCCAAGGGCATGACGACGGATTTCTTCTACATTCCGGCGCATAAGATTCTGTGGGAGATTTTCCGCGACCGCTACGACAAGGGTATCCCGATTGACGTGACCTCTGTGATGCAGCACCTGGCCGACCGCAACAAGCTGGAGGCCGTGGGTGGCGCTGCCGGGCTCATGGATGTGTTCTCCTACACCACGAACACGGGCCTGTTCAACCTGCATTTCGAGACACTGAAGGAGAAATACGTGCGCCGTGCCATCATTCTGACGGCCAATCAGGCCAGCGAATCGGCCTACACGAGCGAGGCCGAGGTGGATGCTCTGCTGGATGAAACGGAAAAGGCTGTGCTGGAAATCCGCCAGAGCACCAACAAGGGCGGTGAGTGGAAGCTGAGCACCGATATTGCCGCTGCGGTGAGCAACATGGAGCGCATGATGAGCAGCAAGGGCGAGGTGCTGGGCCTCACCACCGGCTATCCGCGCCTGGATTCCATGATTAACGGCCTGAAGGGCGGTGAACTCTTCATCATTGCTGCGCGTCCCTCCATGGGTAAAACCTCGTTCCTGCTCAATATCATGGAGCACCTGGCGCTGAATGTGAAGAAGCCCATTCTCATCTTCTCCTGCGAAATGCCCAGCGTGCAGCTGGTGGAGCGTCTGCTCTACGCCCGAAGCGGCGTGAGCAAGCAGCTTCTTATTTCCAAGCAGGGCGGCATGGCCAAGGAGGATATGAAGCGCCTGAAGTATGCCATCAATGAGCTGCGTGCCAGTAAGATTGTGATTGATGACACTGCGGCCATTTCCATTGCCGAGCTGCGCGCCAAGGCCCGCCGCGTGATGCGAGACCACCCGGATTTGTGTGCCATCGGCATTGACTACCTGCAGCTCATGCGCTCCCACACTAAGCAGGCCCAGAACAGCCGTGAACGTGAAATTGCAGAAATTTCCGGCGGTCTGAAGAGCCTGGCCAAGGAGCTGAACCTGCCCATTCTGGCCCTGGCCCAGCTGAACCGTGGCCCGGAAAACCGCCCCGGCAAGAATAAGGGTGTGCCCATGATGAGTGACCTTCGTGAATCCGGTGCTATCGAGCAGGACGCCGACATGATTGGCCTGCTGTATCGTATGGCCTACTATGCCGAGGACGATGAGGACCGTGAGAACATGGGCTCCGATGCCAACTTGTCGCTTTCCAAGAATCGTAACGGTCCTACGGGTGATATCCCGCTGACCTTCATTCCGGAGCTCATGCGATTCACCCCGCGCATTCCGCGCCCTGATGAGGAGGAGGAAGGTTAATGATGCGGCGTTTTTCAGTGCTGATGCTCGGGTTGCTGGTGCTGCTTCTGGCGGCGTGCCAGCAGTTCCCCGGCCCGGCCACGCCTGCTGTGGTGCTGGATATCGGGCACACGGCCGAATTTCCCGGTGCCCGCACCCCGGGCAAGGTGAATGGCAAGCGCCTTTCCGAGTGTGAGTTCTGGTACGAATACAGCTACTACACCAAGAAAGTGGTGGAGGAGGCAGGCTACACCTGCGTGGTGTGCAACCGCGGGTATCTGCCGGATGATGAGCGCTATGAGGCCTGGGCCGAGCGCGCAGATGTGCAGCAGCTGGAGAAACGCGAGAAACCGGGCCGCCGGTATCCTTCCTATTATTACCCGGACCGCGTGGCGGCAGGTATCATCAGCGCGGATTACGCGGTGTATCGCCAGGCTCCGGCCATGGTGTTCCTGCACCACAACAGCAATGGCAACGGCTGGCGCCGTTACCGGCAGGATTCCATCATCCTGGCCAACCGTCACAACGGTGTGCCCCTGGCTCAGGCCATTGCGGATTCACTGAACTCTCGCTGCCTGAACCACGGTATGCCCAACAAGGGGAAGACGTGCAAGGTGGAGGTGCGCTACCGCGATGCTTCCCGCGGCGGTGGCTGGCTGAATGTGTGCGATGATGCCGGTATTCCCGCTGCCATCATCGAGGCTGCTTTCCTGAACAACCGCCGGCATGCACGCTATCTGGCCGACCCGGAGAATGCCCGCCGCTATGCGGAGGCCGTTGGCCACGGCATTGTGCACTACCTGCGCACGCAGAGCGGCACGGTACACCACCGCCGTCTCAATGTGGACGAACCGGATGAAGGTTCCTTCGGCTATGCCCGTGAATCCCGTCGCCTGGATGTTCCCGGTGCAAAGCTGTTGCTGTAATGAGGCGGTCTATGCTCGGAATAAGAGCTTGTACCCCTTATTGAGGATAAAGGCCGCCAGGAAGGCTGATACCACGCCGGCGAGGGTGTACAGCACATTGCACAGGGTATCGGCGTGCAGAAGATGACTGAAGCCGGTATGATAAAGAATGGCGCAGATGATGCGCTGGCAGGGCATGTGAACCAGATACACCAGGAAGGTGAGTTCAGAGAGGTGGATAATAGATTTCCTCGGTGCCGGGTTCCACTGGGCCGCGATGCAGAAGAGCAGGAAGGCAAGCGCCATCAGCGGGTAATAGGTGAGGTTCTCCAGATGCTCATAAAAATCGGGCAGTTGCGAAATCCTGCCAAAGAGGAAAAGGGTATTGCCTGCAATGGCGATGCCGGCGGCGGGGATGAGCAGCCGCAGAGACGGAAGTTTTCTCTGCCGGGCCTGCTGCAGCAGGAGCGCGCCCAGCATGAAATACCCCAGCCAGCAGAGGGCGGAGAAGGGGTGCGGAAGGGTGATGCCGCTGCGGTTGAAGTAGATGCGCAGCCCCATCAGCACCAGGGCCAGCGCGGCGAAGTGCCTGGCCGGAAGCCGCTGCCACAGCCAGGCCAGCAAGGGCACGGCCAGATACAGCCCGGGCAGCATGCAGAGGTACCACAGGGGATGCTCCGCCCCGTCGCCGTACCACTGGAGTATTTTCCACGCAAATTCGGCGGTGCTGAAATGGCCGGCGGTGTATTGCTGCCACAGATTCCCCTGCCAGAAAAAGGCCAGAATAAAGAAGGCCAGGGAAAGCGGAAACAACTTTCTGATGCTATGCCCCCAGAAGCGGAGCGGGGCGGTGTTTCTGGCGTTGGGTATGAGAAAGGCCCCGCTTATCAGCACAAAAAAGGGCACGGCAGTACCCGCCATGGAATAGATGAACGACGAGACCCAGATATGTGCCACAGAGGCACCGGGTTTCATGTACCAGGCATGCAGCACAACGACCATGATGGCGGCCAGGATGCGGAGGTATTCCATCCCCATGTGCCGGTGTGCCTTGCCGATGCTGGCGGGTGCGCTGCTCATATTCACTTGATTTCCGGCATGGAGATAATGCGCGGGGCGATGGAGGCGAGCTGGCGGAGCGGAGCCGCTGCGGCCCATATGGCCAGCAGTTTGAAGACGGTACCGAACACCAGCAGACCGGGCATATCGCAGCAATAGGCCAGAAGCAGGAGCAGCGGCAGCACAATAACGCGTATTTTTAATGCCCGGGGGGCTGCTGCTATGTGAAAGAAGTTGAGAACGGCCGCGCTCAGCATGAATACTCCCAGAATAAGCGGCAGCTCTGCCTGGCGGTAGAGCAGGGGCTGGCCGCACACCAGGGAATAGCCCCAGCAGATGGGAACAAGCGGGGCAAAAAGGGCACCAAGACGCAGCAGCCAGCGGCTCAGCCAGATACCTTGCTTCGCCATCAGCACGGGTTGGCACCAGGCTGCCAGCACTGCCAGCAGGGCAATGCACCAGGGCAGCAGGGTGGAGGAGATGAGACCGCTCACAATGCCTGCCAGCGGAAAACGCAGCGGTATGAGCGCCAGCTCTGCCAGGGAAAAGCCGGCACAGGCCACCAGGGAATACCGGGTGAGATTTGCCAGCACGGCCACACCTTTTGTCACCGGTGGCAGCAGGTGGTATTCAATCTTCTCCATGGGTGGTTTCCTCTGCGGCAGGCGGCACGGGGGCAAAGCCCATGGGGAAACGGGCCTTGCCGCTCATATCCGTGAGCACGCGGCACTGGGTATAGCCCAGTTCCTTCATGATTTCCTGGGTGGCCGGGCCCTGGTCGTGCCCCACCTCCAGCATCACCAGCGCGCGCGGGGCCAGGTGGGGCAGGGCGTCTTTCAGGAAGCGGCGCACGATGTCCAGCCCATCCGGTCCGCCATACAGGGCGGTGGCGGGGTCGTGCTGCACTTCGATGGATACCTCCTCGCCTTCCGGCACGTAGGGCAGGTTGGCCAGCACCAGGTTGAACAGCCCCTCCGGCGGGCGCACGGCGCCTTCCTCCGGGGTATCCCAGGCGGTGAAGAGATCGCTGCGGTAGGTCTTGACTCGGGCGCCCAGGGCGGTGGCGTTCTCCAGGGTAAGGGAAAGGGCGGCCTCCGAAATATCGGCCATGACGACCTCCGGTGCCTGGCGGGCAAGCTCCAGCGCCAGGGTGATGCCGATGATGCCGCTGCCGCAGCCCATATCCAGCACGCGCATGCCCTGGCTGCGCGGGGCCATTTGCAGGGCAAATTCCACCAGCTCCTCCGTTTCCGGGCGGGGGATGAGGGCGCGGGCATCGGTGCGGAACTCGCGGCGGTAGAATTCCGTGCTGCCCAGCAGGTGCTGCAGCGGCTCACCCTGCGCGCGGCGGCGCAGCAGCTCGCGCAGCGGAAGCAGCTTATCCTCCGGCAGCGGGTCATCATAGTGCAGGTAAAGCCAGGTCTTGTTGCACCCCAGCACATGCACCAGCAGGCTTTGCATGGAGTGGCGTGCGCCCTCCACCCCGCGCTCCTCCAGGTAGGCGGTGCCGCTGCTCAGGACGTCCTGAATTGTCTTCATGCCGGGTGCTTATTTGAGTTCGTCCATGCGTTCCTCCATCTCCACATGCTGCATGCGGGAGATGATGTCGTCCAGCGCGCCGGTGGTGAGCACAATGTCCAGATTGTATGCCGTGTAGCCGATGCGGTGGTCGGTAAAGCGGTTCTGCGGGAAATTGTAGGTGCGGATTTTCTCCTCTCGGCCGCCGGAGCCGATGAGGGCGCGGCGCTGGGCGGAGTAGGACTCCTGGGCCTCGCGCTGCTTCATCTCGAACAGGCGGGCGCGCAGAATGCGCATGGCGGTTTCCTTGTTCTTCAGCTGGGAGCGGCCGTCCTCGCAGCGCACCATGATACCTGTGGGCAGGTGGAAAATCTGCACGGCGGATTCCGTACGGTTCACATGCTGGCCACCGGCGCCGCCGGCGCGGCAGGTTTCGATGCGTAAATCTTCCTGGCGAATCACCACGTCCACCTCCTCGGCCTCCGGCAGCACGGCCACCGTGGCGGTGCTGGTGTGAATACGGCCCTGGGTTTCGGTGGCTGGCACGCGCTGCACGCGGTGCACGCCGCTCTCGTATTTCAGGAATCGGAACACCTCTTCACCGGAAATGCGGATGGTCACCTCCTTGAAGCCGCCGATATCGTTCGGGCTGGCATCCAGCACCTCCACGCGCCAGCCGCGGCTTTCGGCATAGCGCTGGTACATGCCCAGCAGGTCACCGGCAAAGAGCGCGGCCTCATCGCCACCCGTGCCGGCTCGGATTTCCACCAGCGCATCGCGGTCTTCCGTCTCATCGCGCGGCAGCAGGCTGTACTGAATCTGCTCCTTCAGCTTCTCTACCTTCGGCTCCAGCTCCTCCAGTTCTGCGGCGGCCAGTTCGGCCATCTCGGGGTCATCGCCGGTGGCGAGTTCGCGGTTCTCCTCAATCTGCTGCAGGCAGGCCTGCAGCGTGGCCCAATCGCGCATCAGCTCCTGGGTGCGGCGGTGTTCGCGCATCAATTCGCCTGCGCGCTGGCGGTCCTGAAACAGCTCAGGGTCGGCTATCTGCACCTCCAGCTCTGCCAGGCGCTCGCGTCTTTTCTCGATGAGGGGGGCGTAATCCATACGTACCCCCTCATTCTAGCTTACACCTTCACGGCGTGCAAGTGCAATCTGTGTGCAGGTAGTACATAATTTAGGCTTGCCACACCTGCACCTCTGTGGTAAAAGATTCCCCGCAGCCCACGCTGGCTGCGCACACTGCGTGGTCTCGTGGTGTAAAGGTAGCACTAGGGATTTTGATTCCCTCTGTCTAGGTTCGAATCCTGGCGAGACTAGCAACCCGATCCTCCTAATTACTTAAAATAAAGTAGTTAGGAGGATTTTTGCAACGATGTTGCGATTATTTTTGCAACTACCGATGCAAAAACTGTTCAAATTCAGACATTTTGATATCATAAAATTTCTACAATGTTATTACCATTGCCTGTCAAAGGTCGTGGATACAAAACATGTGAGGACGAGATTGCCTGATACCAATACCAGAACTCTGTCAATACCTTTGGGGCAATATCTCTGTTTATCCAGTTGGCAAAGTATGTGCCGTTGCTTCAGTTCCATTTGTAAGTAATCTACTCTTTCATTATAAAGTATTTACTTTTTTGTAAGGAGTGAAGAGATGAAGATAAAAGAAACCGCCCTTGGCTTTGAAACCTTGGGCGGTCGCACGATGCAGGGCTTGGTTACCCCACTTGAACTTGTAGTTGTTCCTTACTTGCGGCGGCGGCGAGCAGCCAGACCTGCCAATGCGAGAAGGGAAAGCGAGGCAGTGGTGGGTTCAGGAACAACAGGGGAGAGGGCAGCAGGTGGATTTGCCATCTCTGTTGCGGTCACTATACCCTCCCATATCCTGAGTTCAGACACAGGCGAGGAGCTATTGCTGTTAGAAGTACCTACGTTAAATGTTGCGGTATTTAAAGAAGACGGGAAAGTGCAATTGGTAGTAACTTCGTGTATCGGTGTAAAAAGTTGTGTTCCCTCATCAAAATGACTCAGGGTTATAACAAATCCATTATTGTTAATGCACTGAAGGAGGAAGCTGCCGCTGTATTCAGCTGGAAACATGACCATACTACTCATCAGGTCAAGATTGGGAGCTGTTATAGACAGGTACGTGTTGTTACTTGAAACTGAAATGTAAAATGATTCTCCACCTCCCATTTGCAAGTTCAAATCAAGTGCGTACGAGGATTCCGCTTCAAAAGAAACCGCAAAAGTACCACTGCTGAAAGAGGTCGCAACATCATCGAGGAAGATGCTGACACGGTTCAGATTGTCTTCAAAATCGTCTTTGGTGACGTCTGCCGCACTTGCCACACCACAGAGAGCGAGGAGTGTGATAATTGTCTTCTTCATGTTAGTAAGAATTGATTATTAGAAGTTTAGATTGGACTGTTCAAGTTATTCCATCTCTTGCACATTGAGAAGTGAGCAGACTCGCTACAATCCAACGAGCCTACAATACAGCATTGCTGATGCTGAGGCAAGCCTAAATTTCGTAAAAGATTAGAGTTTTAAGAGTTAGGGCATCATCAGGAATTACAACCAGGGCGTGTGTGAGATGCTCAATCACACCTAACAGACAAAGTTTCAATACAAAGATAAAGTATCAGAATCGTCAATGCTGATGTCGCCTTATCTAATTCATCCTCAAACGCTATCAGGAGTGATGTTGTAAAAATCCTCGGCTTCCGTCTTGGTAATGGCTCGGCGATAGTGCTTCAACAGCATGCCGATGTCATGTCCCAACTGATTAGCAGTCTCGGTGTAACCCTGACTTTCTGCCATGAATGAAGCAGCCGTGTGACGGATGCAGTTCTTGGGCAAAACGATGCCTGTCTCGGTAGCCAGTGCTTTGAGGAAGGAACTGTGAGCCGTTTTACGCTGTTTGAGAGTCTCACCTTGGATAAGAGTATCAGTAGCATTCATGCTCACACCATGAGCACGAGCAATGTCCATCCAAGCCTTCACATTCTCGGTAGGGTAAATGAAGCGAGCGATACCATTCTTGGCAACAGCAGCGGATACAAAGATTTCATTACGACCGCCGATGTAGATATCTCCATAGGTCAGTTTGGCTCTCTCCTCTACACGAGCACCACAGAAGAAACCGATGGCCAGCACAGGGATGAACTGATGGAACTTGGGATTGTTTTTCACGAAGGAGAATATACGCTTCACCTCATCCACAGTCAGAATTTCAGGTTCGGCATCCTTACGCTTCTTGGCAGGTTTGAGATTAGCCACAGGATTGAACTCCTTGGTGATGTTCCCTTGCTCCACAGCGAACTTGAATACCGATTTGAGAAGATTGAGATACTGTGTGCGAGTAACGAGTGAAGCCTTACCACCATTCTGACCTTTCAGACCATCCAAGAAGTCCAGAACATCGTTCTCGGAGATGGTGTGAGAAGGTTTGTTACCAAAGTAGGGGCAGATGATGTTGAACAAACGCTGGCGAACCGTTTCCGTGTGTTCTGTGAGTTCGCCATCCGTCTTACGCATGAGTTCCTTGTCAAAGTAGTAGCGAGCCAGGGTCTTGAAATCAGGAGTAGTGGTGTTCAGTCCATCAATACCACGCTTCATGACCTCGTAAGCAGAGGAGAACTTGAAGCCGTTACCCATCGCTTCCTTGACATAGGCTCTCCACAAGTCCAAAGCCTGCTTCTCATCATCGGAGATAGTTCCGAATTCCTGACCAAACTGCTTCAACTCCTGCTTCTTGGTAGCATTGATGTCCTTTGCTTGCTCCACACCCTCCAAGGAGTAGTCAAAATACTTCCTGCGAACCTTGCCATGCTCTGACCAAGTAACCGTGACCTTACGGATACCGTTCTTCATCTCCACGGAGATGCCCTTGGGGCGAGATATACGCTTACCTTCCACTTCGTAGAACTTAGTCTTCATAGTAGGTAGCCATTTATTATTACTCAGTTTCTTTCTGTATAAGTGAGTAAACATTTTACCACGAAGGGCTAAAATAGTCATGAAAATTCGTTTGATTATCATAACTTCCTATGATGTTATTCTGTTGCGATTTCGTTGCGACTGTCGTGGTTATTATAGATAAAAATCAGGACTAGAACCTCGTTTGTTCTTATGTAAACATGTTTTTGTTAGCGGGTTGCGATAATTTGAGGTGAAATTGTTCACTAGCTGATTCCTGGCTAGACTAGCAAAGCAAATCTCCTGACTGTTGAAAATAACACAGTCAGGAGATTTTTTTTTGCAACGGTGTTCGCAATGTTATTATCAGGAGGTGGGAGTCGGTGGTGCGCAGATGAGAAAAGAGCCGCTACTCTGTCACTAGTAGCGGCCCTTGTGATAATTGATTTAATATTCTGTTACTTGCGACGGCGGCGCACTGCCAGACCTGCGAGAGCCAGCAGAGAAAGCGTGGCAGTGGCAGGTTCGGGAATAACCTGGCCGCTCATCTGGAAGTTTTTCATTAAAGCACCTGTGTTACTACCATTTACAGGATCAGTGTAGGCCACAAAGGCGAAAGTCTGGTCTTTGCCTGTTGCTTTCATGGCTTCAACCTCGTCGTCAGTGAAGGCGAGCGTCACTGTGTAAAAGGGAGACTGGGTAGTTGTGCTTTCTACAAGCAAGTTATCACCGGATTTGCTGTTGTAAGTAGAAGAAGTAAGTCGTACGCTTTCTGTAAGAAGGTAGAAGGTGAATTGGTGATTTTTGTTATCGTTGCCGTAGTGGTGAGCTACATCAAAGGAGAATGTAAGAGGACCACATACCTCTGCTAATTCGACTGCGGAAAGACTAAACTCAATACCGCCGATAGTTGAACGCCCCGAACCACCAGGACCACCTGCAACAAGAACGACACCATCATTACTGCCAGGGACATCAGCAGTACCAACATTGTTATTATAACCATTACTAGCATACCACTTGCCTGTCTCTGTAAACAGACTTGTCAGAGTAGAAAAGTCAGTAGAGCTATCAAAGGATGATGATGTAATCGAGGCATTGTTGCTGCTTCCGCCAATAAGCGTATTCGGCGTATTGAGCGCAGACAAATCAAATGATAAGGTCTCCGCTGCAGCCATACCACAGAGGGCGAGGAGTGAGATAAATGTTTTCTTCATGCTGGTAAGAGTTGATTATTAGAGAATTAGATTAAGTGTTGCAGACTGTTCAGCTTCTTGCACAATGAGAAATGAGCAGGGCTGCGATAACCTACCGACGCTACAATACTGCATCGCCAATGCTGATGCAAGAAAAATAATCGTAAAAGACTAGATTTATGAGAGTTGTGAAAAGAAAATCCCCCGCTGCAGGGCGCAGCGGGGGTGGAAAGGTTTGCCGGAGTGGAGTTTGAAGAATTATTATTCTTCCTCTTCCTCCTCTTCTTCCTCATCGGAGGACTCTTCATCGTCAGAGGATTCTTCCTCGTCATCGGAGGATTCTTCCTCGTCAGAGGATTCTTCTTCCTCATCGGAGGATTCCTCCTCATCATCAGAGGATTCCTCGCCATCTTCGTCGTCAGAGGTGCCTTCTTCATCATCACCATCGCCGGTGGCTTCGCCGTCAGCGGCGGCAGCCTTGGCCTTGGCGGCTTCTTCGCGTGCCTTCTTGGCAGCGGCAGCAGCGGCAAGCTCAGCCTCAACCTCCTGCAGGGTCTTGGGCTTGGAAATCAGATACTTTTCATCGGCCAGACCCGTTGCCTTGCGGGCCTCGATGCGGTAGGCATCGTAACCGGCTTCAGCCAGGTAGGTCATGATGGCATCGGAAAGGGCGCGGCGCTGGTTGGTGTCGCACACGTACATCTTATAGGAGCCGATGTAGGGCAGATCCCAGGCGGCAACGCCATCACGGGGAATGAGAATGCCAACGAGGTTGGCCTTGCCATCCGTGCAGATACCCCACACGCGCTGGCTGCCCCTCGGGGAGGTAAGTGCCACATAGTACTGCGGGTAGGCGTAATTGAAGTTCTTGATGGTGGAGGTACGCAGCCAGGTGTCCAGAGCGCGGGCTACATTGTCGGGCATGGGGCCGGCGGCCGTACACAGACGATTCTTGGGAGAGGAAGCGTCGTTATAGCTGAAAATGGTGACGTTCGTGCCTTCGCGAAGCTGTTCGGCACGCTTGGAAGCCTGGGAAGTGGTGGCGCAGGAGGTGACGAGCGCCGTAGTAGCGGCAAGACCACAGGCCAGAGCAATGCGTTTGAAGAGATGGAAATGTTTCATGACGTTTCGTTGCTCCTCATTCTAGCCAATATGGACGGGGAAAGACAAGCAAAAATTTGCATTTTATGCAAAAAAGTAGATTTTTTCAGTTTTCAGGTAGCAGGGATGCGGTTTTTGAGCCAGCATAGGAAGAATGAGCTTGACGCTACGCGCGCAAGGGTGCAGAATGTGGGGAGTTATGATGCTTAACAATCATTTTCGTAAATCCGGTAGCCGCTGTGCCGCAATTCTGGGCATGGCTGCGGCTTTTTGCCTGAGTTCCTGTGGAGAGAAGGAAGCTGAAGCCGGCGGTGAGACCCCGGCACCGGCGGAGCAGCCTGCTCCGGTGGAGCAGCCGGCACCTGCCCCGGAGGTGCAGCCTGAGCCGCAGGAAGATGCGTTGGCGGAGGCCCGCGAGGCGCTGTTCCAGTATGCGGTGTACACGTTAGGCCAGAAGGTGACCAGCCCGGATGAATTTCCCCAGCTGAATTCCATGGTGAAAGATATGCTGGAGATGCTGCACACTTATTATGCCGAGCTGCAGAAGGGCGAGCCCAGCAAGGAACGCGCCCGTCTGGCTCTGCAGATTGCCAGCACCACGCGGAATCTGGGCGCCTTTGCCAAGGCCCAGGGGGAATACGAAAATGCGATGGCTGAGCTGGAAAGCCTGCCGGAGGATGTGAAGGCCGAGGCCGAGGTGCAGCGCATGCTCAGCTCCTGCCACAATGGTTTTGGTGTGTGCCTGCTGGCTCAGAATAAGGCTACGGAGGCTCTGGCCAAGTATGAGGCTGCTCTGGCTGTGGATGAAGCTTTGTTCAAGGCTGTGGCACCCGCAGAGGGCGAGGCGCTGCCCGAGGGCGAAGTGGAGCCCGGGGTATCCCGCGCTGTGACGGATTTGCTGGATTCCTACCGCTGCCTGGGTGATTGCCAGCGCGCTGTGGACGACCCCGAGGAAGCCCACGTTACCTATACCAAGGGGCATGACCTGGCTCAGCGCCTGAAGCGCCTTTCTTCGGAGATGTCCATTGCTTATGTGAAGCTTCTTACCTCCCTGGGTAATCTGGATAATTCCATGGGCAAGTCCAAGGAGGCTATGGGCTCCTGGGTGATTGCTGCCCGCATTTGCCAGAGCCTGAATGCCAGCAGCCCCAAGCTGGATGTGAAGGCTGAGACCAAGCGCTGCTTTGATGCGCTGCTTCCCGCTATTCAGTCTGTGGGTCAGCAGCTGCAGGCCGAGCAGGAGGCTGCCAAGCAGAAGAGCGAGGAGGAAAAGGCTGCTGCCGAGGCTGCCGCCGCTGAGAATGCTGCTGCAGAAAAGGCCGCTGCTGAGCGCCTGGCTGCAGAGCAGAAGGCCGCCGAGCAAAAGGCCGCCGAGCAAAAGGCTGCTGAGGAGAAGGCTGCGGCTGAGGCTGCTGCACAGGAGGCTGCCAATAAGCGTGTGCGAAACCGCCGCCACCGCCGATAATTACGCCTTTGTTCCGTGGCTCAATTCCTGATTTCATTACCGGCACTGGAGCGCAATGCCCGCCTTCTGCAGGAGGTGGCTGTTGCCTCCGGTGCTCATTTGTTGGTGGCGCTCAAGGCATTTTCCACTACGGGGGCTCTGGCGGCTCTGCGGCCCTATGCGGCGGGGTGCTGTGCTTCTGGGTTGTATGAGGCCCGGCTGGGTGCCCGCCACCTGGGCGGGCATGTGGCGGTTTATTCCCCGGCCTACCGGGAGGCTGAACTGGCCGAGCTGCTGGAGTTTGCCCACCATATCGATTTCAACAGCGTGCCGCAGTGGCAGCGCTGGCGGGCGGCCTGCCTGGCGCATCCGCGCGTGCAGAGCGGGGAGCTGCAGCTGGGGCTGCGCATCAACCCGTGTTTCTCAACGGGACATACGGCTATTTATGACCCCTGCGTGCCGGGCTCCCGCCTGGGGATTCCGGCAGAGCAGCTGCAGGGGGTGGATTTGACCGGCATTTCCGGGCTGCATTTCCACACGCTTTGTGAGCAGGGTGCCCAGGAGCTTATTGATACCTTCCGGGCGTTTGAAAAGCAGTTCGGCGATTTGCTTGCAAGCCCGCAGATCCGCTACCTGAATCTGGGTGGCGGCCACTGGATTACCAAACCGGATTATGACCGCGCGGCGCTTGTGAGGCTGCTGCAGGAGATTCGGGAGATGTATAAGGTGGAGGTGTATCTGGAGCCGGGTGAGGCCTGGGCTATTCACACCGGTGTGCTGCGCGCCCGTGTGCTGGATGTGTTCGAGTCGCTGGGTTACCGCCATGCTATTCTGGATGTGAGCGCCAGTGCCCACATGCCCGATGTGCTGGAAATGCCCTACAGACCGGATGTTTTTGTAGTGCGTTCCGGCGGCGCCGGGGTGCCGGCGGTCACTCTGCCCGGTGAGGAGTATGCCCCCGCTGGGGAGGCCGGTGAGCGCGCGTGTACATACCGCCTGGGGGCGCCTACCTGCCTGGCGGGAGATGTCATCGGCGATTATTCTTTCGACCAACCTCTGCAGGTGGATGATATCATCGTGCTGGATGATATGAGCCATTACACCATCGTGAAGACGACGCATTTCAATGGTGTGCCGCACCCGGATATTGCGCTGCTGCAGGCGGACGGCGGTATCGTGGTGAGCAAGCGCTTCTCCTATGCCGATTTCGAAAACCGCCTGGGGTGATGCAGAGATTCAGCCCGTTTCTCTTTACTACGTTATATAATATCTACAAAACTAAGTATGTCTAGTTCGTTTGGTTCCGTTTTCAAAATCAGTACCTGGGGTGAGTCTCATGGTGTGGGGGTTGGTGTGGTGATTGATGGCTGCCCGGCCCGTGTGCCGCTGGACCGTGAGATGATTCAGGCTGAGCTGGACCGCCGCCGCCCGGGGCAGAGCGATATTGTGACCCCGCGTAATGAGTCCGACACGGTGGAGATTTTGTCGGGGGTGCTGGATGGCCTTACCCTGGGCACGCCGATTGCGCTTTCCGTGCGCAACAAGGACCACCGCTCCACGGCGTATGATGAAATGCAGCATACGTACCGCCCCTCGCATGCCGATTTCTGCTATGATGAGAAGTACGGCATCCGCGCTTGGGCTGGTGGTGGCCGCGCAAGTGCCCGCGAGACGATTGGCCGCGTGGCGGCCGGTGCTGTGGCCCGTGCGGTGGTGCACGCGCTTTATCCGCAGGTGGAGGTGCTGGCCTGGGTGCAGCAGGTGCACACGCTGGTGTGCCCTACTCCGGCGGCAGAGGTGGAGGCCGCGGTGGTGGAATCAAATGTGGTGCGCACGGCAGATGCCGCCATGGCGGAGCAGATGGCCGATGCCATTCGCGCGGCCCGCAGTGCAGGGGACTCCCTGGGCGGAGTGGTGGCCTGCACCGTGCGCAATTGCCCGGTGGGCCTGGGTGACCCAGTGTTTGATAAGCTGGAGGCTACGCTGGGGCATGCCATGCTCAGTATTCCTGCCTGCAAGGGCTTTGAGGTAGGCAGCGGTTTTGCCGCTCCGCAGTTCCGCGGCAGTGAGCACAATGATGCTTTCTACATGGAGGGTGACCGCGTGCGCACCCGCACGAATAACTCCGGCGGCATTCAGGGCGGTATCTCCAACGGTGAGGATGTGAATATGCGCCTGGTGTTCAAACCTACGGCTACGCTCATGATAGAGCAGCAGACGGTGAATGACGAGCACCGCGATACCACGCTGCGCGGCAAGGGCCGCCACGATGCCTGCGTGCTCCCCCGCGCTGTGCCGGTGGTGGAGGCCATGGCCTGGATTGTGCTCTGCGACCATGTCCTGCGCCAGCGCGCGGTGAGGATTGACTGAGCGTTCTCTTCTACATAGAGCTTGTGACAAAAGCCACCTGAGCCTTCGGGTGGCTTTTGGTGTACCATGGTCGCTTTCGATATCGCGGGTGATGGAAATCCCGACGCGAGGTTACACGAAAAAAGGCACTCCGATTGGAGTGCCTTTTTTCGTGTAAAACGAAGCGGACGGGGCTCGAACCCGCGACCTCAGCCGTGACAGGGCTGCGCTCTAACCAAACTGAGCTACCGCTCCGTCGGT
>JBGUSR010000004.1:0-9740 GCA_045132635.1 Akkermansia sp.
CAGCTCTTGATGAGCTGCATCGAAATCTGCCTTTGGCAGAGGAAATTGCCTCTTACGAGGCATCTAAATCCACTTGAAAGTGGTCTAAATTGCTGCGTTTACACCGCAGCAACGACGAGCTGTTCCAGCTCGTCAAACTCCAATTTGGCGCGGCAATCCTTGGGACACATGTGGTTTATACCCCTATGTACTGTCACAAACAAGGGGTTGACCTGAGCGGCGGCATGGCGTATGATAAGAGCCATGAACGAAGAAGAAACCAAGCCCACACCCGAGGAAGAGGAAACCATTCCCACGCCTGAAACGCAGGAGGAGGAAGCCCCCCAGCAAGAGGTAGATGAACTGACCAAGTGGCGTGAGATGGCGCTGCGCACCGCTGCAGAGTATGATAACTACCGCAAGCGCTGCGTGAAGGACCGCGAGGATTTCACCAAATACGCCAACCGCAGCCTGCTGGAAGAGCTGCTGCCGGTGATTGACAATTTCGAGATGGGCATGCAGATGGCCCAGCAGGACACCAGCTCCATGATCTACATCGGCATGAGCATGGTGCAGAAGCAGCTTACCGATTTCCTGAGCAGCCAGGGCGTGGAGCCCATCGAATGCACCCCCGGCCAGGAGTTCGACCACAACGTGCACGAGGCTATCATGAGCGCGCCGAGCGACCAGCCGGAAGGCAGCATCATCCGCATTCTGCGCAAGGGCTACAACCTGCGCGGCCGCCTGCTGCGCCCGGTGAACGTAGTGACCGCCGCCGCCCCCGCAGAAGAAGCTGCCCCGGAGGCCTGATTTTTACCCCAATCCACCCACTAACCACCCTTTTACACCACCACCATGGCACAAGATTACTACGAGGTGCTGGGCGTTGACCGCAATGCGGATGACGCCACCATCAAGAAAGCCTACCGCAAGCTGGCGATGAAGTACCACCCCGACCGCAACCCGGACAACAAGGAAGCGGAAGAAAAGTTCAAGGAACTGGGTGAGGCTTACGAAGTGCTGAGCGATGCCGACAAGCGCGCCGCCTACGACCGCATGGGCCACGAGGCCTTCAAGAACGGCGGCATGGGCGGGGCCGGCGGCCCCGGCGGGTTCGGCGGCTTCACCGACCCGGCAGACCTGTTCTCCCAGATATTCGGCGGGGCCTTCGGTGGCTTTGGCGGCATGGGTGGCATGGGTGGCGGCGCACGCCGCAAGGCAGATCCCCGCCGCCCCGGGTCCGACCTGCGCACCGACCTGGAAATCACCCTGGAGGAGGCAGCAGAAGGCTGCACCAAGACCCTGGAGGTAGAGCGCCTGGTACCCTGCGAGGAATGCAACGCCACCGGTTCCAAGGATGGCCGCGCCGGCTTCCAGACCTGCTCCACCTGCCATGGCTCCGGTGTCATCACCCGCCAGAGCGGCTTCTTTGTGCAGCAGAGCACATGCCCCACCTGTCGCGGCGCCGGCCAGACCATCAGCAACCCCTGCTCCAAGTGCCACGGCGAGGGCCGCGTGCACAAGGATGTGAAAATCACCCTGCGCGTGCCTGCCGGCGTGAACACCGGCACCAAACTCCGCTCCACCGGTAATGGCGATGCCGGCACCCACGGCGGCGAAACCGGCGACCTCTACGTATTCATCGAGGTGAAGCCGCACGATATCTTCACCCGCGACGGCATGGACCTGCACTGCACCGTGCCCGTGCCCTTCCTGGATGCCGCCCTGGGCGGCGAGATGACCGTGCCCACCCTGGATGGCCCCGCCAAGCTCAAACTGCCCGCCGGCACCCAGAGCAACACCATTTTCCGCCTGCGCGATAAAGGCATGCCCAGCCTGAAGGGCGGCAACCGCGGCGACCTCATGGTCGAGGTGCAGGTAGAGACCCCCACCAGGCTTTCCTCCGGCCAGGAGAAGGCACTCAAGGCCTTTGCCAAGGAACTCAAGGATTCCAACCAGCCCGAGGTGGCCGATTTCCGCAAGCGCGCCGCCCGTTTCCTCAAGTAAACCACCCACCCCTCATCCACCCATGCACAGGTGCTACGCCCCCGGGGCCAGTTTGCAGGCCGGAACCGCCCTCAGCATCGAGGGCGAGGAAGCGAAACACGCCCTGAAGGTCATGCGCCTGCGCGTGGGGGATGAGTGCGAGGTGTTCGACGGCTGCGGCAACGCCGCCGTGGGCCGCATTGCCGCCACCGCCGGCAGCAGCTCCCTCACCCTGGCAGAGCTGCGCCCCCTTCCCCCCATGCCGCCCGTGGCCGGCATCACCCTGGCGCTGGCCATCCCCAAAGGCAGCAACATGGACCTCATCGTCCAGAAGGCCGTGGAAATGGGCGTGCAGCGCATCATCCCCCTCATTACAGAGCGCACCATCGTGCGGCTCGATGCCAAAGACGCCGCCGCCAAAGCTGCCAAATGGAGCCGCACCGCCCTGGAGGCCTGCAAACAATGCGGCGTGAACACCCTGCCGGTGGTCGAAACCCCGCAGGGCTACGCCCAGTTCCTGGCCCGCACCGATTTGCCGGAGCTCAAGCTCCAGTGCGCCATTGTGCCGCACGCCCGCCCCCTGCGCCACCTGCTGGAGGCCGCCCGCACCGCCGGCATGCAGGAATGCGTGCTCCTCATCGGCCCGGAGGGCGATTTCTCCCCCGCCGAATACGCCGCAGCCGAATCCACCGGCTACGCCCCCACCAGCCTGGGCCCCATCATCCTGCGCGTGGAAACCGCCGTTTTCCTGGCCGTCGCGGCTGCGCGCTATGCGCTGGATGCCTGATGGCGGCCCAGCGTTTTTTCCGGAGCGGAAGAACTTTAGCCCCTCAACGGTTATGTTTTCGGGCCTGAAATCCCGCGACTCGAAGGTTGACCCTGCCCCGGCACGCACCCTCCCCCGCTTTTTTTTACGCTTTTTACTGGCAGCATTCATTTTGACCTTGCCATGGCAGGGGGCATTTGGTAGAGTGTGCAATGAGCGGCAACTGCCGCAAAATATTTTATCACCAACCGAAAAACATGAAACTCCACCTTCCTACGAGACTCCGCGCAGCCCTGCTGGCCGTGGTTACCGCATCTGTAACCATGCCGACCACCGCACAGGCTATCACCAACGGTGCCGTTTACAACTACACCTACTTCCAGCATGCCACCCAGGTGCATGCCAACCTCGGCGAAAACTCTTTCGAATACGAAACAACTGAGGGCGAAGGCGGTACATCCAGGAAAAACTACGACTTCCGCGACCCCACCAGCACAGACCCTACCAACAATGCGTTCGACTCCAGGAAAAAAGACTGGACGGTCACGATTGATGCCTACAATTTCATCCCCGCAAAGGATGTGAACACAGAAGACACCTGCGGTGCTCTGATTATTTCCAACGGTCGTCAGCGTGTCAACACTGATAGCGACACCCTCACACTGCAGGAACCCAACAGTTTCGGCATCATGCTCGACCGTTTCGGTTCGGTGCGTCTTAACACCAACGGAGACGAGGATGACTCCATTGACAACGATATCGTACTCTTCCACCTGGATGCCACCTGGGACAAGGATGACCGCGATGATGATCTTACCGTCAGTTTCCGAATCACCCTCTCCTGGGATGCAGATGGCGGCCTTTACAACATTGACGGCGACATATACGGTGCCCTTACCCTGCAGTCTGCCTACCTTCTCTCCAATGATGCCAGCCACACGGTCATTGAGGAGATTGACTCCTTCTACACCGGGCGTGTTTTGCTGAACAACTATGAAATGCCGGAGGATTTCTTCAGTATCGTCGATGAAGATGCCGATATTGCGGCAAGTGGTGGCTGTTTCTCCGTTTCCGGTAAGGGCGATACGGCTGCCACAGCCGCAGTGACCCTGCTGACCCCCGGCGCCGCCCCTGCCTGGTGCATCAACGGCAATACCAGCATCAAATACCTGCTCGAAGGCCGCTACAAGGACGAGACCATCAAATCCAACCGCGCCATGGCTGAGACCGAGCGCGTGCAGTTCATGGGCAACAACAGCACCATCTGGCTCACAGAGGGCGAATACACCTACAAAAACCCCACCTGGGCCTCTCTTGACCCCCTGGGCAAAACCTCCAGCATCGGTATCGGTTTCGGCGCTTACGAGGGTGCCACCATTATCGTGGATGAAAGCGTGCTGAACTCCACCGTGATTGCCTCCAACGCCACAATGAATGCTCTGGGTGACGGCACGGTGCGGCTTGTTGTAAACACCAACGCGATTGAATCCGTTGACCTGCCCGATATCATCGTCCCCCCCGCAGAGGAGGAGGAAGAAGAGGGAGCCGATACCACAATCCCCGAGGATACCACCGATGACACCCTTGCCGGCGATGGCGAAGGCGAGAACGGTGAAGGCGAGAACGGTGAAGAGATTCCCCCGGCAGTTGAGGTTGTGCCGATGCCGGACATCGCCGCCGGCGAGCGCTATATCGCCTTCAACCAGATGGGTGCCAACACCAATATTGAGCTCGAGGTCAAGGGCCCCAACGGCGTGACCATCTCCCTGGGCGGTGCCACCATCGGCAACGAAAATGACACCAACACCACCTCCATTACTCTGAAGAGCGAGGAAGAGGACAGCAGGAACTCCCTCACGGTGAAACTGCACAATGGTGCCAAAACCCGCATGACCTCCTACGTGGGCGATATTACCAACGAGAAAGGCAACCTCACTTTCGATGGCCGGGAATACGTGGACATCTACGATGAGGACGACAATCTTGTTGAAAAGAAGGCGGTCGACTCCCGAATCAAGGCTCATAACATCAAGGCCAAAGGCGCCATCACCATAAAGGGCGGCATCGTGAAGGCCGTAGGAAGCGTTGAGGCCGAAGGCGGCGACGTATACCTGCAGGAAGGCTACCTGGAGGCAGGCACGCTCAAGGCAGCAGCGCCGCTCAAAGTGGGTGATTCGTATCGGAGTGATGCCATCCTCGTTGTGCATGGTGCAGCCGAAATCGGCAGCGCGACAGTGGTATACGGCCAGGCCACTATCGGCGAGCTCAGCACTACCGGCGTTGAGGTGATCAGCACCATCGAGTATGCGAATGGCGAGATAAAGGACACCCTCGCCCAGCTCACGGCTGACAGCATCACGGCTGACTATGTTTCCCGTGAACTCTTTACCGCCGACATTACGAAGAATGAAGATGGTACTGAAAACAAGGAAATCATCGCACAGGATATCCACATCAGCTACAAGCCGACTGACGAGACAAGCGTGGTGGCAGATGAGGAAGAGAATGCAACCCGCACACCGCTTCTCAGCGACGGCGTAAGCATCGGTAAGGATGGTATCGTGGCAGGCACGATTGCTGCCGATACGCAGATTTACATTGACGCAGCATCCACCACCGGCGTAAGCATCACCAACATCTCTGGCTCCGATATCCAGATTGGCACCGATGACCAGGGCAACAAGACCGTAGTCATGGCCAACGTATGCAACAGCGGCGGCGAACTGAAGGTGAACCCCAACGGCGGCCAGGGCATCATTGCCTCTGCCGGCAACCTCACCACCGATACCCTGGAGCTGCCCACCGGCTACACCCTGAGCGTTGAAAAGACCCTCACCGTGACAGGCGGCATCGTGGCCGATGGCGTGGTCACCACCGGTGAAACCATCGCAACCGATATCTTCCTGACGGACCAGGCCGTAGCCACCGCCAACGAGGAGGACTCTGCCCCCGCCACCGTGAAGTACATGGAAATCGGCACTCTCCAGGCCGAAACCCTCGATATTGCCAGCGGCAGCGTTGTCCACGCCGGTGAAATCAACACCACCGCCGGCACAACCCTGGGCAACAATGTCTCCCTTATCAACATCTCCGAAGAAGGTGTGGTGAACGGCACCATCTCCACCGGTGACGCCGCTTACATCTACGGCATCACCAACAAGGGCGAGATGGAGACCGGCGCAGGCTCCGAACTGGTAAACTCCACCATCGCAAACACCTACAAGACCACCGGCACCACCACCCTGACCAACGTCAGCGTGGACAACGCCAGCTTCGGCGGGGCTGCGGGTGATGCCTTCTACTCTGAGAATGTGGAGAAGGCCATGAAGTTCAGCGGCCAGATTACTGAGAACGAGAACGGCAGCGTCACCCTCAACGTGACCAACATGGCGCTCGATGCCAGCAACCTGACATTCACCGAGGAAGGCAAGGAATACACCTACACTCTCCTCTCTGCCAATGGTGATAACACCTACAGCATCGACTCCAGGCTGGAAGAGCTCATCTTCGTGCCCGCCTACACCTGGGCTAACATCGTGACCGACGGCAAGACCATCTCCGTATCCGGCGTGTACAACGAAACCCTCTACAAGAAGGAACTGGTGGGCGACTCCAAAAACCGCGCCAACACCATGGCCGCTCTTGAGGTGAACGCCACCGTGGAAGGCAGCGCCGCTGCCACGCTGCACGACAAGCTCGGCGACGTGATGCACACCTCCCTCAAGTCCCGCCAGGAGCTCCTCGATGCCATCGCCGGTGCCTCCCTCAGCACCCTGGCAGACTCCCAGCGCCGCGGCGTCCAGGATGTGCAGAGCAGTCTCCGCAACCGCATCATCCAGATGGGCGGTACCCGCGATGACGAGTCCCTCGGTATCCAGGCCTGGGCTCAGGCAGATAGCAGCCTCACCTCCTCCGACAGCGGAGATGAGGCCGTGGGTTATGACTACAACACCTGGGGTGCCACTGTGGGTGCCAATGTTGACCTCTCCGAAAACGTCGTAGTGGGCATGTCCTTCTCCGCCGCCTATGGTGAGCTCGACGTGGACAGCGCAGATAAGGCCACCGGCAACAACGATGCCTACTACGTCAACTTCTTCACCCGCCACCAGACGGGGCGTTGGACGCAGCTCCTCATCCTCACCGTGGGCAGCAACGATATGGACCTCACCCGCAAGGTGGATGCCCTCACCGCCAGCGGCAGCACCAGCGGCAGCTCCTACTCTGCCTACTACGAACTGGGCTACACCCTGGGCCTGAACGAGGATTTCACCCACGTGATTCAGCCCATGGTCAGCGCCAGCATCACCTCTGCCAAGGTGGACGGCTACAAGGAAAGCGGCACCATCGGCAACGCTGCCCTTGACTACGACGGCGGCTCCTATGTATACGGCTCCATCGGCATCGGCCTGCGTTACCAGGGCGTGCTCTTTGAGTCCGTATTCGAGCGCAACGGCGTGCTCGAGCTGCGCGGCCAGATTACCCAGGACTTCGGCGACACCACGGATGAGGCCACCGTCTCCATGGCTGGCGGCAAGACCAACTCCGTGTACGGCACCGATACCTCCGGCACAGGCTTCAACCTCGGCGCTGGTCTCTCCATCCCCGTGCAGATGCAGACCACCATCTTTGCCGATGCTGATATGACCATCCGCACCGACTACACCGGCTTCCGCGCCACCGTCGGTTTCCGCTACGATTTCTGATTCTATTATTCTACCGGAATCGTCTCTCCCTACCCTCGCCCAGCCCCAGGCTCGGCGAGGGTAGTTTCATCTCAATCTCCCGCCCCCAGGCGGGAAATTCTCTCTGCCCCGCCAGGGGCAGAAATTCTCTCGCCGTCAGGCGAAATTCTCTCCGCGCAGCGGAAATTCTCTCTGCCCCGCCAGGGGCAGAAAAAAGCGCAGCTTCCGCTGCGCTTGAATAGATATCCCCCCGAGCTGCACTCGGGGATTCTCCCGCCCCCAGGCGGGAAATTCTCTCTGCCCCACCAAGGGCAGAAATTCTCTCGCCGTCAGGCGAAATTCTCTCCGCGCAGCGGAAATTCTCTCTGTCCCGCCAGGGGCAGAAAAAAGCGCAGCTTCCGCTGCGCTTGAATAGATATCCCCCCGGGCTGCGCTCGGGGATTTGCGTTAATACCGCGTCACCGCCACATACCGCTGGCTGTGGCTTCGCGGGGTTTCGGGTATGGTAAGTTGCAGCAGGCCCTGCTTCAGCAGCGGGTTGATATAGCGCTGGAAGGCATAGGGCCACGAGCCGACCTGCAAATACGCCAGCAGCTCGGCGCGGGTGCGTGGCGTGCGGCAGAAGGCCAGGAGCCCGTCATCCGCGGCGTCATCCCCGGTTTCAGCAGCAACCAGGCCTGCTGGGGCTGCATGGGCCTTGTACAGCACCACCCGGAACTCCCCACCGGTGTTCACGAATACCGGCGCAGAGAGCCCGTGTTGCTCCATGGCACGGCGAATGGTCGGAATACCCGAATAGCGATTCTCCGTCAGGCCCAGCGTCTCCATAGCTGTCACCAGCATCGGGTTGCGGGTATCCGGCTGGGTATGCCCCAGCTGGTCCACCCTGAGCCGCCCGTACAAGCCGCCGGGGTTGATGATTTCCAGGCGGTCGGTATACATATTCAGCTGAATCGGCCTGGTCTCGGTGTGGATACTGTAATCGCGGTGCACCAGCGCATTCAGCACCGCCTCGCGAATCGCCTTCAGCGGGTACGCATATTCATCCACACGGCGGCCGGTGAGGTCATCTATCCGGGTACTGCGGTTCATGTTGTTGCTCACAAAATCCAGCGCTTTCTCCAGCATCTCCGGAATCGTGCCCTCGATGCGCTTCGAATCTGTGAACCGGTTGCCGTATGCATCTGTCTCGCCCAGCTCCGTGCCGGGAATACACGTGGCCGCTATGTATAACCGAGGGTACAGCACCTGCGGAAACAAGCCGAACAGCATCCACGCCGCCAGGGTGATTTCACCGTTTCGCGTAATGCCGCCGAACTCTTGCTGCTGCTCCTCCGGCAGCCGACTCAGGTTCGGCTTGTTCTTTCGCAGTGTCGCCAGGTAGATATCCACCGTATCTTTGTCCAGCAGCGCCAGCGTGGCCTCCCCCGCCGGGCGTATATCATCCCGGTGGTTCCGGCGAAATGCTTCATAGCTGTATACTTCATATTCAGTCATGGGGATATCTGCATCTCCCACGCGTATATAGCTGCCCTTCAGCCGCCCCTTGCCGCTTCGGAAGCACGGGCGCTCCGCTACATCCAGCGGCGGTATCTCCGCCGCCACGAATACCTTGCCGTCTTCATCGCACACGGTGAACACAGGTCGCACCACGGGGGTCATCTGCTCGCAGTATTCCACCACTTTCTTCTGCAGCGCCTGGGCATCATACACCCCCACCTTGGCAAATTGCGTTTTCTCATCCAGCCCGAACACGAGCACTCCGCCGTCATCCTGGTTTGCAAATGCCGAGATGGTGTCGTACAGTTTTTCCGGGCATCCATGCCGGGCTGCTTTCACTTCTGTGGTTTGCCATTCGCATCCCCGGCGTTGTATGGTTTTGATGAGTTGGTGGAATTCTTCTTCTATCATGTTTTTTCTCCTTTCTTGGCGGTATTTTATCTTGTTTTGTTGTGTTTGTAAAGCAAAAAGATAAGTACATCTTTTCTTTTTAAGCTAAAAGAACACACGGGCTGTTCTTTTGTTGTATTCTTGCACCAATATGAGAAGAATACACAAAAAAGAAGCGCTTTTTCTTGTGTTTTCTGTAGCGCTGTGCGGAAATTGGCGATTTGTGGGTGCTGGAGACACTGCCCGGCGGAAGCCGGGCAATTTAGACCGGTGATAACCGGATTTAGACCGTCACGATAGTGGCGGATTTCATTGCGGGCCTCTGCCCGCAATTTCTCTGCAGGGCATTCTGCCCTGCAATGTAAGTTGTTTAGAGATAGTGCGGGCCTATGGCCCGCAGGAACTTATTTCACCTGCATTGCAGCTCTTGATGAGCT
>JBGUSR010000005.1:0-34837 GCA_045132635.1 Akkermansia sp.
AAGCGGGTTGCGGCAGCCAGAAATGGCGATTTGGCGGGCTGGTGGCTCGCGTCGGCGAGCGGAATTTAGAACCCGCGTCAGCGGGTGTCAGCCATTAGCCCAGCGTGTAGCCGCGTAAGCGGCGGAACGCTGGGTAACGAGAAAATTGGAATCAGAACCCCGGAGCGTAGCGGAGTGGGTGGCAGCCTGTCACGGCGTAGGGTGTCAACCCGGAGACGGAAGGCTATGGCTTAATATATTAGCCGTGATTTCTGCCACCCGCTCACTTCGTTCGGGGTTCGCTTTGTTTACTTAGCTAACCCAGGGTTCCGCCGCTGACGCGGCTGCACCCTGGGCTACCAGCTTCCGCCCTCCGGGCTCAATGTTCCGCTCGCTGACGCGAGCCTGCTGCCCGACAAACTCCAATTTACAAGTATCCAGAGTTTCTCTAATGATGAATAAGCTCCGTGGTGATATCCGCCAGTTCGAAGCGCACCAGCTTTGCTAAATCGGCCAGCGATACCTGAATCTGCAAGCCGATGCGCCCGCCGGAGAAAATAATGGAATCAAAATGGGCGGCGCTGGCATCAATGGTCGTGCGGAAGGCCTTTTTCATGCCGATGGGAGAGCAGCCGCCATGCACATAGCCGGTCAGGGGCAGCAGTTCCTTCTGCTTCAGCATCTCCAGCGATTTCTCGCCCACGGCCTTGGCGGCCTTGCGGAGCTCCAGCCCGGCGCCCACGGGAATCACAAAAACATAATGAGCCCCGCTGCGCCCGGTGGTCACCAGGGTCTTGAACACCTGCTCGGGGTCCTGCCCCAGCAGGGCGGCTACCTCCAGCCCCGGAATCGCGCCCTCGGATTCATAAGTATAATGCAGGTACGGATTTTTCTTCTGCTCCAGCAGGCGCATGGCATTCGTCTTAGTATTAGCGGCCATCGTCTCTCCGGGAATTTATTGAATGGCGGCCTGAGCCCAGCTCCAGGGACGGTGGAAATCCGGTTCACCGCTCTGGTCATCGGAAGTGGTGCAGAACTGGTAATCCGGGCTGTTGAGAATGCACGTAGCAGCCAGGCGGCAGGTATCCACCTCAATACCGATGGAACGCAGGTACGCCAGCGGCAGCTTTGCCTCAGCCTCCCATCCATCAGCGCACACGCAGCCAGCAGTCACCACGCCCTGCGGCACCCCGGCGCCAGCCAGCGGCTGGCGCGGTCCCTGGAATGCGCAGGCCCACCAGGCGCCATTCGGGCACAGGTTGAACTCCATGTAATTCTTGCCCTCTGCATCAGCCACAAAGAACTCCGCCGTGTCGTACATCCACAGTTCTTCCTTGAACTGCCCGGGCTGCGCCTCCGGATGAATCGAAACCGCTGCCTTCTGCGCAGCACGATACACCAGAAAATCGCCCTCCACACAGAAGCTGAATTCCACCGGCACGCCAACAGCCTTGCCGAACCATTCATGACTGAGAGCCTGCACCACCGGAGCCTGGGAACTGATTACACATTGCATGGTCTCATCCTAGCAAATCCGCCCCCACATGGCAAGTTCACAGGAACGGGTGGGGGATTTTTTTAGATTGCTGCGCCAAATGGGAGCTTGGCGAGCAACTGTTTTTTGTCGGAGCAAGGGACTTTATTCCCTCATCGCTTGAGTTTTCGGGACTGAAGTCCCGTTCTCCGAAAGATTTGAGCCCCCCGCCAAATCGCATTAGCGCATAAAGAGGGGGCTGGCTTTAAAACGGTGTTGATAATGCGGTCAATTGTGAAATCTTTGGGACACATGTGATTTTTTTCAATAGGGAAGAAAATTGCACTTTAACCCCTGCATATTGAACTCAAAAAACACAGCAGAATAATCAACAGAAGCAGTCCACCCCCTATGGCCGGGCCCCACCACCAGCGGCGGAACATCAGGCCCACGAGAATCCAGAACATGGAATACACCAGCAGCGCAAAGCCCGCCACGCCTTCGAATGACTCCAGCGAAACATCCGTCTGCCCGGTGTCCACATGGTCAGCATAGTGTGGGGATGCCTCACCCAGCCGGGCCCAGGTCTCTTCCCCGGTGAAATCCAGCACATTCCCCCGCTGGCGGGCCACCACCGTGACCTGCGCACCGGAGCGCAGCACCATCACCGCCCCGGCAGGCGTTTCCACCCGCTCCACCCCCGGCTGGTTCTGGTGCAGATAGCCGAAGGGTTTCCCACGCCAGCCATACAGCCGCTCCACCTTCCACACGCCCAGGGTCAGGTTCTGCGCTGCAACGTATGGGCCCAGATCATCCACTTCCACCACTTGGGGAAAGGAACCATATCCCGGCCAATTCACGGTCTCATCCGTGCAGAGCGGCCCGGATATCCGCACCAGCTTGCCATCCAGGGCCGGGTCCACCACATCCGCGCGTGCCGGATACACCCGCTCGCTCACGAAGTAATCCACCAGCATCTCCCCCTGTATGGCCACAAGCAACAGCATCACCAGCATGACCAGGCCACCTATAATCAGTATAAACGGCTTCAGCAGTGCCCACACCATACTCCCAGCCACAGCTACCTTATCCTCTTTTGCGCTCATACTCGCCATTTCTCCTTTATCTTCTACTCTTCTTTCCGCAGCGTCTCTGGCGCTGCGGACGCTCGTGCCGGATGCGCCTCATGTAGCGCATCAGAAAATGCAGTCCTGCCCAGAGCGCTGCAATCACCAGAACACACAAACCGCAGAGAATCTCCTCATTAAAAGGCAAATCTGCAATAACCTGAGTAAAATCATCAGGCAACAGACAGAGAATGGGCCCCGCCGCCATCAGCCCGAAAAGCAGAGTCAGGCCTTCCCCGGCATCCGACTCAGACCAGCGGTTCCAGAGCATCACCGCCAGCCCGCCAAAGCCCAGAATACTTATCAACGCCCCCAGAGCCCATGGACGCGTCGCTGCCGCCAGCATGAGAAACGCCACATCCATCATGACCATTCCTCCCTGGTTTGCTCGGCGATTTCCAGCCCCTGCTCCTCGGCCAGCTCCAGCAACCGCCAGGCTTCCGCTTCATCCACAGGCAGACCGAATTCGCCCTCCCGGTACGCCCAGGCCAGGCGGTGCATGGCACGGGACGAGCCCGACTCCGCCGCCCGCTGATACCAGCGGAGCGCCGCAGCACCATCCACCGGCAGGCCCACACCGACCTCATAGCAGCAGCCCAGATTGTACTGCGCCTCCGGCACATTCAAGTGCGCCGCGCGGCTGTACCAGTAGGCAGCCAACGCGGGATTCTGCACCACACCATCGCCCGTATCATAACAACACCCCAGGCGGTTCTGCGCCTCGGCGCAATTCAGCTCTGCCGCCCGGCGGTACCACAGCACCATCTGCGCCTTGTCCGCTGGCAGGCCGATGCCGTATTCATACAAGCGTGCCAGATTGGCCATGCCCAGCCGCTCCCCCAGCTCTGCCGCGCGGGAATAGAGCACAATGGCCTTATCTATATCCCGCCCCACCCCGGAGCCGCTTTCATACGCCGTGCCCAGGTCGCTCATGGCAGCGGCATGCCCCTGCGCAGCCGCCCGGCGCCACCAACGCACAGCCTCCACGGCCCCGTCGGGCTCCAGGTCATACAAATCACCCAGGTAATGCTGTGCATCGGCATTGCCCGCCTCAGCATGGCTGAGCAAGGTCTGGAAATCCCAGGTGCAGATATCGCCTACCGGCGCTTGCGGTTCTTCCTCGTGCATCGTCTTCCCTTCGAAGTAAAGTTCAACAAGTAGCCTACCGGCAGGAGCAGCAGAATAAAGCAGAGCCCGCCCAGCACGCATCGCACCGGCACAGAATCAGCCGCTGCGGTAGGTATCAGCATCAGCAGCACACATACCACTCCCAGCTCCACCGCACGGGAGTTCTTGCGCAGACTGGTGAAAAGCGTCAAAGCCAGGCCACCACTACCCAGCAGAAACATAAGGATGGCCGCGGCGGTGTTCACAATGATTCAGGCCTTCTCGTACAACACGTGGGTGAAGCCGGCGTACTCCTGCTGCGGGGTGCGGGTAGCGAAGTGGTGGACAAACTCCGGGAAGCAGGTATCCACCTCGTGCGTGCCCTCCACCTCAGAAACATGCAGCCGCTGCATCTGCGGCAGCATGCAGGCATACAGCTGGGCGCCGCCAATCACCATGATTTCCGGGTCCTGCAGCTCCAGGGTTTCCAGCTGAGCCAGGTCGGTGATGACCACCGCGCCCTCGGCCACGTAGTCGGCATTACGGGTGAGCACGATATTCTGGCGCCCGGGCAGCGGGCGGCCCAGGCTCTCCCAGGTCTTGCGCCCCATGAGGATGGGATGCCCCATGGTGATACGCTTGAAGAGCTGCAAGTCCTCCTTCAGGCGCCAGGGAATACCGTTATTCAGGCCGATACCGCGGGCGGCATCCATGGCCACCACTCCTGTGAAGCTGAAACTCATACCGAAACAGCGGCTTTGATGTGCGGATGCGGGTCGTAGTTCTCCAGCACAAAGTCAGAGAAATCGAAACCATCAATCTCCGTCACCTCGGGGTTGATACGCATGGTGGGCAGCGGGCGGGGCTCGCGGCTCAGCTGCAGGCGGGCCTGGTCCAGGTGGTTCTTGTAGAGATGCAGGTCACCGAAGGTGTGCACAAACTCGCGTGCCTCGTAGCCGCAGACCTGCGCCACCATCATGAGCAGCAGCGCATAGCTGGCAATATTGAAAGGAACACCGAGGAACAAATCGCAGCTGCGCTGGTAAAGCTGCAGGCTCAGGCCGTGCTTCTCGCCCTCCTTCTGTGCAGGAATCACGCAGAACTGGAACAGGCAGTGGCAGGGGGGCAGCGCCATGCCGTCCACCTCGGCCACATTCCAGGCGCTCACCAGGTGGCGCCGGCTCCAGGGATTATTCTTCAGGCCGTCAATCAACTTGGCAATCTGGTCAATGCTGCCACCCTTGCCATCCGGCCAGGCGCGCCACTGGCTGCCGTACACCGGGCCCAGGTCGCCGTTCTCGTCGGCCCACTCGTCCCAGATACTCACGCCACGCTCCTGCAGCCAGCGCACATTCGTGCTGCCCTTCAGGAACCAGAGAAGCTCGTAAATGATGGAGCGCAGGTGCAGCTTCTTGGTGGTCAGGCAGGGGAAACCATCGCGCAGATCGCAGCGAATCTGCCGACCGAACACACCGATGGTGCCGGTGCCGGTGCGGTCCTCCCTGCCCACCCCATTGGTGAGCACATCATCAAGCAGCCCTAAATATTGATGCATAGCCCGTTTAGATTGACAATTGACTAATGACGATTGACAATTGAAAAATTCCCTGCGGCTGCGCCGCAGCTGACTTTTCTACTTCGTAAATCGCACTTCGTAATTCCAATTTAATCAGAGCGCGAGAGCGCTTCTGATTAACGAGGCCCACTTCTCTGCCTTCTCGGCAAAGCTCAGTTCGGGGTCCTTGTACAGAATGCCACGGGAGACATTGATGGTGGGGGGAGCCACGCGGGTGCCGCCGGTGAGGGCGGAAAGGTCACCACCCTGAGCACCCAGACCAGGCACCAGCAGCGGGGCGTCCGGCAGGTCGGTCAGAATCTGGCTGTTGGCATTGGTAAGGCCCACTACCATACCCACCTCCGTGGCGCTGTTCTCTGCAATGGAGCGGGTCACCATATCGCCCACCAGCTGGTACACCTTGCGGCCATTGGCCAGCACCTGCTGCTCCACATCCACAGAGCCGGGGTTGGTGGTCACAGCCAGCAGATAGACAGCCTTGCCGGGGCGGTCAAGGAAGGGCTCCAGAATATCGTAGCCCATAAAGGGGTTCAGCGTCACAGCGTCCACATCCATGCGGTCAAAGTAAGCCTGGGCGTAGTACTTCTGCGTCTCGCCGATATCGCCGCGCTTGGCATCCAGAATCACGGGAATATCCTTGGGCATATCGGGCAGCAGCTCCTCCAGCATCTTCAGCCCCGGCAGGCCCATGGCCTCGAAATAAGCGATATTGGGCTTGTAGGCAGCAGCGTAGGGAGCCGTCTCTTCCACCACCTTGCGCAGCCAGTCGGCAAGCTGGGTCATGTTCTCAGTCTGCGGGCGGGGATCCAGCCCCACGCAGAGGGCAGAACGCGTGGCGGCAATACGGGCAGCAAGTTTTTCCGTGTACTTCATGCGCGTTATTATAGCACAGCCCCGGCTGATGACAAGCGCAAAGAGTTGACAGCTCCGAGGAAAAATGGCAAGATAGGCGGCATGAAACGCTTTGGTATTCTGGTTTGTCTGCTGCTGCTCCCCCTGCTCTGCGTGAGCTGTGGCGAATCTGACCAGGAAAAACAGGAGCGCTCCTCCCAATTCACCACCCCCACCAAGCCTGCGCCGAACCCGCAGCGAGAATCCATCCAATCCCTCATCCGCACCGATAAACAGGTTCCCACCAGCCTGCAGGGCGGTCGCAAGTTCGAGCTCTACAGCGTGTACGAGGGACAGGACATGCGCCAGGTGACCGAAGTCTCCGGCCGCACGCTGCTGCTCTGCTTCACGGCCCCCTGGTGCCGCCACAGCACTGCCATGCGCAACTCTCTGAAGGAGCTGGCAGAAATGGAGAAAGGCGCCATTCAGGTGGTGGAGATTGACGCCGACACCTACCCGGCGCTTGCCAACGATTATAACCTGACCAAGGTGCCCACCACGGTATTCTACACCGAGGGCATCAAGCTGCGCAGCATCGAGGGCGCTTTCACAGCCGAAAGCCTGAAGAACTACCTGCACGCCCTGCTCACCCAGGAGGAGCCCAACCCGCAGCCCTGATTTTCCCCTTTTCAACGTACACACATCACACCACATATGCGATTCCTTACAGGATTACAGCCCAGCGGCCAGCTCCACATCGGCAACTACTTCGGCGCCATTGAGCCCGCTGTGCGACTTCAGGAAAAAGGCGAAGCCTTCTATTTCATTGCCAACTACCACGCCATGACCACCATGGAAAGTGCCGAAAAACTCCGCGAGAACACTCGCGGACTGGCCGTGGATTTCCTGGCATGCGGTCTCGACCCGGAAAAAGCCGTCTTCTTTGCCCAGTCTGCCGTGCCAGAGGTAAATGAACTGGCCTGGATTCTTTCCACCCTGTGCCCCATGGGCCTGCTGGAGCGCTGCCATTCCTACAAGGACAAGGTGGCCAAAGGCTTTGCCGCCAGCCACGCGCTCTTTGCCTATCCCGCCCTCATGGCTGCAGACATTCTGCTGTATGATTCTGATGCCGTGCCCGTGGGCAAGGACCAGAAGCAGCACCTGGAAGTAACCCGCGACCTGGCTGGCAAGATTAACGACACCTTCGGCGAAGGTCTGCTCAAAATGCCCGAGGCCATCATCTCCGAAACCACCGCCGTGGTGCCCGGGCTTGATGGACAGAAGATGAGCAAGAGCTACGGCAACACCCTGCCCATCTTCGGCGAAGAGAAGCCCCTGCGCAAACTCATCAACAAAAAGGTGGTGACCGATGCCACCCCGCTGGAAGACCCGAAGCCCACAGAGAACTCCATCATTCTGGCACTCTACAAGCTTTTCGCCACGCCGGAGCAGTACCAGGCCATGGTGGATGCCCACCTTGCCGGCGGCGTAGGCTACGGCCAGTTCAAGAAGGACCTCTTCGAGGCCTACTGGGAATACTTCCGCGCCGCCCGTGAGAAGCGCGAATGGATTCTCGCCCACCCCGAATACGTGGACGACGTGCTCAACACCGGCGCAGCCCGCGCCCGCGAGGAGGCCGCCAAGGTGCTCACCCGCATCCGCAAGGCCGTGGGCCTGGGCTGGTTATAAAGTCCGACCACCGGGAGGATTTCGTCCCGAAGGGATTTCGTTCCCTATCTTCATTTTTCAACAATCAAACCGGGCATTGGGAAACACCCCCAATGCCCGGTTTTTCATTATCTTGACTCCCTATCCAAACTGTGATAGCATTACAGTATCATCCTCCCCAACCAACCATGACTACCAACTCCAGCGTTTCCCTTTCCATCTCAACCTACCGCTATTCCTCCATTGTCTACCTGCGGAATGACCGTCCTGTTCTGTGGCATGTTGAGGTGCAATCCTCCGAACCTCTGAGTGGAGCACGGCTTCGCATCACACACACGCCGGAGCATCTGGCTAGCACGCAGGAATGGGAACTTCCCTATCTTGCAGCAGGACAGCTTTTCACCTGCCACGGGAAGTGCCCTCAGTTTAATGATGCCGCTCTGCTTGCCCTTGATGAAGATGTAGCAGGCCACATCACGGTAGAACTTCTGAATGACATCGGCGAGGTACTGGCACGGCGTGAGGATGATTTCAAATGGCTGGCCTTCAACACCTGGGCGGGTGGAAACGAGTACCCGGAACTGCTGGCGGCTCTCACTCTGCCCCATGACCCCGAGGTGGATCGCATTATTCAGGAGATAGGCGCAGGTAAGGGATATGCCGAACAGCCAGAAGATATCATCGGGCAGCTGAGAAAACTATGGGAACACATTGCCGGACTGGGCATTGAATATGCGCTGCCGCCAAAAAGCTGGATTGATGATGGGCTGGGCCAGCGGGTACGCACTCCCTCCTGCATCATGGCCGAAAAATGTTCCACCTGTCTGGATTCTACCCTTCTGCTGGCAGCCTGCGTCACCCGGATGGGACTGAACCCCTTTGTTATCCTCATCGACGGGCATGCCTTCCTGGGAATTCAAAAGGAAAACCGCTACCTGCCGTCTCCTCAGCTCACCCCGGCATCCACCATCAGAAACCATCTCAAACGGCAGCAACTTCTGGTACTGGAAACCACCATGCTCAATTCCCGGGAAAACCGCCAGCCTGTGGGTTTCGAACAGGCCATGGAAACAGGTTGCAGTCTGCTGGAGCGTGTGGAGGACGATGATTATTTCCAGGCGCTGGACATCAAGAGCCTTTGGTACCAGGTCGGCATACACCCCATTCTGGGAGCTCTGCCGGAAAACACGCATCCTGTTCCCAGCGCAGAGGAAGCGGAAAACCTGGTGACCCACATGCCACGCAACCGCATGGATGTGTGGCAGCTCAAACTGCTGGATTTGTCTCTGCGCAACCCGCTTCTGAACACCCAGCCGGGCAGCAAGCGCCATCTTCCCCTGCTGCTGCCGGATGTACCGGCAATGGAGGACAAACTGTCCGATGGTGCCGCATTCCGCGTAAAATCTGTGCCGGAAACCTACTGGAGCATCACTTCACAAGTGCAGCACGGCCGGGATTCTGAACTCATGTCCCAGCACCTGACAGATTGCGTGAAATCCATGTTCCATAACAACGAGCTGGCCTCTGACCTGCCCCCGCAGCAGCTGCAGCGCCAGCTTCAGGCGCTCTACCTCGCCACTCGCCGGGAGATGGAGGAAAGCGGAGCCAATACCCTCTACATTGCCTGCGGGTTCCTGAAATGGTACCGCAGGGACACCCGCGAGCAACGTGCATTCCGGGCACCGGTTCTTCTGCTTCCGGTGCGCCTCACGCGCCCCAGCGTGAAAGCGGGCTTCACCATGCGAGGAAACGATGAGGAGCCCCGCCTGAACATGACCCTGCTGGAGCTGCTCAAGACAGAATTCGGCATCAACATTCCCGAGCTGGAGGGAGAGCTGCCCACCGACCACTCCGGGCTGGATGTACCTCGTATCTTCAATATCCTGCGAGCCGCGATTGACACCCTCCCCGGATGGGAAGTGGAAGAGCTGTGCATCCTGGGCACCTTCTCCTTTACAAAATACCTCATGTGGAAGGATTTGTGTGACCGCCGGGAACACCTGATGCGCAATCCCATTGTGAGCCAGATAGCAGCCACCGAGCGTGGCATGTTCCCGGAACAGGTCGGATTCCCGGACCCGGCTAATCTGGATAACGAGGTGGATGCCACCAAGGTCTTTACGCCCCTCTCCTCAGATTCCTCACAGTTATCTGCCGTGCTGGCAGCCGGACGCGGCAAGAATTTTGTACTCATAGGCCCCCCCGGAACCGGCAAGAGCCAGACTATCACCAACATGATTGCCCACTGTCTGGCACACGGCAAAACCGTGCTGTTTGTGGCAGAGAAAGCAGCAGCACTCCAAGTGGTGCACAACAGACTCAAGCGTGTGGGACTGGATGATTTCTGTCTGGAATTGCACTCCAACAAAGCAAACAAAAAAGATGTGCTGGCACAATACAAGGCCGCGGTAGAGGCCATCAGCGCCGGCGCCGGTAAGCAGACATGGGAGGAGGATGTGTACTCCATGGCCAGCCTTCGCCACCAGCTCAATCTGCTGCCGTGGGAACTCCACCACCTCTACCCCGATGAAACCTGTCTCTACAGCGATATTGACCTGGTAGCCACCCACCCGGATATATCAGCATTCTCCCCCTGCCCGGAATCCGCAGAAACCCTCACCCGAGCAGACAAGACAAAGCATCTCGAAAATGCCCGGAGCCTGGCGCTGCACTACGAACTGGTGCGCCAGCTCAGCCCGGCCCAATGCGCCCTGCTTTCCGGCACGGAATACAGCCCCGAATGGGAAGAAACGCTGATGAACCAGCTGCAGCAGTACTGCACAAGCAGCCAGGCCTGGCAGAGCGAAGCAGCACAAGCCGGCGCGGCTCTTCATATTCCGGCAGATGAGCTCATCACCCTGCTTCCTGCGCTGAGCACTGCTGCAGAGCTCATGGCGGGCAGGCAGGAGGAACTGTTGCCAGGCAGAGCGCCCCAGACGCTGCAACTGCTGGAGCAGATTTGCCAACGTGCAGAGCAGTTCAAGGAGCTGAAATCCAGGCTGTCCTTGCCCTACCCGGCGGAAGTCCTGCAGGAAGATGAGCTCCCGGCACGGCTGCGGGAATGCAGGGAAATCGTCATCTCCGGTTTCTTCACCCGTTTCTTCGGCATGCGCCGCATGCGCCGGTACCTGCAGATGCTCGCTGGCTCCAGCCAGGTACCGTCAGACTGTCTGCAGGATTTACAGGCGCTGGTGCGCATGCAGGAAATCACCCGCTGGCTTGCAGAGCAGAATACCAGCATTCTATCCCCCACGCTCAACAAGAAACTCGACACCACACGAGAATTGCTCGACCACGCACGCCTCCAGGCAGAAACTCTGGCAGCACACTCCGGATACGAATCAGCCTTCCAGGCCATTATTCAGGGCCATATACCAGACCTGCCCTCCATGCTGGAGAAACTTCACCAGGCTGCCCGGGAACTGCACCATGCGGAAACCGTGCTGAAACCCACGGTGCCGGATGGAATCAGCACGGCAGAATGGGCAGAGCAACTTATTCCCCTGCGCTCGCAGTGGCGGAATATCGTTATGTGGAACCGCCAGAAGCAGGACTGCCCCCCGGACTGGGCACAGGCACTGCAGAGCGGCGGCGTTGCCCCGGAAACATTCCCCCTGGCGGTACAGGTGAACATGGCCCGGCAGAGGCTCCGCAAGGCAGCAGGACAAAGCCCCACCCTGATGAGCTTCCTGCCGGCCATTCATGAAGGCCGCATTGCTGATTATACCGCAAAGGATGGAGATATTCTCAAGGCTAGCTCACTCCAGGTCCGCAACCAACTTATCCAGCGAGCCTCCGGCATCTCCCGCCACGGAACGGAGGTAGCCCTGCTTCAGCGAGAACTCTCCAAACAGCGCGCCCATATGCCGCTGCGCCAGTTACTTACCGCCATTCCCAATCTCACGCCCCTGCTTAAGCCCTGCATGCTGATGAGCCCGCTTTCCGTGGCTCAATATCTCACCACCGATGCAAAACCATTCGACGTGGTTATCTTCGACGAAGCTTCCCAGATTCCGGTGTGGGATGCAATCGGAGCCATTGGCCGTGGTCAGAATGCCATCATTGTGGGCGACCCTCGCCAGATGCCTCCCACCAGCTTCTTCTCCCGAAGCAAGGATGCCGAAGAAGATGATGATGGCATGGAAAAGGACATGGAGAGCATTCTGGACGAATGTCTGGCCTGCAACATACCCGCACTCAACCTCTCCTGGCACTACCGCAGCAGGTCCGAAAGTCTCATCGCCTATTCCAACAGTCGGTATTATGAGCAGAATCTCACCACGTTCCCGGCCCCGAACACCCGGGATAATGCCATACATTACCACTACGTACGCGGCGTTTATGAACCCGGCTCAGGCAAACGAATCAACATGGCAGAGGCCAGAGCCCTGGTAGATCATGTACTCAACACCTTACGAGACCCGGATTTCCGCTACACAGAAGCATCCAGTATCGGCATTGTCACCTTCAATACCCAGCAGCAGACCCTCATTGAAGACATGCTGGAAGAGGAACGTGCCAAGGATGAATCGCTGGAACCCTTCTTTGCAGAAAACAACCCGGAGGCGGTCTTTGTGAAGAACCTGGAAAATGTGCAGGGAGATGAACGCGGCATCATCTATTTCTCCACCACCTTCGGGCGCGATTCCAAGGGAAAAATCTCCATGAACTTCGGGCCTCTGAACCTTGCCGGTGGCGAACGCCGCCTGAATGTGGCCATCACCCGCGCCCGCAGCGCCATGCATGTGTTCACCAGCATGATGCCGGAGGACATCGACCTCTCCCGCACACGCGCACGCGGCGCGGCAGATTTGCGAGGTTTCCTGGATTACGCCCGCCGCGGTGCTGCTGCATACCTGGAACTCCAGAGAGGCATCCGCAAGGAGGAACGAGATTCACTCATTGCACGACTTGCCAGTGATTTGAAAGCACTTGGGTGGAACTGCCACACACACGTAGGTGTGTCAGATTACCGCATTGACATCGCAGTAGAACATCCCGATGATCCGGAAACCATCCTGGCAGGTATAGCAACTGATGGTTACTCCTATGTTGCCGCCAACACAGCCAGAGACCGCGATGTACTGCGGCATTCCGTGCTGCGTGGCCTGGGCTGGCGCCTTCTGCGGGTATGGGCTATCGACTGGTGGAGAGACCCGGTCGCCTGTGTTCAGAAACTGGACGCAGCATTAAAGCACTTCGTGCAGGAAGGCCCGCATCCCCAGCAGGAACTGCCGCTGCTCACAGCCGCCCCCGCGGTCAGGGAATCCGGCATTTCTGTGGTGGAAGAGGAAATAACGGTGCCGGAGCCACTGGCTCCGCTGGTGGGCAAGGCATACAATGAAGCCAGACTGAACACCACTCTGCCACCCCTCTTTGAAATGAGCGATACCAGCCTCTGCCCCTTCATTCGTCAATTTGTGGAGGAGGAAGGCCCGATTAAGGAGGATTTCCTCATGTCGCGTCTGCGCTCCCATTCCCTCACGCCCGCCCTCTCGACCGCGCTGCGTACCCGGCTTCACAACCTCATCTCCGGCCAGCTGGCCCAGGGAGAATTCCTTTCCTTGCAAGAAGGAGACACGCGCGTGCTATATGCCCATAATTCCCCAGCTGTGCTACCCAGAATGAAAGGGCCTCGCGACTGGGCAGATGTACCGGAATCTGAAATCCTCGAAATTTCCGCATTAGTCCTGGCTCATCTCAAATGCATCAGCGGATGCGATGACCACCTGAAAGGCATCGCTACCTACCTGGGCATAGGTCGCCTGACCAAACCTCTGCGAGAATACTTAAGCAGCCTGCTTCAGTCTCAGGCATAATACACGCCGAAGGGATTCCGTTCCCTATCTTTAACCTTCAAAAATCAAACCGGGCATTGGGAAAAGCACATCCCCAATGCCCGGTTTATTATCATACGGCGGTCACCTTAACGGTCTTACTTCCGCCTGGCTTTTTTCCTGACCACCGCAGCCTCTGAAGCCGGGTACGGGGCTGTGGGCAAACCGGCGGCATTCACCAGATTGGGATTCATGAACACGGCCCAGCCATAGCGGATATACTTGGGAGACTTCACCCCATCTGCAGAAAGCATGATGGTCAGCCCATCAATCTCGGCGGTGGCCGGTACGAATTTCTTATCAGCGCCCGCAATTTCAAAGCCTGCGGGGGCGGCGCCATCCGTCGTTTTCAGGCCATCGGCATAAGCCAGGAACACCCGGGCCTTGGAACCTTTCTTCATGAAGCCCTGAATCACCGGGCCACTGGCAGCCACATCCCTGCCATACACCTCCTTCAACGCAGTAGCAGCCAGGCGCTCGCCCACCTCCACCTTGCGGGGGGGATGCACATCGCTGTTGGTGGAGCCCAAATCGAGGGTCACCACGCACTCCACGCCGGGCATCTCCTCTGCCACTTCGGACTGCACCTGGCGGAACTCCGGCCAGTAGGCGCGCAACTTGGCTTTATCATTGATACGCGGAAGCTGCACCTGCAGGAAAGGAAGATCTTTCTTGCCCAGCTTATCGCGCCAGGACGAAATAAGATCCTTCAGCAGCTTCTTGTTCTGCTCATTGTCCAGAATCTCGGCATCGGACTCACCCTGGTACCAGATAACACCAGCCACGGGGAAGCCTTCCCACTGTTCGATACCGGTCTCATACAAATAGGACGGCGCATAGGGATGCAGCGAGAAATCGCCACCGGGCCCCACATTCTGCTGGGCGCGGCCGCGCACCCAATCGCTGGCGAACTTGCTCTTCACCCAGTCATTCCCCTGGCAGCCGGGGTATTCCTTCTTCACCACATCGCGGGGAATCCAGGCCAGCATGTTCGAGCCGCCCAGGGAGGCATGAATCACCCCCACCGGCACCCCCAGCTGCTTCTGCAGCTCCTGGCCGAAATAGTAGCCCACCGCACTCATGCGCGGAGACGTGGCAGGAGCACTCACCGCCCACTTACCTTCGTACATGCGCTTTTCCTTAACTCGCTCCAGCAGTTCCGGCGTGTAGCGGGGCGGGCTGGTGTGCACCTGAGGCTCACTGTGGTAGAAGCGGAAATTCTCATTGGCAGACTGAGCAATGGTCTGCGGATGGCCGGGAGTCTGGTTCAGGCGCCAGAGCATGTTGGACTGCCCGCTGGCCAGCCACACCTCACCCACCACCACATTCTGCACCGTGGCGGTAGAGCTTTTCTGACTTACCTCCAACGGCTGCCCCTGGGCATTGGCCTCCATGGGCTGCAGCACAGCACGCCAATTCCTTCCCATGGTCTCGGCCTTCACCGTCTGCTCGTTAAAACTAACTGTCACCGGCTCGCCGGGGTTATCCGTGGTACCGCGCACCACCACCTCGCACCCGCGCTGCAGCACCATGCCATCTCCATAGATAGCATCGAACTCCACCGCCGCGCACAATGGCATGGCGCCTGCCAGCATGAATAATGCAAACCTGCTCATGGCTAACTCCTACCACATTCCCAGTAATAAGAAAAGCATTTTTTCAAAAAAGTGGGATAAAATGCAAAAAATTGATTTTTGAGTCAAATTCCGCTTGACTTATATTCCGATATGCTGTATATATCCGGCCCACAAAGTTATGGCAAAGAAAAGCTGGATTGAAAGAAACAAGAAGAAGGCAGCTGTCGCGGCTCGTTATGCAGACCTCCGCGCCAAGCTGAAGGCTGAAGGCGACTACATCGGTCTTACGATGCTGCCGCGCAACGCTTCCCCCGTGCGTCTCGTGAACCGCTGCGAGCTCACCGGTCGTCGTCACGCTTTCCTGCGCCGCTTCCACCTTTCCCGTATCGCTTTCCGCGAGCTTGCCAACGCCGGCATGATTCCCGGTGTGACCAAGTCCAGCTGGTAAGTCCTGATATAGACTTGACAATTTTTCTGCGCGGGCTATCCTATATGGACTAGCCCGCGTTGCTTTATTATCAGATGCCCATCTACGAATACATATCAGAGAATCCGGAAGACCCTGAGCGATCTTGCCGCATGTGCCGCAAGGGCTTTGAATTGATGCGCCCGGCAGACCGCGCCCCCCTCACCCACTGCATGTATTGCAAGAACCCGGTGCGCAAGAAGATTGGCAATGTGAATGTGCCGAAGATTACAGCACCGCTCTCCATCAGCGATGCCAAGAAGGCAGGCTTCACCGTGATGCAGAAGCGTGACCAGGGCGTGTACGAAAAGCTTTAATACCCAGACTATATGCAATTTTTCCTTACACCTGAAGAAATTTCCCGGCTGGAATGGACCTACCCGAGCGCCGGTGAGATTGTGCTCTTCGTGGTGGGCATCAGTTTCTTCCTGTTTCTGAACGCCTTTTTCGTGGCGAATGAATTTGCGTGCGCCCGCGTGCGCGAGAGCCAGCTGGCCGAGGATGCGGACGACACCAAGGCCCAGGCCTTGCGCCGCCGCACCACCCGCCACATCGTCCGTCACCTGGACACCTACCTTTCCGCCAATCAGGTGGGCATCACCTTTGCCTCTCTGGCCCTGGGTGCCATGGGCGAGCCCTTCATTGCCAGCCTCATCGAGAGCCCGCTGAGCTACTACCTGCACCTGACTCCCACGGTGGTGCACGTCATCTCCTACACCCTGTCCTACGCCATCTTCACCTTTGCCCACGTGGTGCTGGGTGAGCTGGTACCCAAGAGCCTGGCCATCCGCAAGCCGCTGGAGATAGCCCTGGGCACGGCGGTCTCCATGCACCGCTTCGCCAAGTACACGAAGTGGATTATCCTGCTGTTCAACAACACGGCCAACGCCATTGCCCACCGTGTATTCGGCGTGGACCCGCACTATGAGCCGAATGAATCCCACAGCGCCGAGGAAATTGCCCTCATCGTGGAGGCCAGTGGCCGCAGCAAGGAAGTGACGGAGACCGAGGCAGAGATTTCCATGAACGCCCTGGAGCTGAACGACCGCTCCGTGCGCGATATTCTGGTACCCCGCAGCCGCGTGGAGGTGCTGGACATCAACAAGAGCTTCGAAGAGCTGCTGGAGCAGGTGCTCACCAGCCGCCACAGCCGCTTTGCCCTGGTTTCCGGCCACCTGGACCACGCCAAGGGCTGGGTGCATGTGAAGGACATCCTCAAGATGGTGCACAGCGGCACCCGCGACATCATGGTCGAACGCCGCGAGCTCAAGGTGGTGCCCGAAACCATGAAGCTGGACACCCTGCTCGACTTCTTCTCCCGCGAGCACACGCACTTTGCCCTGGTGGTGGATGAATACGGCGAGGCACAGGGTCTGGTGTATCTGGATGATGTGCTGGAGGAGATTGTGGGCAACGATATTCAGGACGAATTCGAGACCGAAGCCGCCCGCACCTTCTTCAAGGTGGCCGATGGGCAGTACATTGCCAGCGGCTCCATTGCCCTCTTCGACCTGGAGGAAGAATTGCCCGAAATCGGCGAAATAGAGAAGGACAACGGCATTTCCACCCTCAGCGGCTACATCACCGACCACCTCGGCCACCTGGCCGAATGCAATGAGCAGATTCGCCTGCGCGATTACCTTATCACCGTCATCGGCACCGATGGCCGCCGCGTGACCCAGGCCCGCCTGGAGTACGCCCCGCTGGAGGCAGAGGACGATGACGACGACCTCGATGTATAACCCTTAACCACTCACCACCTGAACCATATGCATATCTACGAATCACTCTCCCTGGCCCCCACGGGCTTCATCATGGGCATGGTACTCATGCTGCTGAGCCTGTACGTTCTGCTCTGCCCGGAGAAATTCCGCCGCCAGCTCACCAGCGTGCACGCCAAAAGCAGCGCCGGCACCGTGCTGCTGGGCATCGATTTCCTGTGGGTGGCGCTGCTGCTCTTCAAGGCAGACTGGAACCCGCTGTGCATGCCGCTGTTTGAGTTCGAGAGTTTTCGCGGCATTCTCCTCATCCTCTGCCCGGTTATCTGGTTTGTGATGAGCAGCATGGCCAAGGAACAACTCTTCGCCCGCGCGCTGGGCTTCTTCCTGCTGCTCATGGCCATTGTGCCCATGAGCGCCGCCTTCCTCAAAGACCCGCACTCCCGCATCCTCATCCCCCTGTGGTGGTACCCGGTGCTCACCGTTGCCATGTTCTGGGTGGGCAAGCCCTACCTCTTCCGCGACTGGATGAACTGGCTGGGCCAGCGCCCGCGCCTCATCTCCGGCATTGCCGTGTTCAACTTCATCTATGGCCTGAGCATCTGCACCTGCGCCGGCCTGTTCTGGTAACCCTTTCATCATCCTGCCATGATTTCCCTTTATACCGCCGATTACGTAGTCACCCAGAATGACGCACGCGACATTCTGGAAAAGGCCGCCGTGGCCGTGGAGGACGGCAAAATCCTCTCTGTGGGGCATACAGATTTGCTCGAGATTCTCTTCCCGGATACCCGCCGCGTGGATTTGGGCAAGGCCGTCATCATGCCCGGCCTTATCAATGCCCACACCCATGTCTCCATGAGCCTGCTGCGCGGGTATTCGGATGACAAGGCGCTCATGGACTGGCTCACGCAGGATATTTTCCCGGCAGAGGCACGCCTCACCCCCGAACTGGTGGAGCTGGGGGCCATGTTCTCCCTGGCCGAGATGATTCGCACCGGCACCACTGCCTTCTACGACATGTACATGCACCAGAACAGCGTGTTCCGCGCTGCGGACAAGCTGGGCATGCGTGCCGTCATGGGCGAAAGCGTCACGCAGTTCTTCCCCTCCCTCACCTGCAAGGATGCCGAGGCTTATTTCGACCTGGTGCGCGCCCAGGCAGAGGCCTGGAAGGGCCACCCGCGCATCCGCCAGGCCGTGCTGCCGCATGCGCCCTACACCACCAATGCCGACTTGCTCACCAAGTGCCGCACCCTGGCAGACGAAACCGGCGCCCTCTTCGGCATGCACCTGGCAGAGACCGAGGCAGAAACCCAGACCTGCCTGCAGAACTTCGGCATGCGCCCGATTCCGTACTGCGAGAGCCTGGGCCTGCTCCAGCCGGACAGCACCTTCTTCCACGTAGTACATGCAGATGAGCGCGATATGGAACTGCTGGCCGAAGGCCGCTGCGCCGTGGTGCACAACCCCGCCAGCAACATGAAGCTGGCCAGCGGCGTGGCCCCCATCGGCGCCATGCAGCGCTACCACATCCCCGTGGCTCTGGGCACCGACGGCCCCGCCAGCAACAACGCCCAGAACATGGTGCGTGAGATGTACATGGCCAGTCTCCTGCAGAAGGTCACGCACCTCGACTCCACCGCCTGCCCCGCCCAGATGGCGCTCGACATGGCCACCCGCGGCGGCTCCGATGCCCTGCACGACCCGCTCATCGGCATTCTGGAACCCGGCATGAAGGCCGATTTCATCGCCCTGGACCTCACCACGCCGAACATGCAACCGGTGCACAACATCGTGTCCAACATTGTGTACGTCGCCTCCGGTCTGGAAAACAAGCTCACCGTGGTCGATGGCCAGGAACTCTACCGCGACGGACAGTTCCTCACCTGCGATTACGCCGCCCTCTGCGCAGAGCTTCAGGCCATTCACGGCTGGCAGAAACAGAATTAAGGTGAAGCACACGGCACTGGAAGACCTGAGCTGGGCGGCCATCGATTTTGAATCCGCCGGCACCGCACCGGGCGAGACCGACTGCCCGGTGCAGATTGGCATCGTACGCGTTGAGGGGCTGTTCTCTGAAACGCCCCGCCTGTTCACCAGCTACATTGCCTGCAACCGCCCGGTGCGCTGGAGCGCCGCCAGGGTGCACGGCATCACCACCGACATGCTGCGTGACGCCCCGGCCTATGCCTCGCTCTGGCCGCAGATTCGCGATATGCTGCGCGGCGCCGTGGTGCTGGGGCATAACCCCGCCACGGAAAAACGCTTCCTGCGCAGCTTTCCCGGCCACGGATTCGGCCCCTGGGTGGATACCCTGGCCCTCGCCCGCCAGGCCGCCCCGGATTTACCGGACCATTCCCTTTCCTGCGTGTGCGAGGCCCTGGGCATCACCGATACAGTCACAGCCCTGGTAAATGACTCCACCCACGCCCGCTGGCACGATGCTCTCTACGACGCCGCCGCCTCCCTCCAGCTGCTCCGCACCCTGGTCAGCGCCCTCAGCATGCACCGCACCACCCTGAAGGACGTTGCTTTCGCCGTAAGCGAAAGCTAGTGATTAATGATTAGGGATTAGTGATTAATTAAAATTCAGGCGGGCATACGCCCGCGGAATTCTTTAATAGTCAATCGTCAATCGTCAATAGTCAATCCCCTTACTCCCACGCCTGGGTGGTTCGGGCGGCGAGCTTCTGGTCCAGGCTCAGCAATTCATCTATGCGGGAGCCGCAGAGGGTCATGATATCCACGATTTCCTCCACCTGCAGTTCTTCTTCCACCTGCTCTTTCACATAATCGAAAAGGAGACACTGCGTGGCGTATTCCTTCTCCTCGCGGCAGAGGGTGAGCAACTCGTGAATCGAGGCCGTGATGCGGCGCTCATGCTCCAGCGACATGCGGAACAAATCCAACGGCGTTTCCCACGTATATTCCGGCGCGGCCACGCTGGGGATGAGCACCTTCGCCCGGCGGTTCTCCAGATGCGAGACAAAACGCAGAGCGTGGCCGCATTCCTCGCGGTATTGCTCGCGCATCCAATGCCCCATGCCCGGCAGGCCGTATTGGCGAAGATTCCCGGAGAAGGCAAGGTAAAGGAAGGCAGACTCAAACTCGAGCTTAATCTGCCGGTTCACAGCATCAACAATGATTGGGTTCATACCCGCATCATATCACTGAGCAGGCGGGTATGCCATCACTGTTAGTCCAGCCGTTAGTCCGTACACATACGGGCTTCAGACAGAGGGCGCAGCAGCGCAGAACCGCCTACCGGGCGCACCAGAATACCATGCAGACGTGAGAAAATCACCGCATCCACCTGGGCAGGCACAAACTCCGTGGTAAAACGCTGCTGAGCTCCGGAGTTATCCGTATAAGTATAGCTCACCTCGTGTTTCTGCTCACAGGCATCATGGCGGAAGGTGAAGCTCTCCGCACTGCCGCGAAGCCCCTTGCCCACTGCCACATAATTCACCGGTCCTCGGTATTCCAGATACATATCCGGCTTGCGGCCCATAAAGAAATAATCCTGCTGGCGCAGCACGCCGATATCGGCACTATCCGTGGAGGAATCCGCAATAAACGCCACTTGCACCTGCGAAATGCAGGAAACTAACAGAATAGGCAGCAGCAGAACAGGAAGGCATCTCATGCCCGCATTCTACGCACAAGCGCCTGCACTGTCAAGCCACAAGCGCAACAGCATTTTCCTGAGTGTTGACAAGGAGCAGACTTGCGCGCACCGCCCGGACGTGGCAAACTGTCACCGTATGATTCGGCGGCAGACACGTTTTTCCCGAGTGCTTCTCTGTGTGGCACTCTCGGTGCTGCTGCATGTGCTGCTGGCCTGTTTGCTGCTGCTTCTGCCGCAGCAAGAGAAGGTGAAGCGCCAGGAGAAGCCACGCAAGGCACGGTCTGTGCAGGTACTGCGCACAGCGGCCCGTAAAAAAGCGGATGCGCAGAAGAAGCAGGCGGCAGAGGCACCACAGAAGCCGGAGCAGCCGACCGAAGAAAAGCCCTTCGCCAAGACCAGCGCCGATACGCCTCAGGCCCTGCCCGACCAGCCGGACTACGAGGGCCAGCGCAACACCCGCGCCGCCAGTGAGCCGGATGCCGCCCACCGCCGCGCCGATGCCCCAGCCCCCGCCCAGAATGGAGAGGAAAAGGAGGAGCTGGTTACCTTTGACCAGGACAGGCAGGAAGGAGACCTGGAACACGAGGGCAGGAACGAGCCCCTAACCCAGCCAGCCCCCCCAGCCCCGCTGCCACAGCCGCCCCTGCCGCCCACACCGCCAGCAGAGGCCCCAGCACAGGGACAGCAGAACGGCACCGATGCCCCGGAAGCCCAGGGGCAGGACGCGGAAGACAGCATCATTGATGCCACCAAATCCCTCACCCTCAGCGATGACCTGAGCGGCCAGCTTCAGCTGCAGCAACAGCGGGAGGAGATGCCCACCACACTGCAGGAGCGGGAGCAGCATGCCGCCCCCAAGGGAACCACCGATGGCACCGGAAAGGCCACCCGTCCCCGCCCGCAAACGCCGCAGGTGTTCTACGACCCCAGTCTGGCGCGCCAGCCCCAGCAGCCCGGATTCCGCACCTACGAGCGCCGCAGCCGCAGCAGCGGACGCTTTGTGCTGGGCCGCGGCGCCGCCCTCAATGTGGCCTCCACCCCGCGCGGTATGTACGAGGCGCTGGTCTACCGCCGCGTAGCGCATTTCTGGTACATGGCCTGCGATGAACACCGTGGCGACGTCATTCCCGGCACCATCACCATCAGCCTGCGCATCAACAAACGCGGGCAGATTGACAGTATGGCGCTCATCCGCCGCAGCGGGGCCAGCATCAGCCAGCAATCCTTCACCTTCAAGGCCATCCGCAAGGCCAGTCTGCCACCCATGCCGCATGAAGTGCAAGCCGACGTCATCGGCGAGCTCATGGAACTCATCTTCGAATTCAACTTTGACTAATTAACCCACCAGACCACCATGCACGAAACCATCCGTCAGTTCTTTGCCGCCTGTCATCCCTTCGGGCTTCCCCTGCTCGCCTGCTCCATCATCATGCTGGCAGCCATCCTGTATCACCTGCTGTTCAGCCGCCGTCACAAATGCCTGCCCCAGCTCGAAGCCGCCGCTGCGGGCAGCATTCCCCCGGCATCCGTAGCGCAGACTTTCCCGCAGGATGAACTGGCACAGGTGCTCAGCTTCCTCTGCACCCAGCCCGCCGGCCCAGCGCTGGAGCAGCAGGTGGAGGCCCGACTCCGCTGCATCATCGACCGCCAGCGCGCCGGGCTCGCCACCATCAGCATCATCACCACCATTGCCCCCATGCTCGGCATTCTGGGCACCGCCTGGGGCCTTGTGGACATCTTCGGCGTATTCGGCACCCCGGAGGCGCAGGACGGCATTGCCCTGGGCATCTCCAAAGCGCTCTACACTACCATCTTCGGCCTGGCCATTGCTGTGCCCGGCACCATTGCCCTGAGCTGCTTTGAGCGCGCTCTGGAGCGCCGCGCGGCACGCATCAACCAGTGCTTCACCGACCTGCTCGCCAACCGCAACGCCTGATTCGCCAGCCATGAAGCTCTACGAACGCAAATTCGGGCAGCAAGGCATCCCCATCGTGCCCATGCTCGATATCCTCACCATCCTGCTCATCTTTTTCATTGTGCACACCGAGTTCAAGCGGCAGGTCAGCGTGCTGAAGCTTGATGTGCCCCAGACCCACCACCTGGCCGGCACCCAGGGAGACCGAAACAGCATCCTGCTCGAAGTGGCAGATGACGGCAGCATCGCCTTCAACGGCAAGCTCACCCCCGCCGACCAGCTTGTGGCAGATGTGCGCGAGCTCCTGCGCCAGAACCCCGCGGCCACCATCCAGCTCTCCGCCGCCGGCGGGGCCTCCATGGCCCGCTTCATCGAGGTGCTCGATACCCTCACCGCCGCCGGGCTTGATGTGGAGCAGGTTCCCGTGCGGATTGATTACGCTCCTGAGCCTTAACGCACTGCCCGGCGAACGCCGGGCAATCAGATCCCTCGCAGAGGGCGATAGAGGGCAGACAGGGGCTCGGATTGCCTCGTTATCACGGGCATTTCAGCACGCAAAAAGACCGCCCCGGGTGAGGCGGTCTTTTTGTGTGCTGAAATGCGGGAATTAACCGCGGTTCTTCAGCTGCGGGAAGAGGATGATGTCGCGGATGGAGCTGGCACCGGTCATGAGCATGCAGAGGCGGTCGATACCGATACCGATACCACCGGCGCTGGGCATGCCGCTTTCCAGGGTTTCCACGAAATCGTAGTCAATCTTCTGGGTGTCCTCACCAGCCTGGTGCTGCAGACGCTCCAGCTGTTCCACCGGATCGTTCTGCTCGGAGTAACCGGGGCAGAGCTCCTGGCCGTTCATCACGAGCTCGAACACGTCCACCACGCTGGGGTCCTCGGGGTTGGCCTTGGCCAGGGGCACCAGGTCGCGGGCCACGTGGCACACGAAGAGCGGGTTAGCCTGCTTCTCTTCGATAAGCTTCTCGTAAACCTGCTGGGTCACGTCGGTGTCGTTCAAATCATCGCCAATCTGCACATGCAGCTCGTTCTCTGCGCGGGAGCGGCGCTGCTCGGGAGTCAGGTCGAACCAATCGGCACCGGCCACTTCCTTCACCAGGTCGTTGTAATCAGCGCGGCGCCAGGGGCGGGTCAGGTCCACGGTCCAGCGCAGGTTGCCGTTGTCATCGTACTGGTCGAACTTCAGGGTGCCAAACACCTTCTCGGCCACGGTGCAGATGAGGTCTTCCATCATGGAGGCCATGGTCTCGTAGTCACCACCGGCCTCGTATACTTCCAGCACTGTGAATTCGGGGTTGTGGCGGCGGTCCACACCTTCGTTACGGAAATTGCGGTTCAGCTCGAACACTTTGGGGAAACCGCCCACCAGCAGACGCTTCAGGAAGAGCTCCGGAGCAATACGCAGCGTCACAGCCTTCTTCAGCGCGTTGTAGTAGGACTCAAACGGCTTGGCGGAAGCACCACCGGCGATATCCTGCAGCATGGGGGTTTCCACCTCCAGGAATCCGCGGTTGATGAGGTACTGGCGGATTTCCTGCACGATGAGGGAGCGCTTCACGAAGCGGTCTGCGCTTTCGGGGTTGCTCATCAGGTCCAGGTGGCGGCGGCGGTAGCGCATGTCCATATCGGCCAGGCCGTGGAACTTATCGGGCATGGGTCGCAGGGCCTTGGAAAGCACCTTGAACGAAGCCACGCGCACGGAGGGCTCACCGGTGCGGGTGATGAAGGTCTCGCCCTCAATACCCACCCAGTCACCACGCTCCAGAAGCTTCCAGAGGGCCCAGGCCTCGGGCTCCATGGACTTCTTGGTCAGCATGCACTGGATGGAACCGCGCACATCGCTCACGCTGAAGAACTGGGTGTTGCCCATATCGCGCAGAGCCGTGATGCGGCCCAGGAATTTCACCTGTTTACCCTCCTCGAAATTTGCCTTGATTTCGCCCGCGTTCGTGGTCACATCGAATCGGCCACCATAAGGGTTCACACCCAGGTCGCGAATCTTGCCCACCTTCTCGCGGCGCACGGCAATCAGTTCCTCCTCAGAGGAACCCGGAGCGGTCATTGCAGGTTCATTTTCTGACATAGCGCGGGCATTATACGCCCTTTTTGCAGAATTACCAGCCTAAAAAGCGAATAATGAATAGTGAATAGTGAAAAAGTGAGGTTTTCGCGGGAAGAAAAAGCCCCCGCGCAGCCATTCAGGCGCACGGGGGCTGGTTAAACGGTTTTCTATTATTCTCTTACTTCCTGCGGCGGCGCATGGCGAGCGCAGAAAGCGCCAGTAAGCTGAGGGTGGTGGTAGCAGGCTCCCGTCTTCGCCCCCTTGCGGGGGCTACGCCGAGGCGGGACGCCTGCGATTGCTTTTATTTTCTGCGGCGGCGTGCAGCGAGCGCAGAAAGCGCCAGTAAGCTGAGGGTGGTGGTAGCAGGCTCGGGGATGTGCACCACCATCAGGCTGCCTACGTTGTCGATAACCTGGTAGGAGACAAAGACCTGGTTATTATTCACATTTGTGAACACGTCACTGGCCTGAACCATGCCTTCGGCGCTGACCGGGGCATTCATCAGGGGGCTTGCGCCGGTCATGCCGGTGAAGAGGGTCATGCTCTGCCCGGCATACATAGCATCCACACTGGCCAGCAGGTTCTCACCCATCTGCACCTTGCCACCGAGGGTCAGTGCGCCATTCAGGGTAACCGCACCCAGGTTCATATCTACCATATCCAGTGTGGAACCGGCAGCCAGGGTCAGGCTGGTGTTCAGCGTGGCTCCACCACCCAGCTCGGACGTTCCGGTTACAGTTACGCTGCTCCTGGTTGTGGTATCCTTGGTAGCACCCACGTAGAAGCCGACATCTACCTTGGTGGCTGCATAAAGCTCTGTCAGGGTGTATTCCGCCGCACCATGAATATTTGCTGTGCCGCCCTGAACAGCAATATGGCTCAGGTCGTTGTTAGCGTTATTCAGATGCAGTGTACCTGCATCGCTCTTGATAATCTTGCCATTCTTATCACCATCAGCATGCACCAGACCAGACACCGTCAGCGTTGCATCCTTGCTCACTGCATAGGTCAGCTCAGAACCCTCACGCAGACGCGTTCTTGATTCGATGGAGCTTTCGCCGGCAGTAGCATTAATGGTATTGTTCTTGGCATTGTTGTAATCCAGTGCAGCCTGCTTGCCGGAGTATGTGCCGCCATCACCCGTTACCCTGGCTCCGTTGCTCAGGTTCAGAGTCCAGCCAGCCATGGTCTGGCGGGTTGTCCCGAAATTGAGGGTACCGCCGTTTACTGTTATGGACTTACCGGTGGCTTCCCAATCAATATTGTCCGATTGGCTGGAGTTGCCGGTAAACTTCAATTCTGCACCCTTATTGATGGTCGTGTTAACTGCCAGGAGCCTGTTGTTAGACCCTCCTATTTCCAGAGTAGTCCCGTTGGCAATTTCGAGAGTACCGTTGCCCGATGCCTTGGATGTGAGGGCATAAGCCGTTCCCGCTGTCTGGTTCAGTATCACCTTGCCTCCATTGATTGTCATGGTACCGCTGGCCTTGGTGGTTCCTCCCAGCGTCAGGGTACCCTCGTTGACCGTAACGGAACCGAAACTGCCGGAGCCCATGAAGTTCTGGGTACCCTTGCCGGACTTCACCAGATTAAGCTTCACAGAATCGGAACTCATGACTTCACCGTTGAAGGTGTAATTCCCACCCTCTGCCGCGTTGATAGTCAGCGTACGAGTGCTGGCATTATCAATGTTGCCAGTAGACCATGTCTCAGAGCTTGTAGTACCGATGGAGCCGGAGAACAGTTTAGCTTTGTTACCCAGCGTTCTACCGGATTCCAGCCCTGCAATGGTGGTGTTATCCGCATTGATGCCGAGAGCCAGCACAGACCCCGTAGCAGAGGAGGTGTTGCTTTCCAGATTGATAACAGCCTGGGCTGCGATATCCTTGTTGGAGAGGATAATGGCAGCCGGACGCCCGGATGCAGAGGCATCTCCAGCTGTTGCTTTCAGGTTAATTGTTCCAGCGAAGTTACCAGAGTTTGCAGAAGCACTACCCAACTGGAATACGGTAACAATCGTGGAAGCGGATTTTTTCTCCAGATTGAGTGCAGCCGAAGAGAGACCATCCTCCAGAGTCAGTGTATTGATATGGTAGATGCCTGAGTGGTGAGCGTCTTCCACTGTGGCTGTGGCACCGTTCAACTGCAGGGTACCGATCGTGGTTGCTGCCGTTGCGATATTCTCATCGTGAGTAGAGAACCTGGCCTTATCTCCCAGTACCAGTTTAGTAATGGTATTATTGGCAGCAGCATTGGCGTTTGTGTAGCGCAGTTGCAGGTGCGCATTGTCTGCTACATTGATTGTGCTTGCCTTGAATGCATAACTGCCTGCATCCTTGATAACCACCGTTCCGGAATTCACATTCACGGTGGAAACAAGAATATCGGAGCCCAGAGTGGCTGTGTTGCCGGCTGTGAAGGTTACATTATCCCCGCTGGAGAATCCTGTATTGAATGTACTTTCTTCGCCTGTGACCTCATCCAGCCGGGTGGTCTGCCACACTTCGTTGGCTTCGGTCATATCCCAGGTGCCGGTGCTGCCCCCCTGCCAGGTGAGTTCCCAGCTGTCGAGGGAATAGGAGAACGACCCGTCCATGCCCAGAGAGAGCGAGACGTGACCCAGGTCCGACAGGGAGGTTCCGCCAATGGTGAAGTTTTTCGTGGTCAGGGATGTCCAGTTGTCGAGCAGAGAGTCTGCGTTGAAGAATTCATAAGTGGTACCCGACGTCAGATTGCCAAGTGCCAGCACTGAGTCCTCAGAGAAGCTGAAGTTATTGACCGCGAGGGAACCGGAGCTGAAATCATAGCTGCTGATATCGAGTGTACCACCGTTTACAGCCACGCTGGAGGCCGTGCTCAGCATGCCCAGTGCATCCCCGGTAAATGCCAGCGTGCCATCCAGGATTTCAATACTGCCGTTGAATTTGGCAGAATTGCCGCTGAAGGTCTGCTTGCCGGCTCCATCTTTCACCAGACTCAGGTTCTCCATCACCTGGCCATGATAGGTATATGCAGCACCTTCCGCAGTGTCAACGATAAGCGTGCGTGCTACCTCATCATTATTCTTATCGGGACCATCGCCGGTGTTCCAGCCAATATTCTGCGGAGCATAGCCAGAGAACAGGAGCACCCGATTTCCAAGAGATGACGAAGACTCCAGACCTCCAATCCGGGCGTTATCCGCGTTGATACCCAGACCCAGGTAGGCGCCACTGTCCTTCTGTTCATTCATCTTCACCACGGCATGAGCCAGTGTTTCCTTGCCATACAGGTTGATGAATACGGAGTGCTTGGAGTTATTCGGGTGGTTCACCGTATTGGCCAGCACCACCTCACCCACAAAATTACCAGCGGGTGCCGTGGCAGAGCCTATATCAAACATGGCAGTGTAGGAAGCCCCGCCATTGGTCGACGATTTGTGGAGATTTATCGTACCAGATGTCACGCCATCAGCCAGCGTCAGTGTATCAATGGTCAGGTGACCGGAGCCGTACGTCTCCTTAATCGTAGCAGTGCCGCCAACCTCAAGCGTTCCAATGATACCGGACTCAGATGTGGTGTTTGCGCGGTTGTCTATCGCGAGAGTTGCATTATCTGCCAGCTGCAGAACACCAAACTTCTTACTCTTGCCGGACTCCTCTGCGATGTTGTATAACGTGGCGGTCTGACCAGCATTCACAGCAAGCGTCTCTATGTCAGAGGCCTCCTTAAGAGTGAAAGAACCACCGGCCACAGTAATGGAACCAGCCTTCAGCCGGGCAGATGATTCGAACGACCCTTCGCTCAGCACCAGATCCTCTGCATTCAAAACCATTGCACTGTTATCTGTGGAGAATGTACCAGACAGCCTGGCATTTGTCAGAGCGATGGCACCAGATACCGGAGTGCTCACGGCGCCCGTAATGCTGGCGGCATCCATATTGACAGCAGATTCAGAGCCTACCAGCACGTTGCCCTTCATCGTAGCACCATTCAGATTCACCTCGGCGCCATTTTCTGTGCTTAAATTGGCCGTGAGAGACTTGCCCTCTACGGTCAGGGTGCCGTCATTCACCTGCACTCCTTCCGAGAATGCAGCGTTCACTCCCAGCTTCAGGTCGCCACCGTCACCAATGACCAGCTTTGTGCCGTTGAGCGAGCCCTCGCCCTTCAGCTCGTACAAGGAGGCAACATTCACCTTACCAACAGTTAATGCGTTGGAAACGCTGATGGATTCGCGGGCTCCCTCTGTGCTCAACCCCGAGGAAGTAAGCATCACCTCAGTCGTGCCGGAGAATGCTTTCTTCTCGCCCTTGTTGCCTGTTAACCAGTTATTATCAGCATTGTTCCACTCCTGGCTGGCAGAATCTGCTGCCCAGTACAGGCGGCTTTCGGGGCCGACCTGCAGTGTAAGAGAGCCGTTGTCCACAACAAGAGAGAGACGGTCTCCATATGTATCGGCAAGGGTGTAGGTTGCATCGCCAAGGCTGCCGTTAATCAGCGTGTAATTGCCCTCTGCGATGTCGTTGAACATGTTGAGGTCAATTGCTATGGTCGTGCCAGAGGAAGCAATTGAAGAATTCAGCGTAGCATATTCAGCAGAGCCAGTCTGCGTGAAATCAAAATGCAGCGTCAGGGCAGAATCTGCGCCACTCATCGTAATGCCCCCCAGCGTATAATCAGCCGTACCACTCAGACGCAGCGTAAGAGAATCAGAGCCGGAAATCGTGGAGCTTGCAGCCAGAGAGGCCTCTGATTCAAGAGTGAAATCAGCCCCTGCCTCGGTTATCACATTGCCACCGAAAGTCACGGTGCTGTTGATGCCATCACCCAGAATCACTTTGGACCCAGCGCCAATCTTCAGCGAGCCGCTGCCGGAAACGCCGCCGGCCAGGTGCAGCACACCGCCATTGGCTGTGGCCAGGTTCAGGGTGCCAGCAGCCGTTACAACTCCCGTGAGCTTGTTGGTGATGTTGTAGCTCTGGATGGTGGAGCTATCGCCAGCGCTGATATTGTTGGCATAGGTGTACTCTACATAGGATTGATTGGCTGTGCCCGTGCCTGCCAGGCGCAGAATGAGTCCATCGTTCAGCGTTACCTCGCCCTTACCCAGCGCGGTAGAAGTCTGGCTCACTGCCTTGCCGCCATTCAGACGCAGTGCGAACTTGTCCGTATTGTTACCATTGCCGTTGGCAATCACCAGATTGCCGTATGTATTGGCCGAATCCGCCGTAATGGTCATGCTTTCGTTGCCACCAATACTCAAGGTCTTACCTTCACCCAGAATCAGGCCACGGATTGTACCGCCCAGGTGTTCCCTGGTACCGTATGTAGCGTTATTAGGATATCCCGAAACATCACCGGGAATATGGCCCATTGAGGTATAATATTCCAAGGTGCCGGCCGAACTGGAGGAAATCATGGCATCTCCAGCCAGGGTGATATTGCCATACACCGTGGAGTTATTATCAATAGCCAAAGCACCTGCAGTCAACCGGGATGCCAGAATGTTCCAATTTGCAGCACCCGCATAACCAGAACCACTGATGGTGAAATTAGCCGTTGTACTGATTGCCGCCTGTTTGCCCCAGCGGTGTGTGTTTGTCACTTTGGCCTGGCTGCCGGCTTCTACCACAATGGTGGAACCAGCAAGTGCTTTCAAATTGCTAATGGGATCGTAACCGACATCGCCGCGAAGATCGCCAACGTAAAGGCGCGTGTTGTCCTTCAATTGAATCGTACCGTCAAAAGATTTTGACTGATTGGAGAACAATACTTCGCCGCCGGAAGACATCACGATGGTGCCTGTACCAAGCACAGTCTGTGGCAGAAGCGTACTTCCCAGCTTGCCTCTGTCCTCACCGCAGGTCTTTCCGATAGCAAGCTGCAGTGTGCCTTCTTTTTCCAGAGTAATAACGGATGCGGCGTTACCGATGCCGCCTGCTGCATTTATGTAGGCCGTGCCGGACAGCGCTGCTACTACCGTACCCTGAGAGATAGTCATGCCGCCAGCCCAGGAGGCATTCGTTCCCATGGTCAGTGTGCCGGTGCCGGATTTGACAATGTGAAGAGCCGCAGAGTTCTGCTGGTCATGAAGCACCCCATCGGCAATGGAGGTGGATTCACCCTCGCTGACGTTCAACACCAGCAGAGCTGCCTTTTCCCCGTTGTTGGAAATAGCAGAACCTGACTGAGCTGTGAGATTCCGCACCTCCATGCTCTGGCCATCCATATACAGGGTTGCGCCCTGTTGAAGCTCTATGGAGGCAACGCTGGCCAATGCCTCTCCATGGCCTACGTGAATGCCGATATCACCGCGGCTGTTGGGAGTGGAAAGATTCAGACCGCCTCCTGCAGTAATGCTCCCGGTGTAGGCATCCTCGCGAGCAAAAGTCACACTGCTTCCGGTAGTTCCCTGACCATCAATCTTCACCGCCTTGCTGCCGTCCAGTTCTGTATCCAGTGTAAGATTACCACTGCCGCCGAAGCGGTATGTATCTTTGACGCTGAGGTTGCCTGTGTAGGTGTAATCTCCATCAGCACCTACGGAAAGAGATGCGCGATCATCGGAACTTAAATCCAGATTAAACTGCTCACCATCTCTTGCTCTAAGCGCAATCGTGCCTTCTGCGCCGGGCTTGATTGCTTCCAGCAGAGACGTATCATCCAACATCAGGGAATTGCCGTATGACAACAATATGCCGGCACCACCAAGTGCAGCCCGGTCGGTATAGGTAAGTCTGTTTCCCGTGCCCTTGATGATGATATCACCGCCAATCTGGTTTTTGACATTGGTGAGATGCACCGTGCCGCTGGACCATTCGTTACCGATAACCAGGTCGTTATTTCCAACGAGCTTGAAGTTTACCGTCAGCGTGCCGGTACCGCCGCCCAGATGCCACTCTCCGTTATAGGCGGTCAATGAGGCCTCACTCGTGCCATAACTTACATCTCCCCAGGCACCGATGTAGAGACCATTGCTGATAGCCTGGCTCGATAATTCTGTTGCCTGATTAGCAGTAAGGGCAAATACACCTTTGGAATCGCTTGTTATGGAGAATAAGGCAGAATCCGGATTTGCACCGATTGCTGCCACGAATCCCTTTTCGCCAATGGTCCATTTATACCATCTTTCCCTGGCTGCAGCTGAAGCATTTCCTATAACAAGACCGCCTTCATTAATGTTGACTCCATATAAATCCGCAGAGCCCGTGACGGACAAAATACCGTTACCCGTTTTTGTCAGACAGGTTGATTTATATGCGTCCCATCCATCGTCATCAACACTGATGTTGCCTTGCAATGTAGTAATGGCAGTAGAGGAAACATCCGCCACCATCTGGCCGATGCTGGAACCGGAGGCTTTCAGGACAACATCACCTATCATTGAAGTGATTGCCTTACCGGCCATATTCTGGCGCATGCCACCGGAAATTGCCTCAGCATCGGCATTGACCACCTGGTTGATGATAAATTTACCGCCATTCTCCACGGTGACATTCCCCTCCAGCAAGGCATGGTGCGAAAGCTGGAAAGCGCCTCCGCTTTTCACGGTTACATCAGAACCCTGCATGCTTGCATAATCCCAGTCATCGGGAACATTGTAGTAGGAGTGCGGCGTGGGGGTGCCCTGCAGCACCAGCGTGCCGGCTTGCACGGTATAGCCGCCGGCAATGTCGTGGTTGCCGGTCAGCGTCCAGGTGGCATCCTGGGCGGTATTGTTATAGACCACCGCCAGCTTGGCTGCACTGTCTGCTCCTTCATCCATGAAGCAGCCGTCAAAGGTGCCGGTGCCGGTATAGGTGAAAGTGGAAGTCTTGTTCGGGGTGACTCCATCCTGTGTGGTCATGTTGCCGATGCGGGCGCCCTTGCCGGAACCATCCTGATTGATAACACCCCAGGTGAGGTCATGGCCATTCAGATTCAGCAAACCACCGGCATTACCGAAGGTGAAGGTGTCGCCAGCTACGGAATTGGTCTTGAACTGACCGTCGCGCATGAGCACAATGCTGGCCACGCCGGCCTCCAGACGAATGGAAGATGCCGCATAGCCGCCGTTCCGGTCAAGACGGGTTTCGCCCAGGTTGCCCAGCGTGCAACCGATGATATTGCCGTCGTCATCCCGGACGACATTGTACACGGTGTTACCACCGCCCACGCGCAGAACCGCATCGTTGTTGCCGCTGCCGGCAATGGTCATGATACCCTCACCCACCTTGCGCCATTCCTCATTCGCAGAGGCAGTCAGCTCCAGCGTTAAATCGGCACCACCGTTGACAACAAAACCAGCGCTGTTGAAAGTGGAGGCCGCATCTTTTTCAGTAAGCTTCCAGCTGCCTTCATTGAAGGTCATGGCGCCGGCACCCATATTCACGCTGCCCTGTAATTCGATAGTCTGGGTATTGTCCGTGTCTGCGGTGGAGAAGGTAAGGCCGAGATGGTCCTTGACAGTATTGCCACTGCCGGCGCCGGTATATTCCACACTCTGGCTACCCTGGGTAAGCATACCTTTACCCGTGGTGGCATTCTGGGCACCCCAGAGAATCTTTTCCGTACCAGTGAAACTGTTTACCTTGACTTCGTAGGAATTAATGAAGTTATCGTAGGCCTTTGGATTGTGGCAGATGTATACATCGCCCGTGTAGCCCGAGAAACTGTTACCGCCGGAGCAGAAGCCGACATGTACAAATTGATTGTTGGCATCATCCCAGGCATATAAGGGGCTGCCGCTATCACCCGATGTCATGCTGATTTCCAGCGGGGGGCGTGTATCCTTCGCCGTATCAAACTCCCGGTTGAAAACTCGGTAAACCCAGGTTCCTGAGCCGTTCTGCTCAAGAGTGGAGAGGTTGCTCAAACCGCCCAGCGGCGAGCGCCCTGTAGTAATGCCGCCATTGGTATCCTTCGGGTCACCCTGGCCGGTGCGGTACAGCCAGGTTTCGTTCAGCTTCATGCTGTTACGCATGAAATCGTCGCTGCCGTAGGGCGTGTATGCTACTTCTGTGACAATTTTATTGAGACGTTGAATACTCCAATCACTGGAACCTACTCCGGCCTGGCTTTTATAGCCAGTCGATGAATATGCTGCGCTATAATCGTTGCTCCGGGTAATGAAATACACATTACCTTCCTTACAGTGAGCCGCACTGGCAACGTATTGCGGAGAAACAAGACCCGCGCCGCCACCGAATGAACCGGCATATTCGGCACGGGTTGCATAGCTGTCCAGATTCGGCATCAGCGGAATGGTTGCATTGCTGACTGATGTTCCATCCTTGAACTGCACGGTAATATTGGTGGCACCCGGGCGGAATAAGCCCATGTTGTAACCGAAATCCAGGTAATACTGCAAATCATACCGGGCATCGACCAGACCAGCTGTAGCCGTAGAGGCAAACGAGGCAACAGCGGCCATGGTGGCGAGGAGTGCGCGGCGGAGGGAAAGGTTCAGGTGAAGTTTCATATGACTGGAGAAAGTGGGAAGAGGTACGGCTGCAAAAAACTTTCTGCAACCATCTCACTCTATCAAAATACCTCACAGAGTCAAGCTAAAAAGCCAGCTCTGGCGCGGGTTTCACATGTGTCACATGTGTCCCAAAGATTGCTTCGCCAAATGGGAGTCTATAGCGAGCTGGAACAGCTCGTCGTTGCAGCGGTGTAAACGCAGCAATTTAGACCACTTTCAAGTGGATTTAGATGCCTCGTAAGAGGCAATTTCCTCTGCCAAAGGCAGATTTCGATGCAGCTCATCAAGAGCTGCAATGCAGGTGAAATAAGTTCCTGCGGGCCATAGGCCCGCACTATCTCTAAACAACTTACATTGCAGGGCAGAATGCCCTGCAGTGAAATTGCGGGCAGAGGCCCGCAATGAAACCCGC
>JBGUSR010000006.1:0-7493 GCA_045132635.1 Akkermansia sp.
CCGGATTCCGCCCGTCTGCTTCCCGTAAAAACATTCAATTATGGCGTAACGGCTGACCGCACCCTGAGGAATCACCGCATGCACCCCCGCACCGATGCGCATAAGTACTACGCCTATCCGCTCGGAGCCCTCACCGCCGTAGCGTTGGATGCCCCGCTCAGCATCGCCGGCACCGCAGCCACCGTGGCCATCGGGGTAGTTTCCCTGCCCATCGGCCTCACCTACCGGCTTGTTGAGTCCTGCACCTCCCAGGAAACCAAATCCCCCTGAGCGCAATGTTAGCAGTTGAGGAGAATTATACTCCCGGGTCAGGATTCAAGGGCTGGAACGCATAGCCCACGCCTCGTTCGGTAGCAATGCATTCGGCATACATGCCCAATTTTTTACGCAGGCGCTTGATATGAGTATCCAGCGCGCGGGTCTGTGTGGTATCTGAGTGCCCCAGGATGACGTGCTGCAGGTCGTAGCGGTCCTGTACTTTGCCGGGGTGTTCCATCAGGTAGGCCAGCAGCTTGAATTCGGCAGCCGTCAGCTCCAGATTCCGGCCATTCAGCGAAGCCTGGTGGGAAATCTTATCGAGGCACAGTTCCTTGTGCTGAAGCATCACCCTGGAAGCTCCGTTGTTGGCTCTGTGGAGGAGATTCCGCACGCGCAGCACAAGTTCCTTGCTGCTGAACGGCTTGGTCACATAGTCATCTGCCCCGAGCCGCAACCCCTCCAGGCGGTCATCCAGCTCACTACGGGCCGTGAGAAACAAGGCCGGGATATTCCGGGTGGCATCATGCTCCTTCATTTCCTGCAGAATCTCCATACCATCCATACCGGGCAGCATCATATCCAGAATCACGCAATCGGGCACAGTACTGCGAATCTGCTCCCAGCCCTCGGTGCCATGGTGCAGCAGCGTGCATTTCCAGCCCTGCCGTTCCAGATTATAGGCAACCAGTGCCGCGATATCCTCGTCGTCCTCAACTATAGTGATTTGTACAGGCATATTCTTGTTCGCCTTATTATACTCCACCGGTGCAGGCATACAAGAAAACGAATGTGACTTAAAAGTCACACATACCGTGACTTTTGATTCACCATGGAAACCTTGAAAATTTTCCGGCTGTGCGATTTACTGAAGATGTCGACCGCAACACAGGTTGACACCAAACAAAAGAAAAATACGATATGAAAAAGAATACCATCATGGCACTGGCCCTGGCCATCGGGGCCGCTCCGCTCTCCCAGGCATCTGATTTCAGCCTCGCCTCGCACATGAAGGATGCGTTCAAGGTATTTGACGCAAAGCGTGATCATGCAGAGAACCCCTACCTGCAGGAGCTGACCCTGAAAATGCGCGGCCAGTACCAGTGGGGATATCTGGATCCCGCCGGCGGTGATGACCGCGTGAAAGGCGACCGCAACGACAACAACGAATGGCGGCGTTTCCGCCTGGGTGCCCAGGCTAAGGTGCTGAATAACTTCACCATCAAGGGAGTCTGGAATATCGGCGGACTCGATGCCCGCAACAAATACAGCGGTGGTCAGTGGAATCGCTCCCACACCGAAGGCACGCTGGATGAATTGACCATTTCCACCACGTTGAAGCCGGTCACACTCACGGTCGGTAAACACAAGCCGGCCTACATGGCCGAATACCGCACCTCCAGCGCCAAGCTGATTACGCTCGAGCGCTCTGCCCTGGTGAACCAGCTCAAGGCCGAAAAGCTCTACGGCATATCGGTGGCAAATGCCGACAAGAAGGCCGAATGGGGCTGGAATGCGGGTCTCTGGCTGAATGGCCAGCGCGACAACACCTGGCTGGAACCTTCGTTCAACAGTGATGACAGCGCCACTTTCGGCATGAGCATCTCCCGCGCCACTGGCAGCAACGGTCGCCTGCAGCTGGACTATATGCACAGCTTCCACAAGGATGGTGATTCCAACTCCGGCACTGAATACGCCGGCCCGGGTGCCGAAGATGTGGTGGCCCTGAGCTGGGAGGGTAAACAGGGAAAACTCACCCTGCTTACTGAGGCGCTGGCTGGTTTCAATGTGTATGATGGCCAGGCTGGTGCAGAAAATGTATTCGGCCTTGTCATCATGCCCAGCTACCGCTTCTCTCCGCACTGGGAAGGTGTGCTGCGCTACCAGCTGGCCAGCGGCAGCAACGCGGTGAGAGGCGACAGCCGCTACTACACCACCAACTCCACATACTCCGGCACGAGCGACCTGCTTCAGGGGCTCTACATGGGTGCAAACTACTATGTATGCCCGGAAAATCCGCACATGCTCAAGTTGATGCTTGGCGCCGAATACCTCAACTCCGCAGGTACCGATGCCAAGGGCAACAAGGGCTTTACCGGCTGGCAGCTTTCCTCTGCCGTCCGCTTCGACTTCTGATAACACTAACCATTTAACCATAGAAAACACTCATATTATGTTCAAGAATCTATTCATTGCCGCTATGGGTCTGTGCTCGCTTGCGCAGGCAGAAACCACCATCACGGGTGCCGGTGCTTCATTTCCCGCCCCGGTATACCAGAAATGGACCTACGCCTACTCCCAGCAGAACCCGGGTACCCAGGTGACTTACCAGAGCATGGGGTCCGGTGCCGGGCTCAACCAGATCAAGGCCGGAACGGTGGATTTTGCCGGGTCGGATAATCCCCTCACGCTGGAGCAGCAGGCAGAGGCCGGGCTGGAGCAGTACCCCATGCTTACCGGTGGTGTGGTTGTCATCGTGAACCTGCCTGGTGTGAAGAATAACCAGCTCAAACTCAGCCAGGATGTGCTGGCACGCATTTTCCTGGGCGAAATCACCAGCTGGAATGACCCCGCCATCAAGGCGCTGAACCCGAAACTCAAACTGCCCAGGCTCAAAATCACCGTGGTGCGCCGAGCGGATTCCAGTGGCACCTCGTTCATCTTTACCAATTACCTCTCGAAGATTTCCGCCGACTGGAAAAAGAAGGTCGGCCAGGGGTCCTCGGTGAAGTGGCCGGTAGGTATTGGCGGCCAGAAGAACCCGGGGGTGTGCAACAATGTGGCCCGCACCCGTGGTGCCATCGGTTACACGGAATACACCTACGCGGTGGAAGCAAAACTGGCCTGCGCTATGCTTGAGAACGCCAGCGGCAACTATGTAGCCCCGAACCAGGTCAGCTTCTCCACCTCTGCCGCTGCGGCCGACTGGAAAAACGCCCCCGGTTTCTACATGGAGCTCACCAATGTGCCCGGCGCCACCAGCTGGCCCATCACGGGTGTCACCTATGTGCTGCTCCGCAAGGATACCCCAGCAGAAAAGAAAGCCGCCCTGCGCAACTACTTCATGTGGTGCTACACCAAGGGTGCCCCTACCGCTACGAAGCTCAACTATGTAGCTCTGCCGGATTCCGTGGTGAAACTGGTGGAACAGGAATTTTAAGACTACCCTGATTTGTCCATAGAGAGAGCATGCTCCCCCGCAGGAGAACCTGCGGGGGAGTTCTTTTGCAACTCTTACTGGTATCTCTATCGACTAACGACCGCAAAACAGGCAAGCATCCGGATGAACACTTGCCTGAGAATGTTGAAATAACCAGTTGTGATATTTCAGCCGGTATGCCGGGTAATGCACCCGGTGCGCAGGTAGATAATCTGCTGGCAGATGTCTGTGGCCAGGTCGGCTATGCGTTCCAGATCGCGGGCAAGACCGATGCAGTCGATATAGTATTCCGCCGCGTCAGGGCAGAGCCCACAGGCTGCGCGGGCATGTGAGCGATGCTCGCTGCGCATCAAATCCACCGCATCATCGCGCTCTATCACCTTGTGAGCCAGCAGAATATCTGATGATTCGATGACGTGCAGCGTGTCGTGCAACATTTCCAGCACCAGGTGTTCCATGGGCAGGAAATCAAAGATTTCCTGCCCTGGAATCTCCTGAAGTGCGGATATATGTAATGCTCGCTCGGCCATATGGCAGGCGAAATCTGCCATGCGTTCCAGTGTGGCATTGATTTTGATGCAGGAGATGACAGTCCGCAAATCACCGGCTACGGGTTGGTAAAGAGCCAGCACCTTCAGGCATTCCTCTTCCAGCCGGATTTCCTCCTGGTCGATGATTGCATCGTGAGCCATAATACGCCGCGCCAGCTCGGCATCTCCGTTCTGGAAGGCCTTGATAGCCTGGCTTATCGTCAGCTCTACTGCTGCGCCCTGGCTGCAGAGTTGTCTGCGCAGATTTGCAAGTTCAAGAATAAAATGGTTTTTCATGGTCAGAGGATGTGTGGGGGAGTATATGGATTTGTATCAACCAAAACGGCCGGTGATGTAGTCTTCCGTTTGTTTGTGAGCGGGATTGGTGAAAATTCTGGTAGTGTCGTCTGTCTCTACGATGCGGCCTTTGTAGAAAAAGGCCGTGCGGTCGGAGATACGGGAGGCCTGCTGCATGTTATGCGTCACAATGACGATGGTGTATTTCTGTTTCAGTTCCAGCACCAGCTCCTCGATGCGCAGGGTGGCCACAGGGTCGATGGCGCTGGTGGGTTCATCCATCAGGATAACCTCCGGCTCAGCAGCCAGAGCACGGGCAATGCACAGGCGCTGCTGCTGACCGCCGGAAAGAGCCATGCCGCTGGATTTCAGCTTATCCTTCACCTCATCCCACAACGAAGCGCCCCGCAACGCAGCTTCCACACGGTCATCCATCTCGCTGCGGCTGAGTTTGTAGTGCAGTTTCAACGGATACGCCACGTTATCGGCAATACTCATGGGGAACGGAGTAGGCTTCTGGAAAATCATGCCCACCCGGTGGCGCAGCTTGAGTAAATCCACATCCGGAGCCAGAATATTCTTCCCATCCAGCAGCACTTCGCCGGTGGCTTTCTGGTTGCGGTAGAGTTCAAAGATGCGGTTATAGATTCGCAGGTGCGTGGATTTGCCACAACCACTGGGACCGATGACAGCAGTAATCTTATTAGCGTGAATATCGAGGCTGTTGTCAAACAAAGCCTGGTTCTTGCCGTAATAGAAGTTCAGGTTACGGGTGGATATTTTAATGTTTGTTTTCATGGAAGATACAACGGGTTGCGATATTGATAATCAGGATGAAAGCCGCCATGATAAGGGCAGTGCCCCAGCCCATGGCATGCATGGTTTCAAAGGGGGAATTGGTGGTGTATTCCGTAATGAGCACAGGCGCACTGGCAGTGGGTTCTGTAAAGAAGCCACCCGGCCAGGTATCGGCAAACAGTGCAGTGAACAGCAGCGGGGCTGTCTCGCCGCTGACCCGGGCCAGCGAAAGCAGAATACCCGTGGCCAGCCCATTGCGGGCACTGCGGGCCACAATGCACAGCGTGGCGCGCATGCGCGACATACCCAGCGCCAGAGCCGATTCCCTGAGGGCATCCGGCACCATGAGCAGCATATCCTCTGTGGTGCGCATGATAACGGGGAACATGATGATAGCCAGTGCCACCGTGCCTGCCATGCCCGAAAAATGCCCCGTGGTCACTACCAGCATGGCATAAACGAACAGACCTACCAGAATAGATGGCAGCCCCATGAGCACATTGGCACAGAACCGCAGCAAATCTGCCAGCCGGCTGTTCTTGCCGAACTCAGCCAGGTAGATACCACCGGCCAGAGCTGGCGGCACCGCCAGCAGTGTGGCACCCAGAGTCATCAGCAGGGTGCCGAGCAGGGCATTGCCCATACCGGCCCCTGCTTCACCATAGGGTTTGGAAGGCGCAGTCAGGAACTCCCAGCTGAGCACCGGTGCGCCATTCTGAATCACGGTGTAGAGAATCCACCCCATGCCACCCATCGACACGCAGATGGAGCCCAGCGCAAGGAGATTGAGCAGCTGATTTGATAATTTCCGGAAAAATACGGGTCTTGGAGTCATATCATGAAGGATGGGTTAAGCGTTCTCGCCTCTTCTGGCACTGGTAAGGGCCAGGTAGTACCGGGTGATGAGCTGAATACTGAAACTCAAGAGCAGCAGCACGAGCCCCAGCGCAAAGAGCGCACTCTGCTGCAGCCCTGTGGCCTCTGCAAAATTGTTGGCCAGGGTGGTGGCTATCGTGGAACCGCAGGAGAACAGACCCGCGGGGCAGTCCATCATGTTGCCTATCACGAACAAGACCGCCATGGTTTCACCCAGGGCTCGCCCCATGCCGATAAAGACACCGCCAATAATCCCGCTAATGCCGTAGCGCAGTACGATATCGCGCGTGGTTTCCAGACGGGTGCAGCCCAGCCCGTAGGCAGATTCTCGGAGCACAGGCGGAGTCATGCGGAATACATCGCGCATCACCGCGCTCATGTAGGGCAGAATCATGAGAGCCAGAATAACCCCGGCAGTCAGGAACCCGAATCCGCTGCCGGTACCATCCTCACCCAGCAGCCAGGCACCCCCGGGCAGGTGGATGATACCCAGGGTATCTGCCAGAAACGGCTGCACATATTCCTGCATCAGCGGTACCAGTACAAACAAGCCCCACATGCCGTAAATGACAGAAGGTATGGCCGCCAGCAGGTCCACACACTGACTCAGCGGGCGTTTCAGCCACTCCGGCGATTCTGTAATCAGCAAGGCCACGGCAAAGGCCAGCGGTATTGCCAGCGCCAGCGATAAACCTGTGGTAAACAGGGTGCCCAGTATGGACGGCAGAGCTCCATAGATATCCATAGCGGGGTCCCAGTCAGTTCCCCACAGAAAGGAAACCCCGAAGTGCTTCCAGGCATCTGCTGAGTGAATCAGCAACTGGGCAAACAGGCCTGCCAGCAGCAGCAGGGATACGAAGGCCCCGGCTTTACAGATCGTGCAGAAAAGAGTATCGCGTCTGTGCATAATGTGCGGTTAACTGAAAATAGTTAACCACGGCGCACCGTGCTCTGCAAGGGTGCTTCGGTGAAACAAAAGTCACACACTCTGTGGCAGAATGTTCACATTAGCATTGATGCCAATTCTTTTATCCGGTGCAACAAATATCATTTTTAATAAATTTTGACAGCATGGCTTGAAGCGGGGCATGCCGGGTGCTAGAATGAAGCTTATGAAGACCGATGAACTCAGGTACCCCGGTTCCCGCCAGCGCGAGCTGCGTGCTCTGTGCGAAGCCATGGCATAAACAGGCATGCGCAAGGCTGTCATCGTGACGGAATCAGAAAACGACGAAATCAATACCGAACAAGGTAAGATCATACTCACCGCAGCTCCGGAATTTCTGAGCAGACAGAATTCAGGATTTGATAGCTGATTTCCCATGAACTCCAGAACTATTCGCCTGTTTACCGCCGCCCTGTGTGCTATGGGGCTGAGCGGGTGTTACACCAACCTGCACCAGTATGCCTGGCAACGCGCCAAAGTGGTGGACGAAGCCTGGTTCCAGCCCGCAGAAGCGGAGCTCTACCAGGCAGGCAGCACGTTTTACACCAAGGCCTACCACGGGCCCGGGCGTGGGTGTTACGGAGGATACCCCTTCCACTGGGTCATGCTGCGCGGTACGGGCATGGCCACA
>JBGUSR010000007.1:0-140901 GCA_045132635.1 Akkermansia sp.
ACTTACATTGCAGGGCAGAATGCCCTGCAGTGAAATTGCGGGCAGAGGCCCGCAATGAAATCCGCCACTATCGTGACGGTCTAAATCCGGTTATCACCGGTCTAAATTGCCCGGCTTCCGCCGGGCAGTGTTTCAGCCCCCCGCCAAATCGACATCTATAGCGCATAAAGAGGGGGGCTGGCTCCAAAACGGTGTTGGTAATGCAGTCAATTGTGAAATCCTTGGGACACATGTGGTATGGTATAACTCTGCTACAACTCGTTCAAATCAATAATATCCGCCATCTGGCCCGGGGTAGCGATGCTGATTTGCTGGATGATACCGGATGTGTTGCAATAGGCGCAGAGCTCTGCGTTATTCCGCAGCTGGAACTGGTAGGTTTTACGGCCTGCGTGCTTGGTAACGATGACCGGTTGGCCGGTATGCTCCATGAGCTCCTTGATGCTCATGCCTTTGCGCAGCTGTTGCTTGATATCGGCTGCGGCGGGGCGGGTGGCGGATTTCTGCGCCTGCTTTTCCAGAAAGGAGGCGGGGGAGAAGTTTTTCAGCGTGGCATTGGCTGTTTTCTGGAGCTCCCTGGCTGTGGTGGCGGGGATGCTGATGAGCGTCTTACCGGCGGCACGGAGTGTGCCGGGCAGCCCCTTGAGCGCCTTGCGGGTGATAGCTCCATGCAGCACACAGGCAGCCAGATAGGTGCCCATGGGGTTGGGGTGGGAGCAATCATCTGCATGCAACGGGGTATCCGGGTTCCTGCGGTACCACGCCGCCCATGCCTCGCCTACGGGTGCGACTCTGGCTTTGTGTTCCAGCGCGGCCCGGCAATAGGTGGTGCTGGTGCGTTCCTGCATATCTGGCATGGGCTGCATACGGGCTCCCTGCCTGGTGGCATGAGCCCAGGTGAGAAATAGCAGGGGGAGTGTTTTGCTCTTTCTGGCAATTTCAGTCCATTGCCGGACTGAGTTTATAACTTCATCCGGCATATGAGCCGGGGCCTGGCTCTGGTCCTGCAGAATCACCCAGTCGTATTTGCCGCTTTCCACCAGTTGGCGTGCTTTAGCATGCTGAGGCATGGTGAGAAAACCATGCAGACTCATGGCGCCGGCGGTGTAGGACTCGACCTTCAGCGGGCAGGAGGTTTTCCTGCTCATGGCTTCAAGCACAGCGGGCAGGTTATTGTAAAAGGTGTAGCTGTTGCCAATGAGGAGCACGCGCTGCACCTCTGCCGCCAGAGTACAGGGCAGCAGGGCCAGTATAAGGATGATAAAGAGGTGGTTTTTCATCGTTGATTCCTGTAAGGCGCGCCGCCTACGTTGCTGGCGGGAACGGCCTCATCATTCGTGATGCGGTACCCTTTGTAAGGGCCGGTTTTCATGTATCTGCAGGAGCAGAGCAGGCAGGTGGCAGTGCAGAGGAGCAGGACGATGCGGGTCATGATTCAGAGAAAAAGGATTCAACCAGCGGCTTGCCGCTGGTTGTTGGTATGATATAAAGCCCGTAGCGGGCGCGGGTGCAGGCCGTGTACAGTTCCTTCATATCGAATCCGCGGCTTTCTCCCAGCCCGATGATATCAGTGAGGATGATGTAGGCCGCCTCCTGGCCCTTGAAGGATTTGATGGTGGAGGAGAAAATATGCGTTGAATCCGGGCGACGGCAAGCGGCTCGGCGCTCTGCTGCCTCGGCGGGCGATTCATTCGCCGGTGCCACGGCAAGCTCAGGAACCAGGGATAGCGAGCAGCGCGGATGCGTGCTGCGCCAGGGTGAAAGCACCACGATATCGTTGGCTGCAGCACCGTTTTTCCCGGATCTCAGCTGGTGGATGAGGCGCTGCACTTCCCCGGCACGTTCCTGCGGAGTATCTGCGGGAGCGGAGATATGGATGCCGGCGCCGGTCATGGGCAGTATCGTCATGTCCTGCTCTGTTTCCGGCAACATGGCGCGGCTGTAGCCTGCAATCTGGCGGGCATTGCGCAGGTTGGCGTTCAGCCGCACGCGGGTGGGTAGCTCCGGCAGCTGGTGGTAGCGGTCGTACAAATCCTGGTGTTTGTCGGCAAAGATATAAAGTTTGCCGCCCTCGCGGAGCATAGCCTGGATGAGCTGCCACCAGATATCCCGGAAATCCTGCGCTTCGTCCACAAAAATGGAGTCAAACTGCGGCAGTCCGGGCAGGGTGAGCAGGTGCTGCAGCGTTGCCTCCGGCAGCCGGTCGCCCTGGGCATCGTAGTTAACCAGATGCCCCAGCTGCTGCGGCAGAAGGATGTGCTCGATGCAGAAATCGTGGAAGGTGCTTACCAACAGAATATCAGCTTGTTCGGTAAGAAGAGGATGCTGCCGCAGCTCGTGTGCCATAGCATGGTTGAAACACAGCATCAGGATGCGGTGCTTCCCATCGCGGGGCAATTCTGCGGCCTGGCGAGCGGCTTCGGCACAGGCCATGACCGTTTTGCCGGTTCCGGCGCCGCCCTCCACGCGGATGCCACCGGTACTTTCGTAGAGTGCGGGCAGCAGATTCAGAATGGGAGCCGTGGTGGCATCCATTTCCTGCAGATAATTCTGCAGACTCATGTGAAAAAGCACGCTGGGTGCCAGAGATTCCTTTATCTTGCTGACCCGGTGGTCGGACATCCGCTCCGGCTGGTTCAGGATAAAAAGAGCCTCGATGCTCTGCTGCAGCTGCTGCAAAGCACTGGCCCCACAGAGATAGAGCGAGCCGAAGGGAAGGTTATGCGCGTTTTCGGCATCCGGCACGCCCTGGGTGAGGATGGCCAGGTGGCGGTGCTCCGGCCAGCGGTGCGGGGCCTGGGGCAGGCAGGCGCAGCGGGCCAGGCTGCGCATCAGCTTCTGCAGGGCGATGTTGGCCTGCTCCAGGGGGGCGTGGGCATGGCTCTGCCATTCATCTGCATTGTTCCGGCGGCTTTGCCAGCGCCCGTCCTGAATACGAATCTGCGGCCAGTCCTTTACCTCGATGACCACAATGCCGCGCTCTGGCACCAGCACCACGAAATCGGCTTCGTAATGCACATAGCGGTTATCCTCCCGGTAATCTTCCTTGCAACTGTGGAAAACCACCCAGTTTTCCGGGAGCTTCGCCATGGCATCATATACCAGCCGCTCGCCGCGCTGGATATTCTGCACCGGGATTCTGGATAATACCTGTGCCATGGCCTTGGGATTCAGCCTTGCTTCTTTCTGCGGGTGGTCTGTTTTCGAGGAGCGGTGCCGCCAGATTTCTGCTTTTTTCCTGCGGCCTTGCGGGGCTGTTTCTGGTTCTGCGGTTTGGGTTGGCGCTCCTTGAGGGCGAAGCCCAGCAGCGTCAGCACCAGACCGGTGCCCAGCTGCATGCACTGCCAGCCCCAGATGAAATTCCATTTGTTGATGTGCGCGCGGCTGGGGTCGAGGGCAGGGGTGATGACCTCCACCTGCTGGCCTACGGTGTAGTCCGTATCATCGGCATCCGTCATCATGCGGTCGATAACCAGCCCTCCTGGCACGGTGTAGCGCACGATGGGGGAATAGGAGGGCGTGCCCCCCAGCGCCAGAATGCCATTCTCCAGCGCATCGCCTGTGGATTCAAACGGCTTCTGCACCACATCTGTCACCGTGGCGGTTACCACCACACACTCATGCACATACATGGCGGTGCGCACCAGCTTGTACAGCGAAAAAACAGTCAGCGCAAGACCCAGCGCGAGCATGAGCCTGCTGGCGCGTTTACCCACCAGTTTACAAATGAATTGCCTGAGCATATCAATTAACAGCTACTCGGTGTTCGAATGATTCCACGCGCCCACGGGAGGTGCAGCCACGAGCCCACTGGAGCACTACGGCGGTATCCGGCATGGCTGCAGCGGCGCGGGAGGAAAGCGCGCGGTGGCGCGGACGGGCCAGGGTGGTCTGCGGCAGGGTAGCCAGCAGGGTGCGGGCCTCATCGGTGCTCAGTCGGAAAATCTCATCCGCCCGGGGCATTTCAGCCAGTGCTTCTTCATCGGCATCCAGACAGCGGATACCCACGCCATAGCGCGTGGCCAGGTCGGTAAGTTCGTCCTCATTGGCGGCGCCGGGCAGGAGAAGCAATTCGCATTCCTGTGCCCACTGACCACAGGCCAAGGCACGGAAGAAAGCCTGTCGGCAGCTGTCCTCATCCTCCGCAAAGCCCACGCAGATAGCGCGGAAGGAAAGTTCCCCCGCATCTCCCTCCATGATGTAGGCTCCCTCTTCATCCCAGGCGCCGGCGGGCCACTGCACGGCCACCAGATCCGGGTGCCCCCAGCTTTCCTCCTCTTCTACCGGGTAGACGAATACACCCTGTCCGGCGGTATCATACAGGCGCACGGCCAGCGCCATGGCTTTGTGCAGAGCGGTCTCACCCTCAGCATTCCCGCCAAAGACATTCTGGAGATTCGGTTCATCTCCTTCCGTGCGCAGATAATAGCCCTGGCCATTTTCCACACGTGCCAGGCAGGAATCTGCGTCCAGCACCATGAAGGAGAACTGCGAGCGCAGCGAGTGGTCGGAGTACTCGTCGCCCAACACCTCGCGCACACGCGCAATCAATTCTTTGCCCTTAATTGCGGATTCCGCATTCTCGGGAAGCAGCGCCGGCAGGATTTCATCCAGTTTTTCTCGTAAACCCATTTTGAAGGATTAAGGATTAGGGATTAAGGATTAGTGTTTGGCCCCTCGCATTCTTCTGATTATCGTGAGAGTTGACGCCGTCATGATTGCCGTTAATTGCCTGGATTCGTCGATTAACGCTTCTAGTTTGCCAGTTTGAACAATGTTGGCTTCGATTAAATATTCCATCCAGAGCGTGCTTTCATCCGCCTCTTCCTGGCAAATTTTGAGCTTGTTGAGGAGGTCTCGGTCGCTTTTGGCAAGGCACGCTGCGCGATAGTTTGCTGCAACTGAAGTAGCGCATCGGATAAGCTGTTTGCCGATTATCTGGGCATCGGCTTGCAAGGGAAGGCTTTGAAATAAACGGATTGCTCGCAGACCGAATGCTTTTGTCCGGTCTCGCAACTCATCATACCGCTCACTTTTGTAGTTCACCATTGGAGAAAAATTAGTCCTTAATCCCTAATCCCTAATCCTTAATACTTACTTTCTTAATTGCACACCTGCGAGTTTCAGATTCGGGTCGACCGGGGTGTCGAGCGGGGAGAAATCGCCGGCCTTGGCGCGGAGCATGCCGGCAAAGGCAATCATGGCGGCGTTATCAGTGGTGAGGCTGTTCGGGGGCAGGATGAGCTCGATGCGGCGGCGTTTGCAGGTCTCCTGAAGCTGGCGCCGCAGGCCGGTGTTGCAGGAAACACCGCCTGAAACAGCCAGTACCTTGTGGCCGGTCTTGCGCATGGCCTTCATGGCCTTGTGCAGCAGCACATCGATGATGGCCTGGCGAACCCCGGCGCAGAGGTCGCACATGGTCTGCTCATCTAAATCGTGCGGATTGCCGCTGGCTACCAGCTTGGGCAGGGTGTAGAGCACGGCTGTCTTCAACCCGGAGAAGGAGAAGTCCAGGTGGTCCTCATGCATCATCGGGCGGGGCAGCTTGAAGCGCTCCGGGTCACCTTTTTCGGCCAGTTTGTCGATTTCCGGGCCGCCGGGGTAGGGCAGGTCCAGCATCTTGGCCACCTTGTCGAAGGCCTCGCCTGCTGCATCATCACGGGAGCGCCCCAGCAGGGTGTAGTTTCCTGCGCCCTGAACATCAATGATGAGGCTGTGGCCACCGCTTACCACCAGACTCAGGTGGGGAATAAGCCCCGCCGGGTGGGTGATGAAGGGGGAAAGCATGTGCCCCTCCAGGTGGTTGACGGCTACAAAAGGCTTGCGAGCCGCCAGAGCCAGTGCCTTGGCTGCGGTATTGCCCACCAGCAGGGCGGCCACCAGACCGGGGCCGGCAGTGCTCGCGAATACATCCACCTGGTGAATGCTGCGGCCTGCTTTCTCCAGAGCCTCCTGCAGCACGGCGGGAAGGTTGGCGGAGTGATTGCGCGAGGCGAGCTCGGGAATCACGCCGCCGTACATGCGGTGCAGGGGAATCTGCGTGGAAATGACGGAACTGAGCAGCTGCGGCTGCCCGCTGCCGGTGTCCTCGATGAGGGCCACTGCGGTTTCATCACAGCTCGATTCGATTCCCAGTACCAGCATCTTACTTCCTGCCTGTTGCCTTCCGGCGCTTAATCTTAGGTTCAGCCTTGCCCAGCACCACATCCTCCGTAATGGTTACGGTTTCGATGGTCTTATCGCTGGGCACCTTGTACATGACATCCAGCATCAGGTTCTCAAAAATACCACGCAGGGCGCGGGCGCCGGTGCCGCGTTCGATGGCCTGCTTAGCCATAGCACGCAGGGCGTCTTCCTCCACCTTCAGCTTGGCGTTGTTCATGGCCATGAGCTTGGTATATTGCTTCACCAGGGCGTTCTTCGGCTCAGTGAGCAGGTGCATGAGCTGGTCTTCCGTGAGGGTGGTCAGCGGGGTGAAGATGGGCAGACGGCCCATGAGCTCGGGAATCATGCCGAACATGAAGAAGTCCTCCGGCATGGCCTTGGCAAGAATCTCCTCCTCGGTGTATTCCTTGGCATCGCGGTCTTCCTCCACAGCGGCAAAGCCCATGGCAGAGGAACCGATGCGCTTGCGGATGATACCCTCCAGCCCCACAAAGGCGCCACCGCAGATGAAGAGAATGTTCTCCGTATTCACGCGGATATACTGCTCATTGGGGTGCTTGCGGCCACCCTTGGGCGGAATGTTACACTCCGTGCCTTCCACAATCTTGAGCAGGGCCTGCTGCACGCCCTCGCCCGAAACGTCGCGGGTGATGCTCACATTCTGCGTCTTACGGCCAATCTTGTCGATTTCGTCCACGTAGATGATGCCGCGCTCAGCCTTGGCCACGTTCATATCTGCGGCCTGGAGGAGACGCAGTACGATGTTTTCCACGTCCTCGCCCACGTAGCCGGCCTCCGTCAGCGTGGTGGCGTCTACAATGCAGAAGGGAACGTCCAGAATCTTAGCCAGAGTCTTGGCCAGGAGGGTCTTGCCGCTGCCGGTGGAGCCGGCCATGAGAATGTTGCTCTTCTCGATTTCCACGCCGTCATCCGTTTTGGGCTGGCGCAGGCGCAGGTAGTGGTTATAAACGGCTACGCAGAGGGTGCGCTTGGCGCGCTCCTGGCCGATGACGTAGGCATCGAGCATCTTGTGCATCTGCTCCGGGGTGGGCAGCTCATCCTGGTTGATGGTCTGCACCTCCAGCACGGGGGAGTCATCCGTCTTCTCCTGCGGCACGATTTCCGGGTGCGTGCCCTTGATGAGCGCCAGAATGCGGTCCGCTGCCACATCGCCCATCTCGGAGCGGAACATGTGGTAGGTCATGCCCTCTACGCACTGGAAACAGATGTGGGTGCCATCCAGCGAGAGCATGGGGCGCCCATCATTCTCTGCGCCGCCGCAGATGGAGCAAATCTTGGTCTTCTTAGACATGGAAAGCGGGAGTTACTTCTTCTGCGTGGGCGTGTGCTCCAGAATGCGGTCTACCAGACCATAGGCGAGTGATTCCTCTGCGGTCATGTAGTTATCGCGGTCCTGGTCCTGCTTTACGGTGTCGAAATCCTTGCCCGTGTGCTGGGAGAGGATGCCGGTGAGGCGCTTATCCAGGCTGAACATGAACTTGATGGTGCGTTCTACATCTGCTGCCGTACCCTGGGCGCCGCCGCGCACCTGGTGAATCATCACATGGGAGTTCGGCAGGCAGAAACGCTTGCCCTTCGTGCCGGCGGCCAGCAGCACAGAGGCCATGCTGGCAGCAATGCCGATGCAGTAGGTGTTGATATCGCAGGAGACGAACTGCATGGTGTCGTAAATAGCCAGACCTGCGGTTACGGAACCACCGGGGGAGTTGATGTAGATGTGGATATCCTTCTTCGGGTCGGTCATCTGCAGGAAGAGAAGCTGTGCAATCACCGAATTGGCCACAGTGTCATCGATTTCCGTGCCAATGATGATGACTCGGTCGAGCAACAGACGGGAGTAGATGTCATAGGCGCGCTCGCCCTGGCTGGTCTTCTCAATGACGGTCGGAATGTAGTAGTTCTTGGGGGTGTCCATAACGTTTTGTTAACTCACTTTATCATACGTACTGCGGCTGGAAAAGGGTGAAGTGTTGCATACTGCCACGTATGCCACAGTTTCAGGCCTTCTCCTGTTTGAACCGGCGCATCACAGGAGCATGCGTTCCATGCGTTTATCACCCTTTTTCCGGCATTGACACGGTGTGGTAACTCTGCTAGTATATCGCCATGAGTTTGCGTTCATACCTTTGCATGCTGTGGCTTTCGCTTTTCGGTTGCCTTCTTACCTTATCTCCTGTGCAGGCTCAGGACGAGTTTGACGACGAGGAAATCTCCGAGCCGACTAAATCCAAGAAGAAGAAAAAGAAGAGCAAGAAGGATAAGAAAAACAAGAAATCCAAAAAGGATGCAGAGGGTGATGCTGAGGTGGGGGATGGTGATGAGATAGAGGAAAAGGCTGCTCCTGCAAAGCCGGCTGCTCCCAAGGTGCCGGAAGCTTTGGGCAAGTTCAAGGTTTTCAATGCCAAGCCGAATTTGAAGGCTGAGTATTACATCTACCTGTATTCCGCCAGCTGGTGTGGCTACTGCCAGCAGTGCATGCCGGTTGCTGTGGAGCAGTACAGGAAGATAAAGGCGTCTCGTAAGGTGGAGCTGATTCTTATTTGCGGCGATAAGACCGAGGCTGAGGGTAAGGAGTACATGAAGTCCAAGAAGCTTAAGGCTCCTGCCATCATGTTCGCCGAGCTTCAGGCCACGCAGTTCCAGGGGCTTCCCGGTTGTGGTATGCCCGGTTATCCTGCCATCAGTGTGGTGGATAAGGAGGGTAATCAGATAAAGAACGTAGTGGGAGCCTCTGCTGTGAAGGAGGTGCTGAACAGCTGGCGCGAGCTCACCATCGCCGCTCGGAAATAATCCGCGGCTCCTCCGGATATCATTTACAAACAGCAGCGGGCTTCCTGGATAAGGAAGCCCGCTGTGTATTTTAATCAACTTTGCGGAATTTGTTTTTCGCCTTCTTGCTCTTTTTGCCTTTCACCTTCCAGATGAGCGAATCTTCCTCATAGGTGGGGCCGGCTTCATATTCAGAGGAAGTGGCTCGTGTACCGTACGGGAGGGTGACGGGCGCATCGCTGGTGCGGAAGAGCTGGAGCGGCGCCTGTCCGCCAGTACCCAGTTCCTGGGTGAGCAGGTAGTGCATGGCCGTACCGCCGTTGTTGGCGATGATGATTTCGATGGGATAGGCTTTCCCTTCCTCTACGGTGATGGAGGAACCGCATGTGATACCATTGAACCTTTTGTTGGTGTACGGAGTGCTGCGGAGCGCTATGACCTCGTAATCCTTTCTGCCCGGAATCTTACCAGCGGCCAGGTCCTTCTGGTATTTTTCAATGGATTCTGACGTCCAGCTGTAGCCCGGGTCCTTGAGACCGTTCCCCTTGTAGATTCCCGGGTGAAAATAGCCGGTTTCGAGCACCATCTCGTTGTTGAAGTTGACGATGAGGGAGTCATCTGCCGCACCGCAGAAACGGAATTTCATGCTCCTAGGGGCAATGACCGTGCCTTTGAAAATGCCAATCCATGCGGCATGGTCTTTGTGAGCCATTGCCGTGGTGCTATGCGTGTTGGTGTCGGCAATGAAATCGGAATCTCCGCCTTTCTGTCCCTTCAGAATGTTCACAGGGTCAGAGGTTTTGGCCGGAGCCATATAGATGTGGGGGGCTGCCACATGATACGGGTATTTGTATACCTTGCTCAGAATGGCTTTCTTCCCCTGCATGAGCAACTTCAATATCTGAGCGCACTGGCCGTGCACATCCGGGCTGTTGGTAGGGTTTTTAGCGCCCGTGTGGCGGATTTTCTGGGCTTCCTTCAGGCTTTTACCAAGTCTGGGTGTTGTGTTTTCACTGCTGTATACGCCGGAATAGGTGAAGAATTCGCCTTTCGGGTTGCGGTTGTAGTCATAGATGACACCGGTGAGCATATCCTCCGGTGCTTCCGGGGCGCCTCCGCCGGTCCATACGTGGCAGAGTCCGCGGGGTTCCCACTCTGCCTGGACGGGCAGAATAGCGGCGGTGGCAAGGGTAAGAATGAATCTGTTAATTTTCATGGGGGAGTATCAGGCTAAATCTTCTTCGATGCGGAGGTTGTCTACAATGTACTGGCGGCGGTCATCGGTGTTATCACCCATGTAGAACCGCAGAATTTCCTTGAGATTGTGTGCGTTTTCAAGGGTGACTTCCTCCAGGCGGATATCCTCGCCGATGAAGCCCTTGAACTCGGCGGGGGAAATTTCACCCAGACCCTTGAATCGGGTGATTTCCGGGTTGCGGCCCAGCTGCTTCACAGCGCGGTCGCGCTCGGCCTCGGAATAGCAGTAAATGGTCTTCTGTTTATTGCGCACGCGGAAGAGCGGCGTCTGCAGAATGAAGAGGTGCCCCTCTCGGATGAGATCCGGGAAGTACTGGATGAAGAAGGTGAGCAGCAGCAGGCGGATGTGCATGCCGTCCACATCAGCATCAGTGGCGATGATGACCTTGTTGTAGCGCAGATCCTCCATGCTGCGGTCGATGTTGAGCGCCAGGTGCAGGAAGTCCAGCTCCTCGTTTCGCTTTTCCTCGAAGAGGGCAGCGCGGTTCATGCCGAAACTGTTTGCCGGCTTGCCGCGCAGGGAGAACACGGCCTGGGTTTCGGCATCGCGCGCTGTGGTGATGGAACCGGAGGCTGAGTCACCCTCGGTGATGAACAGCATGGTGTCTTTGGCTCGCTTGTGCTTGGTGTCGTAGTGCACGCGGCAGTCGCGCAGCTTGCGGGTGTGAATCTTGGCCTTCTTAGCTCGTTCCTTGGCTACCTTGCCGGTCACGCCGGCCACTTCCTTGCGGGTCTTTTCGCTCTCCTTGATTTTCTCCTCCATCGCCTCGCCGATTTCGGGGTGGCGGTGCAGGTAGTTATCCAGCTCGCGGGAGAGGAAGTTGAGCACAAAGGTGCGGATGGTTTCCTTGCCGGGGCCCATGGTGTTGCTGCCCAGCTTGGTTTTGGTCTGGGATTCGAACACGGGCTCAATGACCTTGAGACTGATGGCCGCCTGGATGCCGTTGCGGATATCAGAGCCTTCGTAGCTCTTCTTGAAGTAGCCCTGCAGGGTTTTGACGATAGCCTCGCGGAAGGCAGCCTGGTGGGTGCCACCCATGGTGGTGTGCTGGCCGTTCACGAAGGAGTAGTACTCCTCACCGTAGTCATCGCCGTGGGTGATGGCAATTTCGATATCCGGGCCGGAGATGTGGATGGGGGCGTAGATGGGTTCTTCCTTCATCTCCTCCTTCAACAGGTCAAGCAGACCATTTTTGGAGGAGATGTTACGGCCGTTCAGATTGATGGTGAGGCCGGTGTTCAGGTAGCAGTAGTAGCGGCACATGCGCTCCACAAACTGCATGTTGTAGGCGGCATCTGCGGCAAAGATGGTGCGGTCTACCATGAAGGCCACGCGGGTGCCGTCCGGCTGGTCGGTGGCTTCGGTGATATCGGTGCCCTCTATCATCTCACCAGCGCGGAACTGGATGCGGCGGGTCTGCCCCTCGCGGTAGGCCTGTATTTCGAAGGTTTCGGAAAGGGCGTTCACGGCTTTGATACCTACGCCGTTCAGACCCACGGATTTCTTGAAGGCCTCGCCATCGTACTTGCCACCGGTGTTGATTTTAGCGGCGCATTCGTAAAGCTTGCCCAGCGGGATACCACGGCCGAAGTCGCGCACCTCGCACAGGCCTTCCTTGCTGATGCTGACCATGATTTTCTTGCCGACACCCATTACGAACTCGTCAATCGAGTTGTCTATCACTTCCTTGAGCAGCACGTACAGGCCGTCGTCGGACATGCTGCCGTCGCCCAGCTTGCCAATGTACATACCCGGGCGCAGACGAATGTGTTCGCGCCAGTCTAATGTTTGAATGTCGTCCTCTGTGTATTCGGCTTCCATGGATTGCCAATATATTACATAATTCTTAAGCACCCTGCAAGCAAGAAACGAGACTGCGAGGTGATAAATTTCCTTGTCATGATGCGGGGTATGGCTGCCTGTGAGCTTGCAGGGAGCAGGGCGCAGCCATAGAATGGCGGGCGATGATTCGTTTCACTCTATTCGGGGTGCAGGTAAGTATTCACCCCACGCTCTGGTTGACCCTGGCCATTCTGGGCCGGGCGTATTGTGTGTCGAGCGTGGTGGAGTTGATGAGTGCGCTGCTTTTCATTGTTTCGGCCTTTGTTATTCTGCTGGCGCATGAGATGGGGCACGCCCTGGTGGGGCGCCGGCTTGGTGGCGGGTATCCCTGTGTTTACCTGGCCTGGCTGGGGGGCGACTGCACGAATGAGACAGCCCGCCTCACCCGCATGCAGGGTGTGGTGATGACGGCTGCAGGCCCGCTGGCCTCACTGGCTGTGGGTGTTATCGCCTATCTGGGGCTTTGTCTGTATGTGGGGGATTTTATTCTGGGCTCGCTCTTTGCCAGCAGCTTTGCACTGGGGTGCATGCCTTGTGTGGCGGTGACGGAATATCCGCCGCTGGTCATGTTTCTGTTCTTTTATCTGATAGAAGTGAGCTGTTGGTGGACGCTGCTGAACCTGCTGCCGATTTTTCCGCTGGATGGTGGGCAGATTATGCAGGGTCTCATGAAATCCCGCCCGCAGATGCACGCCATCAGCCTGGTGGCTGCGGTGGTGTTTGCTCTGGCTTTCTGTACCCTGGGGCTGTGGCTGCTCACTATCTTCATGATTCTGCTTGCGGTGCTCAACCACAAATTATACCGCGAGAGTAAGTACTGATTTTCATTGACATTTTAACCATAATCCATACAATTCACGCCATGGCACAACAGAACGCTATTTCTCCCACTCGCGCTCAGGATTTCCCCGAGTGGTACCAGCAGGTTATCAAGGCAGCCGACCTTGCCGAAAATTCCGAGGTTCGTGGCTGCATGGTCATTAAGCCCTGGGGCTACGCTATCTGGGAACTTATCCAGCAGCAGCTCGATGGTGACTTCAAGCGCACCGGTCACACGAATGCCTATTTCCCCATGCTTATCCCGGTTTCTTACCTGGAAAAGGAAGCCGAACACGCAGAAGGCTTTGCTACTGAATGCGCCGTGGTGACTCACCACCGCCTGGAGGCTGTGAAGGACCCCGAAACCGGCAAGACCCGCATGATTCCCTCCGGCGAGCTCACGGATAAGTACGTGATTCGCCCCACTTCCGAGACGGTGATTGGTGCTGCGTTCTCCCGCTGGCTGGAGTCCTACCGCGAGCTTCCTATCAAGGTGAACCAGTGGTGCAACGTGATGCGCTGGGAAATGCGTCCGCGTATCTTCCTGCGCACGGCTGAGTTCCTGTGGCAGGAAGGCCACACCGCCCACGAAACCCGCGAGGAGGCTGAGGAAGAGACCGCACTCATGCACAAGGTGTATGAGGAATTCCAGCGCGATGTGCTTGCCGTGGATGTGATTCCCGGTGAGAAGACCGAGCACGAGCGTTTCCCGGGTGCTGTGCGCACCTTCACGGTGGAGGCCATGGTGCAGGACCGCAAGGCCATTCAGGCCGGTACCTCCCACTTCCTGGGTCAGAACTTTGCCAAGGCTCAGAACATTTCCTTCGCAGGCCGCAACAACGAGCGTCAGTTTGCCTGGACCACCTCCTGGGGTGTTTCCACCCGCATGATTGGTACGCTCATCATGGCCCACTCCGATGACGACGGCCTGGTGTGCCCGCCCCGCGTGGCTCCCAAGCAGATTGTCATCATCCCCGTCACGCCCAAGGCTGATACGAAGGATGCCATCATCGCCCATTGCCAGGCTCTGGCCGATAAGCTCAGCGCCATGAGCTTCCACGGCATGCCCCTGCGTGTGCAGGTTGATACCCGCGATATCAACGGTGGCACCAAGAAGTGGGATTGGATTAAGAAGGGCGTACCTGTTCGTGTGGAGATTGGTCCGCGCGACCTGGAGAAGGGCTCCGTCTGTCTCTGCCGCCGCGACCAGGCCAGCAACGAGAAGAGCTTTATCTCCGAAACGGAGTTTGTGGAGAACTCCGTCTCCCTGCTGGAGGATATCCAGAACACCCTGCTGCAGCGCCAGCGCGAGTTCCGCGACAGCCACATCCGCACCTGCTCCAGCCTGGATGAACTGAAGGCCAATTTCAACGGCGAGGGCGATGCCGATTGGCTGCTCTGCCCGTGGGATGGCTCCCCCGAGGAAGAAGAAACTCTGGCCAAGAGCCTCCGTATCTCCATCCGCTGCATTCCGCAGGGCGAGATGGGCACCGCTGCCGAGGCTGCACCCTGTATCCTTACCGGCCGCCCCACCACGCGCCGCGTCCTCTGGGCCCGCGCCTACTAAAGAGATTTTACTCGATACAAAAATCGCCCCTGCGCCGGATAGGCCGCAGGGGCGTTTTTTTGTTAAATGAGTGGAAGCCTGAATGTCGAAGCTCGGAACTTCAGTTCATAAACATAAGCGGCGAGGGACGAAAGAGCATTTCGCATCAAATGATGTCGCGCCCGAGCTGCGCGCAGGGGAATATGGGCGGCTCTAGTTCTGCTGTCCCGGGCGGGGGCTCACTGCTTCAGTATCTCCCGGAGTTTGGGCATGAGCCCCTTTGCCGTCTGCAGTGCAGCGGGATAGCTCTGGTGCATGTTATCGTGCATGAGTACCTGCCCATCTTTCCATGCAGAAAACTGACCGCCTTCCAGGTGTATCTGGGCGGGGTGCAGCAGTGTGCACAGCCCCGCAGCCTGTACTTTTTCTAGGCAGCGCAGGTAAGGAGCGTTTTTTCTGGCATATTCTTCGGCACTTTGTTGCAGTGTTTTTGAATCCGCTGTGTCAGAAAAACAAAGTTGCCCACGTATGGCTCGCAGAGGTGACTGTGCGGCGATGGTCGGTATCTCGTTCAGGACGATGACATTTTTGCCTATGTCCTTTAATTTCCGGCATAAGGTCATTAAATCCTGCGTAGCGGATTCCATGTCGTTTGAAGGATGCAGACTGCCATCCCATTTTCGCTTAAGTAAGGTTTCGGGGGGCATCCAGTAGCTCCAGAGCTGCGCAAGTATTACATGCTTGATTTCCGGGTGTCTGGAAAGCCAGTTGAGCATTGCTTCTGCTTTTTTTCGGTGATAGACTCGGTTGTCGCTTTCATTACACAATCTGTCCCAGAACGCCAGCATGTATGTGGCAGGGAATACTCCGCTCAGTCCTTCACTCCGGCTGCATTCATGCAGCCCGGCATAAAGTGTGTGCGCCTGGCAGTCTCCCAGCAGGATGAAATTGGCATCCTTACTGGAATCGCCGATATGGAGCAGGGTCGTATTCAGCCTGGGCACTTTCTGCCCGGTGAATCTGTAGACTCCGTCCCAGTATGTCAATTGCTCCTCTGGGTAATCCTGAAGAAGCCTTGCATCCTTACATTCTCCAAAGTCTGTGTATGTATCAATTCTTATGCTATTGGCTTTTTTGTGTATGTATTGACTGAATCCCTGGGTCTTTATGGCTGACAGAGAGAGTATCAGGCAAGCGACAGTTACCGCACAAATGGAATTCCTGGTCATTTTTCGGGTCTCCACGCCCTTGTAAAAGGCATAGCCTGCCAGTAGTATGAGAGGGAGGAGGATGCCCATATCGAGAAGTGGAAGTTCTTCCTGACCTGTCAGACTTCGGTACAGCGTGATGATTGGCAGGTGTACCAGATAGAGCGAAAAGGAAATGCGCCCCACCCATGCCAGCGGCATGTTTTCCGTCAGCCATGTCAGATTCCTGCTTTCTGGAAGATATCTGATAGCCAGGACACTACCTGTAACAACGCATACAGCTAGAATTTTGGATGTTTCTAAGTGGATGACGGATGGTATGAGCATCATAAGCAGTCCTGCCAGTCCGAGGATAGATCCTACTCTTGCAGCCTTTATTTCCGGCAGAAATGCCGCGCCGCAACCTGCCAGCACTACCCAGAGACGCGGAAAGAGTTCATAGTACATTTCATCCGGGGCTTGTGGTGTGCTGACAATCTGTGGCAAGTTCAGCTTGTGGAAAATCACGTATACGAGAACCTGGTTTGCCCAGAGAAATGATAATAACCCGGTCAGCACTGTCAGGATGAGTACCCATTTTGTCCTGCATCTGGAAAGGATATGCCAGCCAAGAGCAAAGAGTATGTACACTTGCAGAGTTACGGCAATGTACCACGTGTGCAGCAAGGCGTTATCCATCGTTGAGTTTGCAAAGTATCCACCCTTCTGATTGGCAAGATAGATGTTCGAGATACCGAATAGCGCAGCAAATGCTGTTTTGGCGCTCGGTATCAGGGTATCCTTACTGCTGAATATCGTCAGTAGCAATAAGGTGAGAAGAATGCTGATGAGCAGCGGCGGATAGATACGTGCCAGACGCTTTTTCAGGTATGCAGATGTGCTATATGTCTCCCGGCGGAACGATTGGCAGATGTAATACCCGCATATAGCTAGAAAAATGTCTACCCCGTGGTAGCCATATGGCAGTAGCTCTTTGTTTGCGTGAAAGATGATGATGAGCAGAATCGCAAGCCCTCGCATGACATCGTGCGGTATATTGCGATTTGTGTTATTCCTACTTAATTGGGGGGGGTATGACATGCTGCTGTATTTTAGCATTTTATCATCTGCTGTCAATGAGATACGCGTATATCAACGACTGGGGATAGTCAAGCTTACGGGCGGCGCGGGGAATTATCCTCCTGGCGGAAGTTGAGCTGCAGGGAATCGAAGTAGGGCGTCTGGGCATCGAGACGGTGGGCGAACTCATCGGGGAAAACAGGCAGACCATAGCGCCAGGCTTTTTCGGCCAGGGCGCAGATGCGGGGCACCAGCATGTATTCCAGCTTCTTCATGTCCGGGATGCACTCGCTCCACAGGTTGGCCTGCATGCCGATAACCTTGTTGCCGGGGACGGCGGTATCGAAGGTGAGCACGTGCTTCCAGTCGATGTGGTCGAAACCGGTGAGCCCGGTGTAGAAGGGTTCTACTTCCTCATTTGTACTTTGCGGGAAATTGAAGTAGAAGGCGTGAATGGGGCAGAGGATGAGCTCATGCCCGCGGCGGGCGGCGATGCGGGCGTGGTCCATGCCGCGCCAGGCCATTACCACGGCATCCTGCGGGAGCTGCGGGGCGCACATGATTTCATCCCAGCCGACCATGCGGCGGCTATGCTTGCGGAGCACCTTGGCGCAGAGGTGGGTGAAATAGTCCTGAATTTCGCTTTCGCGGTTCATGCCGTGCTGCTGCATGAATGCCTGGGCAGCGGGGCTTGCCTTCCACTGGTCGCGGGGCACTTCATCGCCGCCGATGTGGATGAACGGGGCGCGGGGAAAGAGCTCACAGACCTCACCCAGCACGTCCTCGATGAACTGGAACGCAAAGGCATTCGGCCCCATCACATGCGTGAATACGCCCCAGCCGGTGACAACTTCCGGTGCGAAACCGGGGCAGTCCTGGTTGCCCAGCTGCGGATAGGCCGTCACGGCAGCGCTGGCGTGGCCGGGGATTTCGATTTCCGGGATGACGATGATGCCCAGGCTGTGCGCGTGCTCCACCACCTCGCGGATGTCGTCCTGCGTGTAGTAGAACTCCACCGGTTTGTTGTCTACCTCTGTCTGCTTAATCCAGCAGGCCGTGCCCTTGCGTTTGCTGCCGATTTCGGTGAGCAGGGGGTATTTCTTAATCTCGATGCGCCAGCCCTGGTCATCGCACAGGTGCCAGTGCAGGCGGTTGAGCTTGTAGCGCGCCATGAGGTTCAGGATACGCTTGGTATCTGCCACGCTGATGGGGTGGCGGCTTGTGTCGAGCATGATGCCTCGGTGCTCAAGCTGGGGGGCATCCTTCACCCACATGGCTGGCAGCGCCGGCTGCCCGGCGGCGTCTTTCAGCACCGCCTGAGCCAGAGTCTGTGCGGCGGCGTGCAGGGCTTCTGCGCTGCCGACCTCGATGTTGATTCCCTGCGGCGTGACCTTCAGCGCATAGGCTGCGGGGGCCTGGTTGGCCTGGAGCTGCACCTGCAAATCACCTTCCGTTTCCTCGGGCTGAATTTCGAGCCCGGCAGCCATGAGCGCACGGATGGCTGCACGCCCCAGCTCGCTGTGGCTGGTTGCGGAGTCTACCTTGATGCCGTTGCTCAGCAGGAATCCCGGCTGGTTTACGGCCGATTCGTACTGTATTGGAGCAGGAATGAGCGCAGGCTGTTCGGTGACGGGGTGCGACGGCTGAGCGCAGGCAAGACTAACGGTACAGAGCCCGGCGCACAAAGAGCGGAGGACGTTATTCATAAATCGGAGAAAGGTAGGGGAAATCCTGTCAATATCAGGCGTTGAACTTGTTATCGACCTCTTCCACGAAGCCGAGGGCAATGAGCTGATGTGCTTCGTGCCGCGGAATGCCGCGTGAAAGGAGATAGAAGAGCTGTTCTTCATCCATGGGGCCGGACGCACTGCCGTGGGAGCATCGTACTTTATCGGCCAGAATTTCCAGACCGGGCAGGGAGTTTACCGTAGCATCCTCGCTAATCATCAGGTTGCGGTTGCTTTGGTAGGCGTCTGTGTTGTGGGCACCAGGAGCCACATAGATGTTGCCGGCAAAGGTTGCGGTTGTTTTGTCTTCCAGTACGTTCTTGTACAGCAGATTGCTTACAGCCTTGCCCACGTGGTGAACCTGGCGCGTATGCTGGTCGAGCACCATGTGCTCCAGCGGGGTATTGGAGGAATAAAGCTGGGTGTCGGAACCTTCTGCGTAGATTTCTGCCACCGTTTCCTCGCGGGCCCAATCGAGATTCAGGAAATTGGTGAGGTGGCGTACTTCTCCACCCATGTTCTGTACATTGGTGATGACCATGCAACGCCCTTGCACCTGCTCCACTCCGGGGCAGAAGGCGTGAAGCTCTACCTTGAGTTTTGCCCCCTCTGCTACCTGAATGTTACGAGCGGCAAAGATAGTGGCACCGTTTTCGCAGTGAATGTTTTCAATGATATGAGCATGCACACCGGGAGCCGCCATGATGAAAGTGCTGGGGGTGTAGAGCCCGGAGCTGCGGTAGTTGATGATGATGGGGGAATCGTAACTCTTTTCGAGATAAAGAGCATAGCCGCTGCCAAAGCGCTTGAGATGCAGACCGAGTAGGGCATCGGACCCGATGGTGGGCATGAGCATTTCGGTCTGTTTCAAATCATCATCATCTGCGTTGATGATAACAGCCTCTTCGTCGCATCCCTGAACCTCTGCGGAGCCTGTGCAGGGTGTGTTGCTCTGCAGCAGCTCAGCCAGCTCCTTGGCGTATTTATGCGGGCGCCCGAAGCGCCAGTCTTCGTTCAGTCGGTCAGGAATCACTGCGTTCTCGAAACGGGCTTTGCTTTCGGCGAGGGCTGCGTTGAGCTTGGCCTCGGCTTCTGCCAGGGCGAAGGCTTCTTCCATGCTCATGCTGTCGGGAAAATCCATGGTGTGGTGTCGTGCAGTTGGGGGTTAGCCGATGGAATCTTCCATCTCCAGGTCGATGAGGCGGCGAAGTTCCACGGAGTATTCCATGGGGAATTCCTTCACCAGGTCGTTGATAAAGCCATTGACGGCCAGGCTCATGGCCTGGGCGCGGGTGAGACCACGCTGCTGCAGGTAGAAGAGCATTTCTTCATCCACCTGGGAGACGGAGGCCTCGTGTTGCACGGCGCTGGCGTTGCCGTTCACGGTGATGGCGGGGTAGGTGTCCGTGCGGCTGGCTGCATTGATGAGGAGGGCATCGCACTCGGTATTGTTCTTGCAGCCTTTCATGCCTTTGAGCACTTTCACCTCGCCGCGGTAGCTGGCACGCCCTTCACCCACCGAAATGGACTTGGCCACAATGTTGGAAGTGGTTTCGGGGGCAGCATGAATCATGCGTGCGCCGGTGTCCTGCAGCTGGCCGCTGTGTGCCAGGGAGATGCTGACCACCTCGCCACGGGCGCGGCGACCTTGCAGCACCACGGCGGGGTACTTCATGGTGAGCCCGGAGCCCAGGTTGCAGTCAATCCAGCGGATTTCGGCATCCTCCATGGCAAGACCGCGCTGAATCACGAGGTTATACACGTTGGTGGACCAGTTCTGCACGGTTACATACTGGATTTTTGCGCCTTTGAGTGCCACGAGTTCCACCACGCCGGAGTGCAGGGTGGCGCTGTCGTACTGCGGGGCGGTGCAGCCTTCCATGTACATGAGCTCGGCGCCTTCATCGGCAATGATGAGGGTGCGCTCGAACTGGCCCATGCTTTCGGAGTTGATGCGGAAATAGGCCTGCAGCGGCTGGGCGAGTTTCACGCCCTTGGGCACATAGATGAATGAACCTCCGGAGAATGCTGCGTGGTTGAGGGCGGAGAACTTGTTATCGCCCACAGGGATGACCTTGCCGAACCAGGGGCGGAAGATGTGCTCGTATTCCTTGAGACCCTCGGTGGAGTTCACGAAGATAACGCCCTGCTTCTGCAGCTCCTCGCGCATGTTGGTATACGCGGTTTCGGAGTCGTACTGGGCATCCACGCCGGCCAGGAACGCACGTTCCTGCTCCGGCACCCCCAGACGCTCGAAGGTGCGCTTCATGTCCTCCGGCACCTCATCCCAGCTGCGGCTGGGGGTGGCGCCGTGCGAGAGGTAGTAGCGGAAGTTCTCGAAATCCACATTGCGGATACCCTCCGGAGCCCAGTGGTAGGGCATGGGCATTTCGTTGAACTTCTTCAGCGCATCCTTGCGGAACTGGCGCAGCCAGTCCGGCTCGCCCTTGGCATCGCAGATGTAGTCGACAGTGGCTTCGGTAAGACCGAAACCGGCATCGAACTTGTGGTTCTCCGGCATGGAGAACGCACCGCGCGTGTCTACCTGGAAGGTCGTCTCGTCCATATCAGAGCTCCTCGGTCTTCAGGAAATCAAAGCCGTGCTGCTCGATGTGGTCCACCAGCTCGAATCCGGCGGTCTTCACAATCTGTCCGTTGTAGAGCACATGCACCACATCGGGGCGGATGTAGTCCAGCAGACGCTTGTAATGGGTGATGACCATGAAGCTGCGGAAGGGGGCGCGCATGGCGTTCACGCCGTCAGATACAATGCGCAGGGCATCCACGTCCAGCCCGCTGTCCGTTTCATCCAGAATAGCGTAGCTGGGGTTCAGCATCATCATCTGCAGAATATCGTTGCGCTTCTTCTCGCCGCCGGAGAAACCTTCGTTCACGGCGCGGGCTGTGAACTTGGGGTCAATGCCCAATTCCTTCATCTTGCCGCGGAGTTCCTTGTAGAAGGCAACGGCTTCCAGCTCCTCGCCCTTGGGCAGGCGGGCCTGCAGGGCTGCGCGCATGAAATTGGCATTGGTCACGCCCGGTACTTCCACCGGGTACTGGAAGGCAAGGAAGAGCCCGGCGCGGCTTCTTTCGTCCACGCTCATGGCAAAAAGATCCTGTCCGTCCATTTCTGCGCTGCCGGCTGTCACCTCGTAATCCGGGTGGCCGCAGAGTACCTTGGAAAGGGTGGACTTGCCGGAGCCGTTCGGACCCATGATGGCATGTACCTCTCCCTTAGGTATTTCCAGATTGATGCCGTTGAGAATAGGCGCGCCATCCTTGACGCGCGCGTGCAGATTTTTGATGACCAGACTCATTGCTGGGGGAGATTATACAGGAATATTGCCGTGTAGGCAAGCGTCCATGCGTGTCACGCAGGTGCCTTCCGGCAGTTCGAACACGTCTTCGGGGCGCAGACCGGGCTTCAGCTGAATGTCCAGCACGCGGTTGTTGGTGTCATCCAGCAGGTGAACATGCGGCTCCAGATTCGGGCAGAATCGGGAGGGGCCGTTGTCGAAATTCAGGTGGTTGATGATACCTGTTTCCGACAGCGTTTCCAGGCAGTTGTACACCGTTGCCAGGGAGATGCCGGGCATGTGTGCCTTGGTGCGGTCGAAGATGATGGCGGCGGTCGGGTGGTCGTGGGAGGCCAGAATGGTCTCCAGCACGGCGCGGCGCTGGCGGGTCATGCGAACCCCGGCGCGGCGCACCAGACTTGTAGCCATTGTGCGGGAATGGGAAGATTTTGTGCTAGGCATAACTTTGTATGCCCGGATTATATCGAATCATTCCAGATTAGGCAAGGAAAAACTTGTAATGCAACGATGTCGGGATGCAATCGTTGTGTATGTATTCCGGGAATTAAGCTTCTTCCGGTGTGGATTTGCGGGAAATGGCCCATACGCCGGCGGCAATGCAGAGCACGGCCACAATTTTCTGCCAGCTCAATTCATCCACGCTCAGTAGAATGCCTACGGTGGCGGCAATGACCGGTTGAATGTAGTTGTAAGCCGCCACGGTGGCGGGCTCCAGATGCCGCTGCCCCATTATCATGAGCAGGTAGCTCACGAATGACCCGAAGAATACCACGTACGCGCTGCCCAGGATTTCCGGCATGCCCAGCTGGCCCCAGGGGAGGGTGCTGATTTCATGCAGCCAGAATGGCGCGGTAAGCACGGCGGATATGAGAAAGAGCCAGCGCATCAGCACGACGGGGTGATATTTCCTGATGACGCCGCTGAAGAAAACAAAGTAGCAGGAGGCGGAAAGCTGGGAGAACAGGCAGATAGAATCCCCCAGCGGGCTGCCGCTGCGGCCACCCTGCATCTGAGAACCCAGAATGAGGATGAGTGCCCCGGTGGCGGCGATGGCCAGGCCACCTACCTTGCGGGTTGTTACAGCGGCATGCAGAAACAGGGCAGAGAGAATGAAGGTGAAGACCGGCGTACTGGTGGTGATGACGCATGCATTGGTGGGCGATGTGTGCTGCACGCCCAGTACATAGCAGAACTGGTTTATCCCCATGCCGCACAGGGACATGATGACCAGGTGCTTCCAGTCTCCTGCATCTATTTTCTGCCGGGGAACCAGCGGCGATATCAGCCAGAAGAGCGCCGCTGCGCCGCACAGACGAAAACAGGCCATGCTCACCCCGGTGATAATGCCGCTTTCCATGGCCCACTTGCACAGCGGACTCATGAGTCCGAAGCACAGGAAGGCCCCCAGGGTGATAAGATGTGCCTGGCCTTTTGTCTGTACCTCTGCCATCGCAGACTTCTCTTCGCCTACTGAAATCCGGCTATTGCTGCCGCTTTAATCGCGGTGAATAATGAAGGAGCCTTTCTGAATTTCGCGTCCGAGCAATTCGGCGGAAGGTGCAGGCTCCACGCGGTAGGTGCCTTTGATGGTGTCACCCTTGAGTTTGCCGCTCCAGACGATGTTGATGAAGGTCTGCATATTGCCCTCGGAGTGCATCGTCACGTCTTTGCCGGTCACATAGCCGGTAAGCTTGCCACTGCCGTACAACTCATCCTGCAGCATCAGAATACCCTGCAGTTTGTCGCCTTCCTGCTTGATAGTCATCTTCATGCCGGACTTTGAGCCAACGGATTCGTTCACACATTCGCCACGCCACACGCCCTCAGCAGAATCTGAGCAGGAGACTACTATGCAGCCGGTTGCGCACACCAGAATTGTTTTCAGAAGAGAGTTCATGGTTTGTAAGTTCGCGCTTCATTCTACACCCTTTGTTTGTAATATCAAGCAAAAGTTATCCACAAGTTATCCACAAGTTATCCACAATTTTGTGGTGGATGGAGACTCGCCTGCATTCAGGGGTGGGAGCTGCGCAGCGAATCGTTCAGCGGGAAATCATACTGGTGGCAGAGATTGAGGGGGTAGACGAAGTAATGCCACCATTCCTTGCTGTAATTGCGCATGCCTGCAGCTGCCAGGGTATCGCGGAGCAGGCGGCGATTAGCCTGCTGGCGGGCGGTGAGCCCGGCATATTCGGTGGCAGAGCTTTTGTCCAGCAGGTCGTGGCGGCCGCCCATGTCGACCTCCTTGCCGCTGTTCAGGTGGATGAGGGTGACATCCACCGCCACACCCCAGCTGTGCTCGGATTGGAGGCCTATGTATTTATTCTCATAAATACCGCGCTTGGTGATATTCGGGTAGAAGGTGGCGCGGGTGCGGTCATCATCGGTGAGTGACCAGTTATAGAAATCCTGCAGGGCGCGGTGGGGTCGGTAGGCATCCCAGATGAGCAGGCCGTAGCCTTTCTTGTTCAGTTCCTGCTGGGCCCTGGCCAGTGCGGCAGCGGCATCCTTGCGCAGAATGGCGCGGCGGCCATCGGTGTAGCCATCTATGGGACGGCCCACAAAATTATCGGAGCCGCAGTATTTCAAATCGACCTTGATGCCGGGTGCCACTTCGTCCAGGTAGCAGAGTTCCTGCGGCATGATGCCCGGGTACACCAGCACGGTCGGCTGGCTGCACTGGCAGAGCAGGAACGGAAAGAGCAGGAGGGTAAGGCGCAGGTGTTTCATGGCTTGGTAATCAGATTATCATTCAGTGGGAAATTATACCGGGGGGCTGCCGGTTCTTTTTTCTGGAAATAGTGCCACCATTCCTTGCGATAGTTGCGCAGGCCTACGTCGGCCATGGTCTGCAGCAGCAGAAGCCGGTTTGCCTGCTGTTCCGGGGTGAGACCGGGATAGCGGGTGGCGGAGCTTTCATCCAGCAGGTCATGCCTCCCGCCCATGTCCAGTTCCTCGCCGGTGTCCAGCCGGATGAGCGTGACATCCACCGCCAACCCTTTGCTGTGGTCGGAGGTGCGGCTGATGTATCTGTTTTCGTAAATGCCCTGCTTGGAGATATTGGGGTAGAACTCCGCCTTCATCGTTTCGTCTGGCGTGCGGGACCACTTGTAGAAATCCTGCATGGCCCGGTGGGGCCGGTAGGCGTCCCACACTTTCAACGCAAGTCCCTTCTGCGCGAGTGCCTGCTGGGCTCTGGCCAGTCGGTCGGCAGTGTCGCGGCGCAGTATGGCGCGGTGGCCGGTGGTGTAGCCTGCAATGGGGCGGCCCACAAAATTATCATTGCCGCAGTATTTCAAATCCACGCAGATGCCGGGGATGACCTCATCCAGATAGCAGAGCCTCGCAGGCATGCGGTTTTCGTCCGTTGTTTCGGACTGCCGGGGTGCTGCTTGTGGCTGCGGTGCCGCCGGGGGGCAGGGGTAAGCCGGGGAAAGCTGCTGGGCGCATTGGCAGAGCAGAACGGCAGACAGGCAGGTGGAAAGAAGTCTCCTCACGGCACCACCATAGCACACATAATTAAATTTAACAAGTGCGGAGCCGTTTTTTCTGCTTGCCAGTGACGGTGGCTGTGTTAGAATGACTACGCTGACCCCCTTTCCCTGATAGAAATGATGAGTAAGAAACAATCGAACTGGAAATATGTGCTGATTCTGCTTGCCACCGGCCTTGTTGCAGCCGTGGGTGGTAAGGTTTCTCAGTGTGTTGTGGATTCCATGCATGAATCCACCGTGATTCCGCCCATGGAGCCTGCCACAGCAGATGCCGTGGCTTCCAAGGTGCTGGAAATGAAGTGCGCTTCCTGCCATGCTCAGGATGCTTCCTACAGCAAGGTGCTGAATTTCTTCTCCTTTGGCCTGATGCGCGACCACGTGGAGGGCGCTAAGCGAGCCTTCACCCTTACCCCGGATTACAGCGTGCGCTCCGGCAATGTGGATTACCTGAAGATGGATTACGTGCTGCGCACCCGCCGTATGCCCCCGGCATCGTACAGCGCTGTGCACCTGGGTTCCCGCCTGACCCCCACGGATGTGGCAGTCCTTCGCCAGAAGTACAAGGAAGAGGGCGCTATTGCCCGTGCCTTTGCTCCCATTGCTCCGGTGGCAGAGCCGGCAACCAGCCTGGAGAAGGCTCGTATTTATCTGGGCTATCTGCTGTATCATGATGGCCGTCTGTCCACGACCAACAAGGTTTCCTGCGCTTCCTGTCATGACCTGACCAGGGGCGGCACGGATAATCTGGCCAAGTCCAAGGGTGTGCCGGGGCCGGATGGTATGCCCCAGCTGGGTGGTGTGAATGCGCCCACTACGCTCAACGCTGCAGGCAATATCCGCCAGTTCTGGGATGGCCGCGCTGCTGACCTCAAGGAACAGGCCGGTGGCCCGCCCCTGAATCCGGTGGAAATGGGTTTCACCTGCGTGGCTGACTGGGATATCATTGCCCATAAGCTTTCCCGCGACCCGGAGATTGCTGCGCTGTTTGCCTACGTGTTCGGAGACCATGGCATTACCGGCGATACGGTGACCGCCGCTATTGCCGCCTATGAGCAGACGCTCGTGACCCCCGATTCTGATTTCGACCGCTATCTGAAGGGCGATGAGAAGGCTCTCACCGATTCTCAGAAGGCAGGCATGGATTCCTTTGTGCAGCTGGGCTGCGCCACCTGCCACAGTGGCCCCACGCTGGGCGGTATCAGCTTTGAGTATGTGAACACGCACGGCGATTTCCGCGCGCTGGCTACTCCGGCCGATTATCAGGAAGGTGCTTTCGGTCTGCAGGATTTCACCAAGAAGCCTGAGCATAAGGACATGTTCCGTGTGCCGAATCTCCGCAATGTGGCCCTGACGGCTCCGTATTTCCATACCGGCACGGTGAACAGCCTGCAGGATGCGGTGCGTATCATGATTCAGACTCAGAATGGCGCAGGTGCCGCATCCGACATTACGGTGAAGAATATCACCCGCTTCCTTGAGGCTCAGACGGGTAAGCTGTATGGCAAGCCTGCCGATAAGCTGAAGCCGGAGGATACTGTGCTGACACCTGTGACGCCTCAGCCATGATTCGATTCTCCGTGCTGGCCAGCAGCAGCCGTGGTAATGCCACCGTCATTTCCGGCGGTGGTACCCATGTGCTGGTAGATACCGGGATTTCAGCACTCCGCATCCGAAAGGGACTGGCGGAGTGCGGTTTGTCTGATGCCGAGCTGAGCGGTGTTTTCTTTACCCATGAGCACCAGGACCACGTGTGCGGTCTGGGGGTGCTCTCCAAGAAGCGTTCTCTGCCGCTGTACTGCAGCCGCTATCTCGCCAAGGATTTGCGGGGCATGGCCCCGAATGCCACGTTCACTTATCTGGAGCCTGGGCAGGAGGTGCAGGTGGGTGCGCTGAAGGTGACTCCGTTCTGTGTGAGCCACGATGCCGCTGACCCTCTGGGCTATGTGTTTGAGTGCGAGGGCGTGCGTCTGGGCTATGTGACGGATACCGGTATCATCATGCGCGGTATGCCGGAAATGCTGGCCGGGGTGCAGGGGCTTTACCTGGAGTCCAACTACGACCCCGATATGCTGGAGAACAGCGGCCGCACCATCGAGCTCATCCGCCGTATTTCGGGGCGCTGGGGGCATTTGTCCAATGGTCAGGCCTGTGATTTTATCCGCACTATCGGGCATGCCGGGCTGCAGCAGCTGGTGCTGGCGCACATCAGCCCGGAGTGTAATACGCCGGCCAAGGCAACCGCTGCCATGCGTGCCACACTGGATGAATTGCAGCTGCCGACTCAGCTTCATTGTGCTGAAATGGCTAATCGTCTGCCCTGGGTGGAACTGAAATAAAGTGACTCTGCTGCAAGGTGTTGCGGCGGTGTCATTACATGCAGTGGAGCAGGTGCAGCGCCTCGCGTAATTTATCGGCAGATTTTATCTTCTGGAGGCGGGGGAATCGCTTGTTGTCCAGAATGTAGTCATTGTTGCGGGTGAGCATGAGTTTCTGCCCGCTGATTTCCACATTGGTGATGTTGCGGCGCGTGGCCATGATGCGGATTTTGTGCACGGTGAGCAGGTGTGCCACCTCGTGCGGCAGCGGTCCGAAGCGGTCGCGCCACTGGCGCTCCAGGTCATCCACATCGTCCGTGGTGCATACGCGAGCCAGCTGGGTGTAGGCCTCCATGCGGGTCTTGGTGGATTCCATGTAGGAGGCGGGCAGGTAGGCGCCGAGCAGTTTATCGGCATCGGCGCGGGTGGCCATGCTGGCTTCGCTCAGACAGATGAAATCTGCCTTGAAACCAGCCTCGGCCCGGATGGTCGGGACCTTGCCCTGCATGCGCTCGATAGACTGGCGGAGCAACTGACAGTACAGTTCAAAACCAATGGCTGCAATGTGGCCGCTCTGCTGGGTGCCCAGCAGGTTGCCGGCGCCACGGATTTCGAGGTCGCGCATGGCAATCTTGAAGCCGCTGCCCAGTTCGGTGTATTGCTTGATGGCGGAGACTCGCTTGCGGGCATCGCCGGTGCAGAGCGCCTGGCGCGGCAGCAGAAGATAGGCATAGGCGCGGTGCCCGCCGCGGCCTACGCGGCCACGCAGCTGGTACAAATCGGCCAGGCCGAAGCGGTCTGCTCGGTCAATGATGATGGTGTTCGCGTTGGGAATGTCGATACCGCTTTCAATGATGCTGGTGGCCAGCAGTACATCGGCCTTGCCATCCACGAAGTCGCGCATGATGATTTCCAGCTCGCCCTTGTCCATCTGCCCGTGGCCCACGACAATGCGGGCCTTCGGCACAAGCCGCTGCAGTTCTTCCTTCATCTTCATGATGCTCTGCACGCGGTTGTGCAGGAAGAATACCTGACCGCTGCGGGCCAGCTCGCGTTCGATGGCATCAGCAATGAGTTTCTCGCTGTACGGGCAGACGGCGGTCTGCACCGGCAGGCGATTGAGCGGCGGGGTTTCAATGGTGCTCATGTCGCGCGCGCCCATGAGCGCCACATAAAGCGTGCGCGGAATGGGGGTGGCCGAGAGGGTGAGCATATCCACCATGCGGAACATGCGCTTGAACTGCTCCTTGTGACGCACACCGAAGCGCTGCTCTTCGTCAATGACAGCCAGCCCCAGGTTCTTGAAGGTGATATCCTTGGAAATCACTCGGTGTGTGCCGATGACGATATCTACCGAACCATCGGCAATGCCTGCCACGATTTCCTTGATTTTCTTTGCCGGGGTGAAACGGCTGAGCAGCTCGATACGCACCGGGTATTCGCTCATTCGGGCGCGGAAGGTGCGGTAGTGCTGGGCGGCCAGTACCGTGGTGGGCGCCAGTATGGCTGCCTGCTTGCCGCCGGTCACGCACTTGAAGGCTGCGCGTATGGCTACCTCGGTCTTGCCGAAGCCTACGTCGCCGCAGATGAGACGGTCCATAGGGCGGCCGCTTTCCATATCGGCCTTGGTCTGGGAAATGGCTCGAAGCTGGTCGGGCGTCTCGCGGTAGGGGAAGCTGGACTCGAACTGCCACATCCAGCCGGAGTCTGCGGGGTGAGCGTAGCCGTTGTTGCTTTCGCGTTCAGCCTGAATCTCCAGCAGCTGTGCAGCGTAGTCCTGCACGGCTTTCTCCGCGGCCTGACAGGCTCGGCGCCAGCGGGCATCTCCCAGCTTGCTTAATTCTGGTGTTTTAGCACCTAATCCTATATATTTAGACACCAGGTGGCTCTGCTGAAGCGGGATGCGCAGCAGCACTCCATCGGCATATTTGATGTGGATTTCCTCCTCGCCGGTCTTGTCATCGCGCACAATGCCGACGAATTTGCCCAGGCCGTGGGAGGCATGGATAACGAAGTCGCCCTCTTCGATTTCGCGCAGCGGAGCCTGAGCCCGCTCGCGGCGCATGCGGTCGGTGCGGTCATCCTGTTTGCGGCTGCGCGGGGCGGAATAGCGCCCGAAGATTTCAGCGGCGGAGAGTACGGCGAGTTTGGCACCGGGAATGGAGAAGCCGAGAGGCAGGTCGCCATCCCGGCTCTGCACGCCGCTCCAGGCTTCATCCTCGCCGCAGATTTCCTCGAATCGGTTTTTCTCGCCCTCATGCGGGAAGAACATGATGACGCGCCACTTCTGCTCGCGCCATTTGCGAAGCTCCATGCCGGCCAGCTGGCGGCGGGCCTCCTGCATGACGAAGTCGCCCGTTTCGAAACTGCCGAGCGGAGTGCCGAAAATGGCACTGCTGTCACCGGCATTCACCGTGTCGATATCTGGCAGAACATCCTCTCTATCCGGCGGCAGTTCGTATATCAGTACATGCCCCGGTACACCGCAGCCGGGCAGGCTCACCACCCAGTCATTTCTGGTAATCCAATCCTTCAGCGGCCTGTCTGCCGGCGGTTCATCCAGCACCAGCTCTGCGGAGTCGAGTTTCTTGAAGGATAACTGGGAGTCGATATCAAAAGCACGGATGCTCTCAATTTCATCGCCAAAGAATTCGATGCGCAGCGGCCAGGCGGACTGCAGGGGGAATACGTCCAGAATACCGCCGCGGAGACTCCATTCGCCGCGTCCTGTCACCTGATCCACGCGTTCAAAATCGTGGTCAGTGAGGGCAGTGCACACATCATCCAGCGGGTATTCGCCTTCCACCTTCAGCTGAAGCGTGAATCCGGCACCGGCGCTGAAGCTGGGAGCCGGTTGCTGTAAGGCTGCGGCTGTTACAATGACCGCTTGTGTTTTTGTGGGCGCGCCGGAGATAGCCCGCAGAGCTTCCAGTCGCTCTGCCGCGAGGTCCGGGTCGGAAATGCCGTGGTTGATGTGGATTTCCTGTTCGGGCACAAAAACGGCCTGGGGGCCATCCCAGAGCGGCCATTCTGCTGCCAGTCGTTCCTGCACGGGCAGGGCATCTGCCACAATCCAGACTCGCCGCGGGGAATCAGAGACCGCAGCAATCATGCTGGACACAAAGGAATAGGCCGCTGGGGCCACGCGCTCCAGCACCATGGGTTCATCCATGCTGCCGCCCTGGCGCAGTCTCTCCAGCTCCCCGGCAAAGGCAGGGGACTTGGCTGCAATTTCTGTGAGCGGCTTTGCCACGCGTGTCATTATGGTATCAGGCGTTGTGGCAGTTGTCAAATAAAAGCTTGCCAAGGTAGGGGCTCAGTGGTAGGATAGGCGCGCATTACTGCTCCGGTAGCTCAGTTGGATAGAGCACGAGCCTTCTAAGCTTGGGGTCCCGCGTTCGAGCCGCGGCCGGAGCGGATAGAAAAAATCCCTGCACAGCAACCTGTGCAGGGATTTCCTTTGCGAAGCGCAGAAGTTTATCAGTAATTCAGCTCGCCGGAAAGCACGCGGCGCTCGAATTCCTTGATGTCCACCACCTCACCTGTGCGGCGGGCGTGCTCCACAGCAAAGGCAATGACGTGGGAATGGGCGCTGGCCTGAATGGGGGTGGTCATGAGGGTGGTGTCCTCCACCACGCGCATGTCATTGTACAGGTTGCTCACAAGCCCCCAGTCGCCACCACCGTGGCCGGCATAGCCACCGGCGGCCTCCTCGATTTCCACCTTGCGCATCTTCTTGGAGAAATGCTCGGTAATCGTGATTTCGCCCGGGCCGTTTTCCTTGTAGAAAGCGCCGGCGCGGAGCTTGGCCTTGGTGCCGTAAATTTCGATATGGCGGCCTTCCTCGAAGGCGGTCATGGTGAAGGTGCCGGTTATGCCGCCCATGTAGCGCAGAATGGCCACCAGGTGGTCGGGCTGGTCATTGTCCTCGCACTGGAAGGCATCTCGGCCCCACTGGGAGGTCTTGAGCCACTCGGTGATATCCTCGGGGGTGGCCTCATCCACGCCGTCCATTACCATCTTGAGCCAGCGGCGGCAGGATTCATCGGTGATGTACTTACGGGCATCCCACGGGTCTTCGCCGATGGGGGTGGTCCAGTCGGTGCAGCGGGCAGGGCGGGGTTCGGTAAGCGTTTCCTTGCGGAAGAAGGACAGTTCACCGAAGCTGGAAACCTGTTCGCAGGGGCGGTTGAGCAGCCAGTAGAGAATATCCATATCGTGGCAGCACTTGGCCACAATCATGGGGGTGGATTTGGCGCTGTTGCCCCAGTGACCGCGCACGAAGGAATGCCCGAAATGCCAGGCTCCCACGCCCTCGTTGGCATTGAAGGTCATGATTTCGCCCAGCTCGCCGCTGTTGATGACGTTGCGGATGGCGTTGTAGAACGGCGTGTAGCGCAGCACGTGGCAGATGGCTACGCGGCGGCCCAGCTTCTCGGCCAAATCACGCAGCTCCAGCGCCTCGCGCAGGGTCTTGGAAATCGGCTTTTCCAGCAGGAGGTCGTAGCCCAGCTCCAGCGCGCGCCTGGCGGGATCGAAGTGGTAGTCATCCTGCGTGCCGATGATGGCCACATCGGCCATTTTCGGCTGGGAGAGCAGCTCATCGGCATTTGCGAACAGACGGATGCCGGCGCGCTCTTCCTCCGGGGCAAAGTCGCGCACTTGCTCGGCGCGCACCGTGACCGGGTCTGCAGCGCCCACAATGCGGAACTTGTCCGGATATTCCATTGCCAGCTTCATATAGGTGCGCGTGCGGGAGCCGCAACCTATGCCAACCAGTGTGATTCGACCATCTTGCATGATTATCTGAAAGAGTGTGTGCGTGCAGTGTACGCCCGAGTTCCGTGCAATTCAAGCCTTTTCTTTATCATTGATTTATACGCTGCCCTGTGATATAGAGAGCGCATGCACCGGTTCTGTGTTCTTCTGCTGTGTCTTGTATGGGGCTGTTCGTCTCTTGGGGCTGCCACGCTCTGGTCTGCCGGGGTGACGGCAGAGAGCGGGTGGTTCGATTTCAACAAGACGCATGAAAAAGGAGAGCAGGGGGACGATTTGTTGTGCTGGGCGGTTGTTGCCTCGAATCTGCTTGCCTGGTGGCAGCAGCAGAATTCTGCTCTCGTGCCGCAGGATACGCCGTGCGGAGCGGAGGTGTGGCAGCATTATCGCCAGTCGTTTGAAAATGAGGGCAGCGACCCTGACCAGGGAATCCGGTGGTGGTTCAATGGTGAGTACTCCCGTCCGCGCCTGGCCGGTGGTGGATTCTGCGCCGCTTTGCGAGAGGGGGCAGGGGCTGGCTACTATCGGGAATCCGGACTGGCGGTAGAACAGCTGATTTATAATGGACGTGGTGCCATGGTGACGGCGGAGACTCTTACCGCCGCTCTGCTGCGTGGTTTTCGCCGGGGTGATGCCTTCTGGGTGGGGGTATCTCTCCGCAAGCCGGATGGCCGCCGCTTCATGCATTCCATCAACCTGTGGGGTATAGAGGAAGATCAGGAGCGCATCACTGCTGTTTACATGTGCGATTCCGATGACCGGCAGGAGACCTTACACCGCATTCCGGTGGTAGAGGTTGAGGGCATGCTTTACCTGGATTGCACCGGGCATGCGCTCTATGGTCGGCTTGGCCGCGTGGTGATTGATACCTACACCGGCCTGCGGCTCACGCCTGCTGAATAAGAAATCAGGGAAGCCCCCATTCCTTGCGGCGGCGATTATACTCGCTGCGGGGCAGGAGGATGTAGACCGGCTTGCGGGCCGGGTCGAGCCGGGCAATGAAGGCGCGCAGCTGTTCCTCGTTCATGCTGGTGCAGCCGGCGGTGGGGGATGCACCGTCGTTTCTCCAGATGTGGAAGAAAATGGAGGAACCACCCCCGACAACGGGCTTGCCCTCGCTTTCCGGGGTGTTGTGGTGCACCAGCATCTTGATGCTGTGCGGGTAGTCATTCTGGCGCATCTGCTCATGCAGCTCCCACGGGCTGGTAGCCGGGTGGTCCAACCGCACATGGCGGTTGTAGAGATGCGGCAGCCGTGGGTCGCTCACCCAGAGGTCATTCGGCCCCACCTGCACATAGGGAATGGAAGGATGATGCTGCACCGGGGTGGGATTGTTCACCCACAGACCGCCCAGGGAGAAAATGCCGACCGGGGAACGCCCGTCTCCTTCTTTCTTGAGGGTGGCGCCGGAAGGATTGCTGTGCATGCCGCGGCCCCATACGCAGCCGTTGCGGCCCAGACGCCCCGGATAGGGGCCCAGTACGCGCTGCCATTTGCCGGCGCTATTCTTCTCTACCAGACTGAGGGTGACGTGTGAGCTGTCCCACCCGTCGGCAATGCCCACAATGGCCTGAGTACTGCTCTGCGGCATCTGGGAACAGGCCGTGAAAACGAGCAGAAAGAAGCTCAGAAAAAGGAGTTGAATGTACCGCGAATTCACGCGGGCAGGATACTCCTTGCGATGTGGGTTGACAAGCTGCAGGAATGTCATTTTTGTTAAAAAATACCAAATTTATGCTGAAAATCGGCAAAATTTGCGAAAAAACTTCAGCTGACATCTTGAAAAAGACCTTTTGATATGCTAATATAACACCATGCACGCGATGAGTCCCGAGCGGGTGAACTGTATACCGCCAGCTCGATGACGCGTCTTTAATCTCCCTTTTATTATCATGTTAAGTTCTGCACTCAATCCCGACCGCGCAACGCTTAATTTCCTGAACGCCTATTCCGAACAGGTGCGCAACGCGGGCGAAAAGCTCCAGAAGGATGGAGCTGTGACGCAAATTTTCGGCAATCATCTCTATATTCAGGGACGCGTTGAAACGAGAGTGGGCGTTTTCCGCACGAGTCTGCGTCTGCAGGGTAACCGCTGGTTCGGTTCCTGCACGGCTGAGGACGAACGTGTTGCCGGTGCTTGCCTTATCGCCACCATGGTGGAGCGTATGTACCGTGGTGCCAATATGCCCGAGAGCCCCAATGAGCTGAATGAAGTTCCTCTCTCTGACTTGCTGGAGGAGAAACTGGGGCGCGACCTCGATGATCGGGAGTCGGACTATGTTACCAAGCTGGAGAAACGCTACCGCCGCTTTGCCATTGAGCAGGAAATTCACGACCATGACCTGGTGCGTCTCAATCCCCGCTGGGAGATTACGGGGTATGAGGCGCTGGAGCTCTGGCCGACTCCTCCCCGTAACATCCTGGAATTCTGGAATTACATTGCCTATGCCTTCACCAAGAAGCGTATCGCTTATCCGGAGTTCATGAATGTGGTGACGGACCTGGAGAAGGTTCAGAAGCGTATTTCCGAATGGGAACGCGAGAAGGAGGAGGGTACCTGGCTTGACCGCATTCAGAGCGTGAATGAGCGTACTCCCCAGCCGCCGCGTCACCCGCTGTACATGCGTCTGGTTTCCACCATCAACGAAGCCCGCTTTGAGTACAGATTTGATTTGAAGGAAGACTGGGTTTCCATCCGCGAACGCAGCCAGCTGGACGAACTTCTGGTGGAATTCCGCCGGGGCGCGTTGAAGTGCGACCCGCAGACGGATATTCTGCTGAAGGTTCTGCGTGACTATGCCGACCGCCAGGATACCGTTATCCTTGACCTGGATGACGAGGCTGCCTGCTGCGTGATGAACGTGCTGTTCCACCAGCCCGCGCTGAAGGGGTACCTGGTGAACTTGGACGAGTGTTACTTCAAGGTGGTGCGTGAGCCGCTGAAGTGGATTTGTATTGATGACCCCATCGTGCCGGATTGTTACGGCCTGCAGCTGGTGACGGCTGCCGGTGTGCATGTGACGCACTCTGTGCGCCAGCTGCCCGGTCAGGTGGAGCTGTACCAGTCTGATGAAACTGTGTTCCCCGGCCCGCCCCGCTGGCTGGAAAGCACGGAAGTGGAGCCCCGCTATTCCATTCCCAAGTCGGTTATCGACAGCCTGGACGGTGTGGAATTCCTGCGCAAGATAGGTGCCACGCTGCCGCCCAGCATGGAGGAGCGAGTCATTGATATTGAGCTGAAGCCGACCTTCACCATGAAGATTGTGCGCGGTCTGACCAGCGCTGATACCGAGCATGTTCTGCTGGAGGTGAATGCCCAGGATGACCCCGGCCGCCGTCGTGAGCGCCTGGTGGGTAAGGACGACTGGGAACTGCTGGAGCAGCAGCCGGTGAAGGACCATACCCTGCTGCGCTTCATCCGCGATTATCTCTACCCCATCCCCGGTCTGCTGGAGGAGATGAACTTCACCTACGACACGCAGATGGAGGCATTCAAGAGCCGTATCACCAAGCAGTTCCCCGAGAAGTTTGCTGAATGGGCCAAGACGATTCCGGACACCATTGCTGTGGAGATGGATGAGAATCTGAAGTCTCTGCTGGCTGACCCGGTGGCTGCTGCCATCCGCTTCGAGGTGGTGAATCAGGAAATCGACTGGTTCGACTTGCGCGTGGTTATCGATGTGGAGGGTGTTACCCTTACCAAGGAGCAGATTCGCTCCCTCGTCTCCGCTCGCGGTGGCTATGTGCGCATGGACGATGGCCGCTGGATGCGACTGGAAATCAAGCTGGACGATGCTCAGCGCGATGCTGTTACCAAGCTGGGTCTGGATCCCTTCGACCTCTCCGGTGAGACGCACCGCATGCACGCCCTGCAGCTGGCAGACCCGCGTGCTGCCGAGGTGTTCGACCCGAAGGCATGGCAGCGCATCAAGGAACGCACGGCTGAAATCAAGATTGATGTGAAGCCGGATGTTCCTTCCACTCTGCAGGCCACGCTGCGTCCGTACCAGATTGAAGGTTTCCACTTCCTGGCCTATCTGGCAGAGAACGGCTTCGGCGGTATTCTGGCTGACGACATGGGTCTGGGTAAGACGATTCAGTCCATCACCTACATGCTGTGGCTGCGCGAGGACTACGTGCGCCGCAACAAGCAGGGCCGCAAGAAGGTGACGATTCCTCCCGTGCTCATCGTGTGTCCGAAGTCCGTGTTGGACGTGTGGGCCAGCGAAACGGAGAAGTTTGCGCCCGGTGTGCGTGTGATGGTCATCCGTAACAAGGAGCAGGCCGATGTGGAGAATATTCTGGAGAACTACGATATGGTGGTTATCAACTACGCTCAGCTCCGTGTCTGTGGCGAGCAGATTAACGCCATCAAGTGGCTCACCGTGATTCTGGACGAAGGTCAGCAGATTAAGAATCCGGATTCCAAGGCTGCCAAGGCTGCCCGCGAAATCAACGCTTACAATCGCCTGGTGCTTTCCGGTACGCCTATCGAAAACCGCCTTCTGGATATGTGGTCGCTCATGGCCTTCGCCATGCCCGGTGTGCTGGGTAGCCGCGCCTACTTCAAAAAGCGTTTCGATAAGCGCAAGGATTCCCAGAGCCAGAACCGCCTGGCTGCCCGTCTGAAGCCCTTCCTGCTGCGCCGTACCAAACAGCAGGTGGCCAAGGATCTTCCGCCGCGTACCGAAGAGGAAGTATACGCCAAGATGGAAGGCATTCAGCGCCAGCTGTACAAGGCAGAGCTGCGCCGCATCCAGAAGGCGCTTCTCGGTGTGGATTCCGACGAATCGGTGAAGAAGAATTCCTTCGCCATTCTGCAGGGACTCATGCGCCTGCGTCAGATTTGCTGTCACCCTGGCCTGGTGGATCCTAAGTACGCCAAGGAGGACAGCGCCAAGCTCACCGCGCTCTTCTATCTGCTCGACCAGCTGCGTGAGGAAGGTCACAAGGTGCTGGTGTTCTCTCAGTTCGTGTCCATGCTCGAGATTATCAAGGGACGCCTGGAGGAGAACAACCATCCGTACAACTACCTCACAGGTCAGACTAAGGACCGTAAGGCTGAGATTGAGAAGTTCCAGACCTCCAAGGAACCCAGCGTGTTCCTTCTGTCCCTCAAGGCTGGTGGTGCCGGTCTCAACCTTACCTCGGCTTCTTACGTTATCCTGTACGATCCGTGGTGGAACCCGGCTGTGGAAAGTCAGGCTATTGACCGTACGCACCGAATCGGCCAGAAGAACAAGGTTATCGCCTATCGTCTGCTTACCCGCGATTCCGTGGAAGAGAAGATTCGCGTGCTGCAGCACCAGAAGAATCAGCTCGTCACCAATGTGCTCGGCGATGAAGGCTTTGCCTCCAGCCTCGACCTCAACGACCTGCAGTTCATTCTTGCCCACGGTGGCGAGGATAACGACGATGATGTCGTGGTGGACGTCTGATGCATCCCGTAAATATATCGCAGTTAAAAGCCCCACGCTTTGCGTGGGGTTTTCTGTATGAAATGCAGAGGATTCCGATTGATGATCTGCCGATTTTGCGAGGTCTCAAATCTGTCGGAGCCCGGGACTTCAGTTCCGAAAATATAACCAGCGGCCCTATGTCGCTCAGATTTACTTATTAACCAGACTGCGAGTGCAGAAAAAGCTGTCTATCCCTCGGTTTCGAGAGTGGTGATTTCATGGTGGCTGATGGTACCATCAGTATTCAGTAGTACGACGATGTACACCTGGTAACCGAACCGGATAACGGGAGGCTTGATGATTTCGAGGTTTCTGCTGTGAAGAGCAAGCTGGCGAGCAGCCTCGATGATATTTTGCTCCCGGCAATACTTATAGCCGTGCTCCTCCAATTCTGGCATGGCCTTGCTCCACGGCCTGCCCGTCATGCCAAGCAGTAGCTCATCCTTGGTCCACAGAGGTTTCAGGCGTTCGGGCAGGGGCTGTTCTGAATCAAAGGGCAGGGGCTTGTTGAGGATGCAGATGTGGTATGAGGCGAGTCGTCGTGTCTCGAGGTCAAAGCTGAGAAAGACGTACTTGTTCTGCTCCGGGCAAAGGTGATAAGGCAGCCGCATAATGGTGGCTTCCTGTTGTTCTGGTGATGCCTGTATTGCGCGGAGAATCGAGGCTTCATGAGACCAGGATTCAATGAGCCGATATCCCAGGGCTGTCAGGTGCCTGATGGTATCTTCTCTGGACATGACATCCTGCAAGAGTCTCTGGATGTCCGGGGCATCCTGTTCGGTCGGAGTCAGGCGCCGGGGTCCCTCCAGCCGGGAAAAGTTGTCCGGTGTCTCAATAGCGCAGAGCGGGGCTGTGAGACTCAGACACAGAAGTGCAGTAAAGGGAGAGATTCTGAGCATGATGACAGTTAGATTTCGCGGAGTGTCCGGAATTATAGACGAAAATGGGGAGACATTTGTTCAACGAGGAGATGTTTTTCATGCTCAGAGCGGACGATTTTCTTGTTATTTGGGTGAAAAAATGGTTGCGAGCCGCGGAAAATTGGAGTATACTTAATGCACATGGTTGAAAATATTTTATATATCGTCGCAGCCTACCTGATTGGTTCTGTCCCGTTCGGCTACATTGCCGGCCGTCTGAATGGTATTGACCTGCGCGAACACGGTTCTCGTAACATCGGTGCTACCAATGCGGTGCGTGTGCTGGGGAAGGGGTGGGGTATTCCGGTGTTTGTCATGGATTTCCTGAAAGGTCTGGTTCCGCTGATGTTCATGAAGTATCATCTGGGTGGTGATATGACGGTGTTTACCCCGGCACAGATGGGCTGGTTCCTGGGCGTGATGTTTGCGCTGATTCTGGGGCACACCTTCACCTGCTTCCTCAAGTTCAAGGGCGGCAAGGGTGTGGCTACCACGGGTGGCTGCCTGTTTGCTCTGTCGCCCTGGGTGGGCGCGGCTGCTCTGCTGTTCTGGATTGGCAGCATGATTATTACCCGCTACGTGTCTTTCTCCAGCATCATGGCTGGTGTGGGTATGATGATTGCCGCGGGCGTTGAGCTTTGCGTGTGCGATGGTGGCTGCTCCGTGGCCGATGGCATGGTGATGGGGCTGCTGTTCCTCATTCTGGTGCTGGTGACGGTGAAGCATCGCACCAACATTGTGCGTATTATGAACGGCACTGAGCCCAAAGCTTTTGCTCCCAAAAACTAAATTTTAACGGTATGGAACGAATTTTCAAGAAGACAGCAATTATCGGCGCCGGCGCCTGGGGCACAGCCTTGGCCTTCACCGCTGCTCAGGATGGCAGCGAGGTGGTGCTCTGGACTTACAAGGAGGAGGAAGCCTCCCAGATTCGCGAGACCCGCATGAGCTTGGTGCCTATCAAGGGTGCCCGCCCTCTGCCGGAGAACGTGAAGGTGACCAGCGACTGGGCAGATGTAGCTGATTCTCAGCTTGTTATCGTGGTGGTTCCCAGCGTGGTGATGCGCGGCGTGGCTCAGAGCCTGGCCGAGGTAGGTTTGGCAGAGGATGCCGTCATTGTGACCTGCTCCAAGGGCATTGAGAAGGACACGAACCTGCTGATGAGCGAAATCATTTCCTCCTATGTGAAGTTCCCGGTGGGTGCTCTTTCCGGCCCCAACCATGCAGAGGATATTGTGCAGGGCCTTCCCAGCCTTACCCTCATCGGTTTTGAGGATATCGAGATTGCCAAGGCTGTCCAGAAGCGCATGAGCACGGGCTTCCTGCGCATCTACACCAGCAGCGATGTGGTGGGTATGCAGATTGGCGGTGCCATCAAGAATGTATTTGCTCTGGCCAGCGGAATCTGCGCAGGCCTGGGCCTGGGTGACAACGCCCGCGCTGCTCTTTCCACTCGTGGTCTGGCTGAGATGACCCGTCTGGGTATGGCTCGCGGAGGTCACATGGAGACCTTCATGGGGCTTTCCGGCATGGGTGACCTGGTGGTGACCTGCTATTCCGATCACAGCCGCAACCTGACCGCCGGTCGTCTGCTGGCCAAGGGTATGCCGCTGGATGAATGCCTGAAGCAGATTGGCCAGGTGGTGGAAGGGGTGCCGAACACCCTGTCCACGTACCAGATGGCCCGCACTCTCGGTGTGCGCACGCCCATTACTGATGCCATGTACGAAATCCTTTACGAGGGCAAGCACCCCAGCGATGCTCTGAAGGAGCTCATGGTGCGCGACCTGCGCGAGGAAAATGTAAAGGATTGATTCCTTTTCAGCCGTAGAAATTTCCGGCGGGCTGCGTTCTCCTTTAATAGCGGAGATACCGACAGTCCGCCGATTTCTTTTATCCCATCCGTCCTCCTTTCATGAATGCAACCCCGGAAAATCTTTGGCTGGCCGAGCTTTGGCTGGAGTACCGCGAGCGCCTACATCGCCTGCTGGTGCTGCGTATGCCGCCCATTCTGCAGCGTCGTCTGAGTGTGGATGATTTGCTGCAGGAGACTTATCTGGCCTGCGGTCGCCGCGTGGATTTTCTGAAGGCTGAGCCCGAGGTGCCCATGTATGTGAAGTTGCGTCTCATTGCGCTGCAGACGCTTACGGATGTAGAGCGACATCACCTGGCTGCCGCCAAGCGCGATGCCATGAAGGAGATGAGTCCGGAGGATGATGTGGCCGTGGCGGATGCCTGGGCCCATTTTGCCGATACGATTTCGAGCCCCCGCACGCATCTGGAGCGCCTGGAGCGCCAGGCCATGGCGCGCCGCGTGCTGTCGCAGCTCTCCGAGCATGACCGTGAGATTCTGGAACTGCGCCATTTCGAGGAAATGGGCAATGCGGAGTGTGCCGCTGTGCTGGGTATTGAGCAGAAGGCTGCCAGCATTCGCTACGTGCGCGCGCTGAAGCGCTTCCGTGAACTTGTATTCAACGAGAATCCCTATGCCTGATACCCCGGACAAAGAGGAAGAGCTTGCTTTGCTGGTGGAGGAGTATCTGGAGTCCTTGCGTTGCGGCAAGGCTCCGGCTCTGGAGGAATTTGTGGCGGCGCATCCCGAGCATGCGGAGGATTTGAACGATTTGCTCAAGGGTATGGTGGATATGGAGGCCCTGAGCGTCTCCAACCACTGTTCGGCGGTGTGTGCCACAGCGCGTTATCCCGAATCTCTGGGTGGCTATCGCCTGATGGAGCGTATCGGCGCAGGAGGCATGGGCACGGTGTTCCGCGCCATGCAGGAATCGCTGCACCGTGAGGTGGCCGTCAAAATCCTTTCTCCGGCCTGGAATGCGGATGAACGACACTGCGAGGCGTTTGAGAATGAATCCCGCGTGATTGCCGGGCTGCACCACACCAACATTGTGGAGGTGTTCGGTGCCGGTCAGGAGGGCGATTATCGCTATTACGTGATGAGCCTGGTGAACGGGCAGGGGATTACCCCTTCTACCATCCGCAATGCGCACCCCGGTGTGCCGTATGAGGTGGCTGTGGCGAAGGTGGGCCTGCAGGCGGCCCAGGCACTGGCCTATGCGCATTCCTGCGGCGTGCTGCACCGCGATGTAAAGCCCGGCAACCTTCTGCTGGATGCTGATGGCGTGCTGCGCGTGGGCGATTTCGGCCTTGCCACCATCCTGAACAATGGCGAGGCTGCTCCGCTGGTGACACAGAGCCATGATGGCACCCTGCGTTACATGCCGCCGGAGCGCCTGATGAAGGGCGAAAACTCCTTTGCGGGCGACCAGTACAGCCTGGGTGTAACTCTTTACGAGTTAGTGTGCAATCGACCCGCTTTCCGCGAATCAGAGCCCGGCAAGCTGATTCATCGCATTGTGACCGAACCGCTCAGCACCCTGCGCGGCGAGGGCGAGCTCGGCGCCATCATCAACAAGAGCATCAGTTTCGACCCGGCAGATCGCTATGCATCCATGGCCGATATGGCGGACGATTTGCGCCGTTTCCTGGATGGTGAGCCGGTGAAGGCCCGTCCCGCTTCCTGGACCCGCCGCTATGCCATGTGGCTGCGCCGTCGTCCGACTGTGGCGGTGTGGAGCCACGCTGCGGCTATGCTGGTGTTCCTGCTTTTCGGCAGCATTCTGTGGGGCTACGCTGGTGAAAGCAAGCAGCGCAAGCAGGCGGAGCGCAACGCAGCCATTGCCGATACGGCCTTGCAGGAGATTTTTGCCAGCATGGCTGACCGCGACGCCGGAGATGACACCCTCTGGCGGCCTACCAAGGCCGATACGCAGTTGCTGCAGCAGCTCATGCCTTATTATGAGGAGATTGCGCTCATGGCTGATAACAAGGGTAACAAGATGGCCGAGGCCTGCCAGACCCTGGCAATCATTGCCCAGCAGACCCAGGATTACGCCACGGCTGAGCAGTATTTCTCCCGCGCGCTCAGCCTTTCTCCGGAATTATCGGCGGCATATTTCCGCAACCTCAACGGCCTGTGCTCGGCCATGTATGAGCAGAAGCGCCGTCAGGAGGCCGAGAAGCTGCTGAAGGAAGCGGTGGCAAAGGCTGACCTGGTGAAGGATATTGAGGCCAGGCTGGAGCTTATCCGCTCCCTGCAGTTCCTGAGCCAGGGTTCTCCCTTCCGCATGCGCTGGCAGCCCGGTGCGCAGCGCCGCCCCGGTATGGCCGTTGGTGAGATGCGTCCGCCGCGCCCCGAGCGCCTCGACCGCAAGCCGCGTCCTGACCGGCCGGAGCGGCAGTCTCACCGCGTGTATCAGGAGCAGGCCATTGCGCTCATGAATGAGATTCTGGCGCAGGACCCGCTTCAGGAGAAGGTGCAGGTGCGCCGTATCGAGCTGCTCATGAGCCTGCAGCGCCCGGATATGCAGCGCCGCCTGCTGGACAAGGAGCAGACGGTGGAGCATTTGTTCGATGAGTTGCTGGTGAAATACCCGGAGAGCACGCCTATTCAACGCTCCTATGTGCAGTGGGTTGTGCGGCCTTTCGGCAAGCAGGAACTGGCCACGCTGGAGCGTGCCGCCCGCTTTGCCCGCGCTCTGCTGGCGGATGACCCCGGCAGCACCGAGGTGCTTATGCTCTACCTCACTGTGCGTGAGCGCCTTGCCTCGACCCTTGCCGCCGCTGGGCAGGAGGACCGTGCCCGCCGCGAGAAGGAAATGACCCTGGGTGTCGTTTCGCTCATCACTATGCGCTCGGATTACACGCCTGAGATGCGGGAGCGCCTGGCCATGCTGGTATCGGTGCAGCCGCAGGCCGATGCCGCCCGCGATGTGCAGGAGGAGGAAATCTCGCTCCTGCTGGATAGTCTGGACGAAAAGCGGATGAAGGAGGTGCGCGAACGAATCAAATCCATGCGCGCCCGCCGTCCTCGCGCCAACTGGGGCGCCCCCATGCCGCCGAGACCCAGAGAGAACACCCAGAAACCATGAAATGTGAGAAAATATATTTTGTAGCGCTGAGTATCGTCTATGCCCTCATTTTCCTGCTGGGAAACGGGGATGACCTGAGCACGGAAGGCGTATGGAAGTCCACCGCCGCACCCTGGCTGGGCGGGGCGCCGGCTGGGATGAAGCTCGCGACCATTCGAGCAGGGGCAGCGGGCGATTTTCCCTGTGATGTGTTTACTTTCCCGGCCAATGAGGAACTGCGTCGGAAAATTATTGAGTCCTATGCTATGCAGGAGGTGGGGCCAGGTCGATACGCCAATAATCAGGTTAAGCCGCTTTATCCGGTGGAGAATACTCCTGAGCTGACGGCGGAGCGTTCCTGTATCTCACCCTGGCTGGAGGTGAAGAGCGATGGCAGCATGCGCTTCTGCCCGGATGATGCCAACGTAACGTTTGATGAGCAGAACGCTGTGCCCCTTGCGCCGGCGTATACGCAATACCTGCCGCAGGGTCAGTGGGAACTGGTGTACCGAAGCATGATGCTTGCTGTGCTTTGTTTTATGTTCCCCGCCGTGTTCTGCTGCGTGGGCTGGCTGTGGGTGCAGCGGCATTCCCTCCGAACTCCTGGCACAAAGCGTATTTGTTTGCAGCTTGTGGCGGTGGTAGCCTTTGTTGGAGCTGTTGTGGATTTTTACTGGCACGGGTTTGATACGACGTACACTCTGTGGAGCGCCGTGGTGGCCGCCCTCCTGAACCTGCTGGTAGCCGGTATTCTCATGGCGCTCACTGCCCTGGTGCGGGCTATGCTGGGTAAGCCGCTTTGATTTGTGCGTTCTTATGGCCCGTTTGTACAGTCCGGTGTTTACGGGGGTCTGCCTCTGCATGACGCTGGCTACCTACACAGCCATCGCACCGGGCTGGCCCGTGGGTATCTGCCTGGCTGCAGTGATGGCGGTTGCCATCATTGCCCTCATCATCACCGTTGCTGCCTTGGTGCTGTTCGTACTGGACATACCTAACTGGGTGGCGTACTTGCTGCTGTTCTGTCTGGTGACTCAGTGGCACATCCCTTGGGCGATTCTGGAGTTTCTGGAGTATCGTCCTTCTTTCGATACGATTCTGGAATTGATGGCCGGTGGTGTTGCGTATTTCTTCTGGCCGGTTCTCGGTGTGCTGCTGGGGCGGAACCTCGGCCAACGCTATTCGTGGTTTTCTCCTCTTTGCTGGTTTCTGAGTATCTTGCTCCTTTTTAGTTGCTTCTTGCCCGTTGCTGCTTTATGAATGACGAAATTGTAGAAGAATTCGAGGATATCGCTGAGCTTCGCAGCCGGGCTGAGGCTGGCGATGCTGTGGCCATGCGTCTGCTGGCTGGCAGGTTGCGCTGGTCAGATGAGGTGCCACATGACGAGAAACTTGCCCTGAAATGGCTGAAACGCGCCGCTGAGCTGGATGAACCTGAGGCTTGCTATGAACTGGCAGAAGCGTATCGTTATGGCCAATGCGGCCTGAAACCGAATGCCGCCAAGGCTTTTTTCTATCACGCCCGGGCATCGGAACTGGGTGAGCTGGAGAGCACCTATGTCCTGGCGTTCGAGTACCTGTACCATGGCCGGCTTACTGAGCTGAATCCCGCTACAGGAGCCCAGTTGTTGAAGACCGTAGCGGAGGCTGGCTTCAATTCCGGTGCCATGTTCTGGTATGCGGTTTCCTGCGTGAATGCGCTGGGTGTGCCGCGGGACCTCCAGACCGCGCGCCACTGGCTTCGCCGCTGCCTTGAAATCAACCCTGGTTATTCAGACGCTCTCGACCTCCTGGCGGAAATCGAAGAGGAATTGGGGTAGAATGGCTTGCAGAGTTGTATTGTCATCGGAGCACGGGACTTTAGTCCCGAAACAGAACAGCGAGGAATTAATTGACAACCAACTCCCGATGCCTTATCATCCCGGTAGACAAGATGTTCGCTTACGTTTTCCATTTACCCTCTGAATATATCCCTTATGCCGCTATCATCACCGGGGGGATGATGGCATATATGGGGCTCCGTATCATTCTGAAGTTTCGTCGTCTCAATATGCATGGTATCCGCACGCATGCCACTCTGTTGCGAGTCGAAAGGAACAATTTCCATCGCATCACCTTCGGGGGTGATGATATACATCGCTCGGAGCGCTACCGCGGGAACAGGTACACGGGCGTCTATGGTTTCACCGATGAAGCCGGAAACAGCTACGAAGTGAAGGGCGGGGCTTCGTATGACCCCGTTGTCGGCGATAGCGACTTCGTGGTGCTGTATAACCCGCATAACCCTGACGATGCCATGCTGGTTGACGTCATCCGCCCGATGCAGACGCCTGTCATCGCCTCTGTGGCGGGTGTCATTGCTGCAGTGGCCGGTATCTGCATGCTCGTATTTGATTTATAAAATCTTCTCAACACCATGGTTTACCACGTTACCCGCGTCGGCAACAGCACGACCTCCAAGACCGTTTTCATCAGTTTTTTCTTTAAATGGGGCCTCTTTGCCCTGCTTGCGTACGTTGTGTGCGGCTCATCGTCCCTTCTGTCGCCCTATATGTGGTGGGTGATGCTTGGTATGGCCTTCCCGGCGGCCATCGTAGCGTATTTTCAGCTTCGCCACATCCGGAAAAATACCAAATCCTACGAAGATACCTTCTATACCCTCACGGAAGGCGGGGTGATGATGGAGGGTGACAAGGGGCAGGCATGCCTTTACTTCTCCTGGGGGGATATCCGCGAGGTCCGCCGCGTTCTGAACCACACCGTCTGGATGCAGCTGGAGAACGGCAAGTCATTCAACTGCCTGCTTGAAGGACTGCCCGAGGAGCGCATTGCCGAATTCGCCCGTTTTGCGGCTGAACATGCCGGGAAAACGCCTCCCGCTTCGGTGCTCACTCCGCCGCCGGCGGAGCTGACCTGCACCAGGCCTCTCCGCTTCAGCGGTACGCCGGAACAGCGCCGCGAGCACCTGGATGCCTTTGCTTTGCTGAGTGGCCCTGCCTGGGGCTGGACATGGCTGCGCCCCTGTATGCTGCTGCTCTGGGGCGTACTGCTGATGGGGGCTTCTTACAGGGCCTCCTACCTGGCCATGGCCATTGTGGCTGCTATCATCTGGCGATGTGTCAGCCGTCTGAAGAATCCTGGTGGCCCCCTTCCGTATCCGGGGCAGAACCGCCCGGGGCGCTATTATACTACAGCCCGGGAATCGCTCCAGCTTGTCGGCGAAAGGGGAACCTGGATTTATAACCGCCACGCCCAGCTGAAGGACATTTATGAGACGCCGCATGGTGTCTTCATTCATGATGCGAGCGGCTCCGTTGTCATGCTGGATGCTGACCAGCCTCTGCCGCCCCACCTGCAGGCCCCCCGGAAACGACTGCCCCGGCATCTTTCCCGCCCGGTCATCCATGGCATATGTGGGCTTCTTCTTCTTGGCGCTGCCTGGTGCTTCACCCAGAGTAACACCTGGAGATTGCACCGCCTTCTCAGCAGCGAGTCGCCGGATGTGGCAGAGGCGTTGAGTCTGGCCAAATTGCCGCCGAACACACAGGTTTCCAGCGTTGATATTCGCAGAAATCCGTCTGCCAATATCCTATTCCACCGCCATTCCGGCCCGTTTGCTGCGAGTATCTGCTTCGACCAACCGGATGGCAGCGTTATTTATGCCCATTTCGACAAGTACGGAGAGCTCGTGCATCGGAGAAAGTATTGATGGCTCTTGATTGGAGGTTGTGAAAGTACGAATGACGAAGTGGGAAGTACGAAGTTTTGAAGTCAGGCGGGCGTAAGATCGCGGAATTTTGAGCCCGGAGGGCGGTAGCTGATAGCCCAGCGTGGAGCCGCAACGCGGCGGAACGCTGGGTAAAATGAAAAACATATCAGAACCCCGTAGCGTAGCGGAGTGGGTGGCAGAAGCTTCGGCTTAGTGTTTTAGCTGCGCTTCCCTGCCACCCCTCCACGTTGGTCGGGGTTCCGGTTATTTTTTATTCCAAACCCAGCGTTCCGCCGCTACGCGGCTACACGCTGGGCTACTGGCTGACACCCGCTGACGCGGGTTCTCAATTCCGCTCGCTGACGCGAGCCATCATCCCCGCCAAATCGGACTTTACCTCGCAAACAGGAGCGCGGAGCGTTCAATGTCCTTCATGCGTTCGCGGCTGCGGCGGGTGCAGAGAAGGGGGAGCCTGGCGGCGGGATTCCCGGTGAAGTAGAGGCGCTCGCCGCGTATCTCGAAATCCGGAAAACGGTGGCGGTGTTGTTCAACGAGCTGCGGCAGGCGGTCGAGGAAGAATCGGCGCATCAGCTGGGTGAAGATGCCTTTTTCCTCCGGATCTGCACAGTCATTGTACCACCACAAATCATCTGTGCGGCCATCCCATTTTTCCTGCGGCGGAAGCGTCACGCCCATGCTCATGAGGGGGATGAACCAGGCCAGGGCAGAACCATTGAATGCCGCGCAGAGCAGCCGCCGGCATTCCTCCTGCGTGGCACCATTCAGCCGCTGAAAGAGAATCAGGCCGTATCGGTATTCATCCCTGGCTCCGTGTTTCGTTTCGGCGAGCGGCTCGGTATGCGAGAGCAGGGTGCACAGCGCCATCAGCACATGTTCCCGGGAAATCGGGAAACGCAGCAGTACATCCACCGCCGCCCAGTGGTGCATGTCCACCGCCTCGTGCAGCGCGCTTTGCCATACATCGCCCTCCACATCTGCTTTATACCCGTGGCGTATGGCGCTTTCCAGGCTTACCAGGTCTCCCTTGCTGCGTCCATATCCTGCCAGCCAGGTTACCAGATTGCAGCCACTATCATCCAGAGCATCGAGATCACCGCCCCAGCGCCTGATGAATTCGCTTGCTCCCACCGAACAGAACATAGGCGCATTATACTATTTCCGGATCGGCCTGACAATGTTTTATTTCTTTTAAGCTTGTGAGCAGAATGTCGCTTTGGTAGAGTAAGAAGGTAGCAATATCTCATTACGCATGAAGAACACAATCCCCTATACTCTTTCTCTGCTTGCCCTGGGTGGGGTGGTGCCTTGCCTGGCAGCGGAGGCTCCTGCGGCTGCGGCAACTTCCGAATTGCCTGCTCCGGTGGTGAAGGTGCCTCAGTATTATTACGCCATGTCGGAGCATTTCGAGATGACGGTGGATTTTCCTGTGCCTATGGTGCCGGAATCAGCCGTGGGGAAACCGGCAGAGCCGGGCGTGGTGAAGGTGAGCCATGCGGATGCCATTTCCATGGTGTGGCAGAGCCAGTCGCGTCTTCTGCTGAAGCCCACGTGCGAGCTGCCGCGTCTGGAGGTATTCACCCTGGAGGTGCCGGAGGGAGTGAAGGGCCTGAAGGGTGAAGCGATTTTCCCGCTGCAAAAAAAGATGGCTACATGCGTTTATTTCTATGGCTATTCCGTTGGCCGTTGCGAGAATGGCGATATCCTTCTGCGTGCAGACAGAGAGGATTATGCCAAAATTCTGAAAGACCGCATCAGCGAAGTTTTCTACGAGATGAAGGGGAAACGCTACCTGGTGGCGAGCCGCCCTGCCACGGTGGCAGATGTGCTGGCAAACTGGGATGCTTTCAAATCCTGTGTATACCATGACGTGAGCGATGAGGACCGCGCAGCCGCCACCCGTCTGCCGAAGGATGAACTGGTGCCGAATACCTGGGTGCTGGAGCTGCCCGGGTGCGCCACGGAATATGGTGTCGGGGTCCGCATGCCCCGCCTTCGCTGGGATGAGGAGAGCCTGTCCTTTGTCCCCGGAGATATCACGAATATTGAGCAGCGCGAGTGGTCGCATGTGGTGACCAATACCTACCAGAAATCCGGTAAGTACGTGCTGGAGCTGAAGCTGGATATGCCCGCTGCCGCTACAACGGCAGAAGAGCTTATCAGCCAGTTTGAGTGGGGTGTCATGCCGGCAGATTCCACGGCTCCGGATTATCAGAAGATGGAATGGCGGGATGGCGCGTTGCGCGCCAGGGTGAAGGAGAAGGAGGTGGTCATTGTGCCGCAGAAGCTGCACCTGCGCGATATCCGCATGATGGATGGCAGCGTGAAGCAGGGGTGCACCGGCCTTACCCTGATGGATGAAACCGGCGGGCAGGAGCTTAAACTGCGCACCGTGGGGCTCTACAAAGGCCTGGTGGCCTATGATGAGGACAATCCCCCGGAGGTGTCGGAAGATGTGACGGCACTTCGCCCCAGGGCTCCGTACATTTATACTGATGTGTGTGCCAGCCAGATGCAGCTGCGCGGCAGCACCACCATCCGCTGCCGGTACGGACGGGTGAAGAACGGAAAAATCCGCATCTGGAAGCTGGAGGGCGAGGCCGAGGATACAGCGGAACTGCTGGAGGAATACGGTGTCCGCTACACCGGCGAACACCTTGACTGGGATGATGAACAGGCCCGCAAGGAAGCCCGAGGAACGGCAAAGCTGAATGATAAGGACTTCGAGGACAACCTCATCGACGCATCTGACCTGCCCGGGGTGCTGGCCTCTGTGGAGCGTGAGCTGCCGGGCTCCATGGCATCGGAAATCAATCTGTCGCTTGCAGAATTGTTCCCCGGCCAGCCGGTAGGTGGTTTTTACATGGTGGAGGTGGAGGGTACACCGCTGCGTGACAGCAAGCATCCCTGCATCAATCAGGGGCTGGTGCAGGTCACAGACCTGGGCCTGCTCTGGAAAACGAATGGCCGCCATCTCTTCGGCTGGGCTTATCATCTGAGCACCGCTGCCGAGGTGAAGGAAGCGCGGCTCCGCATGCTGGATGCCGAGGGAGACACCCTCGCGGAGCTGCCGGTGAAGAATGGCCTGGTGCAGGGCGATTTCCCCGCTGGAACCCGCTACCTGCAGCTCTGCACGGCTGATGACCGCGTGGTGTTGCGCCATGACCCGGACAAGCTGGAATGGGTGGATACTCCTGGCTCCACATGGCAGAACCGGCAGCTGCTGGCAGAAGGAATCTGCCCGGCAGATATCCCGGAGCCGCTGGTGTATCTTTTCAGCGACCGCTCCCTGTACCGCCCGGGCGAAACGGCGCATATCAAGGGCATCATGCGCTGGGTGAAGGAAAATGAGCTTCTGCTGCCGGAGATTGAAAGCATCACCGCCGAGCTGCACTGCCGTGGCGAAAAGGTGGCAGAGCTTCCCGTCCGCATGGAGAGCAGCGGCAGCTTCACGCTGGATGCTGCCCTTCCGGCCGTGGGGGATTATTCTGTACATTTCCGCCTGGTATACAAGGGCGATAAGGATGACGAGAGCCCGGATAAAGCCGTGCTGAAGGGGAAGGAACTGCCTTCCTTCTACCTGAACCGGTCAGAGAGTATTTGTCTGACCTGCAGAGAATTCCGCCGCAATGAATTCGAGGTGGAAAGCCGGTTGAGCGTGGATGCCGCAAAGGGCGAGGTGCAGGTGGCGGCCACGGCTGTGAATCTGACCACCACACCGGTGGCCCAGGGAAAGGTGGAATGGAATCTGCTCACGGAGCAGCGGCATTTCCACCCCGGTCAGCCGCAGTGGGCCGGTTTCCGCTTTGCCGACTACACAGATGCGCCATGGTCCTATTATGATGAATGCTATGGGGAATTCACAGGCTGCGATGATCGCCAGCGCGAATCACAGAGCGGCACGCTGAACGATGCGGGGCAGGGCACCGTCACCTTCCATCTGCCTAAGCCGGATAAACCCGGTGCATTGCGCGTGGTGGCCACCACTACCGTGACGAACGGTAACGAGCTGAGTGTACGCAGTGTGCAGGAACAGATGGTGCATCCTGCTGCGGTGTATGGCGGCATTCGCCCGGAGTCTGTACTGGCACAGACTGGTTCAACGCTGCCTGTGGAACTCGTTGCCGTGACCCCCGATGGCAGCGCGTGGAATGGCGCTCCCCTTGCAGCGGAGCTCACGGTGAAGCGAACCGTGTTCCGCCCCTACCGCTATGGTTCAGTGTTCAAGTCTTCCATCCGCAATGTGGAGGATGAGGATACGGAGCGGAAAATTCCCGTGAGCCTGACCGGTTCTCCCCAGAGGCTCGAAATCCCGCTGGAAGGTGCAGGCCACTATGATGTGGAGCTGCGTGGGCGCGATGCCGATGGCCGCGAGTTCTACAGCGCCACCCGCCACTATGTGTGGGGCGATGATGTTTCGCCCTGGGAGTATCTGAATGATACCGGGCTGCGTCTGCTGCCGGAAAAAGCACTTTATCAGCCCGGTGAGACAGCCCGTATACTGGTGCAGACGCCGGTGGACGCCGAGCTGCTGGTCACGGTGGAGCGCGGCAAGGTGCTTCGCCACTACCGCCGCAAGGTGACTGTGGCGGACCCGGTGATTGAGGTGCCGCTGGTGGAGGATGACGCCCCTGGTGTGTATGTGAGCGTGAGCCTGGTGCAGAATGCAGGTGCCCGCGGTGCAGATGGTAAGCCTTTGCTCAAGATGGGTGCCTGCGAAGTGCATGTGGAGGCTGCAGCCAGGAAACTGAACGTGCAGCTGCAGGCTCCGCAGCAGTCCCTGCTGCCGGGTGAGCCCTGCCGGGTGAGCGGTGTGATTACGGATGCTTCCGGTAAGCCTGTGGCCAATGCTGAGGTGACGCTGTTTGCTGAGGATGAAGGAACCCTGCAGGTGATGGGCTATGACCTGCCGGAGCCTGGCCGTTATTTCCACAAGCTGCGCTACAAGTCACACTGCGTGAGCACCCTATCCGGTCTCGGTCAGCTGGTGAGCGAGAATCTGGGCAGCCGGTTCTTCGGCAATAAGGGGGTGTTCATCGGTGGTGGTGGTGAGGATGAGTACGGGGCTGCCCTGACGGATGTGGCCACTTCCTGCCTGCGGCACAATTTCAATCCCTGCGCACTCTGGCTTTCTTCCGTGAAGACCGATGCCCAGGGCCGGTTCTCGGCCACCTACGCCAACCCGGACACTCTGACGCGCTACCGGCTCATGGCGGTGGCTGCCGCCGGTGATAAGTTCGGCTCCGGGGAAGCGGCCTACCATGTCACCAAGCCGGTTATGCTGGAGCCTGCCGCCCCCATGAGTGCCACACAGGGGGATGAACTCATGCTGCCGGTCACGCTGAGCATGCTGCCGGGTGAATTGCCCGAGTCTGCCGACGGTGCGCCCATCCGCTGGCTGGTGGTCATGGGCGGGCAGAATGTGAAGTTGCCGCAGCGTCACCAGGTTATCACCCTGCAGGGCGATGCTCCGGTCACGGTGCATTTCCCGGTGCAGGTGAACCGCACCGGAACAGTGAAGCTGCAATGGTCTGTGCAGGCGGAGACCGCCACTCACGGCAGTGTGCTGGAGCGCTGCAGCGATGCTGTGCAGCTCAGCTTCGAGGTGGTGCCGCCCATGCCTTACATCCGTGAGAATTTCACCGCAGTGCTGCAGCCCGGGCAGACCGGGAATCTCGGGCAGTGGATGCGCGGCGATTTCCTCCCTGCATCCAGGGTGGAGGTGAATTTCACGACCACTCCCTTGGGCGGCATCGGATACCCCATGCAGTATCTCTTCACCTATCCTTACGGGTGCAGCGAGCAGCTTTCCTCCACGGTTATTCCCTGGATTTTCCGGGAGGAACTCGAATCGGCTTTGGGTATCAGTTTCCCGGAGGATAAGGATACCGCTGCCGTGCTGGCAGAGGTGGATACCCGCCTGGAGCGCCGCCTGCTGAATAATGGCGAATACCTTGCCTCTGGTGCAGGGTACAGCTATTGGGATGGCGGCACGGAACCGTGCGGGTTCTCGTCCTATGTGGCCATGGTGCGCCTGATGATGAACCAGCGCGGCAGTAAGTACCAGCACAGCCGGCTCCTGTACGATGAGCTGAAGTCAGAACACGGGCAGCCTGTGCTGGCGCTCGTGGCACTTGCTCTGACGGACGAGATAACGAAATCTGCAGTGGATACCGTGCTGGAGCGTCTGGAGAAACGCCGCGATTCCCTTTCTGCACAGGAACTGTGGGCACTGGCGCTTTGCGCCCGCATGGCTGACCACGACCAGGCCTCCCGGCTCAAAAAGAGAGCTAGCGCGGCTAAGACATCGAAATATGAGGATTACCACCTGCCGCCGGTGCGGGCTCTGCAGTGCCTGCTGGCGGTGGCTGAGTCTCCGAAATCCTCTGCCACGGCAGAGATGCTTCGCCGCTATGTGCTGGACGAGGGCGGACAGCATTCCTCCTGGCGCAATGCCTGGATGGTGCTGAGCGTGGCCCGCTATGTCAAGGCCAGCAAGCAACGAGAAACCAGGGCCCTGCTGAATGGCGAGCCGGTGACGGCGGCTGCCCCGCAGAAGTACTCGCTGCTGGCCAGCTCCACCATGGTTCCGTTCAAGGCAGAGAAGAACCCCGTGTATGCGTACGGCCAAGTGGAGGGCTTCCTGAACAAGGTACAGCCCACCAGCGTGGTGGACCAGGGATTTGCCGTGCAGCGTGTTTATGAAGCCCTGCAGCCGGATGGCAGCTGGAAACCCACGGCATCCTTCCGCGTGGGGGACGTGGTGCGCGTGACGCTGAGCGCCGAGGCTACCTCCGCCGGGGATAACCTGCGCTATGTAGTGCTGGAGGATCGTCTGCCTGCGGCTTTCGAGGCGGTGGACCCGGTGCTGGGCAGCCAGGGATTACCCGCAGGCGTGAGCGGGGATTCCGGGCGTCTCTGGTGGCAGTCTTCCGATGTGAGCCACCGCGAGTTCCTGAAGGACCGCGTGCGTGTGTTTGTCGATAACTGGGGCATGCGCAGGAGTCTGGAGGTCCGCTATGTGGCCCGTGTGGTGCGCAGTGGCCGCGTGACGGCTCCCGGTGCCAAGGTGGAGCTGATGTACCGCCCGGAGGTTCACGGCCTGAGCATTCCGCAGCAATTTGAGGTGCAGTCCCGGTGAAGCTCCGATTCAAAGTGCTGGCGGCAGCGGGCGGGCTGCTGGCTGCTGCTGCGGTGGTGTATTACCTGCTGCCGTTCTGTGTGTCGCTGCCGCAGCTCACGCCGCCACCGGAGTCGCGGGTGAGTGACCGCCACGGCGAGCTGCTGGGCTATGTGCCGGGGGCAGATGGCTACCGTAGCCAGTCGCTGGAGACGCTGCCGCCGCAGCTGGTGCGGGCTTTGCTGGCAGCAGAGGATAAGCGATTTTATGCCCATGGCGGGGTGGATGCGCTGGCGCTGCTGCGGGCGGTCTGGCAGCAGGTGAGCGGGCAGGGAAAATCCGGTGCCAGTACCATCAGCATGCAGGTGGCCAAGATGTACAGCCCGCCTGCACCCCGCACCTGGCGCACCAAGCTCCGCGAGATGCTGCAGGCCCGGCGCCTGGAGATGCAGCACAGCAAGGAGGAATTGCTGCTCGCTTACCTGAACCGGGCGGATTTCAGCAATATGTGCCGGGGTGCGGAAACTGCTGCCCGGTTTTATTTCGGCAAGGGGGCAGGGGAACTGACGGCGCCGGAGTCCGCTCTGCTGGTGGCTCTGGTGAAATCGCCCACGAAGCTCAACCCCGTGCGGCATCCTGCGGCTGCCCTGAAGCGGAGGAATCTGATTCTGCTTCGCATGGGGGAGGCCGTGGAGGCTCCGCTGGGGATATTGCCTCGCAGTATCAATGCTCCCGCGGCTGCAGGCGGAGTGCCCGGTCAGCTCACGCTGGATGCGGCGCTGCAGACCCGCTGCGCCGCCATTGCCCGCGCAGAGGTGGAGAAGCTCCGCAGCCGCAATGTCTCCCAGGCCGCTGTTGTGGTGGCCGATAATCGCACGGGTGAGGTACTGGTGGCGCTGCCGACTGCTTTCCCGGAAAGCTCGCGCGGCGGTGCGCTGGATGGCACGGCTACCCCTCGCTCTGCAGGTTCCACGCTCAAGCCTTTTGTGTACCTCATGGCTTTCCGTCATGGCGCATGGCCCGGCACAGTGCTGCCGGATGTGCCCACGCTGTACCGGAGCATGGACGGTGTGCAGGCTCCCGGCAATTATGATGAGCGCTACATGGGCCCCGTCTCCATACGCCAGGCTCTGGCCTGTTCGCAGAATATTCCGGCCATGGAAGCGCTGAACCGCTTCGGCAGCGTGGAGGAATGCATGAAGCTGCTGCGCACGCTCGGATTTGAAATTCCGGGCGAAGCAGCGGATTACGGCCTGGGGCTGGCTATCGGCAATGCGCACATCACCCTGCGGGAATTGGTGCAGGCGTATTCCGTGCTGGCGAGGAACGGTTCCCTGGTGCCCCTGCAGTACCGCCTCCCCTTGCTGTCGGCTGACCCTGCAACCCTGCTGCCGGCAGAGGATTGCTATCGCCTGGCCGATGTGTTGAGTGATTCGGAAGCCCGTGTCCCCTCCTTCGGTGCGGGGCCGAACCTTCGCTTTCCCTTCCGCGTGGCGGCCAAGACGGGAACTTCATCCAACTTCCGCGATAACTGGTGCGTGGGTTTCACCGCAGAATTCACCGTGGGGGTCTGGGTGGGGAATTTTGACCAGTCGCCCATGCAGGAAATCTCCGGCGTGAGCGGGGCCGGCCCCATCTTCCACCGCGTGTTTGAGACTTTGTATCGCGAGGACTCTGCCACCTTCCCGCAGATGCCGGAAACCCTGCGCCGGGTGGAGATTGACCGCCGCACGGGCAGCCTGGCCACCCCGGAAACTCCGCCCACTTGTCGGCAGCTGGAACTGGCTGCTAATGCGGATTTACAGCGCCTCCCCGCCGGCTCGTTCGATGCCGATGGCCGCGCCATTCTGGATGCCCGTTACACTGAATGGTATGCCGGAAGCCCGCTCAAGCACCTGTATGCTCTGGCCGGTCATCAGGCGGATGCCCGTGTGCCGGCCATTCTGATTCCGGCCGAGGGCAGTACCTTTACGCTGGAACCCACCTTGCCCGGTGGTGGCGCCCTGGTGGAGCTCAAATCGACCCTGCCGCCCGCTTCCATCAGGTGGCAATGCGCCACCCTGCGTCTGGAGCAGCGCCGCGGCAGATGGTATGCCCATCTGCGCCCGGGTACGCATACCATCTACGCCCTGTCTCCTTCCGGTCTGCAGGCCGAGGCCACTTTCCATGTCAATACAAATGCCGCCCTTGTGCCCTGAGGTCGGGGGTGAAAGCCCTAGCCCCTGTTCCGAGGTCTGAATTCTGTGTCAGGACACACTTTCGGCTTGTGTTGGGTGGGGTGCTAGTTTAGAATGATTCCATGAATAGGCGAGGTGAGGACAAGGAGATTCACATTCGGGGTGCGAAGGAGCATAACCTGAAGGGGGTGGATGTGGACATTCCGCTGGGCGGTATCACGGTGGTGACGGGCCCGAGCGGCAGCGGCAAGACCTCGCTGGCGATGAGTACTTTGTATGCCGAGGGCCAGCGGCGCTATGTGGAGACTTTTTCGCCCTATGTGCGCCAGTTCATGGACCGCATGGACCGCCCGGATGTGGAGGCGGTGGAGAATGTGCCGCCCGCCATCGCCCTGGGGCAGCGCAACAGTGTGAAGAACTCCCGCTCCACCGTGGGCACCATGACGGGTATGAATGAGTACCTGAAGCTCATTTTCTCCCGCCTGGCGGTGGGACGTGATGCCGCAGGCAATGTGGTGCGTCCTGCCACGCCGCAGGGCGTGGCCGATGAGCTGATAGCCGCGCATCCCGGGGAATCGGCTCTGGTGTGCTTTGCGGTGCGCCCTGTGGGCAGTTTCGAGGAAATGCGACAGGCTCTGGAGGCGCAGGGCTACCTGCGTGTGCTGGCCGGGGGCGCAGTGCAGCGTCTTTCGGACGCCACAGAGGCGGCTCTGGGCATGGAACGCTGGCTGGTGGTGCAGGACCGCGTGAAACTGGTGCCCGATTCCCGTGCGCGACTCATGGAAGCGCTGGAAACCGCCCTTCATCTGGGGCAGGATGTAGCGCAGGTGTCACTTCCTGCTGAGGACGGCTGCTGGCAGGAACCCCGCGAGTTCCGCAGCGACTGGTATCCGCTGCAGGAGCCGCGCCCCGGCCTGTTCAGCGGCAATTCCCCGCTGGGCGCATGCCCCGCGTGCAAGGGCTATGGCCGCAGCATCACCTACGACTACAACAAAGGCATCATCCCCGACAAGTCCATTGCCGGTGGTGCGCTGAAAATGCTTTCCTCTGCCACACTTTCCGCCTGTTACAAGGATTTGGTGAAGGCGAACAAGCGTCGCCCCTCTGTGCGCATGGATGTGCCGTGGAATGAGCTCAGCCAGCAGGAAAAGGACTGGGTGTTCTACGGCGAGGCGGGAGATATGGACCCCTGGGAGGCCTGGGACCGCGGCCTGTGGTATGGCTACAAGGGGATTTTCGATGACATGGAGAAGCATGCGCACAAGATGAGTGTGCGCGTATTCCTCTCGTTCTACCGCGTGTACAGCGTGTGCCCGGAGTGCCACGGCGGACGCCTGCGTCCGGAGGCGCTGGCCTTCACCATCGGCGGGCTCACGGTGCCGCAGGTGCAGGCGTTGCCCATGGATGAGCTGCTGCCCTGGCTGGATGAGAATGTGCTGGGCCACACCGGGGAGGACCGTTCGCTGGAGCAGGCGGTGAAGGAGTTCCGCAGCCGCGTGGCCTACCTCTGCGAGGTGGGGCTGGGCTATATTTCCGCCAGCCGCCTGACTCGCTCGCTTTCCGGCGGTGAGATTGAGCGCGTGAGCCTGACCACTTGTCTGGGTGCCGCGCTCACGGAGACGCTTTTTGTGCTGGATGAACCCACGGTGGGCCTGCATGCCCGCGATACGGCCCGGCTTATTTCAGCGATGCGCCGCCTGGCGCATCGTGGCAACACGCTCGTGGTGGTGGAGCATGAGGAAGCGGTGATGCGCGCCGCCGATTATCTGGTGGATATGGGCCCGGGCAGTGGTGCTGCCGGGGGCGAGCTGGTGTATGCCGGTGAGCCCGCGGGCATTCTGCGCCAGGCCGATTCCCTCACGGGCCAGTTCCTCAGCGGCAGCCGTTGCATTCCTGTGCCGCCGCGGCGCCGCAAGGGGAAGGGGCGTATCCGCATCGAGGGGGCAGAGTGCCACAACCTGCATGATTTCTCCGTGGATATTCCGCTGGGCGTGTACAACTGTCTGACGGGTGTTTCCGGCAGCGGCAAGAGCACGTTGGCCTGCCAGGTGCTGTTCGGTTCGGTGCATCCGGAGGAGCTGGACGACGAGGACGAGGTGCAGGTGCGCCGCATTTCCGGGCTGGATGCCGTGGAGGAGGTGGTGCTGGTGGATCAGAGCCCCATTGTGCGCACTCCGCGCAGTACGCCTGCGGTGTATATCGGTGTTTTTGAGGATATCCGCGCCCTGTTCGTGGCAGAGCCCGCTGCCCAGGCTCGTGGGCTGAAGCCCGGTTATTTCTCCTTCAACAGCGGGGATGGGCGCTGCCCGCGTTGCTCCGGTCTGGGTCAGGAAAAGGTGGAAATGCAGTTCCTTTCGGATATCTTTGTGCCCTGCGCCCTGTGCCACGGCACGCGCTACACGGAGCAGGCTCTTTCCATCACCCTGCTGGGCTACAACATGGCCGAAATGCTGGCGCTGGATATCGCCCACGCGCAGCGCCTCTTTGCCCGCGAGAAGAACGCCCGCGCCCGCCGCATTGCAGCGCGTCTGCAGGTGCTGGTGGATGTGGGACTGGGGCACCTGGGGCTCGGACAGCCGCTCAACACGCTTTCCGGCGGTGAGAACCAGCGTCTGAAGCTGGCGCATATCCTCGTGGATTCCCTCACGGGCGAGAAGCAGGGCAAGGGCCGTCTGCTGATTCTGGATGAACCCGGCACGGGTCTGCATTTCCGCGACCTGGAGGTGCTGCTGCGCGTGTTCGACCGCCTGGTGGAGCAGGGGAACACGCTGCTGGTCATTGAGCACAATATGGAGCTCATCAAATGCGCCGACCACGTCATCGACCTGGGGCCGGAAGGCGGCACCGGGGGCGGTCTGCTGGTGGCGCAGGGCACGCCGGAGGAAGTGGCCGCCACCGGGGCGGGCTTCACCTCGCATTTCCTGGCGGAGGCGCTGCAGATGGAGTATGATGCGCTGCCGCTCATGGCGGCGGAGGATCATGATTCCAGTGTGCCGGAGGGCGTGATTGCCCTGCGTGGCGCGCGCCACCACCAGCTGAAGAATATCGATGTGGATATCCCCCGCGATGCCATGACCGTGGTGACCGGCCTTTCCGGCAGCGGCAAGAGTACGCTGGCTTTTGATATCATTTTTGCTGAGGGACAGAAGCGTTTCATGGACGTGATGAGCCCCTACGCCCGCCAGTTCACGGAGCAGATGGAGACGCCGGATATTGACCGCCTGACCGGGCTGCCGCCCACCGTGGCCATTGAGCAGAACCGCTCCCGCGGCGGCTGCAAGTCGACCGTGGGCACGGTGACGGAGGTGTGGCAGTTCCTGCGTCTGCTGTATGCCAAGCTGGGCCAGCCGCATTGCCCGAAGTGCCGCGTGCCGGTGGGGCGGCGTTCCCCGGCGGAGATTCAGGCGCTGGTGCAGCAGGAGATTGCCGCCCGCCCGGCCAGTCTCATGATTGCCGCCCCGGTGGTGCGCAACCGCAAGGGGCATTATGCTGATTTAGCCCGCTGGGCGGCGAAGAAGAAGTATCCCTACCTGCGCGCGGATGGCGTGCTGGTGGCGCCGGATGCTTTTACGCCGCTGGACCGCTACTCGAACCACGATGTGGATGTGGTGCTGGCGGAAATCTGTGTGCAGGGCAACCGCATCACGGCAAATGGTCAGGAGGCCGACTACGCGGGGATTATGGAGACTGTTTCCCGCGCGCTGGAAATGGGTGATGGCTTCATCCGCCTGCTGAAGGGTAAGGAGGATCAGCTCATCGGCACGCGTCTGACCTGCCCGCAGTGTGGCGAATCGTTCACCGAGCCGGAGCCCTCGACCTTCTCGTTCAACTCGCCGCGCGGATGGTGCCCGCACTGCATGGGCCATGGCCGCGTGGGTAAGGTGAAATCCGGTGCCAAGCCGGAGGACAAGCTCAGCCAGCTGGAGGTGGAGTTGAAGTACGACCGCGATGTGGAACGCGCCGCCGCTAAGGAGGAGGAAAGCGTGCTCTGCCCGGTGTGCCACGGCTCCCGCCTGAATCCCTTTGCCATGGGTGTCACGCTCTTCGGGCGGAATATTGCGGAGATTGGCTCGCTGTCGGCCGATGAGGCTCTGCCGGTGGTGGAGGGCTGGAAATTCGAGGGTCGCGAGGCGGAGATTGCCCGCAATGTGATGGCGGAGATTGCGCCGCGCCTGCGTTTCCTGCAGCGCGTGGGGCTGGGCTATCTCTCGCTGGACCGCGCTGCAACCACGCTTTCCGGCGGCGAGACGCAGCGCATCCGTCTGGCGGCTCAGCTGGGTTCGGAGCTTCGCGGAGTGCTTTATGTGCTGGACGAGCCGACCATCGGCCTGCACCCGCAGGATAATGAGCGCCTGCTGAGCACGCTGGCGGATTTGAAGCACCGCGGCAACACTCTGCTGGTGGTGGAGCATGATGAGGACACCATGCGCGCTGCCGACCATATTATTGACCTGGGCCCGGCGGCGGGTATCCACGGCGGCCAGATTATGGCGCAGGGCTCGTTTGATGCGGTGGAGCACAACCCGGATTCGGTCACGGGGCGTGCGCTGCTCAGCCGCGAGAAGCACCCCTTCTGCGGGAAATACCTGCCTGTGAAGGATGCCGAGTGGCTGGAGATAGAGGGCTGTAATCTGCACAACCTGAAGGATGTGACGCTGCGGATTCCGCGCGCCCGCTTCACGGTGGTGACCGGCCCCAGCGGCGCGGGCAAGACCTCGCTCATCACGGAGACGCTCGGGCCCGCTGTGCGCGAGGCGCTGGGCGGCAGCATTTCCCGCGAGGAACGCGCCGCGTGGAAAACGAGCAGGGGGCTGGACTCCGTGCGCGCCCTGTACCAGGTGGATCAGAGCCCGCTGGGCAAGACTCCGCGCAGCACGCCCGCCACGTACATCGGCATTTTCAATGAGATACGCGCCCTCTTTGCGCAGAGTGCGGATGCCCGCCGCCTGGGCTTTGATGCCGGGCGTTTCTCGTTCAACACCGCCGCCGGCCATTGCGAGGCCTGTAAGGGCACGGGCTACCAGCGCCAGGAAATGGATTTCCTGCCGCCTTGCACGGTGCCCTGCGAGACCTGCCGCGGTGCACGCTACAACTCCCGCACCCTCCAGGTGCGCTACAAGGGCAAGAATATTGCCGAGGTGCTGAACATGGACATGGAGGAAGCTGCCGAATTCTTCGCCAGCCAGCCGCGCCTGGCTGACCCGCTGCGCCTGCTGTGCGATACCGGCCTCGGCTACCTCACCCTGGGCCAGGCCAGCAACACCCTGAGCGGCGGCGAAGCCCAGCGCATCAAGCTGGTGGCCGAGCTCATCAAGGGCCGCCGCGCCGCGCTCAACGCCATCCGCAAGGGCAAAGCCCTGCCGCAGGACCTCTACATCATCGAGGAACCCACCATCGGTCTCCACCCGCATGATGTGCGCCTCCTCGTTCAGGTGCTCCGCCGCTTGGTCGAGATGGGTAACACCGTGGTGGTCATCGAGCACAATCTCGAGCTCATCTGCGAGGCCGACTACGTCATCGATGTAGGCCCCGGCGCCGGCACCTCCGGCGGCACCATCGTCGCCCAGGGCACCGTCCGCCAGCTCTCCCGCGCTAAATCTCCCACCGCCCCCTTCATCAAAGCCGAGCTGGAGCGGTGAAATAAAAACCGGGCTTGCAGGGGAAGCTGCAAGCCCGGTGGGGAAAATCTGTTTGGCGGAATCAATATACGAGCCATTTCAGATAAGGCAGACGCCGCAGCCCCAACGTCAGAAGCCATGGAAATACAAGGCTTATTGTGAAGAATTGTATAAATATCGTGAGCGACGTTCTCTCATCGGTTGGAAGAAAGATACTACATAACCACAAACAGGCAAAGTGCCACAAATAGATTCCGAAGGAACATTCGCTTAACGAGGTAATGAAGATATGATTGATTTTGTGGAGATAGTTTTTACAGAAAATAGTCAGCGCAACACAGGCCAACGGTATGCGGAAATGTTCCAATGTTGCTAAAGCATTGCATTTTCCGTATAGATAATCCCACCCTATGGTTGAAGCGCCCAATATGAGGATTAGTTTATGAAGGGTGGGTGATGAATCATATTCAGATCGGCAGATTATCACGAATCCCAAAATGAAGAAAAGCGAGGACTTAATGTTGAATGCATGTAGAATAGGTATGAGACTATGAGCTGCGGGGTAACCGGCAAGGAGGCAAAGCGCGCACAACAGGTAGCTTTGCTTAGTTGATAAGGAACGTAGCATGCGAGATATATAGGGCGCTGCAATATATAGCCCTGTTATGAAATAGAGGTACCACGTGTGACTTTGTGCCATGGTCAATGGATTGGGGAATATTCCATTTGCTTCCATTGTGCTTTTGACAAATGCGCTCAGAATCGGAAACGAACCTGCTTTTATGTATTCGCTTTTGGATGGTATCGCATTAGCTGCCGGCAGCGTTAAGTTTTCACCCATGCAGTACCAGACCAATGCATTGGTGATGATGCCGCATATAGGGATAAGAACGACGAATTGAATAAGCCTTTTGGAATATCTTCTATAAAACTCCTTGATGCCCATTTTGTCGGCCCGGGGAATAACAAGAGATCCGCTGATGATAAGGAACAAGGGAACCCCCATTCCCAGGAAATATCTACCTTGGAAAGCGTCGGGTACACGCTGGTAGGTGTGAAGAGCTACGACTAGCACAATGGCAATGCCACGGAGTAAATCCAGGTAATGAATTCTGCTACTGCTGGATACGACGGCATTGGCAGTTTGAGAGTTGGTGCGTGATTGGAATGGCTTCACTTTTGTTATGGCTTTTGAAGTAGGTGAGAGATTTAGTAGAAAATGGATGTGAAACCATGGGAGTACATGCATTATTACTGTCACATGGTTGAAATATTACCGATGTCAACGTCAAAGCAATATTCTTTAATTGCCGGAGCAATAATTGCACCCCACCGGGGCACAATTATAGTTTATTACCCCCAGAAGTGGCTGTACAGACACTCGCCAAATTTGTAGAACGTTCCCACGATACTACGATAGAAAGCGTCTTTCACATCGGTACAGGTAAAGGATATACACAGGAAAAACATACCCGCAATTGACAACGCAAGACTTTGTCGGAAAAATATGAACTGCTGGACGCGCTCGGTTATCTTTCTTAAGCACACAGGATAGCAGAATCCTATTTTGTCAGGAATGAATGTGTATATAAGGAATGTCGATATGGTCCAGTATGACAAAATCCGGACAGGGTCGCAGCTCAGGAAGAAAAACAAGGGAGAGAGTGATACAAACTGAATTATCAAGAGAGCGAGGAAATTTCTAACTTCAACAGATTCTCTTCGGTACGTGAATGAATATTTTCTGAAAAGGAGGTTAGGAATAATGAAAAAAGTGGATGCCCAAACGATGGGTTTGCTGAACCAGCCTTGTATACCGAAGCTTGATTGGAGAAAGTTCCCATGTAGATGCATTAATATGGTTTTTTCAGTTTCCCATCCTATTGATTGGATCGTTGTTATTAATTCTTTAGCAAAGGGGTTGGGGTAGTATAATGCCCATGAATCCTGAATTTTGCGAGCGATGGTAGTGTCTCCTTTGTTCAGAATTACTATTCCAAATGCAATGCCTTGAATCAGAATGGTCAGGTAATGGTAACTCCGCTTTGTGTGGGGCTCCGTCAACAAACAGAGGAAAGCAAAAGGAAAGATAATAAAGAATGAGGCTTCGTGAATATTGAATAGGAGTATGCCGATGCTGTTAATGAGCAATAACTTGAATGGTGTGTTTATTTTTTTGCTGTATGTGTACAGCCATGCCGCGATGAGAAGAAAACACGTGAAGTCTTTGCGTAAAAAATCAGCGCCGGCTAAGCAGGAGCAAAGGGGTAACACCCACAGACTGAGATTGCCTTTTCGAAACTGGTGGATTAAAATCCAGGAAACAGCAAGAGAACTGAGAATACAAAGTATCCAAATGATAAGAATGGGCTCAATGTCCAGGCATTGTTTCAGAAAATACAGAATTTCGCCTATAAGTCCGCGCCGTACGTATCCACCATGGTAATTTATCAGAAATTCAGTAAATTGCCAACTCCCTTTGTCGATGCTGTGGTAAACAGCATCTATGGTTGTAAACAAAATTGTCAACGCTGTATAACATAACAATATTGCGCTGATACACAGTTCAGACTTTTTAAAGGATTGTGTGAGGTTCATGATGAAATTAAAGTGAAAGGCCACCGGATACCCAATGTTTAAATGTATAGTAAATCAGACATTGACGGGCATTTGCCAAAGCTTTGGCTGATACTCTTGGTGAGGGTGAGGTGTAGTGAATCGGCACCTCAATCCAGTTGCGATAGCGCAGAAGATAGCGTAATTCCGTCTGGTAGAAATGCGCTTTGGAACGCAGCGGATAGGCCAGGATTTTCTCCATCACCTCATAGCTGAAAGCCTCGTAGCCGCTCGTGGCATCCTTCATGGGGCAGCCCAGTGCCAGACGAGCCACAAAGGAACCGAATTGGGAGAGGAAACGCCGCTTGAATGGGGAGCCTACCATGGAGCCGCCGTTGATATAGCGCGAGCCAAAGGCGCATTCGTTGCCTTCGGTCATGGCTCGCACAAAGGCATGCAGGGCACGTGGATCGTGCGAGCCGCCCCCATCCATTTCCACGATGAAATCCGGCTTGCTTTTCATGGCTTCGCGGAAGCCGCGCAGGTAGGCATCCACGACGTTCTTGTTTTCGGGGGCCCACACATAGTGGTAGCGCCTGTCCTTTTCCTGGAGCTGACGGCAGAGTTCGGGAGTGGCATCGGTAGAGGCCTTGTCCACTACCAGGTAGACGGAGGCTCCGGGGTATTCATCAATGACTCGTGTGAGGGAAGCGATGAAGCTCCGGAAGGAGTCTTCCTCGTTGGCCATGGGGATGCAGATGGCAAAGGTCGGGTTTGGCATGACGGATTTATTTGGAAAAGACGAATCTGCGCATCATGAGGTAGGAGGCAATGGCTGCCAGGAACATGCCGCTGAGCAGGGCTGGTGGATAGGAGGCACCGGCACTGAATTGCTCCAGCTCAGGGGTGAAGGTCAGATGATTGGTGATGATATACCACCAGAAGTAAAGTATGATGAGTTGCTGCACTATCCATGTGCTGCTCAGCAGAACGCACATTGCCACAAGCTGGCTGATGATGAATTTGGAAGCGGATGCAGCAACGGTTGTTTCCTTGGCCTGCCAGCGGAAGCTCCAGAGCCTGTTGCCCAGATAGGAAACAACCCAGCCGCCGGCATATCCCATGAGAGTCGAAAGAATGGTAAGCCCGCCCCAGATGTGGTAATAGAATATCCAAGAGATGGCTCCATGAACTGCAGAGGCTGTGATGCCGACGATGAAGAATTTGGCTACACTGTTGTATTTGCCGATGATTAGGAGCAGCTGGTTCATGAGTTAAGCCGTGTACTGAGTTTCATGGATGCTTCCATGGCGGCATCCATGTTGTAGTATTCCCATTCGGCAAAACGCCCCAGCAGGTAGATGTTGAGCGGTTCGAGGACAGCCTTGCCTGTCTCGATGATGCCGCGGGTTTCGCCATCCTGCACCGGGTAGGTGCAGGGGGTGTAGCGGTGGGTGATGTAGCGCGGGGAGAAGGGGATGCGCTGCAGCTGCTCCTCTATCTCCTCCCGGCTCATTTCCTCCGAGAATTCGATGGTTGCGGTGCTCATGCCTGCAGGGGAGTTGCTGGCAGCGAAGTTGCCGGTGCAGATGATGCGGTGGGATTCATGCGCTTCGCTGGGCATGTAGATCCAGCTGTAGGGGTTGGGCTCTACTTCACAGAGCACGGAGGTAGTGCCGTGGTATTGCAGCGTTTCGACCCCGGGCAGGGAAATGCCGGCGCCTTGCAGCATGGCAGGCAGGGCTTTCACGTTGCCGCAGAAGATGACGGCATCGAACTCTTCGCCGCAGATGCTCCATTTATCCCCGCAGCGCTGGAGGGTATCCACCGGACTATTGTAGCGGATGTCCAGCCCTCGGGCCAGGGAGTCGGCCACAAACTGGGAGCCGCCGCTGCGCGGGTAGTGGAAAGTGCTGTGTACCATCTGCATCTCCTTCACCTGGCCGATGTTGGTAGCCAGAATTTCCTTGACGGTGGGCATGGGCAGCTTGCCCGCCAACCAGTGCAACGGTACATCTGCCAGGGAACGGCGCCAGATTTTGCGGTTGTAGGGGGCAAAGTATTCCCGGTAAAGCGTTTCGCCGAATCGGTGGCGCAGAAAATCGGCAAAGTTGGTATCCTCCGGGTAACCGGTCTGCACGATGTGGAGCATATCTTCCAGCACAGCATTCCGCATTTCCACCGACATCTGGTAGAGATGGTTCTCTATGGGGTAGTCTATCCGGCTGCCATCTGCCAGAGAGACGACTGCGTGGCGTGTAGCCAGCTCGAAATCTGCCTTATCCAGTTGCCGCCAGAACCAGTCGAGCACGGCTTCATTGCGGGAGTTGAACACGTGTCCTCCCACACAATGATAAAGCACACCCTTCACTCTCTCGCAACGCACTAGCCCACCGGGCTTATTTTCCTTTTCAAAAATTGTGACAGTGCACCCTTTCTCGCCTAGCATACGGGCAACGGAAAGACCGCTGATGCCAGCCCCAATGACCGCATAATGCTGCTGTTTAGAAGAGAGAATCACGCGGCAAGTGTACAGTATTCGAAATGCTTGGTCAAGCTCAATAACAACTATTCAGCACATAATGAATCATATCGCGTACATTCAATGATGACAATATGCATTATATACTGGGGACTCTATTTTATTTAACTGGTTATAACTAATTGATAGAAAAGGGGCATGAATAACAAGCATTTCGAATGCATACCAACCGCTATGAATACAAGATTGATAAAAGAGCTAATGAAAGGGCAGCCGCTGCAGGTATTCGATGCGGCACGACTGGCGATGGAGTGTGTGGAAGGACTGGGGAGTCGTGCAACAGGAATGGGGCGGGAGGAATTGATGTGTCTGGTCAGGCGTGTCATCGCTGCGGGAATTGCTGCGATACAGGCAGAAGAACGGACGGAATGTTTTGAAAAGGTGGCGTGGGAGAGTGTGGAGGCACGGGCGAACAGGCGCCCCACGACAACTCGCGATTTGCGGCATTATGTGCGGCGCATGCTGCGGGTGGAGGGGGTAGGGCAGATGCCGCTGCGCGGGATGACGACTGCGCAGTGCCGGGAGATTCTGCAGAAGGCATTCGGGCGGAGCGTCCACAGCTATCGCAAGGGGAGAGCGATTTTACACAGCATTTTTGCCTATGGCATGCGGCAGGAGTGGTGTGATTCGAATCCGGTAGACCACATTGATAATCCGGAAGTTCAGGAGAAGGTAATAAACCCGCTGAATATGGAAGAAGTGACAAAGCTGCAGTCAACAGCAGCTTTGAAACGTTTCCGCGATATGCGCTTTTCGCTGAGCCTTTTATTATACAGTGGTGTCCGCCCCGCGGAGGTAGAGCGCCTTGCCCCGAAGGATGTTTGCTGGGAGGAACAGCTGGTGATTATCCGCCCGCAGAAGAGCAAGACAGGTGGTGGGCGCGTGGTGCCGCTGCGGGCTCTGCCGGGGCTGCGGCAGCAGGATTGCCGGGTGCCGCGCAATTGGCAGAACCGATGGCTGGCTCTGCGCCGAGCGGCCGGATTTACCCGCTGGGTGCCGGATGTCTGCCGGCATACCTTTGCAACGTATCACGCTGCCTATTTTCGCAATCTGCCGGAGTTGCAGCTGGAAATGGGGCATCGCGATGTTTCTCTGCTGCGGAGTCGGTATATGTCTCCAGCCTTACGGAATCTTGCAGAGGAGTTTTGGCTGAAGGTCATAAAAAAATAAGGCAACCAAGATGTATAGAACATACCGTTGCTTCCCAACTTGAAAAATCGTAAGTAAGGCTGATTACCGCATCGCCTGGGAATCATCACCGCCCCTGGCTTCTTTTATCAAAGCCGATCTGGAGAGGTGAGAAAGGTGTCTTTTATAGTTGCAAGGTTAAGAATACCAGGGTTTTAAGGCTCTTTTATGCAAATTTAAGATTCAATCTTAAATTTGCATAAAGTTATACTAAGGCGTATACAGTAAAGTGTTTGCAGTTATGTAAGGTGTGTTTTACTCCAGATGCATCTGGAATAACTTTCCCTGAGTAGTGGAAAGTATTTATTTGTTATTTGCAGGCTAAAGTTTTGATTTGTTGAGCTGTTCTGCAAAGTCGGCAAAGCGGTTCGGGGGTAAGTGTTGCAAAATACCAAGGGTCATCGGAATTACAAATTGCGATGTACGAATGACAAGGTGTATTGAAGTGCCAGGCTCCGCACTATGGCGATGATGTGCTTACGCCGAGGCTGGTGAGGGGCGAGGTTGGAAGTGCGAAACGGGTAGAATTGCGATGTTGTCCGTCGGGAGCGTGACGAGTGGTTCTCGAGGCTTCCCGATGTTGGCGCAGCCAACGAGCGCAGCGAAATCTGCGAGGTTGGTGCATCCAACGAGCATTGCATTCGGGCAGTTTCAGCCTCCTCCTCTACAGAATGTGCTGGATAATAATATATACCCATCCCTCTCTTATTGCCTATAGAATGGTTCTAAGGTAGAAGGGCAGGGCAGAGATGAGTGAAAAATGAAGGATGAAAAATGAAGGGTAGGCGGGAATGTAGGGGGGGGCAGCAGGTTGAGGGTGAATTGAGTGATATTTGAGTTGTTCTGCTTGTTCAGAATGTTTCAATAATCTTGACGTTGCTCGGGAAATGTGATATATAGTAACGCGATGACCGTCTCTCTCCCAGCAGTGTCTGTGGTTGTGCCCATTTACAAGGTGGAGCGCTATCTGGGGCAGTGTGTGGAATCAATTCTGGCTCAGGCGCTACGGGAGATTGAGGTGATATTGGTGGATGATGGTTCGCCGGATGGTTGTCCGGCGTTGTGCGATGCTTATGCGGCGCGTGATTCTCGCGTGCGTGTCATTCACCAGGAGAACCAGGGGGCGGGGGCTGCCAGGAATGCTGGGCTGTGTGCGGCACAGGGGCGGTATGTTATTTTCCTGGATTCAGATGATGTTTATCACCCGCAGATGCTGAAGCGCATGGTGGCCCGGGCAGAGAAGTACCGCGCGGATGTGGTTATTTGCCTGGCAGATGCGTTGGAGGAGGAAACGGGGCGTGCGCGCAGCATGCCCAACCAGTTGCGCCGGGAGTTGCTGAAGGGTGTGGATGCCAACGCTTTCTGCCCTCTGCAGGAGTTGCCGCAGCAGCTTTTCCAGTTGTGCGCAGGTTGGCCGTGGGATAAGCTTTACCGGCGCGAGTTTGTGCTGCAGATGGGGTTGCAATTCCAGAATCTGCCGCATACGAATGATGCGTTTTTCGTGTATCTGAGCCTGGTTCGTGCTTCTGTGGTGAGTGTGGAGCCGGCGGTGCTGGTGCAGCACCGCATGCATGGGGCTTCTATCAGCCACAATACCGGGCGAAGCACTACCAGCCTGGCAGATGCGCTGCTGGCAATTCATGAGCAGGTGCTTGCGCTGGGTAATGCGAAGCTGGAGAAGTCGTTTAACCACTGGGCCATGAATATGGCGGTGTGGCATTATCTGCAGCTGGAAGGCCCGGCGGCGGAGATGTTCCAGAACTCTCTGCGGCGTGAGGTGGAACCCGCTTTGCAGTTGCTGCAGAAGGGGGCTTCATATTATCCCCGTAAGCGCGATTGGGCGCGGTATAAGGTGTGCGTAGCGCCGGAGATTTCCGTGGTGCTGCCTATTTACAATGCTTCGGCTTATCTGCGGCCTGCGCTGGATTCTCTTCTGGCCCAGAGTTTCGTTGATTGGGAGGCTGTTTGCGTGAATGATGGCTCTACGGATAATAGCTTGGAGATTCTGCGCGAATATGCCGCCAGGGATCGCCGCTTCCGCGTTCTGGATGGCCCGAATGGCGGCTACGGCAAGGCTATGAACCGCGGTATGTCTGCGGCTGCTGGTAAGTACATTGCTATTCTGGAGCCGGATGATGAGTTGCCTCGCCACGCGTACCGCCACCTGCATGCTCTGGCAGAGACGCATGGGGCAGATATTGCCAAAGGCTGTGTGAGCCGATTTGTGCAACAGGGACGCCGCCGGAATTATTACGAAACAACGCGCATTCCCTGCAATCTCTGCAACCGCCCTGTCTGTCCACGAGAGGAATGGCAGTGCTTTACCCTTTGCATGAACACCTGGACCTGCCTGTACCGCCGCGGGTTTATTGAGCAGTATGCCATTCGCCACCAGGAGACTCCCGGTGCCGCGTACCAGGACAATGGGCTTTTCTTCCTCTCCTTTGCTCACGCTCAGAAACTCGTGTGCAGCAATGAGGTGGTGTATCTCTGCCGCCGGGATAATGCCGGCTCATCCGTGCATGCCATCGGCAAGCGCCCCTACGCCATGCGCGATGAGTATGCCTACATCCGCCGCGAGCTGGAGAAGACTCACGAACTCTGGCAGCAACTGCGCCCCGCCTGGCTGCGCAAGCGCCTGGATAATCATTTCTTTACCTACGCCAATCTGCCGGCTGAGGCCAAACCCGCCTACCTGGTAGATTTGGCAGCAGAACTGGCCGATATGCAGGACCTTGCCGTAGAATCCTTCCTCACCCCGGAGGGCAGAAAGACTATGCAGATTCTGGCCGCCGGAACCGCGCCCGATGCGGGCGCCATGGATGCGCTGCTGCCGCCTCCTCCGCTGCAGCTGCCGGGCAAAGGGCTTTTCTGCACCCGCACAGCATTCAAGACTACTTACCACTTCCTCGGTATCCCCCTCTGGAGCTGCGGTATCAAAGCCGGTCGCACCACTTACCGTCTGCTGGGCATACCTGTTAAACGCACAAAGCAAGCATGAATCAATTGCAACCAGTAGTGAGCGTCATTGTCCCTGTATATAATGCCGGGGCATTCCTGCGCCGCACGCTGGATTGCATCTGCGGGCAGACACTCAGAAACATCGAAATCATCCTGGTGGATGACGGCAGCACGGATACAACACCGGCCATTCTGCAGGAATATGCCGCGAGGGATTCCCGCATCACCCTGCTGCAGCAGGAGCATGAGTACGCTGGAGCTGCTCGCAACAAGGGTATGGACATTGCCCGGGGCATGTATTACTCTTTCCTGGATGCCGATGATATCTTCGAGCCTACTATGCTCGAAAAGATGGTGAAGAGGGCAGAAGAGGTGGCGGCCGATGTGGTGGTGTGCCGATGCGATATCTTCCATACGGAAGGGGAATACACACCGCTGACATGGCAGATTCATGACCGCTATCTTACAAAATTGAATCGCAAGAAGTTCTCTCTGAAGAACGAATATCCTCAGGCCGCTTTTCAGACATTCATCGGCTGGGCGTGGGATAAACTGTTCAGCGCTGATTATGTGAAGGAAAATGGATTCCGCTTCGGCCCTACGCGCCATGGTAATGATGCTCCTTTTGTATTCCCCGCCATTGCGGCTGCCGGATGTATCAGCATTATTGATGAATCGCTGGTGAAATATCGTAAATACTCAGGGCAGATTTCAGATGCAACCAATGTAAGCCGCAATGAGACAGCGTGTTGCACCTGCATTAACCTTATTCACCACGAGCTTGAGCGTTTGTACGCTCCGGAGGGTGTGTGGCAGTCGTTCTATGTCTGGACTGCTCACTATGTCAATTGGAACATGAACAAGCTGCTTCCTGCTGCTAGGGAGATGTTGAGAGAATATCTTGTTCATCACTTCGAACCCCGAAATGTTTTATCATCATTGCTCACCTCCATTCCTTCATGCGAAATCGTACATGCTCACGAACGAGAAATAGCCATGTACCACAGCATGCTACACACTCCCGAGCAATGGAGAAACTCTTTTGCTCTGATAAAACGCAATCCTTTCCCGCTCTGCTTGTTTTACAAAAAGACATCCACTAAAACCAGTTTTAAATTCCTTGGCCTTCCCCTCTGGAGCCGATGCAATAAAGGAGGTCGTGCTACCTACCGTCTCCTCGGTATCCCTCTTAAATATAGTCTCAATATTTTTCATGAATAATACATATGCATAAAAAAATAGCAGTTAGCATTATTGTCCCTGTTTTCAATATGGAAGCACACATTTCAGAATGCATACAGTCCATGCTCAAACAAACTCTTAAAGAGATTGAAATCATATGCATTGACGATGGTTCGACAGATTCCTCGCTTCAAATTCTACGCAACGCAGCCCAAACGGATAACCGCATCATAGTCTTGACCCAAACCAATCAAGGGGTTGGAAAGGTAAGGAACAGAGGCATCATGGCAGCACAAGGCGAATTCGTTTCCTTTATGGATCCGGATGATAAGTATGCTACGGATGATATTCTGGAAAAACTTTATAGTAAGGCAATAGAAAACAATGTTCTGGTAAGTGGTGGAGAACTGGCAGAATTTAAATCTGACTCTGACCCTATAGTTCCCATTAAATTGCCAGAAAAATACGGATTACATTACTACAAAAGTGAGGGAATAACCGAATATAAAGACTACCAATTCGACTATGGCTTTCAACGTTACATATACAGGACGAGTTTCTTAAGAGAAAATAATATTTATTTCCCTCCCTATGTCCGATACCAGGATCCCCCTTTTATGGTCAAAGCCTTAATTAAGGCTAAGAAGTTTTACGCTCTTAAACAGTTAATGTATGCGTACAGAGTTTCTCATAAACAAGTTGGATGGAATGAGAAAAAAACAGAGGATGCATTCAAAGGGCTAAAAGACGTATGGGATATGGCATGTATGTACAACCTACCCCGGCTCAAATGGTTCACGGTACACCATATGGCAGACCATTATAATAGAACGCAGCCATACCTGCAAAAAAAACACAAGAAGCTCATGTATTCCTGTGACGTTGAGGTATTCCGCAAAAAAAGGAATCTTGGGCGATTTATATATTCTAGACAAAAAAACTTCCTGACAACAGGTTTACAATTAACCACGGTCTTTGGCATAGATTTTATATCTATCAGTAAATAGTAACTTTTGATACAATAATATATACAAAATATGAGCGGAAAAAGAGTTCTGATTGTTGGAGCCGGTCTTACCGGTAGCGTAATAGCACGCGAGCTGGCTGAAGCAGGAGTCCCCAGTCTGGTCATTGACAAGGAGCTATTCATTGGTGGGCTTTGTCATTCTCGTCGAGACGAGGAAACAGGCGTTGACGTACACGTTTTCGGTCCACACATCTTTAATACAAGTAACGAACGAGTATGGGAATATGTCCAGAAGTTCGATCGTTTTGCTCCTTGGATTAACCGAGTAAAAGCAAGCAACGCCAAAGGCGTATTCTCCTTTCCTATTAACCTGCACACTATCAATCAATTATTCAATGCTCGTTTAACTCCCGAGCAGGCAGTAAAATTTATCGATGAGCAGCGAGATAAAAGCATCATTACTCCTAAGAACGCAGAAGAAAAACTGCTTTCCATGGTAGGACGCGAAATATATGAGACTTTCTTTAAAGGATACACCATCAAACAATGGGGGGTATCACCAACGGAACTTTCGCCGGATATTTTAAAGCGCATTCCGGTACGATTCAATTACGATGACAACTACTATTTCTCACGCTACCAAGGTTTCCCGATGAGTGGTTACACCCAATGGATAACCAACATGCTTACACATCCTCTCATCGAGATAAAGCTTGGCGTAAATTACGAAAAAGCAATGAATGACGAGTTCCTTCATGTATTCTACGCAGGGCCTCTCGATGAATACTTCAACTATATAGAAGGCGATTTAGGATACCGCACTGTTACATTTGAAGCAGTACGTGGCAAATTTGAACAACAAGGTTGCGGATGTATCAACTATAGTGATTTAAGCGTTCCGTACACCCGAGCTCATGAACATAATTACTTCTCTCCTTGGGAAAAACACGAAAAAAGTATTATATTGCAGGAATTTAGTCACGAAAGTACACGAGATTCCGCCAAGATTTACCCCAAGCGCATGGATAAAGATATGGCTATTCTGGAGAAATATATGCCCCATATCGAAAATGAAAAAGGCGTTTCCTTCATTGGCAGATTGGGATGCTACCGGTATCTGGATATGCAGCAGTGTATTCTTATGGCCTTGACCTATTCAGAAACATGGTTACAATGGTATAAGAAGGAACTCTCTATTTTGCCGAAGATGCCCATCGAATGCTAACCTATAACAAATATCCTACAATGATGAATGAATCCCCCCCAAAAATTAGTGTTGTTGTCCCTGTATACAATGCCAGCAAATATCTAGCAGAATGTCTAGATTCAATTTGCGCCCAAGGAGTTGATGACATCGAAATCATCTGTATTAATGATGGTTCCACAGATGACAGTCTTCAGAAATTAAAGCAATACGCTGAGAAAGACAATAGATTCAAAATCATCGATGTGCCTAATGGAGGATATGGCAAAGCTATGAATCTTGGTCTGAACGCGGCAAAGGGAAAATACTTCGCTATTGTTGAACCGGACGACTACTTGCAAGCAAATGCATACAAATGGATGCTAGAGACGGCAGAAAAACACTCCCTTGACTTCGTAAAAGGAGAAATGCAGAGTTTTTATGAAAATGAAAAAGGTGAAAAAGTGATGGGAGAGAAAACGTCGAATGCTTTCTACAACGAAATTTTATGCATTCGAAACTGCATACAACGTTTTTTTGGTCTGATGCCGGCAACGGTTTGCGGATTATACAATGTTGAATTCTTAAACAAATATAATATCCGCTATAACGAAACGCCCGGAGCGTCGTATCAAGATGTCGGTTTCTTCATCCAGACATTTACCCACGCGGATCGCGCCATGTTCAAAGAAGGGTTGGTATACCTGTATCGTCGCGATAATCCGGCATCTTCATCAAACACAATTGGAGGAAAACCATATGCAATGCGAGATGAATACACGCTAACAAAAGCTAAGTTGGAAAAATATCCTGAACGCTGGGAAAGGATGAAAAAATTCTATCTATTCCGGCGCATGCGCAGCCATCGCTGGATGTTCGCATCAATTCGAAATAGCGTCAAAAAAGAATATCTAGATGATTTCAGAAAGGAGCTGATTGACTTGGAAGATATCAACAGAGATGCTCTGTCTGGGTACGACAAACGAACCATCGAAAACTTGATGATATCGACAGATTATTTCCTTCATTGCGAAGAACTTCAGCTTCTACAAGATAGAATACTCCGTCGTGTCTCTCTAATGTCTGTACAGCCTCAAATTATTAGAAACATCAAAAAGTATAAAATCATGCGTGCTATTACATTTGGAAAGGTTAAGCGGAAATACACAGAAAAGCTTAAATTGGCTGAAAAAACTTATGCCGAAATAAGCAGCATCACAAAATCCTTTATTCACTGTTGAAAATATATCTAACAGTATTTCTTATGTCAAACTGGCTATTTTCTCTAAAAAAAGATAAATACTTCCGACATGTTTGCGTATGTGGGATTAAATTTTCATTCTTCCGTAGTTGTTTCAAGAAAAAAATCGCAGAGACTCTCATTCGAATGGAGGAAGAGGACACTAATGGGGGAGGAAACTATGGGCAATTGAATCAAGTGGAAAAAATGTGTAAAGATGCGATTACTAAAATGCAACGCTTTGATACACTTCCCACTCATTACATCAATATTTTACGAACTTTTGCACAATCTCTTGTTCTTCCATCAATCAACAGAGACGAAGTTTCCTCTTTGGTTGAAAATATGAGAACTACAGGAATTCAGTATCGAGAAAAAGGTCCAAAATTGATTGTTAGTCTCACCTCATATCCTAAGCGAATGTACGATATTCATATGTGCATATATTCGCTTCTGAGTCAGACGACAAGGCCTGATAAAGTAATTTTATGGCTTGCGGAGGAGCAATTCCCAAATCGAGAAAAGGACATCCCACAGAAGGTATTACAACTCTGCCAATATGGATTAGAAATACGGTGGTGTCCGGATTACAAATCTCACAAAAAGTTAGTACCTGCACTACAAACTTTCCCTGATGATGTCATAGTTACAGCCGACGACGATTTATATTACGCCCCAGATTGGCTGGAGAAATTGTGGAATAAGTACCAAGAATTAAAACAGGGAGTCATTGCCCATCGCTGTCATCGTATTAAAATTCAGGATAATAACATACAACCATATACAAGCTGGCAATTCTGCATTCGCACTGGAGACTCTTCTTATCTGAACTTTCAAACAAACGGTGGCGGTACATTGTATAGCCCTGGTTCCATTCATCCAGACGTCCTGAATGTAGATAAAGCAATGGAATTATGTCCTCGAGCAGACGATGTTTGGTTTTGGGGCATGACCGTTTTGGCTGGAACAAAGATTCATGTACTTGACGATCCTAATCCTATCGTTTACACGAACGCTATTCGAGAGGTTGGTCTGAATCAGGATGGAACCTTATTCTCAACAAACAAAGTCGGGGGCAACGACACCCAGATAAGGAATCTCTTCAACGCTTATCCTGAAATATGGAAAAAGGTCCTACAAGAGTACACAGAAACAACAAAAGTCTAATCCAAAACTCGGCAGCCAAATTCTCAGCATAATTTCGAGTTTAAAATGATAGTCGGTAAGCTTTTCAACCTTGTAAACGAAGGGGAATACAAGGTTCTTTATCTATTTGGCTGGAAAATACGGTTCTGTTCACGGATACGAGCCCTGCGGGTGAGGATAACAGAACTGGAAGAGAAGCAGCAACGGCTGGAAAAAAAGCTACAACAGCAGAAGCAAGAATACAGCCAGGCCGCACAACGTCTGGAGTCTATGCTTGTTACCCAGGAGAAACATATTCTGGAGCTCCAGCAGCAGATTAGGAGCGGCTTGTCTCAAGCAGCAAGCGAAGCAGAACAATTATCTGCAAGCATAGCGCAGAATAAGGTTGAGATGGAAGATCGGCTCCAAGAACTGGCTGCATTAAATAAGGAACAAGGTCAAAAACTGGCTGCAACTTGCCGCCAGTACTCGGAATCCACAGATGCCTTAGCTCGGCGAGTGAAAGCACTGGAGAAACTGGAACTGGCAGCAGCTTGCGCCTATAACCGGGAGGCTACAGAAGCCGTGACCCAGCGAGTTGAAGCATTGGAGAAACTGGAACTGGCTGTAGCTTGCGCAAGAAACCGAGAGACTACGGAAATTCTTTCCAGGAGGATGACGGCGTTTGAAGGCCTTGCTCTTCCTGAAAAAGTTAAGACTGTTCAAGCTCTTACAGAGAAGACTGAGCAAAGTGTGCAGCAAGTTGCGCGAAATGTGCTACAGGTTGAGCAAAAACTGCAGCAGATGACAGAGACGCAGAGGGAGTATCAGTCTGCAACGGAGCAACATATATTATGCGTATCTGAGCATAATAAGACTGAGATTGCGACGGTGTCACAGCGCCTGGGAGAGCTTGAAAAGCAAGATTTGGCCGATGTCTGCGCAAGAAACCGAGAGACTACGGAAATTCTTTCCATGAGGATGACGGCGTTTGAAGGCCTTGCTCTTCCTGAAAAAGTTAAGACTGTTCAAGCTCTTACAGAGAAGACTGAGCAAAGAGTAAAGCAAGTTGAGACTAACCTGAAGTCCAGTGTAGAACCGTTGCAGCAGAATGTAAAGAGTATCAAGGCAGGTTTGGAGGAGGTTGGTGAGTTTCGGGATGCCGTACGTAATCATGTTATGCGCTCTACGTTCATGGGTAAAGAGTTGCGGGGGTGGCCGCAATCATTCATGCAGCGCATAATAGGACAATACAGAACGCTGGATTATGAGCCACGCTCACGAAATCGGGTAATAGTTTACATGACCGATAAAAATACAACGTGTGGTTTGGCTGATCGTTTGAGGACAATGTTGACCGCATATGTGCTAGCTGCGGAATCTGGCCGAGAGTTCTATATATACCACGATAAGGGATTTAAATTGGAGGATTATCTGCAACCCAATCAGGTGTCATGGAAGATTAATCCGGAAGACATTAGTTTTGGCTTGAATAAGGTGCACACGATATTCTTACTCAGGAAGTATATCGATTTGTCTGCCTGGAGTCGGGAGTGCCATGTGTACCAGAGCTGTACGGATGTGGATACCGATTTTATGCCAGCCGAATTGGCGCATAAATATTCAAATCATAGCGTGTTTCATAAGTTGTTCAAAATATCTCCAATACTTCGTACTGCTGCGCAGCAGGAGATGCGTGAACTGGGGCTTAGGAAAAATGGATATGTAGCGGTGCACATACGATTCCTGAACTTTTTCGAGCAAGTAGAACTTTCGGGATGTGTAACAAGTACTGCGACGGAACGCTTGGAAATGCTTAAAAATGTGTCTCTGACATTAGAGAAAATTCACAGGGAAACAAAAAAGAAAGTGGTGTTGTTCTCTGACTCTAATACAGTCTTACAAGTTCAATATCCTGAGTATGTCAAGGTATTGAGAGGTACTGTGGGGCACGTTTCGACACACAATGGAAATGCAGATATCGTGAAGAAGGCGTTTGTTGATATGCTGGTGATGTCTCGTGCAAGGACAGTATATAGCATTGTAGGAAAAAACATTTACGAGGCAACAGAAAGCAAATATGGAGGTCAGCGTAACGGTTTCTCCAAAACCGCGGCTTATATAGGAAATGTGCCTTTTGTGCGATACCAAATATCGGAGCACAGCTGAAAAATATTGGATGCGCTTATGTTCTGAGTAGAAATGAATTGTGGCTGCTTTATGTAAATCGAAAGTCGGACTTTCGATTTGCATGAGAGGATTAGATCTGTTTTCCTGCAGCTGAGCATGCCCAGAACTCGCACGATGACGGGGGGCATATTGTGGTACTTGGGAATCTCTAAAGAAACACAAATTGCAGTCTGGCGAATGCAGATTTTCAGAACGCAGAATGCAGAATAAGCAGTTAGTGCGCAGCCTTGCGGCCGCGCAGAGAGATGAAAATTACCTGAGAAATCTCAGGTAATTTTGTTTACAGGTGCGGCAACCGCCGCACACAAACTCACAATTCTGCATTCTGACTTCTGAAATCAGCATTCCTCCAAATCGTCATTTCGAGTTTTAGTGGTGTCCTGTTCTTGTGTTTGGCAAGGCTACCACCGAAGATGATGCCCGGCAGATAATCTGCCTGGCTGTGGAGAAAGTTGCAGCTGAGAAGGTTGCATAGAAAAAAGAATCAGCCCGCCTTGTGTATAAGGCGGGCTGAGGTCTATTGAAAAGTCAGAGAAAGACTTAACCAATGCGCTTGTAGGTGAAGCCTTCTTCTGTGGCTTCTTCCTGGTCGTAGAGGTTGCGGCCGTCGATAATGAGGCGGCCGCGCATGGTTTTGCGCAGTACGGCCCAGCTGGGAACGCGGAACTGTTTCCAGTCGGTGACGATGACGAGGGCATCGGCGTCGATGCAGGCTTCGTACATGTCATCGCAGTAGGTGATGGTGTCCTCACCCAGGCGGCGCTTGGCCTCGGTGATGGCCACGGGGTCGAAGGCGCGCACCTGGCAGCCGCTCTCCAGCAGGGACTGGATGAGGGTGAGGGAGGGGGCTTCGCGCATGTCATCCGTGCCGGGCTTGAAGGCCAGGCCCCACACGGCGATGTTTTTGCCCTTGAGCTCAGGCATGGCGGCCTTGAGCTTGGTAAAGGGGATAGTCTTCTGCTTCTCGTTTACGTCTTCCACAGCCTCGAGGATGCGCATGCGGTAGCCAAGCTCAGCACCGCTGCGGATGAGGGCCTTCACGTCCTTCGGGAAGCAGGAGCCGCCATAGCCGCAGCCGGGGTAGAGGAATTTCTTGCCGATTCGGTCGTCGGAACCGATACCGCGGCGAACGGCGTCTACATTGGCGCCAACGAGTTCGCAGAGGTTGGCCACATCGTTCATGAAGGAGATGCGGGTGGCCAGCATGCTGTTGGCGGCGTACTTGATCATTTCTGCGCTGGGAATATCGCAGATCTGCACGCGGTCGCCGGAGAGCATGAAGGGACGATACAGGTGGCGCATGAGTTTGGCTGCGCGTTCGTCCTCCACGCCCACCACCACGCGATCCGGCTTGGTGAAGTCTTCAATAGCGGTGCCTTCCTTCAGGAACTCCGGGTTGCTGGCCACGCCGAAGGGAACGCTTACGCCGCGCTTGTCGAGTTCTTCCTGCACTGCTTTCTTCACCTTGGCCCAGGTGCCCACGGGCACGGTACTCTTGGTGATGAGCAGGGTGTATTTCTTAATGTTGCGGCCGAATTCACGGGCTACCTCGAGCACGTAGCGCAGGTCGGCAGAGCCGTCTTCATCGGGCGGGGTGCCTACGGCAGAGAAAACAACGTCTGCATCATCGATGCAGGAGGCGAGGCTGGTGGAGAAGAGCAGACGACCGGCTTCTGCGTTCTGCAGAACCATTTCCTTGAGACCGGGTTCGTAGATGGGCATGATGCCCTTTTTGAGGTCTTCAATCTTTTTTTCGTTTACGTCAACGCAGGTTACGGTGTTACCCATTTCTGCGAAGCATGTACCGCTGACCAGGCCAACGTAGCCTGTGCCTACCATTGCGATGTTCATAGTGTCTTTTTATTTTGTTGTTGAAAAAAACGGAAGAGAGACGAGGCGCATGGTGGATGCTCCGTCAATGGTGCCATTGTATAATAATAAGCCGTAACTCGTCAAGTGTTTTTACCTCTTTTGCGGCCGGGTTTTACGCGGATGAGAGGAGAGTGAACACGTGTGAATCTTTACATAGGCTGGAAAATGTGCTACTGTGGGGCCGATATGATGAACCTGCCGATTCGCCCGCGCCGCAACCGTAAGTCTGCTGCTGTTCGTGGTCTCATGCGTGAGACTACGCTCTCTGCCGCCAACCTGATATATCCCATGTTTGTGCAGGAGGGGGATGAGGATACGCCCATTGAGTCTCTGCCGGGGTGCACGCGCTGGAGCGTAGCGGGTATTGCGCAGGAATGCAGGCGGCTGTATGCCCTGGGGATTCCCTGTGTGGATTTGTTTGCGGTGGTGCCTGAGGAGAAGAAGGACGCCGCGGGTAGCGAGGCCTGGAACCCGGAGGGGGTGGTGCCCCGCGCCATCCGTGCCATCAAGACGGCGGTGCCGGAGCTCTGCGTGATGACGGATGTGGCACTGGATCCGTTCAATACTTACGGTCAGGATGGCCTGGTGCGTGAGTATGAGGATGGTTCGTACGAGATTCTGAATGATGAGACGGTGGAGGCGCTTTGCCGCCAGGCTCTTTGCCACGCCCGCGCCGGGGCAGATATTATTTCCCCCAGCGATATGATGGATGGCCGCATTGCCGCCCTGCGCGCTGCGCTGGATGCCGAGGGTTTCACCAAGGTATCGCTCATGAGCTACACGGCCAAGTATGCCTCTGCGTTCTATGGCCCGTTCCGCGGGGCGCTGGGCAGTGCACCGAAGTTCGGCGACAAGAAGACGTACCAGATGGACCCCGGCAATGTGCGCGAGGCGCTGCGCGAGGCTGCGCTGGATGCCGCGGAGGGCGCTGATTTTCTGATGGTAAAGCCCGCCACGCTGTATCTTGATGTGATTGCCGAGATGCGCCGCGCCACCACGCTGCCCATTGCGGCGTATCATGTGAGCGGGGAGTATCTGATGGTGAAGGCCGCAGCGGCCTCCGGCTGGCTGGATGAGAAGCAGTGCATGCTGGAGGCTCTGCTCTCCATTCGCCGCGCCGGGGCAGATATGATTCTGACCTACGCCGCCCCGCAGGTGGCCGAATGGCTGGATGGCGGCTGCCTGTAATGCCCATGGTGAACCCTTGCCCGGCTACCCTGTATGGCACGCCGACGTCAAATTCCGCGCAAAGATGCACTGCTGGTCTTCCTGGTTCTGCTGGTAGCCGGGCTGCTGGTGGAGCGCTTTGGGGGCGATGATACTATCCTCCGCTGGCTGGGGGCTGCGCCCACTGTGCAGCAGGAGACCTATGTACCCACCCTGGGGGCGGAAACGCTTTCTGCAGAGGAGGCGCACACGGCGCCGCTCCAGAAACAGGTGGATGCGGCTGCTATTCCCAAGTCTGGCAAGCCGGTGCGTTTCCTGATGCACAATGTGCAGAATTATTTTGTGGCGGGGGAGGCGTATCGCTCCCGCTATGTGCTGACTCCCAAATCGCTGGAATCCCGCGAGGCGGTGGTGGAGGTCATTGCCTCTGCCCGGCCTGCCATTGTGGGGCTCATCGAAATCGGCGGTCCGGTGGCCTTGCAGGACTTGCGCCAGCGCCTTGGGGCAAAGGGGCTGGAATACCCGTATTTCCGCGTGCTGGCGCGGCAGGGCGAGGACCGCGCGCTGGCGCTGCTTTCCATGCACCCCATTGTGCAGGATAACTCGCAGGAGAATGTGAAGCTGCACCAGCAGAAGCGCCGCAAGATGCTGCGCGGTATTCTGGATGTGACCGTGCGCCTGGATGATGGCCGCATGTTCCGCATTGTCGGGGCGCACCTGAAATCCCGCGTATCGGACAATGCCGGCGCTGCCACCGCCCTGCGCAAGCAGGAGGCCTACACCCTTGCCCAGCATATCCAGCACATTGCCCGCACCCAGAAAGGCATGCCTCTCCTCGTGTTCGGCGACTGGAATGACGGCCCTTCCGATGCGGCTCCGCAAATTCTCCTGCAAGGTCTTTCACAGGACTCCTCCCTGCGCCGTCTTTCCCCGGAGGACTCCCGCGGCGAGGAATGGACCCTTTATTTCAAGCTCGGCAAGGAGTACTGCATCTATGACCAGATTTTCGTGAATCCCACCCTCCGCGAGCGCATGCGCGGGCAGGGTGGTATTGTTGATATTCCCGCCGCCGCCAAGGCCTCCGACCACCGCGCCCTCTGGTGCGATTTGCGCTGAGGCAAATTTTGCTCCAGTAAATGAGGGGGGGGGAGATTTCCCTTGCGGAAGCTCTGCGAGCCTGGTTCCGGAGGATTGTCTTGCGTTGGCATTGATTCCGCTTGCTTTGCGGGGCTGCTCATAGTATGATGCGTGTATGACCTTTCTCGAAATCCTCAGAGCCATTTTTGAGATTATGGTGCTCTGGGCTCTGTTCTACCAGTTGTACCGCGCGGTGAAGGATTCTCGCGCGGCGGCCATTCTGGCGGGGCTCATTGCAACGGTGATTCTGGGCTATTTTGTGTTGGAACTGACGCATGCTGTGGTGCTTAAGCAGCTGGCTGCGCTGATTATCGGGCCGGGTACCATTCTGGTCATTCTGTTTCAGCCGGAGCTGCGCACGGCGCTGGCGCGTCTGGGGTCGAACAGGATTATTGCCCGCCTCATTAACACCCAGCAGGAAAACCAGGATTTCGTTTCCCTGGTGCGCGAGTCGGTTGCTTATCTGGTTTCGAAGCGATACGGGGCTCTCATTGCTATATGCCGCTCCAATAAGCTGCAGGAGTATGCCAAGACCGGCACGGAGCTGGATGCTCAGTACACGCGCGAGCTGATTGGTACGATTTTCATGCCCAAGACGCTGCTGCACGACGGCGCTGTGATTGTGAACAATGAGCGTATTGTGGCTGCTGCTGCTATTCTGCCCGTGTCTAACCGCGAGCTGAAGGACCGCAGCATGGGCCTGCGCCACCGCGCCGGTATCGGCCTGGCAGAGGCATCGGATGCCGTGGTCATCATTGTTTCAGAGGAAACCGGCTCTGTTTCTCTGGCTGTGGGCAATGTGGTGCAGCGCGATATTCACCTCGATCTCCTTTCTGAACGCTTAACTCAACTTCTTTATTCTCATGCGACGCAGGATTCGATTTCAGAAGTTTCTGACCTCTAATTGGCAGGCCAAGTTGTTGTGCCTTGCCGCCGCTGTGGTGGTGTGGCTCATGGTGAACCACTTGCTGGTGCGCGGCTCCAGCCCGGAGTGGAGTATTGATGATATCCGCCTTTCCATGCCTGAGTAAGACAGAACGCCATGAATGCTTATTTTGTAACCGGTACGGATGTGGGCGTGGGCAAGACTCACGTGGTGTGCGCTTTTTTGCGTGACCTGACGGCCCGCGGTGTGCGGGCTATGGGCTGCAAGCCTGTTTCCTGCGGCGACCGCAAGGAACTGCGCTCTATGCGTGAGGCTGCGGGGCAGCCTACGCTGGCGCTGGATTCCATTAACCCGCTTTATCTGCGCACGGCGGCAGATCCCCGCATGGGGGCTGAGTTTGAGCGCCAGTCTGTTTCCATTTCCGCGCTGGCGGGGCAGGTGCAGGCGCTGGCTGCGGAGTACGACACCCTGCTGGTGGAGGGCGTGGGCGGCTGGGAGACGCCGCTTTGCCCGGGCAAGACCATGGCCGACCTGGCAGAGCAGCTGCAGCTGCCGGTGCTGCTGGTGGTGAGCAACCGCCAGGGCGCGGCGAATCTGGCCATTCTTACCGTGCGCGCCATTCAGGCCCGTGGGCTGCGCTGCTGTGGTATCATCCTCAACCAGCAGAGCGAGGAATGGGATACCGCCGCCGTGACGAATCGCGCCCTTATCGAGGAATTCACCGGTATACCTGTGCTGGCTGAGCTGATTCAGGGCGAGGATAGCCTGGATGCTGATATTCTGCCTGCCTGAATAGCGAGCTGTTTTTTTTGTCGGAGCGGAGGGACTTTAGGCCCTCAACGGTTATGTTTTCGGGACTGAAGTCCCGTGCTCCGATTGATTTCTAACCTCTCCAAATCGCCATTTAGTGGATAAAGAGGGGGGCTGGCTCCAGAACGGTTTTGATAATGCGGGCATTTGTGAAATCTTTGGGATACACTTGCTCCGTAAATGTATTTCAAAAATTTAACCTTGACTATACTCTAGCTTTGGTGTATTTTCTTTCTAGACCTTGCTCTAGCTTTTAGTGAGGAGCAGGGGCAAACCAATAGAAACACACACACCATGATTAAGAAAATCCTACTGACAAGTGCTATGAGCCTGTGTGCCTTTGCTGCCCAGGCTACGGCAAACATCACGGGCTACTGGACCACCATTGATGATGAGACCAAGGAAGCCAAGAGCGTGGTGCAGGTATATGAATACCAGGGGAAGTATTATGGCCGGGTGGTAGAGCTGCTGCAGAACCCGGGCGCCAAGGCCAGGATTAAGGGCAGCCCCAGCATCAAGGGCCTGACCATCATCTGGGATCTGGAGAAGGATGACGACAGCTACAGCGGCGGTGAGATTCTTGACCCGCAGAAGGGCAAGGTATACGGCTGCGAAATGTGGCGCGATGGCGAAAACCTGATTGTGCGCGGCAAGATTGCATTCCTTGGCCGCAACCAGACCTGGCTGCCGAATAAAACTTTCAAGGGCACGAGCGATACGCCGACCCCGAAAAAGCCTGCTCTGTGAAGAGCGATAATGAGAGAAACGAGAAGCGCATCCGGTTTATCCGGGTGCGCTTTTTGGGTGCGTCAGAGCACGTATTCAAACATGTGGAAGAGCTGCCAGCCTACCTCCTTGTAGTAGAGTTTCAGCTCCGCGCACCTGGTAAAGCCCAGGTTCAGGTATATTTTCTCTGCGGGGCGGTTAAAATCAATCAAATCCAGGCGGATGGCCTTTTTTTCGGCATTCCGGGCGTGCTGTATCACCTCGCGCATCATGGCAGAACCGAGGCCGCGGCCCTGGTGGCTGCAGGAAACGCCGAAAGCATGCACGATGGTGACCTCCTCCGGTGCGGCGGTTATCTGCCAGGGTACCTGGGCGTAGCCATCATTAGCGGCAGAATTCACCACCATGGCGGCCACGATGGCGCCCTCTGCTTCAGCAATCCAGAGCTCGCCTGCGTTTATAGCGGTGCTCAGGTAAGTATCTGACGGGTGGCCGTCCTTTTCCCACATCGGGTGATACGGGCGTTTCTGCAGGTCGTCTATAAGTTGGTCATAGAAAGCACGTATGGCGGGGAAGTCGACCGCGTGCGCTGCGCGCATGGAATAACCGGTGGGCATGTGGCTCATGCCTGTAATCTAGCACACTGCTGGTGATAAGTAAACCGGCTAATCCGGCATAATGAGCAGCAGGTAATGCGTGGCGGCAAAGAGTGCGCCGGAGACCAGCAGCAGAAAAATGGGGCGGAAGATATAGCTGACGGCATTGCGGGCCATGGGGGCGTCCGGGCGCTCTGCAGCATACACCAGGGGGCGTTTTGCCTGGAGTGCTTCTTGCTCTGAGGCGAAGGATTCAGCGCCCATGATATCCACCTCATCGCCCTTACTGTCCGTGTAGGTAAAAACGGGGATGTAGGATGTGCCGCTCTGCGTATGGTGCCGCTGCACCACTCCGCCGGCATGCAAGCCGTTGCGCAGGCTCCGCCAGCGGTTGCGCAGCATGCGCAAACCGCCTATCAGAAACATCAGCGCAAACCACAGGCAGGCCAGCGCCAGCAGGGGAAGCACACCGCTTAAAAAAATCTTCAACATAGAAAAAATCCGGGGAAGGTGGGAACTGTACGTACGCATTATACGCAGAATGCCGCGGGGGTCAAGCAGAGTTTTTAATCGTCTGCCTGGTGGGGGCTGCCCCGTGGTGCATAGAAATCAGAGCGGGAGCGCGCGGGCGTATTTTTCCTCTCGGATTTGCTGCAGGCCGGCCTGCACCAGACGCAGGGCAATGGCCCAGGCAATGAGCCCGAGCAGCAGGAAGCGCAGCAGGCCGAAGCTTTCCAACCAGTTTGTGTTCCACACGAGGTGCAGAAGCACAGGAATAAGCGCAATGCGGAGGAATCGGATATCCGAGAAAACGGCCCAGTCAATGGAGTTTGAGTTGTAGTCGCGCAGACCCTCGGCAATGCGGTGCTTCAGCACCAGCCAGTAGGCACCGGCGGTGATGGCGGTCCACACAATATGCCCGAAGGGGGTGATGAGGGCGCGCACCTGCATGACGGCATCGGGGTTGATGGTGCTGGCGCTCTGGGCGATTGCCTGCCCCTGTATGGGGTTAATTGAGCCCACTACCTCTGCTGCGGTGGAGCTGGTGATATAGCGCACAAGCTCGGCAAATGTGTAGCCGGAGCTTTCAAATGCCGCGAATCCGGCGCCCACCCCGGCGCCCAGCAGCAGGCCTGTGAGAATGCGTCCATTGCGCCTGCTGCCGGCTATGAGGATGACCGCAAGTAGCTTGGCGGGCTCTTCAACAGGTCCTGCAACCCAGGGCAGCACATCCGGGCTGAGTTCCATAAGAATCAGCGCAAAGAGGATGGAAATGAAACCGCCGCACATCATGGCGCGCATCAGCTCCAGGAACGGCACCTCACGCCGGACATTCAGCTCAAAGAAGAAGATGGCAACGCAGAAGGGAATGGCGAAGTTGCCCACAAACATGAGCCCCGGCACCAGTGTGGGAACCTGGAAGGTGTTGCAAGCCCAGTCGAAACCGAAATAAAGCGCGATGCAGGTCAGCAGGGTGCGGGCGAAAATCCAGGGAGCAGGCCAGGTGCTGCTCACTGCCTGGAGCGGCGGGGTGGTTGCAGGGGTGCCGCAGCAGAATACCTCCAGCACCTCCTCCCGGCAGTGGCGGCGGAACACCTCTGCAAAGAAATGGCTGAGCGAGAACCCTCTCAGGCCATCCAGGCCGGTGATTTCGTCCAATGTATCAGTCTGGCCGTCGTGCAGCAATTCATCCAGGTGCAGGGGGGAGCCGCCGCTGCTGCTGCGCACCTGGGATTCTGCGGAAATCAAATCCTGCTGCAGCATTTCGTTCAATTCACGCAGGGAATAGGGCCCCTCCTGTTCTCCATTGGGAAGAAGCAGGTAATAGGTGGCTGGCTCTGCGGTTTGCTGCGGCATGTGGGCATGGTACTCCTGCTGCGGGGGTGTGTCAAGATTTAACAACCCGCCAGTGGTTATATGTGGGGGCGTTGGCTTTGTCGGCGCGCGGGGCTTTAGTTCCTCCCCCGGTTATGCTTTCGGGACTAGCCCCGTGCTCCGATTGGTTTGAGCAGCTCGCAAAATTTATCTTGTGTGGGCTTCAGGTGTCACGCAGCAGGCCCTTTGCAGCCTTGAAGGTGAGTTCCTTTCTCTCTGGAATGGGGCGCATGCTGCCGGTATTGATGTCGTAGCCCTGGCGGGCGGCGCGCAGCACTTGCTCAAAGGTGCCGAAATGGGCCAGGTGCAGCTTTTCGCCGCCCTCTGTGGCGAGGTGGATGGATGCAAGCACCGCCTCTACAGCAGCAGAGGCGGTGGCTCGGGTGGCGCCCGGTCCCATATATCGCTGAACCCGGGCTATGAGTTGTTTCTTGTTCACTTGTTTTTCAGCGCGTCACGAATTTCACGCAGCAGCAGGATATCCTCCGGTGTGGGGGCGGGCGCAGGGGGAGGCGGTGCAGGGGCCTCCTCTTTTTTTACGCGCAGCTTGCACACCAGGCGCACGGCCCAGAAGATAGTAAGGGCAATGATGAGAAAATCCAGCACCGTCTGGCAGAAGACACCATATTTGATGACCGGTGCTCCTTTCTCTGCGCTGATCGCATAGCTGAGCTCGGCGAGATTCTTGGTATCACCGGTCAGCATAGAGATAGCGGGCATGATGATATCATTCACCAGAGAGGTGACAATCTTGCCAAAGGCTCCGCCGATGATGACACCGACGGCCATGTCTACCACATTCCCCTTCAGGGCGAATTTCTTGAACTCGTCAATCCACGCGGGTTTCAGCTTGTTCATCATAACCTTGTGTAGCGTTCTGGGTGTCAGATTTTCTTGAAGGCCTTGGTGCCCCACTCGGTGCAGGTCCAAGTGGTGCCGTCCTCACTGGTGAAGATGCAGACACCGCCGGTAGCAACCTTGATGTCATTTTCTGCGCAGAACCCGGCATAATCACCGGTGATAACCGGGGCAAAGCGGATAGTTCCGTTGGAAGAGACGCAGAGCATGATTTCGCCATCCTTCACCTCGGAGGCCAGGCTCATCCAGTTGTCGCGAATCTGCTGTACATCCACCTTCCAGCCATCGGGTACCGTGGCATCTGCGTTCCATTTGTCGATAATGGCTTCACCCTTGGCGTCCAGCTCCTCTGCGCTGAGGGTGGCGGGGTCAATGCCTTCTGCCTTGGCGGCCTCTGCACCCAGACGGGCTTTTACCTGTTCCTCGGTCTTGTTTTCATCGGGGCCGTAGTCCACCTCGATGAAACGGTGGTCGGGTTCTACCGGGCAGGTGCAGCCGGCAGCCTCGGCGGCCAGTGCGGCAGTGCCCATGGTGCGCTTGAGCGGGGCAGCCAGAATGCGGGTAGGCACCAGGCCCAGTTTCTTGAGATACAGACCAACTCCACGACCACGCTCCTCCTCCACAAGGGGAAGGTCGGTGTGGCAGCCTACACGGGTGGGTGTTTCGCCTTTGGCAAAGGTGTTGCCGTGGCGGGCAATGATGAGTGTTTTCATGATATAAAGCGATTTCTCTTATACTACATCAGCCCGTTAGTGATGTCAAAGAAATTCGGCGCAACTATGCCGGCTTATTTGGAAAAATGCTGGGCCCCCGGCGCGTTATTGCGCGTAAATGACGGTGGGGTTGAGGCGGGGAACCACATTGATGCTGCGTGCGCGGCGGTGCGTGGCGCGGCAGTGTTCCAGAATCATGGAAAGGCGCTCCATCTGCCCCTTCAGGTCATATACCTGCATCAGCACCTCGGTGCCGCCTTCGAGCGTGACGATGATTTTCCATTCCTTGGGGCGGAAGATTTCGCGGATGGCGGGAATTTCCACCAGCGAATACATGTTGGCGGCAGAGACAAGCTCTGTAATCGGGCGGCGTTTTTCCTCATCAATGACAGCGCCTGCCTTGAATTCGCTCACATCGCCCGGCTGGAGGTACCAGACCGGAACGCCCATGAAATTGCGGTGGAATTCCGGCATGACTGGGAACAGATGACCGCTGGGGTCCATGAAGAAACGCACACGGTTGCCGGTTTCGGCGCCGCTTTCCTGCTCCACATACACCACGGGGATGCGTTCGTTGATTTCGATATGCAGCGTATCCGGGAGCTCTGCACGGATGTGGGCGGATTCGATGCAGAGGTGCTCCTCCAGCTTGGCCTTCATGGCGCCGGTATCGAGCGAGGTCATGTTGATGCTCTCCTCGATACCAAGAATCTGCATGGCCTGCTCTTTGGAGATGAGGTTCTGCCGGGCATCGAATGTTACTTTATCGATGCTGAGACTGTACGCCTTTTCCACGGCGGTCATGCAGCCCCAGATGAGCGCCGCCAGCAGCGGAAGTGCGATGAGCAGGATGATGGTCCAGCGGCGCAGGCGGCGCAGGCCGCGGCGCAGCGCCACCAGGCTGAAGAAACGGTGCTTGAGTGAAAGTGCTGCTTCGAGCAATTTCACGTTGGCAGAACTCGCATGCTCACCGTCGAAGTGGGCGCGATATTTGTTGCGTTTCTTCATGCAGGGGGCGCGGGCGGGAGTTGGCTCAGCCGCGCGGCTGGTTCAGGGAAACCTGGGCAATGCGGGTGCAGAGTTCACCGTAGGAGATGCCGGCAGCAGCAGCGGCCTTGGGGAAGAGGGAGGCGCTGGTCATGCCGGGAATGGTGTTAATCTCCAGCACGTAGGGCTTGCCATCATCGGTCAGCAGAACATCGACACGCCCGTATACCTCCACGTTTAATGCCTTATAGGCAGCTACAGCGGCAGCCTGCACGGCCTGGGTCTCTTCCTCGCTGATATCGGCGGGGCAGATGTAGTCGGAACCGACACCGCCGTACAGGGAGGGGTATTTGTTGTTCATGTCGTAGAAACCGCTGCGGGGGCAGATGTGCACCACAGGCAGAGCCTCGCCGTTGAAAATGGCTACGGTGAGTTCCTTGCCCTTGATGTATTCCTCCACCAGGATGTCCTTGCCGTACTTGGCGGCATCGGCCACGGCGGCGGGCAGCTCGGCGGCATCGTACACAATGTGCACGCCCACGGAGGAGCCTTCGCACGGGGGCTTGATGACGCAGGGAACGGGCAGGGTGGGCATTTCACCGGCGGCGATGGTTTCGCTGAGCGGGGTGGGTACATTACCCTTGATGAAGAATCCTTTGGTCAGAACCTTATCGAAGCAGTTGCGGCTGGTCTCAGAACCGGCGCCGGTGTAGGGCAGGCCGAGTGCCTCCAGGTAGGACTGCAGGCCGCCGTCCTCACCGTAGGTGCCGTGAATCATGTTGTAGCACAGTTCCGTGCCCTCGGGGATAGCGGGGCGCTCGCTGTCTACCAGCACGGGGGTGACATGGGTGAAACCTTCGTTGCGCAGGGCTTCGAGCACGCCGTTGCCGGAGGCAATGGAAACATCGCGCTCTGAACCGGGACCACCCATCAGCAGGGCAATCTTCGTATCCTTCTTAAGTTCTTTCATGGTAAGGGGGTTAGATTTTTAGAATTGAGCCTCGCGGTCACCGATGACCTGCACCTCCTCGTGCAGGGTGATGCCGCGTTCCTTCTGGGCAACACGCACAATGTGGTTGATAAGCTCTGTCACATCCGTGGCCTTGGCATTGCCGGTGTTGATGATGAAGTTGCCGTGCTTGGTGGATACCTGGGCACCGCCGATGGTGTAGCCCTTCAGGCCGAGCTCCTCAATCAGCTTGCCGGCGGGGATTTCATCCGGGTTGCGGAAGGTGCAGCCGGCACTGGGCTGGATGGGCTGGCTGTTCTTGCGGCGGCTGCGGTATTCCTCCATAGCAGCCTCAATCTCCGCCTGCTTGCCGGGGGTGCCGCAGAAGGTGGCCTGCACTACCATGCTGTGTTCAAAGGTGGGAATGCTGCGGTAGCGGGCGGGTTCCATGGTGTCCTTGGTGTATTCGACCACTTCGCCGTCTTCATCCAGAGCGGTGGCGGAGGCGAATACCTGCCACATATCGCCGCCCATGCAGCCGGCATTCATGCGCAGGCTGCCGCCTACGCAGCCGGGGATGCCATCCATCCATTCAAAGCCGGAGATGCCGTTCTTTGCAGCAAAGGCGGCCAGCTTCTTGAGCTTCACGCCGGCACCGGCCAGGATGGTGGTTTCGTTGATGAGCTCCAGCTTCTCGAATTCACCGCCATTGGGGTGAACCACGGCGCCGCGGATACCGCCATCGCGCACCACGAGGTTGGAGCCACGCCCCACTACGTGCACGGGAATGTTGCGATCCTTGAAGTAGTTGACCACGTTCTGCATGGCCTCCACGCTGTCCGGCTCAATCCAGTACTGGGCCTCGCCGCCCACGCCGAGAGTGGTGTGCTGGCGCATGGGTTCGTACAGGCGGGCAGGGAAGTTGCTGCCGCATTCGGCCTGCATTTCGGTGAGAACGCGCAGGTCTTTGGCAATCCTGGTGCCGGCTTCATGCACATTGCCTGCACCCAGGGTCAGGAAAAGGTCACCAGGCTTCAGCTGGTTGCCCACCACATGGTGAGCCAGCGGCATTTCCGGGAGGAAGAGGGCATCGGACGGGCCGTTCTCCTTCACGGCATCCACGATGGTCTGGCCGGAGATGCCGGGGATGGGCAGCTCGCTGGCCGGGTATACATCTGCCACAAACAGTTTGTCCACGCCGTACAGCACGCGGCCGAAGTCGTCGCGCAGCAGCTGGGTGCGCGTGAAACGGTGCGGCTGGAAGAAGATGACCAGGCGGTCCGGGTTCAGGCTCTTGGCTGTCTGCACTGTGGCGGCGATTTCCGTGGGGTGGTGACCGTAGTCGTCCACGATGCGGTAGTCCTTGGAAAGGTACTTGGTCTCGAAGCGGCGGCGGGCGCCGGCAAAGGAGGCAAGGCCGCGGCCGATGCTGGCGAAGTCTGCACCCATTTCCATGGCGGCGGCAGTGGCTGCCAGGGAGTTGAGCACATTGTGGCGGCCGGGGATGCCCAGCTCCACGCGGCCCAGTTCAGTGCCCTTGTAGTTGATGGTGTAGAGAGTGCGGCCTCGCTTCACGGTAACATTCGTGGCGGTGTAGTCTGCATTCTCCCAGCCGTAGGAAACGCTGTTGGGATACTGGCTGCAGACATCGGCAGCGCCGACATCGCTCTTGCAGTAGAATATGGTGCCGCGGGTCTGGCGGCAGAGCGTGTGGAACACCTCCTTAATGTGGTCCAAGTCGCGGTAGAAATCCAGGTGCTCGGCCTCCACGTTCAGCACAATGCTGTGCTCGGGGATGTAGTTCACAAGCGTGCCGTCAGATTCATCGCCTTCAGCAATCAGGTAATCGCTGTCGGCATTCCAGTGGGCATTGGCGCCCAGCACGGGGATTTCAGCACCCACATAGTGGCAGGGACGCAGGCGAGCCTCGCGGAGCAGGTGGGCGGTGAGGGCGGAGGTGGTGGTCTTGCCGTGAGTACCGGCTACGACTACGCCCTTCTTGTTGTTGAGAATGGCTGCCAGGCATTCGGCGCGGCGCAGGCACAGGCTGCCCAGCTGGCGGGCGGCGGAGAGTGCCACGTTATCCTCGCGGATGGCGCTGGAGTAAATGACGATTTCTGCATCGGCCACGGCATCAGCGCTGTGGGGGCAGGCGAAGGTGAGGCCGCTCTGCTGCAAGCGTTCCGTTTCCTCACTGGTTACACGGTCGCAGCCGCTTACGCGATGCCCCATTTCCAGGAGCATGCGTGCGATGCCGCTCATGCCGGCACCTGCTACACCGATAAGATGAATGCGCACCGGGTTGTCCCGGTCCAGAAGCCTTTTGCGTAACTGCTCAATCATATCTACTAGGGAGCATTATATACGATTCAGCCTTACAAGCAAGGCAAATATCCCACAACCGAACAGTTTTCTTGCCTGATGCAGCTGCGCGGGCATAACAAGAAGCGGCACCACATGGGTGCCGCCTGGAAAGGGGGGTGTTATTTTGCCTTTTTCTTCTTCTTGGACTTCTTTTTGGATTTTTTCTTCTTCGGCCCGTCCTCGTCATCATTCGCCTCATTGGCCGATTTCTCGCCATCCTCCGCCTTCTTCTTGCCGCCAGCGCAGACGCCTTCCAGCACGATTACCTCCTGCGGCTGCAGGGAGATGGAGAGTTCCTTGTCGATATCGATAGCGCCACCGAGCAGGGCTGAGATATTACGCTGGCCCTTGAAAGAGCTGCGGAATTTCACCTTATCCTTCTTTACCGAGGGTGGAACATCGAGAATCTCACGCAGGGTGCTGGTGAGCGTTTTCTCGCTGGCGCTGGAATTGCGGAGCGTGAGGGTGCATTTGGTCGGGCTCCAGGCAGCCCATCCGTACACGCAGCCATCGCCCACGGAATCATCCCAGGGATGACCGCCTACCCAGTGGATATCTGCCAGCACATCCTCGTTGCGGCGCAGCCATTTGATGCCGTCTGCCAGTTCGTTCCAGAGTCTGCCGTCCTCCTGGCTCAGCAGGTCGCGGTCTACGTAGAGCTCCTGCAGGCAGGTGCCGCAGCCCACATGGGAGCGGATTTCCTTCAGGCAGTTCTCGGGAGACTTGCTCATGACGCGGGGCGGGCCATTCTTGGTGATGATGATACCATGAGTCATGACGGAGTTGATGGGATAGAGCGGGGAGCGCTTCACGAATGCCTCATACACGAGGCGGTCGCGGTAGGTCATCCACTTGTCGCGGGGGTCGCCGGCCGCCGGGCCGTGTTCCTGGAAATCGTTTTCCTGGCGCCACAGGGAGTCCGAATAATGCAGCCAGAAGGGGCTGGACCACGTGCCCACGGTGGTGTTGATGAACAAATCCTTGCGAACCTTGCGCAGTTCGCTCAGTACGCTGATGATGCCTTCCGCATCTTCCAGACCGGACGGCCCCTTGGCGTGGAACTGGGCAGAGATGCCGTCGAACTTGAAGTAACGCATCTCATAATCGCGCACCATCTGGGAGCAGCGGCCTACGAAAGCATCGAAATACTCCTTGTTGGAGAGCTGGAAATTATCAATCTGGTTGTCGGGGTGTTTCTTGTTCCAGTTTCCGAGACGCAGCGCTTTGGCGTGGCCATAGCCACCCACCGGCCCCAGCCATGTGCCCAGGCCGCTCTTCATGCTGCGGAGCATCTTATCGATTTTGGAGAAGCCGTTGGGGAAGCCGGCATGGAAGTTCCACAAGCTGTTGAAATCGTCCCAGCCGTCATCAATAACGAAGCCGTCAATGGGGGTCTTGCGCTTCTGAATCATCTCGCGCTTCCAGACCTCGAGCAGTTCCTGCTGTTTCTGCTCCGTGTTGCGCTGAAGCGGGTCTTCGTTGTTGTTCAGCGTAATGCCAAGTTCATACCAGTCATTGTAATGGATGAAGAGCCGGTAGGGCACAGCGCGCTCACGCTCCAGATAGGCCAGGAAGGAACGGCGCTCCTGCTTCGGCGCAAAGAAGCCCAGCACGGAGGATACCTTCCAGCTCTGGCCGGCCTTGAGGGTGGTGCGGCGCTCCCAATCGCCCTTTACCAGAGAGGCCGGGCCGCTGCTGGCGGCTTCTTCTGCCTTTTCCAGGGGCAGGGTGTAGGCAATTGTGCCGCTGCCCTCAATGTCTGCGTCCTTGGTGTCTACCCAGATTTTGAGTGTGTAGGCGCCGGCTGCCGGCACATCGAGGGTGTAGGTAGCACTGGCAGATGCCTTGTGCACATCCTCGCAGGCCACGCTTTCGCTGCCCTCGGGAATAAGCTGAATGGCCACAATGTTCAGGTCTCCACTTGCTTTGATTCGGCACATGCCTGCCTTTGTAAATGATACGGGACCTTCCGCAACCATGAGCCCCAGCACCACGGGGCCATCCTTTTCTGCGTATCGTTTGCCGTACTTGCTGGTCATGGAGGCCGGCACATTGAATACAGGTGAGAAAATATCGGCACTCCACTTATTCGGGTCCCATTCGGCTGAGGTTTCTGCGCTGCCACCGGGGGCCGACATCTGAGACATCGGGGTTTCCAGACCGCAGAACACCAGGTCATTTACCACTACCTTGCCGTGGGTGGTGCCGCCGGAAAGCTCCGGCGTGCCGCCCTGCACAATGTTGTAGGTGACAGGGGTGAGGGTGGCGAAGGCTGTATCCTTCAGCGCCTTGATTTCCATTTCCTGGCGCAGGTAATGCGAGCCGTTGCGCAGGACTGCTCGCCAGGCGATTTCCAGCTTCTTATCAGGGGTCTTGAAGGTGCAGCCGACGGCATAGCCGGGAATCTGCTCAGATAAGCGGGGGTGCTTTTTATCTGCCTTGAGCTTGATTTCCTCCAGCGAGGAGCTGGATAATTCCTTGGAAGTGTATGTTTTGCCGTCTGCCAGCGTGATGGTGAACAGATTGGTGCCACCTTGGGCAACCGCTTTACCATCGGCCGTCTTCATGCCATCGAACACGACTCCGCTGCCTGCTTTGCGGAATGATGCGGTGAACATACTATTGCTGAGGCTGGCAGAGGATTCATTACATTCCACCTTTGCCTTACCCGGCTCCTTGCCCGGGAATGAAACCTCTGCAACAGCAGTGCTGCCTGCGCAGATGCTGAATGCGAGTGCTGGAACCAGAATTTTTTTCATATCCGTTGTACACTTTACCAGCTTTTTTTCGCGATGTACAGCTGAAAGTTTGCCCCTATAGCACCGGTGCCAGCAGGCGGCAGCAATTTGCTGCCAGGCGGACAAGGACATGGCGTTTGTACCAATCTGCGTGGGTGATGGGGGTGGCCTGGCTCATGTCCTGCTGCAGCATGGCGGCTACTTTTTCTGTGGCCACTTCATCCTGCATGAGGAGGGTGAGCTCGAAATTCAGGCTCAGGGAGCGTTCGTCCAGGTTGGCTGTGCCTATGCTGCAGGTAGCAGAATCTGCCACGCATACTTTTTCATGCAGAAAGCCGGGTTCGTAGGCAAGCAGGTGCATCCCTGCGGCCAGCATGGGCGGAATAAAAGTGAGCAGCGCTAATTGGGCCGCGAGGTTGTCACCCCTGCGTGGAATGAGGATGCGCACATCCACCCCTCGCAGGGCGGCGGCGCGCAGGGCTTCGCTTACTGCCTCTGTCGGCACGAAATAGGGGCTGGCCAGCCAGAGCCGTTCCTTTGCCTCTGCGGCCATCTCCAGCAGGGTGAGCTGCCAGGAATTCAGGGGGCCGTCCTCCGGTCCGCTGGGAATGAGCTGGCAAGTGTGTGTGCCTGTTGTTTCCTGCAGGGTGACCAGGTGGGTGATGTTCTCGCCCGCGGCGCGTTTCCAGTCATCAGCAAAGCTGAGCAGGCATTGCGTGACCACTGGCCCCTGCAGGTGGATGAAGGTATCTCGCCAGTAGGAGCGGTGGCTGGCGCGGGTGTATTCCAGCCCCACATTCAGGCTGCCGAGATAGGCGCACCGGCTATCGATAAGCACCAGCTTGCGGTGGTTCCGGTAATTAACCCGCAGCATGGAGCTTAACCAGAAGCGTTTGCCGTTCACCGAGCTGACCTTCACTCCTGCCCGCCTGAGCTTGCGCAGATAACCCGTCGGAAGCTTGAGCGAGCCTATTTCATCATAAATGACATAGACCTGAACCCCGGCCTTGGCGCGTTCTACCAGCGCTTCCCGCAGGGTGATACCCACGCGGTCATTGCGGATGATGAAGAACTCCAGCAGGATGGAGTGCTGTGCTGCACGAATGGCGTGCAGCATATCGCGGTAGGTGTTGTCGCCATCCTGAAGAATGCGGATATCATTGCCGGAGCAGGGGGCGTATCCGGTGCAGCGTGTCAGGGTGCGGGCCAGCGGGGTGTGCGCCGGTCCCCATGCCTGGTTGGATTTCAGAACGGCCTGGATGCTCTCTCTGCTGTGGCGGCTGGTGGTGTGGCGGTGAATGCGGGCTGCTCCCAGGAGAAGATAAAGGGGCAGGGTGATGAGCGGCAGCAGGATAAGACCGAGCATCCATGCTATAGTGCCCTGCGGAGAGTGTGGGCGGCTGAGCGCGTGCAGCGCAAAGATGAGACCCGCTGCGTGCAGCAGGGGCGCGAGGTTGACCGAAAACTGCACTAGCGAATCCATGCCTGTTACTCGGTTTTCAACGGCTCCTTTTTCTGGGGCTCAGAGGTCATGCTGCTGGAAGCTCCCTTGAGCTTCTTGCTTAAGCCGAACTCCCACTGCGGTGAAACGAGGTCTCCGTATACATTGATGTCAATCAGGAAGTCAGAGAGTATCGAGATGGGGGAGATGATGAGCGTCGGAACACTGGAGATTCTGGGCCAGAGATCGCCATTGAGGGTGAGGGTGTTCAGGTCGATATCCATCTGCACATCAACATCCAGATTGTAGCCCTTGGCTTTCATGTTGCGGGTGATGAGGTGGCCGCCCATGATGTCAAATCGGCTGAAGGCCTCATCAATACCGTAGCGCAGGAAATGATTAGCGAAGGGAACCTTATAGGCCGAATCCTGCACCACATCGATTGCGTTGCTGCCTGTGTGGAATATGCTGCGAATCACCTTGTCCACCCAGGAGGGCGGTGTGTCTTCCTTCTTGATGTACACGGTTTCCTGCAGTTTGGTCAGGTTGCCCGGTACGTCGGAAAGGAATGCCCCGATGGGGCGGAATAAGCCAATCTGCAAGAGGTCACCATCGGTAAGGTGCACCTGGCCATAGGCCCGCACGGCCTCCAGATCCGGTGAGGCGGCCTGGAAACGAATAAAGCCGTTACAGCAGGCGGAGGAAAATTCAGCGCCATAGGAGGCCACAATATCCTTCAAATCCAGGTTGCGGGCAACAAAGAAACCATCCAGAGTGGTGTCTTTGCCTGCAAAATTGATGCGCAGGGAGCCATCCAGGCTCCCTCCCCAGCTCTGGGCATTCATGCGGTCGAGATAGACATCAACATCGCTTATATTGATAAATCCGCTGAAGTTGGTGAGCGGGATGGTGGTGCCCAGGAAACGGAATCCGGCTCCCGTGGCAGCCTTGGCGTGGATAAGTCCCTTCATCGGGACCTTACATTTCCGGGAAAGCGGGAAAATGCAGTACTCCGTCTCAATGTCTGCGGGAACATCCAGCGCCACATCCTCCAGGAAACGCTGAATAGGGGCATAATACATGCCTATGGAATAGGCCGGGTAGCAGGTGCCTTTCAGCTTGTGCAGGGAGATGGTGTATTTCTCGATGTCGAATCGCACGGCCTCGCCGGTGATGCGGCTGGTGGCGGCGCCGTTCTTGATTTTCATGCGCTTAAGCCAGGGGCCGTTGTCGTACAACACGTCCGGATTGAGCAGGTTGATGTCGATGCGCTCCGGTAATGCTTCCCCTTGTTCATTTACACAGTCCATCTGTACAAGAACCTCGACCCCGCATGTGCCGTGTTTGATGCGGGAGTACGGGTCCTTGCCCATGTCTTTTCGGAGATATTCCTCGCCCGTCGGGTTGCCCTGGGCATCCTCCTTGTCCCGGATGGCGCCCAGCAGGAAATCCAGATTGAACAGCTCGGCATCGCAGCGGGCGTGTACGTAGATGCCTTTATCATAGCGGATGGTTGTGTCGATGTTGGAGACAAGGGTACGGGTAATGCCGTCCCGACAACGGAAATCGCGCATAATCCAGTGGGCATCTTCGTTGTCGATAAGCGCATTAAGGATATTTACCGGCATGGAGCTTGAGCCGGTGATGTGGCAATCTGTGAGCGGGTTCCCACTCACATGCACATTCAGCTCGCCCAGCTGGTGGAGGGCATGGATATCTGCCGCGTAGAGCATCTTGCCTGCCTCGCTGGTGGTCAAATCACCCTTGATATGCAGCGTGAGCGGGATTTCTATGCCCTTGTGCACATGCACATTATGGCAGACACGGATAATCCGGGGCAGTGTCAGGTCATATGTGCAGTGGATAAGTCTTCCCGTTTCAGGGTCGATAATGGCATTTCCTCTGGCTGTAATGCTTTCGGGAAGCTTGAGCTCCGCCGGCATGTATTCGCTGAGTATGGGGGCGAGTCCGGCTGTGTCTGCGTGAAAGTGGCTGATATCAAGTTTGACTCTTGAATCCTGCTGCAGGGCGATAGTGGCGCTGAGCCGGGCAGTGGCGGCATCTTTGCCGAGGCTCAAATCCAGACTGGCTTGGTTTTTCGCCGTGTTTTTGAGCACGAACCGGGCATTCTGAACCTGGAAATCCTTGCTGCCGCAAAGTTCCAATACTTCTGCCTGAATGCTGGCGTTTCTCTGCATGCTCTGCCAGGCATCTGTCAGATTCAGCCCCTCGGGCACGCTGGCATCTATGTATATACCCCGGGCTTCGTTCTCCCCGTGAGCAAGCTCTCCGACATAGAGATCCAGACTGAAAGCATCCGATTGCAGGGTGCCTGGCATATCTGCCGAGTCTCCGCGGATATTGGCAATCTGGGCGGAAGCCTGCAGCTTGCTCAGCTTCGTGTCCTCCCAGCTGGCCGAATCGGTGCTGATGCTCAGTTGCATCTGTGGGAGTGAGAAGGTACCTGCCTGTTTGTGCCATTGCAGGTTTTCCAGCTTGAGACCCAGCAGCGTTTCTGCGCTGTCTGCCTGGTTATTTGTCACGCAGGCACTGCCGATTCTGGCATCCAGCCGGATATTTTCTGCGAGGATATTATCGCCGCTGTAATCAATTCCATCGATACGCAGCGTGAAGGCATTATTGCGCATGCCGTTGCCCTCGTAGGTGATTTCATCGCAGTTGAACTGCATGTCGCCGCTGCGCAGTACAGGAACCAAATCATCCAGGTGGCTCTTGCCTGGCTCGAAATCAGGCAGTGCCAGGTTGATTCTGGTACGCAGCTTCAGATTGCTGTCAAAGCTCAGGCCTTCAGGCAGGTGGAGCTGGGATTCCGGCGCAAACTCGTGGACCAGCGCAAGGATTGTCTCATCCGGCAGGGAAATATCCAGATTCGCGTATCCTGCCTCGTTTGCGGCATAGGCTTCGGCCATGATGTGACCATCCGGCATCGTCAGTTTCAGCGTGTCTATGCTGAACTGTCCGTTGCGCATGAAGAAGGACAGATTGGCCGTATTCACCGGCACAGAGCCCAGGTGGGCATTTTTCTGTTCGATTTTGCCGCGAACGCTGATGTTGTTCAGGGCGAAATCCTCACAGAAAGAAATATTTCCGTCTAATTCGATGGTGGGTGTATTACCCTCGCTGGTTGAGAGTCTCTGCAATACCCGGGGGGCATCCTCCTCCAGATATTCATTCAGCATGCGGATGATGGGGGCGGTGCTGACGGTATGGAAGTCCAGCTCGCGGGATTTCCAGTTGTACCCGCCTTGCAGCCTGACTTGTGTGTCCGGATTGATGGTGCGGAGCTTAAGATTGCTTACGGTGAGGTGTGTGGCGTCAAATGCTGCATCTGCCTGGGCGTCGCGAATTTGAAAGTTCCTGATTTCGAAACTGGGAATATCTGCCTTCACCTGGACTCGCCACCTTTCTCCGCCAAGGAACGTGATGTTGACATCTGGGTGCTCCTCATCTGTCCATTGCTGGTTTTGCAAATGCTCCTTTACCTTGATGAGGGTAGGGCGCACCGAGGCGAGCGCAGCAGGAATATCCAGCTCTGTATTTCCGCCTTGCCCGGAGGAATCCGGCAGGTTGAGGGCCCCGAGTTTGACGTTCAGGTCTACTTGATGCAAATCCGCCGTCAGGTTGGTGCTGATTCCGTTGCTGTTACGGAAAAAAGCGGTGTAGACATCTACATTTTTCAGCGTGAGTTCGTCTCCAGGCTCGTGGCTGAGCGGCAATACCAGCTTTCCTCTGGTAATCTGAATGTTCTCTGGTTTGAGATTCCCGGTAATAAGCCGGGTCAGGCTGAACGCAATTTGTGCTTTTTTTACCTGGAGCACTGCCGGCGCTGCCTCCTTCTGCTCCTGGGTGAGTACTATATTTTCAGCCTTGAGAGCCAGACCGGATTTTGGTGCAAGCCGGATTTTCTCAATGCTGAGGTTGATTCCGGCCTTGGCGGCTTCCTGCTCAATATAGCGCAATGCACAGCCGGGAATCCCGGCTGTGCAAAGCCAAATAAAAACTGATATTGCCAGCAGCAGCCCTACCAGACTCAGGGTTGGGAGGATAGTACCTACGCGTCTGATAGAGAGCTTGCCGGCCATGGTTGGTAATCGGTGTGAATCAGATTTCCGGGTCGAACTCACCTTCCGGCAGCGGGGGCGCCTTCGGAAGGTTCTGTTCGATATCGTCCAGCAGGTTGACCAGGTCTACTCCTCGCTGGGCGGAGTTGTCGTGCTTGAATGTAAGCTTGGGTGTGTTGCGCAGCACTACTCGCTTGCTCACGGCTTTTTGAATATCACCGCGCTTGCGGTTGAGCTTCTCGATAACCTGGGCAGGGGCCATGCGGCCAACCACGCCAACCCACACGCGACCCTCCTTGAGGTCTTCGGTAATCTCGACATCGAGAACTGACACGATGGTGCCGGACCACTCGTACTCCTTCTGGATGAAGGTGCCGATTTCCCGCTTCATCAATTCATTTACCTTGTCAAGACGTCTGGTTGCCATAGCTGTTTACAGGGTCTGCTTAATCTTTTCGAGCGTGTAGCATTCGATGACGTCACCCTCTTCGTAGTCATTATAGTCTGCCAGGCGGATACCGCATTCCAGACCAGCCTTGACTTCCTCCACTTCGTCCTGGAAGCGGCGCAGGGTAGACATCTTGCCGTCGAACACCACCTGGCCGTCGCGCAGCACGCGGGCCTCGGCGTTGCGGTTCATCTTGCCATCGGTCACGAAGGAGCCGGCAGCCTTGCCCTTATTGAGCTTGAACACCTGCTTGATTTCGGCGTGGCCCAGCACGGTCTCGCGGGTCTCGGGCTCCAGCAGACCGAGCATGGCATCCTTCACCTGGTCGATGAGCTCGTACACGATGGAGTAAATCTTCACCTGCACGCCCTCGCGCTTCACGGCCTTCACGGCGTTGCTTTCCACCTTCACGTTGAAGCCGAGGATAACGGCATCGGAGGAGGAGGCAAGAAGAATATCGCTCTCGGAGATGGGACCGGCGGCTGCACCAATGAACTGGCATTCCACCTTGTCGCTCTCGATGTCCATGATGGCCTTCTTGATGGCTTCCACAGAACCCTGCACGTCACCCTTGAGGTAGAGCTTGAGCACTGCCTTCTGGGCACCATCACCCATCATGGCAAGGATGTCCTCCATGCGGGAACGGCGGGGTGCCATGAGGCGCTGCTGGCGCAGTTCCTCCAGGCGCTCGTCGGAAAGACGGCGAGCGGCGCGGTCATTTTCCATTTCCACCAGTTCATCACCCACATTCGGAGTCTCCAGGAAGCCGGAAACTTCAGCAGGCATGCCGGGGGTGGCTTTCTTGATGCGCTGGCCCTTGTCATCGAGCATGGTCTTCACCTTGCCGGAGTAGGGGCCGCAGATGAAGGGCATGCCGACCTTGAGGGTGCCGCTCTGCACGATGACGGTGGCGGAGCTGCCCTTACCCTGTTCCATGCGGGCCTCGATGATGGAGGCGCGGCAGTTGGCCTTCGGGTTGGCCTTGAGTTCGAGCACTTCGGCCTGCAGGCAGAGCAGGTCAAGCAGATCATCAATACCGGCGCCGGTGTGGGCAGATACGTCCACGCACTCAATCTCACCGCCGAAGTCGGTGGGCATGAGGTCGTTCTCCATGAGCTGGGTACGCACGCGCACCGGGTCAGCGGCAGGAAGGTCGCACTTGTTAACGGCTACAATGATGGTTTTGCCGGCGGCCTTGGCGTGCATGATAGCTTCCTTGGTCTGGGGCATGATACCATCGTTAGCGGCTACTACCAGCACCACGATGTCGGTCACGTCTGCACCGCGGGCGCGCATTTCCGTGAAAATGGCGTGGCCGGGGGTGTCGATGAAGGTAAGGGTGTTATCGCCATGCTGCACGGTGTAGGCACCGATGTGCTGGGTAATGCCACCGGCTTCACCGGCAGTCACCTTCGTGCGGCGGATGTAGTCGAGCAGGGAGGTCTTGCCGTGGTCAACGTGGCCCATCACGGTGATGATGGGGGTACGCACCTTCAGCACGTCCTCGGGCTCTTCTTCAACGGCAACGGCCTCGGGTTCCTTAATCTCCTCCACGGGAGCCTTTACGCCGGCGCCTTTTTCGCGGCGCACGCGCTCATAGGTGAAACCATGCTTTTCGCACAGGGCTGCCACCTGGTCGCTATCCAGCGTGGTGCTGGGGTTAGCAAACACACCCATGGGCAGTAGCTCGGCAATCAACTTGAAGGGCTTCATGCCCATCTGCGTGGCCAGGTCTGCCACGGAAATCGGGGCCTTGATGTTCATGACCTTACCGCTGTCGTCACTGGCGGGAGCGGGGGCTGCTGCGGCGGCCGGGGCCGGGGTGCTTTCTACGGGCTTGGGAGCCGGGGCAGGGGTTGCCTTGGGCTCTTCTGTTCTCGGTGCAGCAGCTGCCTTGCGGGCAGGTTTACGGGGGGAAAGCAGATCCAGAGCCTCTGCTTTGGGTGCACGTTCTTTCTTGGGTGCGGAAGGTGCGGCCGATGCGCTCTTCGGTGCGGCTGCTTTCTTCTTGCTGCCCCCAATCAGGTCAAGAACGGGGGCTTTCTTGTCGTCTTTATTTGCCATGTTGTAAATCTTTTGGGTTGGTCAGGAATCAACCGTTGTTCTTAGCCTTGTTCAGGATGTCTCGGGCCTCGTCTTCAGTGATGCCGAGGGCTTCCACCAAGTCACTTTCGTCAGCGCCGTTGATGACTTCCACCGTGGTGAAACCGGCGGTCACCATGGCTGCGGCCATGGAGTTGGAAACGCCCAGAATGGAGGCCAGTTCGCTGGCGCCTTCATTGGCCAGGGTCTTGGCCTGAGCCTTTTCATCGTAGGCTTCCACGCGCACGTCCCAGCGTTCATCGGGGGAGGAGATGAGACGGGCGGTCAGGCGCACGTTCTGGCCCTTGCGGCCCTTGGCCTTGGCGGCAGCCTTGTCATCTGCCACGATTACGGTAACCACGCGGGCTGCGTTGTCCACGTTTACCTTGATGGGTTCAATCGGTGCCAGGGATTCTGTTACCATGGCGGCCTTGTCCTCGGTGTATTCGAGGATGTCAATCTTCTCGTGGTTCAGTTCGTTCACCACGTTCTTGACGCGGGCACCACGCATGCCGACACAGGCCCCGATGGGGTCTACGTTCGTGTCGTTGCTGCGTACAACCATCTTGGTGCGGTAGCCAGCCTCGCGCACGATGCTCAGGATTTCAACCGTGTTGTCGGCGATTTCCTGCACCTCGTTCTCGAAAAGGCTGCGCACCAGGTTGGGGTGGCTGCGGGAGAGGATGAGCTCATTGCCGCGCACGCCATCGCGCACCTCCACCACGTAGAAACGCATCTTGTCGCCGCTGTTGTATTCCTCGCCGGGGATACGCTGGCGCAGGGGAACAATGCCTTCAAATTTTTCCACCTCAACGACAACGTCGCCCTTATCATAACGCTTTACGGTGCCGGTCACCACCTCGCCAGCGCGGTCGCGGAAGGCATCAGCAAGCATTTCCTGCTCTGCCTTGCGGATGCGCTGCTGCATGGTCTGCCGGGCGGTCTGCACAGCAATGCGGCCAAAGTCCTTGGGGGTGATGTTGACGCTGATGGTATCGCCGGGCATGTACGTCTTGCCCTTCTTGGCGCCTACGGCCTGAGCAACGCTGAGCTTGATTTCGTTAAAAGCATCGGTCAGCAAGTCGTCTTCCACGATAACCATCTCTGCCTTGATTTTGACAGTGCCCTTCTGGGGGTTGACAACGGCACGGATGTTGTGAATGTGGTCTGAACCAGGCACCATTTTGGAATAAGCGGTGATGAAGGAGGCTTCGAGAGCCTGAATCACGCGCTCGCGGGTAAGATCCTTTTCGCGAACGTAGAAATCAATCAGGGCGGAGATGTCTGTGGTGGCCATTGTCTTAGCTTGCTTACTTATGTTTTATTGTTAGCCGTGTACAAAAAAAGAGCGGGTCACCGACCCGCCCCAATCTCGATACGGACCGGAACTTGAACGCGTTTATTCTACGGGTGGAATGGTTACTTGTCAAGCTCTTTGTGTGGCTTATGTGGTGCAGAGGTGTTATTTTTCGTGTTTAGTGGCAGGGATTTCGCCTTTCAGGATGCAGGCGGGGCGGGCGGCTTCGTGCAGCGCGTCGCATTGGAGTTGGCGTTCCTCAAGCCCCGGCCAGGTTTCTCTGTTGTCTGCGGTTTTCGGAATCAGCTCATTACTGAGCAGCCATCGCACGTAATCGACATCGCTGCAGCGGAGGAGTTCACTGCAATCCGGCGTTTGCCCCTCGCAGTGCAGCAGACGCCGGGCTTCAGCCACATCATGTGACTCGTACGCATTATACACGGCAAGCCAGAGTGGGGAAAGGTTGTTCATGTTCCCCATTGTGGCGTATGAATGCTGCCGTGTCCATGATTATTAGATAGTAGCCTTGTAGGTGGCGGCTGCTTCCTCTGCGGTGAGCGGGTGAACGCCGGCCAGGGTGGGGGTGGCGGCATCTCGGTCGTATACCTTACAGGCGGCGGTGGCCATGGCATCGAAATCGGCATCTGCGGGGACTCCGAGTTCCTGCATGGTCTGCGGCAGCCCCAGCAGCTGATACCAGGCGCGGAGCCTGCGTATGCCTTCGCGAACCACGGACTCCGTGTCGCGGTGCGGCGGTACCCCCATGACATTGCATGCCCACTGGGCGAAAATTCCGGGATTATATGACCACACTGCTTCCATGTAGGCCGGGATGATGACTGCCAGCCCGCCGCCATGGGGGACATCATATGCGGCGCTCAGTTCATGCTCCATGGCGTGGCACGCCCAGCTCTGCTCACGCCCGAGTCCCAGTAGGTCATTGTGGGCTATGGTGCCGCTCAGGGCGAGCTGTCCCCAGGCATCGACGTTCTGCAGGTCGTTGGACAGGATGGTAGCCTGCTCCATGATGGTGCGCATGGTTGCTTCTGCCAGTGCGTCGGTCAGGGCGGTCTGGGTGGTGTTGGTGAAGTAACGCTCGAAGATGTGGCACATCATGTCGCAGGCGCCGTATGCCATCTGGGTGCGGGGAAGGGTGAGGAAGAGGGTCGGGTCTACGATGCTGAGCACCGGCCGCAGCCCCATGTGTTTGAATCCGAGTTTTCTGGCGGTCTTTTCGTTGCTCAGCACGGTGTTGGGGCTGTTCTCACTGCCGGCTGCAGGCAGGGTGAGCACCGTGGCTACGGGCAGCGGTTCGTTTGCAGGGATTGAGCCTTTCCGGGAGTAGAGCTCCCACACGTCGCCACTGTTCGGCGTGCCTACGGCGATGCCTTTTGCGGAGTCGATGACGCTGCCTCCCCCGACAGCCAGCACGAGCTGTACGCCCTCCTTTCGGCAGAGTTCAATACCTTCGCGTACGAGTTCCACGCTGGGGTTGGGTTTAACGCCGCCTAATTCCACGTGGCTGATACCATGCTCTGCAAGACTGTCCTTTACTGTCTGGAGCAGGCCGCTGCGAATGACGCTGCCGCCTCCGTAGTGAAGCAGGATGCGCCCCTGGGCGTATGGTTTCAGCAGGGGGCCAATGTTGCGGTGTTCGCCGGGGCCATAGACATAGCGGGTGGGATTGTGGTAATTGAAATTCTGCATGTCAGGCATTTTATCATGTAAAAGCTGTGCTGTCCATGCAAAATGACGCCAAAAGGGGTTGCTTCTGTGGTGTCCAATCGGTAGAATACTGCGACTAGTCATGCGAATGAAGATTGTACACAATTTCCTCTGCTTTGCGGTTCTTGCCGGACTTTTTGCTTGCAATCAGCAAAGTCAGAATGCGGCCGTGGTCGTCGTAACTCCTGAGGTGAAGCCGGTTGTGAAACCTGGTAAGCCCTCAGAGCCTGCGAAACAGACAAAGCCCGAAAAAACGCCTAAGCCTGTCAAGACGCCTAAGCCTGTCAAGAAGCCTGAGCCTGTTCAGCCGGAGCCGGTTGTTGTTCCGGTGGAGACGATACCTGGTCAGGCTGAGGTTGTTGTTACCCCCGCGCCTGCGGCGGATGTGAAGCCTGTGTCGCTGAAGCCCTTGGGTAAGCGTGTCTTCAGCGTGCCGATGAAGGGGAAGTATGTGGCTCTTACTTTCGATGATGGCCCGCACCCGGCTCTCACTCCCAAGGCGCTCGATATTCTGAATCGCCATGGGGCCAAGGGTACCTTCTTCATGCTGGGGCAGAATGCTGACCGCTACAAGGCTGTTGTAGCCCGGGCTGCAGCTGAGGGGCATGAGCTTGGTGTGCACACCTGGAGCCATATCAAGATGAATTCTTCCTCCCGTGCCAAGGTGGATAGTGAGATTGACCGCACACAGAAGACCATTGCTGCGGCTGCCGGTGTGAAGCCGCGTGTGATGCGCCCGCCTTACGGTGCAACCAATAAGACTCTGGTTGACCACATGTATAACCGCTATGGGATGGCTTCCATCATGTGGGATGTTGATACGCTGGACTGGCGTAAGCCCGGTGTGGAGAAGGTGATTAACGTGGCGGTAAATAAGGCCAGACCTGGTTCCATTATTCTGATTCACGATATTCATGCAACAACGCTTGCCGCGCTGGAGGGGATTGTGACCGGTCTTCAGGCCAGAGGTTTCCAGCTTGTCACGGTATCGGAGCTGATGCAGATTGGCAAGCGCGAAGCTGCTGAACCCAGGGAGGCAGAAGTGACGTCTCCTGTTGCTGAGGACCAGCCGGTTGAAACCCCGACTGCTGACGCTGCGCCTGTGCAGTCGGAACAGGCTGAACCCGCAGAGTCTCCTGCAGCGCCGGCAGAGTCGCCGGTGGAAACGGAGTCTGCGCAGCCGGTGTATGATCCACATGCTGCCAGCGATGCTGAGCCGGCAATGAATCTGGATGAACTCAACATGATGTAAGTTCCTATGGCAAAGAAAGCTATTCTGGGTAAGGTATACCTTATTGGTGCAGGCCCTGGTGATCCGGGCCTGATGACGCTTAAAGGCCGTGAGTTGATTGCCAAGGCGGATTGTCTTGTGTACGATGCCCTGGCGGCACCGGTGATGCTGACTTGGGCAAAGCCGGAGTGTGAGAAGATTTATGTGGGCAAGCGCTCCGGAAATCATGCGCTTCCTCAGGCTGAGATTAATGCTCTGCTGGTAGAGTGTGCATCCAAGTATGCTTGTGTTGTGCGCTTGAAGGGGGGCGACCCCTATGTATTCGGGCGAGGCGGCGAGGAGGCTCAGGCTCTGTATGCAGCAGGGGTATCCTTTGAAGTGGTGCCGGGTGTGACATCTGCCATTGCCGGCCCTGCTTGTGCCGGTATTCCGGTGACGCACCGCGACTACTGCACGCAGTTTACTGTATTTACTGGTCATGAGGGTGCCAACAAGGAGGAATCGACCCTCGATATTCCCGGTATTGCCGCTGCTCGTGGCACCAAGGTGATGCTCATGGGGATGAGCCGCCTGCGTGAGACGCTGGCTGCTTTGATGCAGGCCGGGCAGGGGGGCGATGTGCCGGCTGCTGCTGCTCAGTGGGCTGCAACTGGTCGCCAGAAAACGGTTTCAGCCACGGTGGCAACTCTGGCAGATGCTGTGGAAGCCGCTGGTATTTCTTCCCCTGCAGTGGTGGTGATTGGCGATGTGGTGAAGCTGGCTCCACAGCTGGACTGGCGCAGCAAGTTGCCCCTCTGCGGAAAGCGTGTAGTGGTAACCCGTACCCGCGAGCAGGCCAGCGAGCTGAGTGGTATGCTGGAAAACCTGGGGGCGGATGTCATCGAGCTCCCGACAATTCGTATTGCCCCTCCCTCTGACAAGCGCGATTTTGCAGAGGCTGTGGTGGATGCGCCGCATTATGACTGGCTCATTTTCTCCAGTCCGAATGGCGTGCGCCGCTTCTTCCAGGCCTTCTTTGCTGTGTATGAGGATATTCGTGAGATTGGCGGAGCCCGCATTGCCGCTGTGGGACCCGGTACCGCAGCAGAGCTGAAGAAATATGGCCTGATGGTGGACGTGATGCCGCAGAAGGCTGTGGCAGAGGAACTGATTGCTGAATTTGACCGCAAGGGAGAGGAATTCGGCGGTGTGGCTAATGTGACGATGCTCTGGGTGCATGGTGAGCAGGCCCGCCGTGTTATCTATGATGAGTTGATGAATCGTCAGGCTATTGTGGATGAGTGTCTGGCTTATTCCACCGTGCCGGAGACGGAGGATATCTCAGGTGCCCAGGCTCGCCTGCGTGAGGAGGGGGCTGATGTCATCACCTTTACCAGCAGCAGCACTGTGCGACACTTCATGGCTATGAATCTGCCCCTCCCGCAGGGGTGCCGCATTGCCAGCATCGGCCCGGTGACGACGGCCACCCTTGCAGAGTTTGGCCTGAAACCGGATATTGAGGCCGAGACCCACACGGTTCCCAGTCTGGTGGAGGCTATCCGGAAGCTTAAGTAACGAGGTATGGCGGGTGAGATGCACATGAATTGCCTGGGCTTGAATTATCGCAGCTGCACGGTTGCGGTACGCGAGCAATTTGCCGTGGCAAAATCCCGCCTGCCTATGGTTAATACTGAGCTGGCCGCCTTGCCTGGTGTGGCAGAATGCGTGTTGCTCTCCACATGCAACCGCACGGAAATCTATTACTGGAGCGACTCTCCGCAGGTGGCGTCTGATGCAATTCTAGCGTATTTCCTGGGAAATGCCCCCGATGCGGGAACCCGCCGCCGTTTCTTCTATCATTATGGTGATGAAGAGGCTCTGTTCCACCTCGCTGCCGTGGCTGCCGGCCTGGATTCCATGGTGGTGGGTGAAACGGAAATCTTTGGCCAGCTGAAGGATGCATACCGCGTTGCTCTGGAGGCCGGGGTGACCTCTGGGTATGCCAACCGCACTTTCCAGAATGTCTTTACCATCGGTAAGAAGGTCCGCAGTTCCTCCCGCATTACCAGCGGCCCCACATCTGTGGGGGCTGCGGCTGTGCAGATGTCTCAGGATATTCTTGGGAATCTGGCCGGTGTCAATGTGCTGGTGGTGGGGGCAGGGGAGGTGGCCCGGACTACTGCCCAGAGCCTTCGCTCCCGCGGTGCTGAGAGCATCTTTGTAGCCAATCGCTCCTATGACCGTGCCGTGGAACTGGCTGCGCAGGTCGGTGGGCATGTGATTCGTTTTACGGAGTGGATTCCCTACCTCGAGAATATTGATATCGTCATTGTTTCCACCGCATCTCCGGTTTATGTGGTTTCTCCGCCTGTGTTGGAACAGGTGCAGACGGTGCGTAATCGCCCCTTGTTCCTTCTGGACCTTTCCGTGCCCCGCAATGTGGACCCCGCCTGCGGCCTTGTCAATGATGTGTATGTCTTCGATATGGATTCCATGGAGAAGGCTACGGCAGAAACTCGCAAACGTCGCTCTGGCGAAATTGCCGCTTGCGAGGAAATGATTCGTGCCTGGGTCGCTGAAAATGCTGATTTGCTTTTCCGGCGAAAAATACATAACCTGGCAGAATGGTAGGGTATTAAAGAAAATTTTATTGAAAAAATCTTGAACGCTACGGCAAACAGTTTGTCTACACTATAACTCCGCGAACTATTATTTTGCGATATGCCCAGAACGTCACATACTCCCGTTGCTGATACAGAAGAACAGCTGGTGGCCCTGCTGGCCACGTTGCGTGTAACAACTACGGAGGAGGCTGATTTTGAAGGCCGTTTTCTCAGCGAGTTCCACGACCGTGTTGCTAGGGAGACTGTGTGTTGCCCGGCTCGCCGTCGTTTATTCGCCCATATGATGCAGCTTATAGATAATTTTGGCCGTGGGCGTCTGGCATTTGGTGCATCAGCCACTGGTCTTTGTGTGCTGGCCGTGGGGTATGCGATGTATCCTGCCGGGCAGGCCGGGGCTGAGACATCGGCAAGTGTGGTGGCAGAACTTCAGAAATCCCCCCTTGTACTGCCGGTGCTTTCGAATGATTTGGCTGAATGTACTACAATCCGGGTGGAACCTGGCCAGTCCGCTTTTGAGGTTGGTGGTGTAACGGTGAGACGCGGTCAGCATTCGACGGTTATTGAGGTGCCCAATACTACCGTGATTTCGGTGCCGCAGCGGCAGGGTAATTTCATATCGCTGCCTGCGCCTTCGGTGCGTTATGCGTTTTAAGTTGCGGCAGTTTGCCTGAGCTTAAAGTTGTCTTAAATTGTTTTATTCTCGCGTTGCAAGCTGGATTCTGGCTTGCAATGGTGGTTTCAATCTGGTAGAATGCCCCTGACTATGGAGATAGAGTGCAGTAAGTGCCAACGGAAATTTCATTCGGTAAAAGAGGATGAGTATGTATGCCCGGACTGTTTAAGAAATGAGTTTACCGCAAAGGCTCCTCGTTTAGATGATAAGGAACATGCGGAGCTTGTGGCCGAATACAAAGCTTCTATGCGCCGCCAGTCTGCGCGAGCAGAGGTTATGGGTGGAATTTACACCTCGGGGCAGGCTTTCAGTATTGCTGGTAAATTACGCTTTGTCTTTGGCGTGAGTATTTTCCTTATATGCGGGTTCCTTTTTCTTATCAGCGATAAGCGTTCCGGGCTGACTTTCCTGGCCGAGCTGGATATAGAGTCTCAGCGTCTTTTCTCCATGATTCTCTGCGGTGTTGCTGCTGTATTGGTGGCAACAGCCTCGATGCGTTTCAAGATTCTGGTGCGTGTGCTGGCCTGTGTTCTTCTTGCCATGGGCTGGTTCCTTCCCGATATGCTGGCATACGAAATACGGAAGCGTGAGCGCCAGGTGGCAGCAGCTGCTGCAGCGGATCGTCTTGCCATGAATCAGGAGCAGCTTTCCGAGACGATAGAATCTTCTGGCCCCGTGTTAACGGAGGAAGATTTGCAGGTGTTCACCACGCTGAAGCGCTCGTCCAGTCGCGTTAGCAACTATGCTGTGTTTATTGATAATCATGATGGTCGGGTGAGAGATCTGGTGCGCGCTACTTTGAATCGCCTTCTGCAGGCACAGTATACGCAGGCATACACTCGCGCCAATGGTGCGTTGTATGTTTCTACAAATGTGCCTGGAGACCTTCAGAATATCTCCCGCATGTTGACCCGATTCGGTACCGTTACCTATGCGAAACCTGATAAGGGCATATACGAGGTGCGCTTCGATGCAGAGCGTGCGAATGTGGTGAGCCCCTATTCGACAGAGGTACTCACTTCTCCTATGAATAATGCATATGTAACGGCTAATCTCCATGAGCTTAAGTGCCTTGACCCCTTGCGTGTGCGTATGTCTGCACGCTCTCTGGCCTCTTCAAACGTGGGTGTACTGCGCGGGGAAATTCGCGATGTTCTGGTGGAGGTGTTGCGGGAACCCTGGGCAACGGAGCCAGATACATACTGCGCTTTGATTGAAGCTCTGGTCACTTACTGCAAACCTGGCGATAAGCAGGCCGTGCGTTTCTGTCTGGAGTATTTCGAGGCTCGTCGCTCTATCAAGCGAGACATAGCTCCGGCTGTTACAGAGTTCCTGATCCGGGAGGTCCCGGAGTCAATGGTTGCCCCCATCATCGATTTCTGGTGTGAGAACCCGATTGCGTGGAGCGATAAGCTGAATCTGCTCGGATACCGTGTCCAGACTCCGTTGCTCGATCGTTTATCCAAGTCTTCCAATATCAGACTCATTACAACGATTCTCAAGTACCTTGAAGACCGTGGTACCTCTGAGGCTCTGCCGGTTGTTGAGAACTTCCTTGAATATCCTGATTCTGTCATTCGCCACTCCGCAAGGACTACTTATAAGGCCATACAATCACGCAGCCGCTAAATATTTTACTTTTAACTCTCTGCTACTATGACGGCAAGACTCATTAAGTTGTTAACAGGATCATTCCTCTTTTTCTGCCTTGGGATAGCCCTTTTCCCTGTTTTTTTCCCGACAAAGGTTGAGAAGAAGGTTGCGAAGGTATCGCAGCATGCGTCTTCTTCTATTGTCCGCGAGACTGAGGTGGATGACTGGAGTCACGATGATGAAACAGTCGATGATTCTGACTCTGCCTGGGTGGAGGCTCCGGAGGAAACGGTTCCGGAGCGTCGCGTGACGCGCCAGGATGATGAAAGCTTTGATGAGGATGATGTGCCGATTGACCCCAAGCAGAATGTGGTGCCTGAGGCTCGTGTGCATGCTCAGTTTACGACCATCATGGGTGCATTTCGCCGCTTTGTCGGTGAGTTGGAGCGCCAGGAAAAGGATAACTACACCAACGATGAATTCAAGGGTGATGACTGGGCTGACCCTGAAAAGATTTATTTCACGCTTGCAGACCGGGTTGTCGGTAAATTGGGTAAGCTGACGGATGCTGCCATCATGGAGTACATGGAGTCTCCTGCGAATCGTCTGGACCTTGCCCGGATTACGCTGATTCGCAAGGCTGGTTCCCAGGGTATCCGTGGAGTGACCTCCCGTCCGAAAGGCAAGGCCATGATGCAGGCTCTTACCTCGGATTTGAACTGGATGACGAATCTGCTTCACTCCGGTCCCACCAAGAATCTGGAGAAGGCACTTACTTATCTTGAGACTATATATTCCCAGGTAGGGGAAGAGGCTCTCAAGGTGCCGGCAACTCGTCGTATCGCTACAACGACTGCTCTGGAGTTCGCCCGCGAGGGCTGGAGCGAGCAGGACATGATGAAGCGCTTTAATTACTACAATGATAGCTGGAAGGAAGGTAAGTTGAATGCCCACTTCGACAATCTTCAATACTGGGAAACCCGCTTTGTGACCGGTTGTATGCAGCCCAGTGATGGTGCCGGTAGCTGGGGCAGTGCCCGTAACCTGGCCTGGCACCGAGACAATGTCCGCCTGCCTATGGAGCAGTATCTTGGTGCAGAATGCCAGCTGGAATATCGACTTCGCAATGTTGCCGGTGACTCTGTGTTCTCCTCGGAATACCTGGCTCCCATCTGGAAATACGTGAACTTCACGACGGGCTGGGCCTACCGTGAAATTGGTGGTGTGTGTGGTGCTCTTTCTCACTATGCAACGTATAGTGCCCTGGCTGCCGGTCTGCCTGCCGCCACCATGGGTGAGCCTGGCCACTGCGCATATGCCATGCGTATTGGCAATACCTGGCATCGTGGTAACTCAATTTACTGGCAGCACAGTCTGCACAAGACCTTCTGGGGTGAGCATGAGTGGGGCTTCCTCAACCTTACTCAGAAGCTTTACGAGGAGCGTTTCAAGACCTGCGCAGCAGACCAGCTGGTGGCAATGGCTGACTTCCTGACAGCCCGCCGTAAAATGAAGGCCGCATTCAGCTGCTATGAAGTGGCGGTGAAGGGCCAGCCGAACAACTGGCCTGCGTTGAAGCGTTATGCCGCCTACCTCAAGCTCAAGGCGCCCAATGATGTGGATAAGTGGATGACGCTGCACGATGCTGTGATGGATGGCATGGGCAAGGAGCATTTCCACGCTGCCGCCACCATGCAGGCTCGTTATGTGTATCCGAACCTGGCTCCCCTCATCAAGGACCGCAATAAGCTCAATAAAATGTATTCTGGCCTGTTTAGTCACTTCAAGGACTGGGGGGCTAACCGCTGGGATATCGCGCCCATTCTGGATGCGCAGATTGGAACCTGCCGTACTAACGAGGAACGCTCGGCCTACCTGCGTGAGGTGCTTCGTGTGCTGATGCGCCGCCCTGATTACTCCGGTTCTGTGCTGACCTGGGGACTGGGGTATATTTCTAAACTCCCGCAGGGTGATACTAAAATTCAGGATGATTTCACCAATATGCTGGTGCAGGCTATGAGCCGCACGGGTACTTCCAGCAAGCAGATTGATGCGACCTGGGCCACCTTGGGCGAGGCTATTCATGCTGCAGCCAAGAATAAGGAACGCCGTACCTTCCAGGCTATCGGAAAGTTGTCCTACAATAAATGTAAGAAAAAGTTCCCCAAGAAAGGGCCCCGCATCAAAGGTTTCCCCGGTTTCGTGGTGTCTGCCAGTGGTTGGATTGACACCGCTACCACCATTGGTGATATGTCTCAGTGTTGTTTGCACTGGGGGGTGCTGCAGCGTTTTGGGGGATCCATGCCTGGGAAATTCGAAGGGAAGGCTGGTCTGACCGTTGGCCTTGAAAAGAAGTGTGACCTTGCCGGTGTGGTGTGTCTCACCCAGGAATCTGAACTTAAGAAAGATCGTCCATTTTATCTTGAGGTGTCCGATGATGGCCAGAATTGGTACCGTGTTCGCCCGAATGGTGAGATCAAGGGCGGAGAGATTCGCTTCAACCTGAAGGGGAGTGAGGCTGCCGGTAAGTTTGTACGCATGTTGCGCGAGGGCGATAAGTATGAGCCTGGTATAGCTGGTTTCTATGTGTATGGTAAACCGCAGAAGAACCAATAACCCGAGAGAAGATTATGTTGAAGAAGTTTTCCCGTTTAGTTGCGTTTGCTTTACTTCTGGCCGCGCCTCTGCATGCTGGAATAGCCCGAACGTATCCGGATGCTCTGGCTAAGGCAGGTAAGCACCCCATTGTCATCTTTATTTATGGAGCCAATTACGATAAGGTAAGTGAGCGTACGTATGAGGCTTTTGTGAAGAAGAATAAGATTATGCCTTATATTCGCCAGGCTACATTCCTGGAGATGCCTCTGTATCAGATGCCATCGGACCGCGAGCGCAAGGATATGGAGAAACGCATGGGTAACAAGCGCCTCCCCGGTGGTATTCGCAGTTATCCATGCCTGGCTGTGGTGGATTCTGCAGGTAATCTGCGAGGTATAGTGCAGAAGCCGGAGGAAATGAAGGATCCCGAAACTGCGCTTGCCGCTCTTAAGACATTGCTGGATAATTATTATGCTCAGGAAAAGATTCTGGACCGGGCCAGAAAGGCAAAGGGCGAGAAACGAGCGGATTTGCTGCTTGCGGCTTCTGATATTGACCTTCGTTTGCCCAGCGGGCTTCTCAGCAATGAGGATAAGAAAAATCTGGATGGAGGATCTGGTCTGGGGAATCGTGTTGATTTCGATCCGCTGAGCGTGGTGGAGACTTTGCAGACTAAATCTTTTGCTGAGGCAAATGCTCATATTCGCCAGATGATGGCTTCCGGCGGTTATTCCAAGCTGCAGCGTCAGATGATAATGGCAGCATACGCCGGGCATCTCCGCCGCGGAGGTGAGGAGCGTAAGCCGGCATCCAAGGAATGGCTGCGTGCGCTGTATACAGAGATGCGCAACATTGACCCCGACTCCACGTATGGGGCCTATGCTGAAGGCGCGTTGGTTATCTGGGTAGAGGGTGGTAAGCTTACCGATACGCCGGTTCCTGCAGAAATCAATCGTATCGATAATCGCACGGATGATGGTAACAGCTCTGGCAGCAGTTCCACCATTTCTGCTTCCGATGACGATACTCCGACCACTGATGCCGACGCCGATACAGAGCAGAGTGACAGTGATTTCGAAGGCGATGATTTTTAAGATGAATCGCCTCTGGTAGTCATACAATCGGCTTGAATTTCATAACCGTCGGGTGTAGAATCCCGGCGGTTTATTTTTTTCGATAAGATGACAGGTTGTATAGCATTCCTTCTTTGCCTGATTCTGCTGGTTCTCGGCTATGTGTTTTATGGACGGCTGGCGCAGCGCGTGTATGGACTCGATGAGAGCAAGCCGATGCCGTGTGTCACCATGCCCGATGGGGTTGACTATATGCCGCTGCCGACCTGGCGCGTCTTTCTGATTCAGCTGCTGAATATCGCCGGGCTGGGGCCGGTGGTGGGGGCTATATCCGGCTGTTTGTTCGGGCCGGTTGCGCTGCTCTGGATTGTGTTTGGCTGCATACTGGCCGGTGCTGTGCATGATTTTCTGGCTGCTGCCATGTCTGCCGAGCGTAACGGTGCCAATCTACCGGAGCTGGTGGGCGAGAATCTGGGGGAGCCTGCGCGTCATGCCATGCGTCTCATCTGCATTTTCCTGCTGCTCATGGTGGGTGTGGTGTTTACCCTGCTGCCTGCCGGCATGCTGCAAGCCATCTGGGGTGTCCTGACAACGCAGCAGTGGGCGCTGGTGATTCTAGGCTATTATTTCCTCGCAACGGTGCTTCCCATCGGTGCCATTATCGGTCGCGTTTACCCGGTTTTTGGTGCTGTGTTCCTGTTTATGGCGCTTGGATTGGGTGTCATGCTACCCTTGAGCGGGCATCCTGTTCTGCCAAATCTGGATTTCTTCACGAATGTGCATCCGAAGGGCACTTCGGTGTGCCCCATGCTGTTTGTCACGATTGCCTGCGGGGCTATTTCCGGCTTCCACGCCACGCAAAGCCCCATGATGGTGCGCTGCCTCCGCAAGTGCTCCAACCTGCGCCTGGCGTTCTATGGCGCCATGGTGGTGGAGGGCATGGTGGCCCTGGTGTGGGCCGTTGTCGGCCTCACATTGCGTGAGGTGCTGGTGGCTGATAACCAGACCTTGGAGCAGCTCATCATGTCGAACCCTGCAGCGGCTGTCCGCTCCGCCTGTACTTATCTTCTGGGAGAAAATGGTGGTATGGTGGCCGTGCTGGGGGTGGTGGTGCTGGCTGTGACCAGCGGCGATACCGCTATGCGCTCCTGCCGTCTCATGCTGGCCGATATGCTGCACCTGAAGCAGAGCAGGCCGCTGGCCCGCATCGGGCTCGCCGTGCCGCTTTTTCTGCTGGTTATCTTTATTTCTCAGGTGGATTTCAGCTCCATCTGGCGTTACTTCGGCTGGGCTAATCAGTCGCTGTCCTGCATCACGCTCTGGACGATTTCTGCCTATCTGCGAGACCGGCAGAAGGACTATTTCATCACCTGGCTTCCGGCTCTGTTCATGACTCTGGTGTGCATCACCTTTTTCTTCTATGCTCCGGAGTGCGGAATCAATCTCCCGCTGTGGGCTGCCGGGCTGATTGCCTGTGCCGGACTCGTGGTATGCCAGATTGCTTTTGAATGCCGCAATCCCCGCGTACAACCATATTCAGAAGAGTAGCATTTGCCGCTTGCAAAATTGCGGCTTTTCTGCTATAGTGCACATAGCTTAAGCATGGAAAATCTCGACGAGTACCAGAATACACGCAAGGCTGCTGCAGACCGGCGCCGCAAGCGCCGCGCAGCCAGGGAGAAAGCGGTTGTCCACCGTAGCACAGGAGGCTGGTGGAAGCGGGCGTTTGTGCGCGTTTGCATCGTCATTTCCGTGGCTATCATTACCCTTTCGCTGATAGGTTATGCGCTGTTTACCTCGGTCACAGCCAAGTATCAGAAGTGGGCAGAGGAGTTCAATCTGGAGGATATCAATAACCTGGATCATCCCTGCATCATCTTTGATCGCAATGGTGAGGAAATCGGCCGTATCTATGACGAAAACCGCAGCTATGTACCCTACAGCCAGATTTCCCGGGCTATGGTGGATGCTCTGGTGGCGCAGGAGGATAAGAATTTCTGGCAGCACAATGGGTTTGACCCGGTAGGTATCATACGCGCCATCAAGGAGGCCATGGCCGCAGGCGGCCAGGCGAATCAGGGTGCCTCTACCATCACCCAGCAGCTTGCCCGTAATGCGTATGACCTGGAGCAGCGCACTGCCGCCCGCGGTGGCAGCCGCTATGAACGTAAGGTGGTTGAAATCTTCCTTGCCATGCGCATTGAGAAGAAATATGACAAGCAGCAGATTCTGGAGTTCTACATCAACCGTGTGTACTTCGGCCGCGGTTTCTACGGAATCCGCGCGGCGTCGCTCGGCTATTTCGGCAAGGAACCTGCAGATTTGACCGTGCGTGAGGCTGCCAGTATCGCGGCTCTCATCAAGAACCCGGAGAACTACAACCCGCTTCGCAACCCGAAACTAAACTGGAAGTGGCGAAACGACGTGATTGACCGTATGGAGCGCGCCGGGATGCTCACTTCTGGTGAGGCTGCACGCCAGAAGGAGACGGAGCTGGGCTTGAATCCGAAGCCGATTAAGCGCAACACCTCATTCCTGCACGCTCTGGTTCAGCAGCAGGCCATCGGCATTTTTCAGAATCCGGAGCGCGGCGAGGAAATTGTCAAGAGCCGTGGTATCAAGATTTATACCACCATTGACCGCCGCATGCAGGAGGCTGCAGAGAATTCCTTGCGCTCCCAGCTGGAGAAGATTGAAGCACGTGAGGATTATACCCATGTGCGCATCAGTGAGACGAAGGACCCTCGCTGTGCGCAGCATCGCTATGTGGATGGCGCTGTGTTTGCCGTGGATAATGCCACCGGCGGGGTGCTGGTCTACGTGGGTGGTCGTAGTTTCGAGCGCGATAATTTCGATATCATTGAAAGCGGCCGCCGCTCTGTGGGCACGGCCATGCTCCCGTTCCTGTACATGTGTGCCTTTGATAACGGCTATACCCCCAGTTCCCGTCTTCTGGACGATGCTCTGGATAACCGCCTGGCCGGCATTGGCGGCTCGGAAGGTATTCTGGGTGAGTGGGGCATGGAGGTAGAGAAGGGCCGGTATCTGGATTCCATCACCCTGCGCCAGAGTCTGGAGTGGTCCAAGATTGCCGCATCTGCCCGCCTGGGTATCGCCCTGGGGTCCGATGCGTCCAAGGGTGCCCGGTGTTTCCAGGATACGCTGTCCTCGGTAGGCATAACGCCGCCGCCGCGTAATCCGAACAGCACGGAGCTCAAGCCGCAGTACTATCCGCGTGTCTATCTGGGCACAGAGCCGGTATCGCTCAAGGAGGTGACCATGGCCTACACGGTGTTCCCGAATGTGGGTAAGCGCCCCATTGCTCCCTATGTTGTTACCAAAATCACGGATAGCAACGGTAATACTCTCTGGGAAAACCCGCTTTCGGTGACTCACCACATGGTGCGCAGCACCTCCCCGTGCACGGCATACCGCCTGCATAGCATCATGCGCGAATCCATGGAGAAGGGGTCTGCCCAGCGCGTGCGCCCCCTGCTGCCGGAGCATTTCTCCGGTGCAGTCAAGACCGGTACCAACTACGATTTCTCGGATAACGCCTTGTTTGGTTACTCCAGCAGCTTTACCTGCGGTATCTGGATGGGCTACCTCAATGACCACCAGCCGATTTATCCCCAGGCTTTCGGTTCAGATACCTGCGCACCTGTATATGCAGCAGTGGTTCATGCTGCCGATGGCAGATTCGAGGATGTGGATATTCCCACGCCCCCGGATACAGAGGAGGTGGAAATCTGCCTTTCCTCCGGCCAGATTGCAACCAATTTCTGCTTCGAAACCGTGATGAAGGACGGAAAGCCTGGCTATGTGCGCCCCACATATCGGGAGTACATACCCAAGGGCGACGTGACGCTGGGCCAGTGTTCCATTCATGGTGATGGCAGTCCCTCGCTCATGGATTTCATGGAGGCGCACTCCAGCCACATGAATTCCTCCCGCGTGCTGCCGGTGGTGCCGGTGCTGCCGCAGAGCTCTGCGCTTATTGGTGAAGATCCCTATGATTGTGACCTGGTGTTGAATCCTCGTTACAAGGATGCCACTGAGCTGTCGGATGTCGCTTCCGCTGCGGAGGAGGTGTCTGCTGCAGATGACGACTCGCCGGAGGAAGTGAGCGGCCCGGTGATTGATACCGAGCTGCAGATTAACGCGCCGAATCCGCTGCGTCGTCTTCCGCTGGTTCCCTTGCAATTATAATCAATCTTATATGAACTCCTTTAATCATACCCTGGCTGCTACTCAGGAGAAGGCATTTGAAATAAACCTGGACAAGGGCTTGTATGGCTCGTTTGCCGAAATCGGCGCCGGGCAGGAGACGGCTAACTGGTTTTTCCGTTCTTCCGGCGCAGCCGGCACCGTGGCTAAGACTATCTCTGCCTATGACATGACCGTGAGCGATGCGCTTTATGGCCAGGCCAGGCGCTATGTGTCTGAGGAGCGCTTGAAGCAGATGATGGAGTATGAGTACAACCAGCTCATCAATCGCCTGGGTGAGAAGCGCGGCAAGGATACATGCTTCTTTGCTTTCTGCAACACGGTGAAGTGCAAGGGGTATCGCGACAATGGCCCCTGGTCTGCCTGGATTGGCGTGCGCTTTCAGCTCAAGCCCGAGCTGCCGCCCAGTGATTTTGTGATGCATGTGCGCCTGATTGTGCCGGATCACGATGTGCAGATGCGCATTCTGGGCATTCTCGGGGTGAATCTGCTTTATTCTCTTTTCTACAAGCGCGACCGCATGGAGCAGTTTGTGCAGAGTGTGGGCGATAACCTGGACCGGGCGTTTTATGAGATTGATTTCATGCGCTTCTCCGGTCATGGTTTCAGCATGTTTGATAACCGCCTCCTGGCGGTGGAGCTGATTCGCAGTGGCTTGTCGGAGGCTACCCTCATCTGCCCGGATGGCAGTGTGGCGCAGCCGGCGGATTATCTGTATAAGCGTCCCATTGTGTTGATGCGTGGCAGCTTCCGCCCGCTTTGCAATATCCACCTGGAAATGATGGACAGCGTGCGCACCAGGTTCCTGGAGAGCCTGCCGGAAGAACAGCGTGAGCGCGTGGTGGATATCTGCGAGCTGTCTCTTGCCAATCTGCTGCGTGGGGAGAATGTGGACCTGCTGGAATGCCTGGACCGCATCGACGCACTTGCCGCGGAAGGGAAGATGGTGATGGTGACCAAGAAGGCACGCTTCCACCGCCTTTCCACGCTGCTGAGCCAGTATACCAGGGAGCCGGTGGCCATTGCGCTTTCCATTGGCCTGCTCAATGAAATATTCAAGGATAAGTGGGCCGATACGCCCGGTGGCATTCTTGCCTCCGTGGGGCATATCTTCGTGAACAGTACCAAGTTCTATGTAACTCCCTGGATTAATCGCACTACGGGTGAGTTTGTGACTGCTGGTACCTACAAGGCCCCGGAGAAATACCATTTCCTGTACCAGCATCTGCGTGAGAATGGTTATATCATTGAGGTGCCGTACTTCAACCAGAAACTTCTTTTCCAGACTCCCCGGGACATTGTGCGCATGATTAAGGCCGGGGATGAACAGTGGAAGGAATACGTACCTGAATCTGCCAGGCGTCTGGTGGAACATATTAAAGAGGAAGCATAAGATGAATTATCGCGACGAATTTCCCATCCTGTCCACACGTATCGGCAAGCGTTCGCTGGTGTATCTGGACAATGCCGCTACCACTCAGAAACCCCGATGTGTGCTGGATGCCGCCCGCCGTTATTACGAGGAGCAGAATTCCAACATTCACCGCGGTGCTCATTACCTGAGCCGCCTGGCTACGGAGAAACATGAGGAAGCACGGGAGACGGTGGCCTCTTTCCTGAATGCCGCATCCTCCCGTGAGGTGATTTTTACCAGTGGTTGCACCGCTGGTATCAACCTGGTGGCGCAGACTCTGGCGCTTTCCGGGCTCATCGGGGCAGGGGATGAAATCGTGGTCACCACCGATTCTCATCATTCCAATATTGTACCCTGGCAGATGCTGTGCGAGCGCGTGGGCGCAGTGCTGCGCCCTGTGCCGCTCACTGCGGAGCTGCAGTTTGATATGGAGGCGTTCCACCGCATCCTGTCACCCGCAACCCGGCTGGTTTCGGTGCCGTATATTTCCAATGCGCTGGGAGCCATTAATCCGGTGGCGCAGATTATAGCCGATGCCAAGCGCAACAACCCCGCCACTCTGGTGTTGGTGGACGGCGCGCAGAGCACGGGCCACCAGCTGGTGGATGTGCAGGCCCTGGGCTGCGATTTTTACGCTTTCTCCGGGCATAAGGTGTATGCTCCCACCGGCACTGGTGCGCTCTGGGGGCGTGAGTCTGTGCTGGAGCAGCTGCCGCCCTGGCTGGGGGGGGGCGAGATGATCAGCGAGGTCTCATTTGAGAAAACCACCTACAATACGCTTCCCTTCAAGTATGAGGCCGGCACGCCGAATATCGGCGGCAATATCGTGTTGGCAGAGGCGCTGCGCTTTGTGCAGCAGATTGGGGTGGAACAGATTGATGGGCACGAGCAGGCATTGACCGGCCGCATGTACGATGGCCTGAAGGCGCTGGGTGTCGATATTCTGGGATCGCGTGAGAAACGCGGCGCTCTTATCTCGGTGACTGTGCCCGGGGTGCATCATTATGACCTGGGTACACTGCTGGACCAGATGGGTATCGCCGTGCGCACCGGGCACCATTGCTGCCAGCCCTTCATGCAGTCGCTGGGTATCACCGGCACTACCCGCTATTCCTTTGCGCTCTACAATACAGAGGAAGACGTAGATGCCGCACTGGCGGCCACGGAGCGGGCGCTCGATATGCTGCGTTAAGACGCAATACTTGCGTTCTCAATGCGCAGCACGGGGAGGTGCAGGGGCGTTTCGCCCAGCCAGTTCAGCGTAGTGGTGGTGATGAATACCTGAGCCTCAGCCGGCAGCATGGAGAGTAATGCCTGCCGGCGGTAGGTGTCCAGTTCGCCGAATACATCGTCCACCAGCAGAATGGGAGCTTTGCCGGTTTCTTCCTGCAGCAGGCTGCCCTGAGCCATCTGCATAGCAATAGCCAGCGTGCGTTGCTGCCCCTCGGAGGCAAATTCCGCAGCGTTCAGCCCGGAAATACACAGGTCAAAATCATCCCGGTGCGGGCCAACGGTAGTGAAGCCGGCTCGCTCATCCGCTTCCAGACTGGCATCTAGTGCATCGATGAGCGGCTGCTGCGTTGATGGGCGGTAGCAGATGCTTACCTGTTCCGCGCCGCCGGATATGGTGCGGTGGCCGTGGGCTATATGCGGCATCAGGCGGTCAAGCAACTGGCTGCGCAGCTGCATGATGATTTCTCCATGCTGTGCCAGCAGATTGGCATAGCTGCGCAGGGTGGCTGTATTCCGGCGCGGATGCCGCAGCAGGGCATTGCGGCTTTTCAGAGCTTTTCGGTATGCCTGCAAAGCCTGGCGGTAGACCGGGTGCCACTGGCATCCCAGGAAATCCAGGTATCGGCGCCGCTCTTCGGCTGCGCCGGTCACCAGGGAAATATCGCTGTTGGCCAGCCAGGTCACGGGGTAGGTATCTGCCAGATAATCCGCGAAATCCTTGCGTTCAGCGCCATTGACCTGCAGATTAAGTTTTCGGGCGGCCCATTGCAGGCGGCGTGTGCCGTCTTCCGTCTCCAGCGAAATGCCGAACTGGCCCTGGCCGTTCCGGGCAAGTTTTTCGAGACGCGTGGCGCGCGGGCTGTGCAGCGTAAGCGCAAAGCACAGCGCTTCCATCAGGCTGGTTTTACCCTGTGCGTTAGTTCCCAGCAGCACAGCACCCTCTGCCGGTATAGACCAGCGGAGGGTGCTGTAACAGCGGAAATTGCTCAGACGCAGGGTGGTGAGCATAGAGCTTCCGGAAAAAAATCAGACTTCTGTCGGCAGGGCGCGAATGGCATCCATAATCTTCTTGCCAATAGCGCGCTGGGCATCGCGGCCCTTGGCTCGCAGTTCCTCGGGGGTGAATTGGATGGGATCGCCCACAGTAAGGGTGATGGGGCAGAACTTCAGCGTGCTGCGGTGGGGTGGCAGACAGTCGTATGCACCTTCGATGCGGATGGGCTGTACCGGTACGTGTGCCAGCTTGCTGAGGATGAGACCGATACCGGGCATGGCATCATGAATCTCGCCGTCCTCGCAGCGGGAACCTTCCGGGAAAATCACAATACGGCCACCGTTTTTCACCGTGCGCAGCACCTGAATGATGCTGGCGGGATCCGGACGAGTCTGGTCAATCGGGATAACGTTGCAATGCGGCAGAGCCTGCTTCAAGCCTGGAGCATCGAACAGGGTCTTGCGGGCCAGGAAGAATACCTCATTGCGGTACAGAGAGCCTACCAGGGGCGGGTCCAGGAAGCTCTGGTGGTTGGCCACGATGATTGCCGGGCCTTCTTCAATCAGCTTCTCCTGGCCAATAACCTTGTAGTTGAAGAAGGACTTGAAAAAGCAGTGGGCGGTGCCACGAATGAGCAGGTAAAGTAAGGAACGGTTCATATTGCAGGAAAAGAGGATTTAGGCAAGTTTGGAGCGGATATCTGCCGCAATGAAGCTGACCACTTCATCAATGGTCATGTCGGAGGTGTCCACCAGCATGGCGTCATCTGCTTTCTTCAGCGGGGCGCAGGCGCGCTGGGAGTCCTTGCGGTCACGCTCTGCGATGGAATCGGTAATGCCCTCGGCAGCGCGGCGGGCGGCGCGCACTTCCTCAGAGGCGGTCACGAAATACTTGTACTTGGTATCGGGGAACACAACGGTGCCGATGTCGCGGCCTTCCATGACCACGGCTTCGCGGGTGTTGTATTCGCGCTGCTTTTCCACCAGCAGGGCACGTACAGCCGGAATGGAAGCAATGGCCGACACGTTGTCATTGGTGCTTTTCTCCGTAAGTTCGGTGCTGAGCACGCGGCCCTCGTACACCACGGTGGAGTTGGAACCATCCTTGCCGAAGCTCAGGGGAATACCGGGAAGCAGGGCTTCAACCGCGGCAGAATCGGCGGGGTTCACCCCTTGCTGCAGGGTGTACCAGGTCACAGCGCGGTACATCGCGCCAGTGTTAATGAATGTGTAGCCAAGCTCCTTTGCAATGAGTTTGGCAACCGTGGATTTACCGGAAGCTGCAGGGCCGTCAATGGCGATGGCTGGGGGATTCATACTTGCAGGGATTATAGCTGTTTTCTGTACCGCTGTCGAGTAAAAATGCTGTGGTGTCGCTGCTGGTGGATAAGAAAATCCACCCTGCTTTCGGGAAGCAGGGTGGAGAGGTGATGAAATGTTCTGATAAGACGTGCTTTAGAAGGACTCCTCAGCGGGGAGCTCCTGGGGAGCAGCCTCAGCCTCAGCTTCAGCGGGAGTCGGAGCGGGCAGGGGCTCGCCAGCGGCTTCTTCGGCGGGCATCTCCTGGGGAGCGGCCTCAGCCTCAGCGGGAACGGGCAGAGCTTCGCCAGAGGGTTCCTCTGCAGGTTCTGCTGCGGGGGCGTCCTCAGCTTCGATTTCAAGACCCTGCTGCTGGAGCTGCTGCAGAATCTCCGGGGGGAGCTGCTGCAGAGACTGCGTGTTCATCTGGGGCTCCGGAGCCTTGGAAATGCCGTTCAGAGTGATGGTGAAGATGAGCGTGGAGTTGTTGCCAATCGGGGCCGGCCCCTGGGGGCCGTAGGCCAGCTCGGAGGGAATGCATACTTCCCAGGTGGAGCCCACGGGCATGAGCTTCAGAGCCTCGGAGAAACCGGGAACCACGCGGTCAATCGGCATATCGATGGGAGCCGGGCTCTTATCGAACACGGTGCCATCAATCAGCTTACCTTCATAGCTTACGTTGCACAGAGCGCCGGGACCATCGGTCTCGGGGTTGTAGCTGGCGCCTTCACCAGCGGTGATAACGCGGTAGAGCAGACCGGATTCGGTCTTGGTCACGCCTTCACCCTTGGCGAATTCCTCCTGGTAGGCCTTGCCTGCGGCCATGTTGGCTTCGGCCTTCACCTGCTCGCGCTTCTGCATGGTCATCACAAAGTTATTCATACCAGCCTCGATAACGGCCTGGTCCATGCTGGGCTGCTGGCCGGAAAGACTATCGGAAAGAGCCTGGAAGAAGGTGTCCTTATCGAAGTCCTCGATGGTGAGGGTGGTAGCGCCGGCAGAAACCTCCTGGCCGAAACGATAACCGATGAAGTAGGAGAACGCTTTCTTGGAGTCCTCTGCAGAAATCTCAGCAGTATTTGCGGGAGCCGGAGTTTCCGTAGCCACCACAGCTTCAGGAGCGGCGGGGGTGGTAACTGCAATTTCCTGCTTGCCCTGTGAGAAGCAATAGGTGGTCGTGGCACCCACAATGGCCAGACCTGCCAGAATCATGATGTACGTCTTCTTCATATACGTGATGTACGGTGGTTGTCTATGTCTGTACTATGAATACGTGCAAAAGTCAAGATTCTTGCATGTATGCAGCATTATGTTGGGTGTCATCGTGCCCGGAAGCCTCAGAATACAGAATAATGAGTTCGTGTGCGGCATTCGCCGTACCTGTAAACAAAATCACCTGAGAAATCCCAGGTGATTTTGTTTTACCTTGCGCAGCAGGAAAACCGCGCGCTGAGTGCTCAAGCAGGATTTATTTGTGCTTGAAGAGCGGGATGAGGGAAATGCCCCAGGACTGGTGCTCGCCGATGTAGGGCTGCTCAATCACGATGCTGTTCTTGCCCTTCTTGAGCTGAAGCTCCGTGGGATCCTGTACCCACCAGATTTCCTCCGGGTCGAGCGGGGATTCAAAGTTCCAGGCATTGCCTGCGTGGGCAAACTTGCCAGCATGCTTGTAGGTTCTCGGGTTCTTGACTTCCTTGCCGTTAATCCAGATGCGGGTGCCGGTCTGGGACCATTCGCCGTTTTTCGGCACGCCAGTCCAGCGGCGGTTAGAGCGGGCTGGGGCATCGAAACCAATCATGAAGGGATACTTGCCATCCTTCTTCACCGTGATTTCGGTGCTGGCCAGCGCGGTGCAGCCGGGGCGTGCCTGCATGAACATACCCAGGTAGCCGGTATCCGGGCGGGTGCGGAAATACAGGTTGGCGCAGTAGGCCTTGCGGGTGTTGTCGGCCTTGCCGTCCAGCATATCCTTGCGTGCGGCTTCCACGGCATTCTTATCCAGCGGGCCTGCCACATTCCAGCTCAGGCCGCTTTCATACCACATCGGGAAAGCCTCATCGGCATAGATGCTCTTGCGGAGTTTGGCCATGCGCTGCTCAAACAGGGAGTAGGCCTTGCCTGCCTCGGTATCCGGGCCCGGCATATCCAGGGGCAGGGCATCGCCGTTGCCGGCACCGCCAATCCAGGCGCGCTCGGCCATGGCCATCATGCCCGGCCACATGGTGCAGAATCCGGGAATCCACTCCTTGTTGTCAATCTTGCCATCCGGCCAGTAGCAGAGAATCGTGCCCAGCTTCTTCTCATCGCCCTTGGCGGAGCCGCAGGGGCGCATGAAGAAATAACGGCGCACCAGCATGGCGGGATCCAGCAGGTTGGCATAGCCCATGGTGGAGTCGAAGGCGCGGCGGGTGATACGCTCCGGGTTGATGGATTTATCTGCCGTGTTCGGGCCTTCGCCCCAGCGTTGCTCGATAGAGGTATCGGCCACGGGCAGGTCGCGGTTGCTGGCCCACTGCACCGGAATGCGGTTGTGGCCCTGCAGAACCTTTGTTACCATTCCCACAAATTCCGCAGCATTCGGAATGCGTACCTCATCTGCGCCGAAATGCACAATCGGGCAGACGTCTGCCGGCACTTCCTGGCAGAATTCATGCAGCAGCTTCTCCACAATCTTCATGCCTTCCGGCGCGTGCATCTTGAAACCGAAAGCTCGTTCGAAATAGGCGCTGTGCCCCGGCATATCCAGCTCCGGGATGATGGTCACGCAGCGCTTCTTTGCATATTCGAATAGCTCGCGGATTTCGGCGTAGCTGTAGGTATCGTTCTTATCGCGGGTGCGGTGTTTCGGGTCGTTCAGCTCCGGGTAGGATTTGCACTGAATGTGCCAGGCGGGGTAATCCGTCAGGTGCCAGTGGAACGTGTTCACCTTCAAGCGGGCGGCCAGGTCAATTTCCTTCTTCAGGCGTGCCAGGGTGCGGAAATTGCGGCCGCAGTCCTGCATGTAGCCGCGGTATTGGAAAGCGGGCCAGTCCTTGATGGTGCAGAGCGGGAGGCTCTTGCGGTTGTGCACCAGCTGGCGCAGCGTCTGAATGCCGTAGAAGAAACCGGCAGAGGTATTGGCCTCGATGGTGATGTTCTTCTTCTTAACGCTCAGAATGTAACCTTCGGCGGTGGCTTCGGCATCCAGCTTATCGCCAGCTTTCCTGAGCACCACACTCAGGGAGCCCTTCTCTCCGCCCTTGATATCGCCCAGCAGGCCCTTCCATGCCACCTTGACCTCATCGGAGTCAGCCTGCTCACCTTTCAGCTTCCAGCCATCAGCCGTGGGGAGCTTCAGCTCCTCCTCGCTCCAGTTCACCTCGCGGGGGAAGGGGATAAGCGCGGACGGCGCTTTTTCCTCCAGTTTCAAATCATGCGGAGACGTCCAGTCTGCGAGAGCCGCGCCCGCGCACATGAATGTCAGCACCAGGGTAAGGATTCGTTTTAACATGGTGAACATGCTAGCATAGACCCCTCCGTTTTGCAATCAAAAAAATGGCGGAGCTCCCCCCTCCTGTGAAATGGAGAATTTGGAATGCGTATCTCGATTGTCGGTATGGGGGGTAAGTCTCTTGGTTGTTCTATTTGTGTCTTTTGCAGATTCGCCCACAGCTACACTTTCCCTGCTGGCTCTCGCAGGTCTGGCTGCTCGTCGCCGTCGTAAGTAATTCAATTTTACATTCTATTATATCAAGGATCGCTACTCTTTATCGGGAACTTCTGATATAACGAAACATACCGCCAAATTGGAGTTTGTCGGGCGGATGTTTCTGGTCGGAGCGAGGGACTTTAGTCCCCCCAACGGTTATGTTTTTGGGACTAAAGTCCCGTGCTCCGAAGGATTTGAGCCCCCGCCAAATCGCCATTTATAGGGGGGGGAGAAATACTTTACCCCACGTGTCGCAGATTCCTGTTTTCTTCTGCTGTCGGGTGTGTTATATAGAGATGTATGCAGTTCAGTAAAAAGATTTTCACCTTGTCTTGTGCGCTTGTGGGGGGAATGCAGGGGGCTCTGGCTCAGAACCCGGCAGAGCGTCACCCGGTTTATGATACAAGCGCCATGCTGCCCCAGATTGTTACGCCGCAGGGCTCCGGGCTTCGTATCCGCGCTTGTCAGGAAACGCGGGTGGTGGCAGGTGTTTCTGTTGATGAGGTGACAACGGCTTCGCTTTTGAAACTCAAAGGCTGGCGGGGTGAGCGCTGCTGCGCGCAGCTCGTTGTATCGACGGGTGGGCAGGCGGCAGAGCTCAGCGTGGTCTGTTCTCCTCTGAGCATGGGGAATCGTCAGATTTTTGCCAACGTGCGTATGATTCGTTACACGCAGGCGAGCCGCAGTATCACTGCAGATGTAATCGGTGGCGAGAGCCGCTGCCAGCATCCCGCCGGGGTGGACCGTGCCGTATGGTTCGAGGTGGATGTGCCGCCGAATGTGGGGCCCGGCCTGTATAAAGGCACCGTTACCGTCAGCGCCCCCGGCTGTGAGCCGGCGGTGCAGGAGGTGGAGCTGCTGGTGGAGTCCGCCGTGTTGCCGGCTCCTGCCGACTGGAAATTCCACCTGGACCTCTGGCAGCACCCGCAGTCCGTGGCCCGCTGGCATGACGTGGAGCCCTGGAGCCAGGAGCATTTCGATATCATGCGTCCGCTCATGAAGCGTCTGGCTCATGCCGGGCAGAAGTGCATCACCTGCACCCTGATTGATGAAGCCTGGAACGGCCAGACCTACGATGCTTTCCCGGGCATGGTGAAATGGATTCGCGGGCGCGATGGCGTGATGCGCTATGACTATACCGCGCTGGATGCCTGGGTGCATTTCATGCACGATGAAATTGGCATCCGGGAGCAGATAAGCTGCTACTCCATGCTGCCCTGGCACCTGAAGGTGCTGTATTATGATGAAGCCACCGGACAGGAGAAACACCTGGCTGCCAAACCTGATACGCCGGAATTTGCGGCGGTGTGGGCGCCTTTCCTGCGCGATTTTCACCAGCACATGAAGGAAAAAGGCTGGGCTGAAAAGACCTGCATTGCCATTGATGAGCGCCCCGATCGCATGGTGCGCGAGGCTATGCGCCTGGTGCGGGAGAATGCGCCCTCCTTCCGCATTGCTTCCGCGGTGGACAAGCCCTCCGAGCTCACCCGCGAGGTATACAATATTTCACCGGTGTTAACTCATGCAGGCTCAGCCCTTGGTGCCTTGCTGCAGGAGCGCAAGTCTGCTGGCAAGATTACCACTTTCTACGTCTGTCTGCACCCCGCCAAGCCCAATACCTTTACCATATCTCCCCCCGCGGAGGCCGAGTGGCTGGGCTTCTTTGCCGCTGCCAATCAGCTGGATGGTTTCCTGCGCTGGGCCTATAATTCCTGGAATCGCAACCCGCTCGAATGCACGGATTTTGTGCACTGGCCCACGGGTGATTGCTTTCTGGTGTATCCGGGAAACCGCAGCTCCATCCGCTTTGAGCGCCTGCGCGAGGGTATTGAGGAGTACGAGAAAATCAACCTCCTGCGTGCGCGCGCCGCGGAATCTCCCGAGGCTGCCGCCATTGTGGCCAGCATGAATGCCCGTCTGGCGGCTTTGTTCACAGTGGAACGCAGCAAGGGAAATCAGCATGCTCAGGATGTGGCCGATGCCCGTCGCCTGGTGAGCGAGACGCTGGTTGCTCTCGATGCTCTCCGTTCAGAGTAGCCTCTGCCCATCCCGGAATGAAGTAGAAAGAGCCGTGCTTTCTGCAGCACGGCTTTTTTTCTTACTCCACCGGTTTGAAATCGGCAAAGCCGGTGGCCTGATCCACCCGGGTGGGGATGACTTTGAGCCGGGCGCCGGGGTAGAGGCAGCGGGCATCGGTGCTGGTCCAGCGCTCGGCGTGGCGCTCGAAATACCAGGAGGTATCGTGCGGCAGGTCAGCGCCGGAGACAAACCCCTTCACTTTGAGCAGCGGCACTTCCACCGCCATGCCCTGCGGCCAGCAGGTCAGCACCACGGCATCCCACACGCGCGGGTTGTCGCTCTCGCACTGCAGTTCCAGGAATCGGCTCATCATGCTCTGCTGCGCTTCGTTCTCGGCAGAGGCGGAGTTGCGCTCCGTTTCGGAAATGTGGTCGGCAATGGTTGCCAGGGTGCCGGGCGAGGGAAGCGGGGCAGAGGGCGTGCCGCTCAGGCGGGCAAAGGCGCGGTGCACCACCAGATCCGCATAGCGGCGGATGGGGCTGGTGAAATGGCAGTAATCGCCCTTGGCCAGGCCGTAGTGCCCCAGGGCATCCGGGGAATAGCGGGCGCGCATCATAGCGCGCAGCAGCTGCACTTTGAGAATCTGCTCATCCGGGTGCCCCTCGATTTTGTCCATCACGGCGTTGAGCTCCTCGCGGGTGTTCAGGGCGCCGGCCTTGATGCCGTAGGCCTTGAGCTCCTGCGCCAGTTCGCTCAGCTTGGCGGGGTCCGGGGCCTCGTGCACGCGGTAAATGGCGGGCAGGCTGTGGGCATTCAGCGCATGCGCCACGCTTTCGTTGGCGGCAAGCATGAATTCCTCTACCAGCTGGTGGGCTTCATCGCTGGTTTCCACCTCCACATCCACCGGGGCGCCGTGGTCATCGGTGATGAGTCGCATCTCCGGCATATCGAGACGCAGGGCGCCGGCTTCGAATCGCTTGCGGCGCAGCAGATCGGCCAGCTTGCCGGCTTCCAGAATCATGGCATCCACCTCGGCATCGCCCGTGGAGGCCTTGCCTTGCAGCACCTCCAGCACCTGCGGATAGCTCAACCGGCGGCGGGAGCAGATGACGGCATCCTTGAACTCTGCCTTGAACACCTTGCCCTGGCGGTTAATCTGCATGAGGCACAGGCGGGTCAGGCGGTCCGCGCCCTCGCGCAGGGAGCAGATGCCATCGCACAGGCGGGGCGGCAGCATGGGCAACACTCGGTCCGGCAGGTAGGTGGAGTTGCCTCGCTCACGGGCTTCCTCATCCAGTGCAGAACCGGGGCGCACGTAGTGGCTCACATCCGCAATATGCACGGCCAGCTCCCAGTTGGTGCCGTGGCGGGTCACGGCAATGGCATCGTCGTAGTCGCGGGCGGTTTCGGGGTCGATGGTGATGACGCAGCGCTGCCGCCAGTCATCGCGGCGCTCCAGCTCGGCAGGGGAAATGGTGTCCGGAATGCGCTCGGATTCCTCCAGCACCTCCGTCGGGAAAGTATCGGCCAGGCCATATTTGTGCATGATGGTGGTAATCTGCACGCCTTCGTCCTCCGGCCAGCCGAGTACTTTCACAATGCTGCCGGTGGCCTCGCCCTGGCCCAGCGGGTAGCTGCGCGGTTCCACCACCACTACCATGCCCGGCAGCAGCTCTGCCGGGGGCGGAGTAAGCAGGCGCACCAGTTCGGGGCTCGTCTTGCCGTCGCCCATCATCATGCCGTAGCGGCCTGTGGATTTGTAGGTGCCCACCCAGCGGTCGCGTCCGCGAGAAATGATTTCCTGCACGCGCACCTCCAGACGCGTGTCGCTGGCCTGCGGCCGGTGGCGGTTCCGCCTGTCGCGCACCGGTGCCTGCACACGCACAGAAACCTGCACCTTGTCGCCGTCCATAGCGCCGTGGCTGCGGAAAGGGTTGATGAGCAGCGCGCCCACATCCTCCCCCGGTCGCAAGGCTGCCAGCTGGCTGGCGGAAGCGGCATCCGGCACATAGAACAACCTGCTGCCGCGCTGGGAAATGCGTCCGGTAAGCGGGCCTCCCTGTAATTTGCGGAGCACGTAGAGGCTCTTGCGCAGCTTCAGCAGGTGTCCTTTCTTCAAGCCTTCAGCCAGAGCGGCTTTCAATTCATGCCGCTGGTGCGGGGGCAATCCCATGCCCCGGGCAATGTCCACCATTTCCTGGGGGTCGTATCCGGGGGAAGATAAGTAGTCGTAAAGCGCTTCAGAAAGATTACCGGGCATCATGGTTCCTGAGTATTCTACCACACCCCCGGAAAAAGCCAAGCAAATTGACGATTTACGATTTACGATTGACGATTGTCTAATCACTATTCACTATTCCTTCCCCCTGACGCATTGTGCGCTTGCGCGGTGTGCGTGTTGTGGTAGAATGGTGCGCGTGAAACTGTTGCCGTCCATCTGTGTGAGTCTTGCTGCCTTATTGCTGGCGGGCTGTGGAGATTCCCGCAGCTCGGTGGAAAAGGCCACGGAGCAGGGGATTCTCATCGTCGGCAACAATCAGGAACCCCTCAGCCTGGACCCGCACAAGGCCACCGCCGTGGCCGATGGCAAAATTATCGCCGCTCTGCTGGAGGGCCTGGTTCGCCCGGATGCTCAGGATGAAACCATTATCCACCCCGGCATGGCAGAGCGCTGGGAGCACGATGATAGGGCTTCCGAATGGACTTTTTACCTGCGCGACGCCCAGTGGAGCGATGGCCGCCCCGTGACAGCGCATGATTTTGAGTACGCCTACAAGCGCCTGCTGCATCCGCAGTTCGGTGGTAAGTATGCCGAAATGCTTTACCCGATTGCCGGGGCAGAATTATTTAACCGCGGACAGTGCGACTGGGCTCAGGTGGGGGTGAAGGCGCTGGATGACCGCACGCTGCAGCTTCGGCTCGCCGGCCCCACGCCGCACTTGCTGCACCTGCTGTTGCATTTCACCTGGTGCCCGGTTCCGGCGCATGCGGTGGAGGCGCATGGCGGCATGCTCGACCGCCGCAGCCTGTGGAGCCGCGTGGGCAACTGGGTGGGCAATGGTGCCTATGTGCTCGACTCGCACCATTTCAACGATTATCTGTATGTGGCCGCTAATCCGCGCTATTGGCGCGCCGGGGAGGTGAAGAACCGTGGCATCCGCTTCCTGCCCATCGTGAATGGCTATACAGAGACCCGCATGTTCCGCGATGGCAAGCTGCACATTACCAACAATGTGCCGCCGGAGCTGCTGGCCAGCACACGCCGCATGGGCAGCGCCTATTGCCAGGACCCCTACTACTGCACCATTTTCTATCGTCTGAACACCACCCGTAAGCCGCTGGATGATGTCCGCGTGCGCCGTGCGCTTTCTCTGGCGGTGGACAGGCAATCGCTGGTGAACGATGTGGTGCGCGGAGCGGGGCGCGTGGCTTCCTGCTTTACGCCGCCCGGCGCGGGCTACGATAATTCCTTTACCTACGCACCCCGCAGCGAACAGGTGGAGCTTGCCCGCCAGCTGCTGGCCGAAGCCGGCTACCCCGGCGGCAAGGGCTTTCCCACGCTGGAAATCATGACCACCAGCCGCGATGTGCAGCGCGTCATGGCCGAAACGATTCAGGCCATGTGGCAGAAGGAGCTGGGAATTCACGTGGAAATCCGCGCCTGTGAGTGGACCGCCTACAAGGCCGCCCAGCAGAATGGGGAGTATGATATTTCCTCCTCCTCCTGGAGTGGCGATTTCCTTGATCCCGCCACCTTCGTGGAACTGTGGCGCAGCGGCGGCGGCAACAACTGCACCGGTTGGGGGGATGCCCGCTTCGATAAGGCCCTGGCCGCTGCCCGCGATTCCTGGTGTGCCGATGCCCGCCGGGCGCATCTCATTTTTGCCGAAAGCATCATGCTGGAGGCGCAGCCCATTATCCCGCTGTACTGGAGCGAGCGCACCTACCTCAAAGCCCCCGGCGTGAGGGGCTGGTACCCGCTCATGCTCGATAATCACCCCTTGGATGCCGTAGAAGTAACGCCATGATCAAGCTCCTCCTCAAACGTCTGGGGCAGGGTGCCCTGGTAATCTTTGTACTGCAGACCATCACCTTCTTCCTGGTGCGCCTGCTGCCCGGCAATCCCTTCCTGGGTGAGCGTAAGCTGCCGGAGCACATCATGGCGCAGCTCAATTCCCTTTACGGACTGGATCAGAGCGCCTTGGTGCAGTATTACAATTACTGGAAAGGCATTCTCACGGCTGGCGATTTTGGCCCCTCGCTGGTGCGTGAGGGTGTGCAGGTGGCCGATATCATTGCTCAGGCGTTCCCGGTGTCGCTCTGGCTGGGTGTGCTGGGCATGGGTATTGCCATTGTTCTGGGTATTCCTGCCGGCATGCTGGCGGCGTACTGGCGCAACCGCTGGCCGGATGCCCTCTTCATGCTGCTGGCCATGGCGGGTATCTGCATCCCGGCCTTTGTGATTGCGCCGCTTTTCGGGCTTACCCTGGGGCTGCATGTGCCGGGGCTCAGCGTGGCCGGGTGGGATGACCCGCTCTGCGCCGTGCTGCCTGCGCTCACTCTGGGGCTTATCAATGCGGCCTACATTGCCCGCCTGACCCGTGGCGGCATGGTAGAGGTGCTTTCGGCAGATTTTATACGCACCGCGCGCGCCAAGGGTGTGCGGGCAGGGCGCCTCTTGTTTGTGCATGCCCTGCGCAGCGGTCTGCTGCCGGCTGTTTCGTATCTGGGCCCGGCCTTTGCGGCGCTCATCACCGGTTCCTTTGTGGTGGAAACCTGTTTCCAGGTGCCCGGCATGGGCCTGCACTTCGTGAATGCCACGACCGACCGCGACTATTTCCTCATTCAGGGGCTCGTATTCTGCTACGGTGTCCTCATCGTCATTGCCAACCTTGTGGTAGACCTTGTTCTGGTCGCCCTCAACCCCCGCCTGCGTTCCCAGGGTGCTGCCTGATATGAAGAAGAATTACGAACAAGGAAATTCGCTCTGGAAAGATGCCCGCCGCCGCCTTTGCCGCAACCGGGCCGCCATGGCTGCGCTCATTTTCCTGGTGCTGATGACGCTGGCCTGCTTTGTGCTGCCGCTTTTCCCCTGTATCGCCAACCCGAATGCCACCAACCTGGCCAACATTGCCGCCGACTGCAGCTGGGCGCACCCCTTTGGTACCGACCAGCTCGGGCGTGACCTGCTGGCGCGCGTGCTGTACGGCGGCCGCATTTCGCTGCTGGTCGGCGTGGTGGCCACGGTGGTCTCCTTCATCATCGGCCTGAGCTACGGGCTTATTTCCGGCTACATCGGCGGGCGAACCGATGCGCTCATGATGCGCACGGTGGATGTGCTCTTTGCGCTGCCCTTCATTGTGTTGGTCATTGTGTTCTCCCTGAGCATCGAACAGCCCAGTCGTGAGCTCACTAACTGGGTGGTGGAAACAACCGGATGGAGCCGCGAGAGCGTGGCGCCCATTCTCGGCCTGGTGCCGCTGTTCATTGCCATTGGTGCCCTCGGCTGGCTTACGCTGGCGCGTATCGTGCGCACCCAGACGCTCGAAATCAAGTCTCAGGAATACGTGCTGGCTGCCCGTTCCCTGGGCCTGGGGCACCTGCGCATCCTCTTCTGCCACATTGCGCCCAACCTGCTGGGCACCGTGGTGGTGTATACCACCCTGGCCGTGCCGGGCATTATGCTGACGGAAAGCACGCTCTCTTTCATCGGACTCGGCGTGCGTGCACCCAATTCTTCCTGGGGTACGCTTATCAAGGAAGGCGCTGACCGCATGGAAGCCACTCCGGAGCTTCTTTTCTTCCCGGCGCTCTTCTTCTGCCTGACCCTCCTCGCCCTCAATTTCCTGGGCGACGGCCTCCGCGACGCCCTCGATCCCAAGGCCGCGAAGGATTAAGCCACGCTTCATAGGTACGCTCAACGCGAGGGACTTTTGTCCCTCGCCTGTTGAGTATACGGGGCTAAAGTTACATGCTCCGAAATGGCGAGACGTTGCTTTCTATATCAGCGGTTGGAGATGGTCAGCCCTTTGAGCAGGATTTCCAGGTTGTTCTGGGTCTGGCTGATGTTGCGCAGCAGGGTCTGCAGGCCTTCCCAACCTGGCAGGGTGCTCAGCTGGCGGCGAATCTGCAGCACGCGCAGAAGTTCATCCGGGTGGTACAGGCGGTCATCGTTGCGGGTGCCGCTTTGCGGGATGGAGATGGCCGGGTAGATGCGGCGCTCGGAAAGCTCGCGGTCGAGCCGGATTTCCATGTTGCCGGTGCCCTTGAATTCCTCGAAGATGATTTCATCCATGCGGGATTCGGTCTCGATAAGGCAGGTGGCAATGATGGTGAGGCTGCCGCCTTCCTCCACCTTGCGGGCTGCACCAAAGAACTTGCGGGGCTTTTCCAAGGCATTGGAACCCAGACCGCCGGACATGGTGCGGCCACCGCTCTGGTTGGCGTTGTAGCCGCGGGCCAGGCGGGTGAGGGAATCGAGCATGATGATGACGTCTTTACCCTGTTCCACCAGGCGGCGGGCGCGCTCCAGCAGCAGGTCGCTCAGCTGGGCATGACGGCGGGACGGTTCATCGAAGGTGGAGGCGTATACCGGTACGTCTACCGTGTCCTCAAAATCAGTTACTTCCTCCGGGCGCTCATCCAGGAGCAGCACCAGCAGGTGAGTCTTGGGATAATTGGCGCGCAGGCTCTTGGCCATGGTTTTGAGCAGCACAGTTTTACCGCCGCGCGGCGGGGCCACGACCAGGGCACGCTGCCCCAGCCCCAGCGGGGTGATGAGATCCAGCACGCGCATGGCCGGGGATTTGATATCCGGGTTCTCCAGAATCAGGCGCTCGCTGGGAATAAGCGGCGTAAGGCGGTCAAAGGGTTTGGGCTGGGTGTATTCTGCCACAGGGGTGGACTCAATCTCCAGCACTTCTCCAGCGGTGAGACTGCGCTCGTTCTTGCCCTGTACGGGGCGGAGCTTCACCTTCACTGCGTTACCCGGGCGCAGTTCAAACTTGCGGATGAGGTCTTGCGGTATGCGGGGATCATCATCGCCGGGGCGGAAGCTGCGGGCTTCGTCGCGCAGGAATACCAGGTTGTCCTTGCCGAATTCCAGCACACCGCTCACGATAACCTGGCTGCCTTCTGCCAGATAGGTGCGGGCCAGCTCGGCCACCAGCTGCGGGCGGGGCAGGGATTCTGTGCCGCGGCGGGCGGTGGTGGTGGCAATGCGCTGCAGTTCATTGAGCGGCAGGGCGCGCAGCTCGTTCAGGTTGATGACCACGGAACGGGCGTGCATGGCCTTGGCATCTGCTGCCAGTTCGGTATTGTAGAAAAGCTCCACCTGCTTGCGCAGGGTTTCGGTGCTGCCTTCGTTCCAGAACACGAGGTTGGCGCGGTCTATCTTGGCCTGCGTGGGCATCTGGGCGTTCAGCATAGCCTCTGCCTGGGTGCGGTCAAAGCCATCGCGGCTGGCCATGCGGGCTATCTGCGTCTCCGGCGTGACGGCCACGACGCACACGATATCGGCCCCGAATTCCACCGGGCTTTCGAAATACAGCGGAATATCCACCAGGAAGCTGTGCACGTCTCCGCGGCGGCGGGCTTCCGCCTGCGCGTCCAGACACATCTGGGCCAGTTTCGGGTGAATCAGGTTATTGAGCTTGGCCCGGCCCTCCGGGTCGTTCTGCACAATCTGGCGCAGGTAATCCTTATTCACCTTACCATCATCGCACAACGCTTCCGTCCCGAACACCGTAACGAGGTCGCGGGACAATTTACCCTGTTGCTGCAGGTCGGCCACGGCGGCATCGCAATCGAACAGTTCTACACCGGCTCCTCCTAATTCCTGCAGCATTTCCACCACTGTGGACTTGCCGGAGGCTATACCTCCTGTAACTACAATAACCTTCACGGCGCGTATTTTATCATATTCATCCACACGCTTCAAGCTCAATCCGCGTGTGTGCTTGCTTGCGGGCATAGCTGTCCAAAAAGCGTTCTAAAGAAAGCCGGGGGAAGAGAAGCAAAACTAAGAAGAAAAAAGAAAACAAAAATGGAGATTGAGTTCTGGGGTGCCAGCTACTAAACTGGCGGTGCTAAAAAATGAACCAATCTCC
>JBGUSR010000008.1:0-6424 GCA_045132635.1 Akkermansia sp.
ACTTACATTGCAGGGCAGAATGCCCTGCAGAGAAATTGCGGGCAGAGGCCCGCAATGAAATCCGCCACTATCGTGACGGTCTAAATCCGGTTATCACCGGTCTAAATTGCCCGGCTTCCGCCGGGCAGTGTTTCAGCCCCCCCCCACAAATCGCCATTTAGCGCATAAAGAGGGGGGCAGGCTCCAACGGTGTTGATAATGCAGTCAATTGTGAAGTTTCTGGGACACCGTGCGATTTAGAAGGTTACCGCTCTCTGAATTTTCTTGCAGGGTGGAAAATTCCTGCTAGAATGCAGGATATGTTCCGTCGTTTATTGGGTTTATGTATGTTGGCCGGGGCGATGCTGCCGGGGTGGAGTGCAGGGGAGGAGAAGCCGCTGCCGGCGCCGGTGATGACCGGTGGTATGCCGTTGCTGGAGGCTATTGCGCAGCGCCATTCGGCCCGCGATTATGATACCACGCGCGCTATTGATGACCAGACGCTTGCGGATATTCTCTGGGTGGCCTGGGGCGTGAATTCATATGGCAAGCGCACGGTGCCTACCTCGCGCGGTCTGCAGAATATGCAGCTCTTTGTGCTCACGCCCACGGGTACCTGGGAGTATGATGGCCCGGGGCATAAGCTGGTGAAGGTGAATGATAAGAACCTTATCCCGCTCTGCGAACGACAGGATTTTGTGAAGAATGCTCCGCTGCACCTGCTCTATACCTGCCTGGATGACCGCGGCGGCGAGAACCACGTGGGCTCTGCCTACCAGAATGTGTATCTTTACTGCACCTCCCGTGGGCTTTCCACCGTGGTGCGTGCCATGATTGATAAGGATGCTCTGAAGGCAGGTATCGGCCTGCCGGAAAATCATCTTGTTGTTGTGCACCAGTGCATCGGCTGGCCGGCCCCGAAGAAGTGATGTCGGACAGTCGGTAATGGGCTGCCCAGGCTTTATTTTCTGCCGGATTGCAGGTTTTTTCTATCAAGTAAAACTTGCCAATAGCGGTAGATTGTAGTAAAGTGCTGGGTAGCACAAGCCCGTTCTCGCACGCTCGCGCGCGAGGTGGCGTGTACCTGCACGCCCGACCTGTGCTGAGAACACAATTCGAATCAATTATGTCTCAGGTAACAAAAACAATCATTAAGTTGCTGGTTGTGCTGCTGATTAGCGGCAGCATGCTGTTCATGCCCTTTGAAGAATGGGGCCTGCCGGTGAATCCGATTCAGACGCGCGTGATTGCGCTCTTCGTGTTTGCCGCTCTCATGTGGATTCTGGAAGTCATTCCGATCTGGACCACCTCCGTGCTCGTCATCACCCTGGCTCTGCTGGGTACCTCGAACACGTCCCTCAATTTCCTCAAAGTTGATAAGTTCGACGGCAAGGAAGTAGCAGCCATCGTGGCAGATGCCTACGGCCCCGCTGCTGATGCCGAGGTGGTGAAGGCTACCCAGGCCAGCGTGTCTGAGTCCCTCAAGAAAGCCTCCAACCTCACCCCGGATGTGGTGCGCAGCACCATCAACACCGCCATCCTGAAGCCCGTGGTAAGTGGCAAGGCTGATGCCGCCCAGGCCACTGCGCTGAAGGAAGCTGCCGTTCGCCTGTATGAGGGCGAGGTGAGCGCCCGCATCTCCAAGCTGGACCTGACCAACCTGACCCAGCAGAAGAGCATTTTCGCTACCTTTGCAGACCCCATCATCATCCTGTTCCTTGGTGGTTTCTTCCTGGCTGATGCCGCCACCAAGTTCCGCCTGGACATTAACCTGGCCCGCGTGCTGCTGCGCCCCTTCGGCACCAACCCGAAGTATGTGCTGCTGGGTCTCATGAGCGTGACGGCTCTGTTCTCCATGTTCATGAGCAACACCGCCACCGCCGCCATGATGCTGGCCCTGCTCACCCCGGTGCTTGCCCTGTTCAAGCCGGAGGACCGCGGCCGCGCTGCCTTCGCTCTCTGCATCCCGATTGGTGCCAACGTGGGTGGTATCGGTACCCCCATCGGTACGCCCCCCAACGCCATTGCTCTTAAGTTCATGCAGGAGAATGGCTGGAACGTGACCTTCGGTGACTGGATGATGTTCGGTATTCCCTTTGTGGTTATCATGCTGCTCATCGGCTGGTTCATCCTGCTCAAGATGTTCCCGATTGACCAGAAGTCCCTGGACCTTGCCAAGGAAATGAAGGGCAAGTTCATGACCACACCCAAGGCCTGGGTGGTGTATATCACCTTCATCGTGACCATCCTTCTGTGGGTGGTGCCCAAGCAGTACCATGGCCTGGATGCCAACAGCGTGGCCATCGTCCCCATCGCTGTGTTCTCCGTGACCGGCGTTATCACCGCCAAGGACCTGCGTGCCATGAGCTGGGACGTGCTCTGGCTGGTAGCCGGTGGCTTCGCCCTGGGTGTTGCCCTGGGTGAGACCAAGCTGGCCAACGACCTCATCAACTCCATTCCCTTTGCTGAATGGGACAGCCTGGCCCTCATCGTGGGCTCCAGCCTTATCTGCCTCTTCATGGCTACCTTCATGAGCCACACGGCCACCGCTGCTCTGCTCATGCCCATCATGGCCTCTGTGGCTGCCGGCATGGTGGCTGGCGGTGCTATGGATGCTCCCGGTGCCATCGGTCTGCTGGTGACCATCGCCTTCGCTTCCTCCCTGGGTATGGCTCTGCCGATTTCCACGCCGCCGAATGCTATGGCGTATGCCACGGGTCACGTCGAGCAGAAGGGCATGGCTATTTCCGGCACTATTCTGTGCCTGATTGGTCTGGCTCTGTCCATCGGTCTCATGTACCTGCTGGGCGCTGTCGGCTTCTTCGGCTGATAAATTCGTCAATGAGATATAATGCTCCTCCTGCCTGAACAGATAATTGAACCCCTGAAGCGCATCAATGCGGTGTACTTCAGCGACCCCGGCCGCACCATCGAGCTTGCCGAAGGCGAGCAGCTGGTGGGGCAGGGCGAGGAGTGCCACCGTGTGTACTACGTGCAGAAAGGGTGTTTTGCTGCCTTCCGCCGGGCCGATTCCTATGATGGGGTCGACCTGCCGGTGGAAAGCAACACCCGCGGCTACGAGGTATTCCGCGCGGAGGAGGGTTCCTATGTCTGTGTACAGGCATTTTTCTCCCGTTCCTACCACAGCTCCAATGACATTGTGGCACTGGAGGACTCCGTGGTGACCTATGTGGATGATACCACAGAGGTGGTGGAGCCGGAGAAATACGGATGTTTCGAGCGTCAGTTCATCCCGGTGCTGGTGCATGAACTGGCCGCCCGTAACTCCCGCATCTTCACCAAGACCTCCGAGAAGGAGGAAGCCTTGCGCGTGCTTCAGCGCGCCGAAATGGCCAGCACGCTTGCCCAGCTTTCTGCCGGCATTGCGCACGAGCTCAACAACGCCGTGGGTGTTATCTCCCGCCGCACCGAGTTTGTGGCCGACAGCCTGCAGGAGTACCTGGAGGATGACGACAAGAACAACGCCTTGCTCTTCACCTACGGATTCGAGGATAATTCCTACGTTTCCGCCAGTGAGCTGCGCAGTGCTGCCCGCTACTACGAGCGCGAGCTCGATTTGCCGCAAGAGGCCGCCAAGGTGATGGCCCATATCTTCCCCAATACGGATGATGGCCGCAAGCAACCCGGCAAGTTTATCCGCAATCTGAAGCGGAATTACCGCTTCTGGGAACTGGGGCATGACCTGCGTGATATGCGCATGGCCTCTAAGCTGGCCACGGGCATTGTGCGCGCGGTCAAGCTGCTGGGCGGTGGTAACAGCACGCGTGAGCATGATGTGAGCGTGGAGCAGAGCGTGAACGATGCTCTGAACCTGCTGCACAACAAGCTGAAGCGCGTAGCGGTCACCACCCGTTTCTCCTCTATGCCCGGTGTCACCGCCGATGTCACCGAACTGGTGCAGGTGTGGAGCAATATTATCAAGAATGCCTGTGATGCCATGGAGCACGGCGGCACCGAAGCCCCCGCCATCACCATCACCGGCGAATGCTGCCATGTGCAGGGCGTGCAGCTCCTGCCCACGGAGTATGTTTCCGTGACCATTGCCAATAATGGTCCCGCGATTGACGAGGAAAACCTGCATAAGATTTTCAACCCCAACTTTACTACCAAGAAACTGGGTCTGGATTTCGGGCTCGGTCTTGGGCTGGCCATTGTGCGCCGTGTGGTCGACAGCTACAACGGCACCATTGAAGTGCGCAGCAATGACCATGAAACCTCATTCACTGTAAACATACCAACCTCTCAAATAAATGGAAACGATTAATATCATTTGTGTAGATGACCAGCAGGAAGTGCTGGATTCCGTAATGCGTGACCTGCGTCCGCTGGCCTCCCACGTGCGTCTGGAGGAGGCCTCCAGCGTGGCAGACTGCATGCAGCTGCTTGAGCAGATTGACGACGACGGCGACCACGTGGCTCTGGTTATCTCTGACCAGGTGATGCCCGGCGAGACCGGCACCGAGCTGCTGGGCAGAATTGCCGCCGACCGCCGCTTTGCCAAGACCCGCAAGGTGCTGCTGACCGGCCAGGCTACGCATGCCGATACCATCAACGCCATCAACGACGGCCACATCGACAACTACATCGAGAAGCCCTGGCAGCCGGAGAAGCTGCTGGCTGTGGTGAAGCGCCTGCTCACCCTCTATGTGCTGGATGCCGGTCTGGACCACAAGGAGTACATGCCCGTGCTGGATACTACCACCCTGTTCTCCAAGCTGCGCTAATTACCATGAAACAAGCTTTGCTTCTTTCTCTGGCTGCCGCCGGCTGTGCTTTTGCCGGCAGCGCAGATGCTCTGCTGACCAGCAAACCCCAGCCCAAGGACTGGGTGGAGGCTGTGAAGGACGCCCTCGTGGTGTATGAGAACAAGGATGCGTTCGTAACCAAGGTAGCCCTGACCACCCGCCAGCAGTGGCAGATGGCCAGCGTGCAGCCCAATGGCAGCAACGGCCTGCACCTCAAGAAGGGGGCTACCCCTTACAATGATGAGTTCCGCCGCAACTGGATTGGTGCCAATGTGTTCATGCGCACCGGCACGCAGTTCCACACCTATGTGCGTATCGGCGGGCTTCCCGTTCGCGATACCTATGCGGGTGGCCGCACCAAGAAGAACTACAGCTACACCGGCTTCTATGATATCTGGCTGAAGCAGAATATCGATGCCGTGAAGGGGCTCACCGTCCGCGCCGGTAAGTTTGCACCCAGCTTCACGTCTGATTTCCGCATGTCAAACGCCAGCATGCCCTGCATCGAGCGTTCCTATGTGGCCAATCAGTTCGCACTGGACACCAACTGGGGCGTGGAGGTGAACTACACTTCCCCGGATAAGAAGAACATCCTCTACGTGCAGGTCATGGCCAATGACCGCGCCTGCGCTACCTGCAGCCCCAGCCACCGCGATAACTACACTCGCGGTGAGGGCTTTGAGGGCGAATTCGGCTGGGAGGACAAGTGCTTCGCCATCATCGGTGGTACGCACAAGTTCAATGTCTCCGAAAGCGGCTACCACGCCATCTCCGGTGAATATACGCATGATTTCAACAACGCCTACCATGGCCGCCGCAACCCCGGTGCCAACAACTACGGCATCGACTTCAAGGACGCTATTTCCCTGGGCTATGAAATCAAGCACAACAAGCTGACCTTCACCACCAATGCTGTGGCTGCCTTTGAGCAGCAGGATGGCAACGGCACCAACAACATCGGCATTCAGCTGCAGCCGGTGTACGCCGTGCACCCGAATGTGGACCTCGTGTTCCGCTACAACGGCATGACCGGCCACGGCGCCTGCAAGCTGGGCGCAGACCGCTACATTTGCACGCAGACCACCAGCGCCGCCTGGGTGGACAGCCTGCATGCCTTCTACTTCGGCGTGAACCTGTACGCCTCCTCCAAGTATAAGGATGCCGCCAAGCTTATGTTCGGCGCAGAGTACACCACCGCCCGCAAGGACGGCAAGGACTACTACAACGGCTGGGAATACTCCGCCGCCGTGCGCTGCAACTTCTAAAGCGAAGCTGCGTATCTTTTTTTTCAAAGCCCCTGCCCCACCACGGCAGGGGCTTTTTTTGGTATCTTCGGTCAGAATCTTTACCGCTCAGACGTAAAGAATTTCAAATTCTTTCTTGCTACGACGTAAAGTATCTGCTACTAAGTCACGGAGCTATTTATGTATCGTCTTCATTTTCGCCTGTTTACCGCTTTCCTGTGCACCCTTGGTCTGAGCGGGTGTTACACCAACCTGCACCAGTATGCCTGGCAACGCGCCAAGGTGGTGGACGAGGCCTGGTTCCAGCCCGCAGAAGCGGAGCTCTACCAGGCAGGCAGCACGTTTTACACCAAGGCCTACCACGGGCCCGGGCGTGGGTGTTACGGAGGATACCCCTTCCACTGGGTCATGCTGCGCGGTACGGGCATGGCCACA
>JBGUSR010000009.1:0-58150 GCA_045132635.1 Akkermansia sp.
ACTTACATTGCAGGGCAGAATGCCCTGCAGAGAAATTGCGGGCAGAGGCCCGCAATGAAATCCGCCACTATCGTGACGGTCTAAATCCGGTTATCACCGGTCTAAATTGCCCGGCTTCCGCCGGGCAGTGTTTCAGCCCCCACAAATCGCCATTTCCAGAGTTTTTAGAAGTTCCCAAATCGATATCTGGTATATTTCCAGACGCACCCTATTGACGATTGAGTATTAAAAATTCCGCAGGCTTACACTGACAAAGCTTTTTTATTCACAAATTCCACCAGCCCGCCAGTCTTTTATGCTTGACTTAACTCCACCTATGCGGTAACGTGTATCCAAGCATTATGACAAATCGTCGCATAGTTATTACAGGTATGGGTGCCCTTACTCCTCTTGGCAACAGTGTCGAGGAAACCTGGGAGGGCATGAAAAACGGTCGTTCCGGCATCCGCAAGATTGAGGGCACTGACGACAGCGCTCTCAGCATCCACATTGCCGGTGAGGTTCGCGGCTACGACCCCGCCCCCTTCTTCAAGAAAGATCCGAAGTCTGTTCGCCGCTGCGACCGCTTCGAGCAGCTGACCATGGGCGCCGTGGCCGAAGCCATTGAGAACGCCGGACTCGATGTGGAAGCCGTGGACAAGACCCGCGTGGGCGTGATGATTGGCTCCGGCATTGGTGGTCTGGGTATTCATGGCGATGGCTGTGCCGCCCTCATCAACTCCGGCCCCCGCCGCGTAAGCCCCTTCTGCATTCCGTACATGATTACCAACATGGCCTCTGGCATGGTGAGTATTGAATACGGTTTCGGCGGCCCCAACATGAGCATTTCCACCGCTTGCGCCACTGCTAACCACTGCATCGGCGAGGCCTGGCGCATCATGAAGTTCGGCGATGCAGATGTGATGATTGTAGGTGGCGCCGAAGCAGCCGTGATTCCCGTGGGTATTGCCGGCTTCGCCAACATGAAGGCCCTTTCCACCCGCAACGATGACCCCGCCACCGCTTCCCGCCCCTACGACGTGGACCGCGACGGTTTCGTGATGGCCGAGGGCGCCGGTATCCTTATTCTGGAAACGCTGGAGCACGCCCAGGCTCGTGGCGCCAAGATTCTGGCCGAACTGGTGGGCTATGGTCTGAGCGCTGATGCCTACCACCTCACCTCCCCCATGCCGAACGGCGAAGGTGCCGCCCGCTGCATGGATATGGCCATGAAGCATGCCGGACTGAAGCCCACGGATATCCAGTACATCAACACGCACGGTACCTCCACCCCGCTGGGCGATATCTGTGAGACCAAGGCCATCAAGGCCTCCTTCGGCGACTACGCCAAGAACGGTCTTGTTGTGAGCTCCACCAAGTCAATGACGGGTCACCTGCTGGGTGCCGCCGGCGCCATTGAGCTGCTGGCCTGCGTGAAGGCCATTCAGGACAACTTCGTGCCGCCCACCATCAACGTGTTCAACCAGGACCCCGAATGCGACCTGGACGTGTGCCCGAATGTGGGCCGCAGCATGACCGTGGATGTAGCCCTGAGCAATTCGTTCGGCTTCGGCGGTCACAACGCTTCCCTCATCGTGAAGCGCTATGTCGATTAACTTGATGCTTAAGTCATAATAATTTCAGGCACGGCGGCTGTGGGCACCCACGGTCGCCGTGCCTCTTCTTCCTCAACCAGCTCTCCCCCCATGAAAAAGCACCTGGCAGCCCTGCTGCAACGACTGCGCAGCCCCCGGCAGATGAACCGCACCGACCACCGACTGCTCCACTGGGCCGGGCTGAGTTTTGCCGTGCTGGTGCTGATAGTGGCGCTCACCGCCGCCGGGGCCATGCAATACCTGGAGTGGGAGCAGATTCGCTTCCTGGGCGGCAGCCCGTTCTTCATCGGCGCAGAGGAGGCTCAAATCTCCCTGCTGGGGCCGGCCGGCATCTTTGCACTGTGCCTGGCGGTCACTTTCTACCTTTCCCTGGTGCTGCTTTCGGAGCGGCGCTTCTCCGGGCGGCTGCAGATAGCGCTGCTCTCTGTGGTGGCGCTGGCACTGCCCGGCGTTCTCTGCGTGCTCTGGGGAGGCGTGCTGAACATGGCAGCCCCTGTCATCTGCGCCCTGGCCTGCTGGCTGGGTGCTGAACTCATTCACCTTTTCTTCCGCCGCGCATGAAAGCCCAGGATTACCCCCGCCCCGTGCTGGAAATGATAGCCGCGCTCAAGCGCATGCCCGGTGTGGGCTCGCGCGGCGCAGAGCGCCTGGCCCTGTGGTTCCTGCAGCAGGGCCGCAATGAAGCCCGCCAGCTGGCCACCGCCCTCACCACCGCGGCAGATACCGTGGGCAACTGCCCGGAATGCGGCTTCTTTGCTGAGCAGGGCTGCCGCTGCACCGCCTGCGATGACCCCACCCGCGATGCCTCCCTGCTCTGCGTGGTGGAACAGCCCACGGATGTGCTTCCCATTGAGCGCTGCGGCACCTTCCGCGGGCTCTACCACTGCCTGGGCGGCAAGATTTCACCGCTGGACGGCATCATGCCCGAGGACCTGGCCGTGGATAAGCTCATCGAGCGCGTGCAGACCCACCCCGGCTGCGAGGTGATTCTGGCCGTGGGCAGTGATGTGGAGGGCGAAGCCACGGCCCTTTACCTGGCCGAGCTGCTGGGCAAATACCCCTGCCGCTGCACCCGCCTGGCGCAGGGCATGCCTGCCGGCGCCGGCCTCGGCCATGCGGATGCCATCACCCTCATGCGCGCCCTTGCCGGGCGCACAGGAGTGTGAAAGCTGATAATTGACCATTTGCCCCAACCATCATGGGCATTCGTCAATTATGGTTGACACTCTAAGCGAAAGCCTGTATACTCCCGCGCGTTATGGAGAACCAGACGACCAATATCGATCTCTCGGCGCTCGACACGGAAGCCATGCGCTCCCGTCTTTCCGAGCTCGGGAGCTATCTTTGACCTCGGAAGCCTTGAATCTAAAGTAGCAGAACTGGATGAGCGCATGAGCGCCCCGGATTTCTGGGATAACCCCGAAGCAGCACGAGCCCTGATGGGCGAGGTGAACCCCCTCAAGCGCCGCCTGGAGCAGTTCCGCTCCCTGGAGAGCGGGCTGGAGGATGTGGAAGTAGCCGTGGAAATGGCTGCTGAGGACGATGGCATGGCCGCAGAGGCCAAGGCTGAATACGATGCCTGGTTCAAGCGCCTGGAAGAGTTTGAGCTGCTCACCCTCCTGAATGGCCCGCACGACAACGCCGGCTGCTATGTGACCATCCACGCCGGTGCCGGTGGCACCGAAGCCTGTGACTGGGCCAGCATGCTGCTGCGCATGTACCTGCGCTACTGCGAGCGCCATGGTTTCAACACCGAAATCATGGAAAGCACCGATGGCGATGAAGCCGGTATCCGCTCTGTGACCATCAAGATTGATGGCGAATACGCCTACGGCTACCTCAAGAATGAGCGCGGCATTCACCGTCTGGTGCGCATGAGCCCCTTCGACTCTGCCGGCAAGCGCCACACCTCCTTCTGCTCGCTGGATGCCACCCCCGACATCTCCGATGATATTGAAATCGAGGTGAAGGAAGCCGATGTGAAGATGGATACCTACCGCTCCGGTGGTAAGGGTGGCCAGAATGTGAACAAGGTGGAAACCGCCGTGCGTCTGACCCACCTGCCCACCGGTATCATCGTGGCCTGCCAGACCCAGCGCTCCCAGCTCCGCAACCGCGAAGAAGCCATGCGCATGCTCAAGGCCCGCCTCATCCAGCTCGAGGAAGACCGCAAGCGTGCCGAGGCCGACCGTCAGTACTCCGAAAAGGGCGACATCGCCTGGGGTAACCAGATTCGTTCCTACGTGTTCCAGCCCTACCAGATGGTCAAGGACCTGCGCACCGGTTTCGAATGCGGTAACATTCAGGACGTGATGGACGGCAACATCGACGGCTACGTGGAAGCCATGCTGCGCCATAACGCCAATGCTTAAGTACAAGGTACGAAGTGCGAAGTACGAAGTAAAATCATGCGAGCATCAGCGAGCGGAACTTCATACTTCGTAATTCGTACTTCGTAATTCGTACTTTTAACCATGTTAAAAATAGACGTTCTCACCCTTTTCCCTGAGCTCATCTCCGTGCCGCTGTCCCAGAGCATCATGGGCCGCGCGGCAGAGGCCGGGCTTATCGAGGTGCGTGCGCACCAGTTGCGCGACTGGACGCATGATAAATACCGCCGCACAGATGACTACCTCTGCGGCGGTGGACAGGGCATGCTCATGAAGTGCGAGCCTATCTTCGAAGCCATCGAGGAACTGCGGCAGGAGAACACAAAGGTCATTCTCATGACTCCGCAGGGCCGCGTGTTCCGCCAGCCCGTGGCAGAGGAACTGGCAGCCCCCTGCATGGAGGGGGGCGATGCCCACTACATCTTCCTCTGCGGGCATTATGAGGGCGTGGACCAGCGCGTGATTGACACGCTGGTGGACATGGAGATTTCCATCGGCGACTACATCCTCACCAACGGCGCTATTGCCGCTGTGGTGGTCATCGATGCCATTGCCCGCCTACTGCCCGGTGCTCTGGGCGATGACCGCAGCAGCGTGGAGGAATCCTTCTCCAACGGTCTGCTGGAAGCCCCCGCCTACACCAAGCCAAATGTGTTCCGCGGCATGGAGGTACCCCCGGTCTTCCTCTCCGGCAATCACAAGGCCATCGAGGAATGGAAGCTGGAAAAATCCATCGAGCGCACCAAGGCAAACCGCCCCGACCTCTACGAAGCCTGGGCCGCCGCACACCCGGAATACTTTGCTCCGAAAAAGAAAAAAAAGACCAGGCTGACTACCTACAAGCCCCGCAAGCCACAGGGGGAAACTCCTGAAGAAAGCTCAGAACATTAACACAATGAGCCAAGGCCGATTCTTTCTGTGCATTCCGCTTCTGCTTGCAGCCTGTACCCCCATTGCTCAACAGCAGCAGGCGCGCCTGAACCAGGTTCGCGCCGAATGGAGGCAGCAGGCACACAAACGCGAAATTGAGCAACACACAGCGACCTTCAAAGCCTGGAAAGCTGCGCTCAGCAACGTGACGACGGCAGAACTGGTACACCGCGCCCCTACGGAAGAGAACCCCACCCCCACCATCACCCGGAAGTTCAGCCCTGATGAGGTGAAGGAACTGGTGGCCATTCTGAGCGAAGCGCTTCCCGGCAGAACACCTCAGCTCAGGCCCGGCATAGAACCCTTTGTGCTGAACGAGCAAGGCGAGGTAGTTCACTGCCCCGAGCGGCAGTTTGCCCATGAAACCTTCATAGACGACCGGGTGGATCTGCTGTGTCTGTATGATGCAGACGGCAACGAAATCGTGCCCGAGCTCAGTCCCTATGAAGATGACATCAGCCCGCTATCCAAGGTTCACGTCCTCGATTTATGCAGAAAAGACACCCCGCCCTGGGAGGAACCCTTTATCCTTCTGCGCGATGAAGACTGGAGGCGTTTCTGCCAGCTTCCCACGCTGGTGAGCTTCCTCGAAGCAGTGAAGAATACCCCTTAAGCTTTGGGCAGGAAATAGCCGCGCTGCTTGTCGTTGATGGGAAGGCCGGCGATTTCCATCACATGCAGCATCTCCTCCCACAGGCGGCGGCGCTCGCCGAGGTCACTGGTGCGGAGCAGGTAGCTGGGGTGGTGCGTCACCACCACGGGAATACCATTGAAATCCCAGGTACGTTCCTGGTAGGCCGCCAAGGGCAGGTTCCCCTGCTGCAGCAGGCCGCGCGCTGCAATAACACCCAGAGCCACAATGACCCGAGGCTGCACCAGACGCAACTCAAACTCCACTACCGGACGGCTGATGAGCAGTTCTTTCTCACTGGGCGGGCGTGTATTGAGAGTCTGCCGCGGCTGAGCGGGACGGAATTTGAGCAGCTGGGTCAGGTACACCTGCTCGCGGGTAAGGCCCATAGCCTTCAGCATACCATCCAGCTTGCCGCCGGCCTCGCCCTGGAACGGCAGGCCAGCCTTCTCATCGTAATACCCTGGGGCATCGCCCACAAAGGCAATGGCAGCCTGCGTATTACCCTGCGGCAGCACCACCCGGTCGCGCAGCGTGCCCAGCTGGCGCAGCGGTGCCCAGGTAGGCAGCAGACGCCGCATATTGGTCCAGGCTTCCTCAGCATTGCTGCCACCCGGACGGAAAAAGGGAATCTCCTCCTCATAGGCCACCGGCTCCTCCGGCAGGGGCTCATCCAGATTCACCCCCAGCTTCGTGACAGGAGCCTCTGGCTCGACACCGCCGGCCACCGGGGGCATCGGCATGTCATCCACGGGGACTTGCGGCATCGGCATGCCCGCCGCCACCGGCTCAGGCACAGGCGGAGCCACCGGAATCGCCACCCCGCCACGCTTGGCTGCCAGCATCCATGCGCGCAACACCGCGCGCGCCTCATCATCCACAGCCAGCCGCTGCACCCCCTGCGCTTGCAGGTTGTGCAGGTAATCAAGTACTAAGCCGCGGAGATTCATGAGGCGCATAGTATCATATTACCCCGCCAAGTCAAGACAGAACACTGTCCCGTCAGGGCAGACGCATGCCGATTTTACTTGATATCAGTCCACTGATAATGCTATACTAACAGGGTATACCGGACGAAGCACCGTACCATGAAATATCTTCTTACCCTCTTGAGTCTGGCAGGTTTTGCCCTGGCAGAAGAAATACCATATTCCGGGCTGGCAGCAGCTGACCGCAACGCCGGCGGGGTGCTGGTGACGGCGGTGGCGCATTTCGGCCCGGCAGACCGGGGTGGCGTGAATGCAGGTGATACCGTGCTCAGCATGGACGGAAAACCCGTTTCCAGCAAGGATGAGCTGTACGCCTATCTGGCCGCCGCCACCCCAGGCCAGCAGGTAAGGCTTACCCTGAAGCGCCGGCACCTGACCATAGAACGCAGCATCACCATTGGTAATAAGCTGGCACCACAGGCCGTCTTTGAGCCCTCAGACCGCCATCTTGATAAAGCGAAGTGGACAGCGGTGGAGCACCAGCAATACCTCATTGCAGCCCAGCTGGCCGGCGAGACCCCGGATTGGAACAGGATAAGCGCGGCCTTTGCCGAAATTCGCCGCATCTGCAGCCCGGAGGAAAAGCGGCAGTGCTGCCACCTGTTGTTCTGGGGCAGGAAGAGCCTGCTGCACATCTACGGCAATGAGGATTCTCTCGTGGCAGCAGAGCACTTCACGAATGAAGACCGACCGGAGGAGCTCTACCGCCTGAGCGGCCGCGGAGCTGTGAGCCAGCTACCGGAACACCTCCGCAAACGCATACGCCGACAGATGGAAACCATGCCGGATTTTGCCGCTTATTTCTCCTTCCAAATCACTGAAAGAAAATGAACAGATTTATCATTACCCTTCTACTGGCCAGCCAGCTTCCCCTGCATGCCCAGGAGGTAAGCGCCGAACTGCGCAGCAACATCAGCGAGCTTATCTCCATACGTGTTGCAAACAGGCGGCGCAGCATCGCCGATTCCCTTGGCAAGGCGTTCAGGCCCGATATCTACCGCGAGCAGTTCAACAAGGTTCTGCTGGGTGGCACTCCTGTCGAGAACGACGATGCCACCGACTGCCCGGCAGCCACTGCCATGGCCAATGGTATCCTCAAGCAATTTGACCCGCAGGATTACGATGCCGCCGGCATTCTGCAACGCGTGGAAACCCACCTGGCCACCCCTGCCCCTGAAACCGAGGAGGAGATGAAGAAAGCATACGAGGAATACGAAAAACTGACGGAGCAGGTGCAGAAGGACTATAGACCTGTGCTCCGCGCCCGCGAACACGCCAAGGAACAGGAAATTCTGCGCGGCAATGCAGAGCGCAGCAGCGTGGTGCAGCTCGATTTCGGGGTACAGATGGAGGTGGAACCCGGCACCGATACCATACGCAAGCTGAACCGCGGCACCACCGAAACCGGCATAGCTTTCTACACCCGCACCACCCGCCGCATGGAATGGAATGACCTGCCGGAAGCTATCCGCCTGCAGGAGGACAAGCTGCCCGCCGCGCGCAGCTGGACCTTCTGGGTGCCCACGGAAGCCGAGCAGAAGGTGGCAGAGTTCAAGCAGCAGCAGACTAAAAACGAAGAAGCCCGCCGCGCTGAACTGATGCAGAAACTCCTGGGAAATCGCAAAGCTGCAACAACGGTCAAAAAACCGGCAAAACCACAACAAGAAGATGACGCGGAGGAGCAGGAAGAACGCACAATGCGCAAAATCAAGGTCTGGCGCGATGACCCGGCAGCACCTGTGAAAACACTTCCCGATGTTGTAAGCGATATGATTTAACTCATTTACCTGGTACCCTGATGAATATAAGACAATTTCTGAGTTGTTTTCTGCTGGGGAGCCTGCTGGCCCCGGCAGCAGAGGAAATGGAGCAGAGCCTCGTGCCCTACATCCACAATATCCCCTCACGCGAGCTCCGGAGCTACAAGCAAGCCCTCAAAGCCCTGGGCAAGCTGCCCGGCACCCCCTCGCAGGCCACATTCGATATGCTGAAAGCTACCTGGGAACAACCCGATAAAGGCGGCAAGCGGATCGATTTCCAGCACAAGCAGATGAAACAGCTTATCAAAGACGGTAAGACCACCGACATGAATACCTACATGCTTATTCTGTCGAACCGTCTGCTGCTGCGCTACCTGAGCCGCCAGGACCGCGACTTGTACGTCAACCACCTGCTCAAAATCTACGAGCAGGAAAAACCACAGGAAGAGCAGCACCAGCTCAACTGGCTGGGCTCGCTCTGCTTTGTAGGCGATTTTTACGCCGAACACATGCTGGGTATACTGGGTTCCCTGCGTGGTGAACCTGCCCTGCGCACAGAGCAGAAATACCAGCTGCACAAAATGTACCAGAAACGCGCGGCCGAAAGCAACCGGTTGTGGACATCGCCGCACGAGAATGCTTCCTACCTGCGGGCGCATGCCAATTCCTTCAACAAAAGCCGGCTGCGTTACCTGCTGCACGACCACAGCGTTCACTACGATTATGCGGCCCGCCGTGGACTCACCAACTGGCACTATCCCTGGGGCAAGGATCTGCCCGTGCCGCTGGCACTGGGACTGCAGCTGATGAAAGGCCGCAGCCTGGGGCAGCTGCCGCCCACCGCAGCACTGCAGCAGATTCAGGCATCTGCCGCCACTCTGCCGGCAGAAATGAAAGGATTCATTGTGCGTAATCTGCTGGCAGCCGCGCCGGATTATGCGCCCTGGAAATCGCTCAACGACCCCACGGCAGACCTCTCCGAAATGCCGGACTGCACCGCCGTGAACCTGCCGCAGTGGAACGCCGCACTCATGGGGCCCGCCACCACAGCAGAGCAGGATATTGCTGCGCTGGAAAAACTGGTGAAACAGGAACAAAGCGCCAAGTCCCTTTCCTCGCTGGTGCTTTTCACCCTGGCACAGGATGCCCGCGCCCGCGAAGACAGCATCTTCCGCGATGGTATTCCCCTCCAGGGACATTTCAACTACTACGCTGATTATGATATCGAAGTTTCAGAAGACGGAGTCGATATCCTTATCAATGAGAACGGCCCGGTCTTCGAAAAAGATGATGCCGCTCTGCGGGCACGCTGCCGCAGCCTGAATGTGGCCCTGCACCGCTGCGCCCTGCAACTGGCACTACTGGAGCGCGACGGCAATCTCGATGAGCACAAAAAAGCCGCCACGGCACTGGCCGCAGTGCTGAACCAGCACCGGCTCTGGCCTCTGCTGATGAGTGAGTACAGCATGCGGCACCTGGGACCGGAAACCTGCATACAACTGATGGATGCCTGCCAGGCAGACGGCAATATCCTCTACCACCTGGGCCGCCTGTTTACCAAATCATCTATCTCCATCATTCATGATATTGCGGGGATTCTCACCAAACGCACCGATGAAGACGGCAAGCCAGACCCGGAGCAGGAACTGCTTGCACCGATTCTCAGGGACCATTTTATCAACACAGACGTGCTGCCCCACTCGCCGGAACAACTGGCAGATGTACAGCGCCGCTGGCTGCAACTGGACGACATGGCCCCGGACAAGATAACTGCCGTGCGGCTTCTGAAAGTAGGCCGCATGAACGCCGGTATGTACCGCACCGACCTGGCTCCGGAGCGTATCTCCGGTAAATGGAGCATCCGGGGCTACCATCTTGTACGCCACGCCCTGCAGCAGGGCGACACCGCCACGGCAGAGAAGATTCTGTCCTCCATGTGCCACAGCCCGCAAATGTACAGTTACCCCGGCACCCGCCTGGCCATGGCGCTGGTAGCCCGTGCCAAAGGTGATGAAACAAATGCCCGCGAACAGGAACGGCTGGCTGTGACACTGGCGGCTATCTCTCTTAATTCATCCCATTTCTATTACTGGGAAGACGCTGTGCGTCTGCTGCTGGAGCACGGCATGACCCGCGAGGTCGAAAAACTGCTTACCATTCTGCCGAACCACGGCATGCCTTTCCTGCGCCGCGCACTGATTCAGCGCCTGGCAGAGCAACGGCGCTTCCGCAGTGCCGCCTTCTGGCAGGAGCTTGCCGTGGCCGATTTCTGCAGCAAAGCCACCCCGGCTCACGGTCTGGGCACACAGGCAGAACTGGCCAGCTGGCGAATTAAGGCAGATGCCTACCATGCTCTGGCACTTCTACAGCAGAACCAGGCCTCCGAGCCCGCCAGAACCCTGCTGGAGCATACCATGAAACAGTTGGAACGCATGCCGGCACTGGCAGCCGAACTTGCACCCTTTATCCTGACCTGTGCAGATATACCCACCAGTACGCGCCAGGACTATCAGCGCCGCCTGCTGGCCGGAAGCGCCGGAAATGCCATTGCCCTGGCAAAACTGCAATCTGTGCAGCTGGAAAATCTGGTCACAGAAGATGAAAGCGCAGATATAGCTGCCCTGAATCAGGCTACTCCCATTACAGCCCCGGCACCCTTCCGCTCCGAGCTCTACACCTGGCACCTGCAGAAGGCAGATGCCGATGAAACAGCTGACACCGGGAACGATGAACGCACGGCCACACGCAGCACGATTCAGGCACGCATTGTCAACGCCTGCTATGACAACCCGCACCAGGCTCCCTGGGTACTGCTCCAGACCGATGCCGGACGCAAACGCTACATCAAACTCGATGAACTCGCGCCGGATGACATTCAGAACCTCATCGACTGGAAAGAAAAGAATCATATCCGCACCTGGGCCTTTACCAAAGAAAAGACCCTGGTAACAAAACCTTTTGAAGCGCGATTTGAAAGGCTGGTGCAGAACCCGCCCACCCAGTGCTTGCATGTTCGCGACGGTGTGGATGTGAGCAACGGACTTACCGCCGAGTTCACCACCACCCACGGTACGGCTGTAACGTGGTACTTCAACCAGTTGGATGATGAAGCCCGCCAATACATCCAGCAGAACGCCCGCGCAGAAAAACCAACTGTCCGTCTGCATACCACTCTGGCCGCAGCCGAAATCGAAGCAGCCCAGCGGCAGCAACCCATCATTGCCTTCATGCTGGGGCAGCGCAGCGGCCCGGAGGAAAACATGCTGCACGAGCAACTGGCCGGCAGCAGCAAGGACCTGCCCACCAACTATGTGCTGCTGGTCTGCTACAAGGATGACGAAGGTAACTGGGAAACACCCGGCCGCCAGGTGCTCAATATCATTGGTGAAACCGCAGCCATCCTCGAACCTGCCGGCACACCGGAAAATGAGCGTGTGCTCGACGGCGGATTCCAGGTTACACTGAACCATGTGCCCACCTTTGTGTTCCATTCCTTCCGCAGCCCGCTGCAGAACTCTCCGGAATACAAAGCCCTCACTGCCGCCATACGCAGCAATAACGAGGCTGAAGTAAACCGACTGCTGGATGCAAACCCCGACCTGCTGCATGTGCGCACAAACGAGTACGCTTGCTGCCCGCTGCAGACAGCCATCAAGTTCAACAGCTCCGACAGCATGGTGGAATTACTTGTCAAACGGGGAGCCAGTCTGAACACCCGCGACTGGCGCGGCGACACTCTGCTGCAGAGCTGCATAAACAGCAAGGATGAAAAACACTTCCGCCAGCTCCTCAAGCTCGGTGCCGACCCGAATCTCCCTTCGATGGACATCAATATGAAAGATGCTCTATACCCGGTATTCAGCGCCATGCGCCAACCGCAGCTGCTCCCCCCTCTGCTGGAGGCGGGTGCCAACCTGAATGTGCTGATGCCGAATGGAGAAAACGCTCTGTTTGAACTGATGAAGCAGAGCCCGAAAGCAGATGTGGCTCTACTGGCAAAGCAGGCAGAACTACTCATTACCCGCGGTATGAATATCAACACCCGCAATAAAATGGGTGAAAGTCTGCTCTGGAAACTCGCTCAACACGCCAACCGGAGCGACGTGAAAAACAACCCGCAGGAACTCAAAACCACTTTGGAAACCATGAGGCTCTTCATCCGCCTGGGAGCCGATGTGCAGGAAACCAGGGATGGTACCCCCTCCCTGCTCAGTCGTCTGCGCGGCCAGTATGGCTGGGCACCGCCCCTGAACCCGGAGGTGGAGAAACTCCTCATCCAACACGGAGCCCAATAAACAAAATCACTTACGATCATGCGTTACCTCCGCTTTCTTCCTTTCTTCATTCTCACCAGTCTCCTGGGCACCGCTGCCGAGGAAATGAGCAGCACTGCGGAAAACTCCTGCAAGCCGATTTCTCAAAAGGAATTCGAGAAGTGGGATTCCTATACTGCCATCCACGCGCTGGGCATCCCGCCCGGCCCGGTGATGAGCGATACATACAAAATGCTCATCAGCAGCTGGAAAATGAAAAGCTACTACAAACGCAATGGGCGCCAGCATTACCTGCTCAACGACATCACCCGCAACCACAAGACAACCGATATCAATACCTACCTGCTGGTGCGGGCAGATGCTATGTGGCTGGACCATTCCTGCAAGTTTGATTCTCTGGCGCTGGAGGAACACATGCTCAAGCCCTACGAGGAGAAGGTACCCCAGGAGTTGGAACACCAGCAGAACTGGCTGGGAATGATGGCTTTCTGTGAAAACCGTGAAATGGAATACCTGCTGGGTATCACCGAAGGGCAGCGCGGAATACCCCCCATCTTCACGAAACGCCGATTCACGCTCAGCCAGGGCAAGGAAAAGCTCGCTGCCGAGGTAAACCGTCTGTGGACAGACCCGGTGGGGCATGCGCCCTATATCATGCACCGGGGCTCGGATTTTGCCCGGTTTGCGCTGCGCTGTCTGTTACATGACACCAGCGTGATATACGACAAAGCCCAGCTTTCCGGTCTGACCTGCTGGAACTACACCTGGGGTAAGGATTTGCCGGAGCCACTGGACCTGGGGATAAAACTCATGCAGAACCGTAGTAAGGGCGAGCTCCCCACAGAAGCAGATTTGCAGAAAATTCGGGATGCAGCCGCCGGGCTGAGCCACGAAATGAAGAGTTTCACCGTGCGTAGCATGCTGGCAGCAGACCCCACCTGCATGCCTTGGAAAAAGTTGGATGACCCCACCGCCGGGCTTGGAGAAATGCCGGATTGCTCAGCTGTATACACAGCGCAATGGAACAATGAGCTGCTGGGTGCAGGTGGCAGCACTGTGGAGGAAGATGTGGCAGCACTGGCTAAGCTGGTACAGGAGGAAAAAGCGCAGGACATGCTCTCCCCCATGGTACTGTTTTCACTGGCTGAGGGCGCAAGGGTGCGACGCGACAGCAAGTTCAACGACAGTATCCCGCGACAAGGACATTTCCGGTTCTTCTCCTCGTATGATGTCGAATTCTCCGAGAACGGGGTTGATGTGCTCATCGATGAACGAGGAACCCATTTTTCCCGGGAGGATGAAGTTCTGCGCCCTCGTTACCTGCGCCTGAACGCTGCGTTGCTGCGCTGTGTCCTTCAACTTGCGATACTGGAACGTGATGGCCGGACGGAGGCGCTGGACCAGGGAGCCGCCACGCTGGCCGAGCTGCTGAACCGGGAGCACCTCTGGCCTCTACTGCTCAATCTGCACATCAGCCACCAGATTACCGCCCGCTGTCAGGTGCGGCTCATGACTCACTGCAAGGCAGACAGGCGCATCATGGAGAGCATGGATTCACTGTTCTCCGGTGCTACCTCTGCCACCAACCATACCTGGGCCAACCGCCTCACCACCCGAAAAGATGAAGACGGCCACCCCGACCCGGAACCCGAATTGGTTGCCAGATTTCTGGAAGCTCACCAGATTAACAATGAACGCCTCTACGCAACAGATGAGGAGTGGAACCGAATGCAGAATACCTACATGGAGCTGGAGGAGAAATTGCCCGGCAAGGGCGGTGCCGAAACTCTGCTGCGCGTGGGCCGCATGAATGATACTCTCTACCGCCCGGATTTGCCTGCCAAACAAATCACCGGAGCCAACAGCCGCCGGGGTTACTACATGGTAAAACACGCTCTGCAGAAAGGTGACCTGCCCACCGCAGAAAAAATTCTGGAGCGCATGACCAGCACCCCCCGAAATTACAAATTTGCCGCCACGCGACTGGCTATGGCACTGGTGGCACGCGCCAAGGGAGATGAACCCACCGCCCGCGAACAGGAGCGTCTGGGTATCACCCAGGCTGCCATGAATCTGCACTCTTACTACAGCTACTACTGGAATGACTCGCACCAGCTTCTACTGGAGCACGGGCTCACGAAGGAATCTGAGCGCCTGCTTCTGTTGCAGCCCAAGCGCAATCTCGCCTATGTCCGCCCGGAACTGCAACGAATCATGGCAAAACAGAGGCGTTTCCGCGGTGCCGCTTTCTGGGCTGAATACAACCTGGCCTACCATTGCAGTGCCGCCGCCCACATATCCGGCAGAGGGTCTCAGCTCGACCTGGTGACCTGGCGGCTGCAGGCAGATGTGTACCACGCACTTGCGCTGCTGCAACAAGGCAGATCCACGGAAGCATACAACCTGCTGACTCCGGCTGTGCAGCAGCTGGAGCGTATGCCCATAGCTGCTGCCAGTCTGGCAGAAGCCCTGCTCCAGTGCGCTGATTTACCAGCCGACACCCGCCGGGACATCCAGAAGCGGCTTCTGGCAGGTGCAGCAGCCAATCCCACGGCGCACGCCCGTATTCAGGCGGTTGAAATCAAGAATTTACCCACAGTGGATGAGAGCGAGGACAGCAGAGTACTGGAAAGTCTGGCGCAGGATAAAGAGGTACGCCCCTTTGTCTCCCCGTTCTACACCTGGCACCTGCAGAAAACGGGTTACACTCCGCTGGCGGATGAGGAAACAGATGAACGCCAGGCCAGCACAGACACCATACAGGCCCGCATCATCTCCACAGGATACGAAAATGCCGGGCAGAGCCCCTGGGTGGAGCTGATCACGGCAAAAGGCCGCAAGCTGCGCGTAAAACTGGAGGAGATAGCAGCAGATGATATCTCCAACATCATCGAATGGAAGGAAGCCAACAACATCTGCACCTGGACTGTTCATCACGGTATCCCCTTGTTAATCTTTGATGCCAGGCTGGATAAAGTCGTTGTTGAAAAACATCCTGGTACCCATGTCATCTACGGTCACGATGTGTCGGATGGCCGTATTGCTCAATTCACCCGCACAGATGGCAGCTACGCTCAATGCTTCGTCAGCCTGCTGGAGGGAGAAAATCTCGCTCAGGCGGAGTCTTATCCGGACATCGCTCCCCCTATGACCACGCTGCACACCAGCCTGGCTGCGGCAGAGGCTGAAGCAGAGTTCCGCAATGCGTACATTGAAGTGTTCATGATTGGGCGCCGTGGGGGAATAGAGGAGCAGAATTTCCTGAAAAAGCTGCCAGAATACAAAAAGTGGAATAAAGACCGCGTGCTGCTGGTGTGCTACCAGGATGCAGAAGGAAACTGGGAACAACCAGGCCGCGAAATCATGCAACTACTGCAGGCCGCCTGCCCTGTGACGCTGGATTCTCCCGATACGGCACCTGAAAACCGGAAACTGGTGTCAGGATTCCGTGTCACCATCCCCCGCAATAAGCAGGAACTTCCCAAAATCAGCGCATTCGAATTCACACCCAATCTGGCGCATGACCCGGACTACAATAAAGCAATACATGTGATTCGCCATGGCTCCCCCGAGGAGCTGGACCATATCATCAGTGCTCGCCCGGAATTATTGAAATCACGCACGAGATTCAACCCCGGCAACCTTTTGTATGCAGCTATGCTCAGCCGCCGAAATGAGATGGTCAAGACCCTGCTGAAGCATGGTGCCAACCCGGACACCTGTGATACGGAAGGACGCGCCTTATTCCATTTCTGCATCGGGAGCAATAACGCAGAACTCGTGCGCGAATTCATCAAGCATGGAGTAGATGTGAATAAGCCCAGCTACGATGCCTACAGCAAGCCTGTTTACCCGATAGAGAAGGCACTGTATCATCCGGAGATTCTGAAACTGCTGCTGGAACACGGAGCTGATGCCAGACTGCGCCGGAGCAATGGCAATACTCTGCTGCTATCCATGGTCCGGAATGATTACTACCTGGAAGATGCAGAACCCTTGCGCCAGGCCATTGAAATCCTGGTACCCGCCGGAACGGATATCAACGCACGAGATGACCATGGCAACAGCGTGTTGTACTACATGGCATGCATGGCCTCACGCAGCGCCAGCAAACCAGATATCTGCGAACCTACCCTGCAGCTCATGCGCCGCCTGGTGGAGCTGGGGGCAGACACCGAAGAAACGGCAGGCGGCACGCCTCCCCTCCTTGAAAGGCTCAGTGGGCGGTACAACAAGAAAGTGCCACCACTTCACCCGGAGGTGGAAAAAATTCTGACCGGCAAAAAACCAGATAAGAAATAGAACTCCAGCCGGACAGCAGCTGGGCGGGTGGCTCACCAGCGGGCTTTATTGAAGCGCGCTACCTCGCGCTGCACTTCACGCATTTCGGCACGGGCCTTGAGGTCATAGCGCTGGTCGCGGTGGGTCTTACCACGGCCGGTGCCTATTTCAGCTTTCACCTTGCCATTTTTCCAATACAAGCGCAGCAGGGGGAGGGCGAAGCCTTTCTGAGCCTGCTGGATTTCCAGCTTCAGAATCTCGCGCTTGTGCATGAGCAGGCGGCGGGGGCGCTTGGCCTCATGCTGGAACCATTTGCCGGCGGTTTCCCAGGGCTGCACATCGCAGCCGTACAGGAAAAGCTGCCCTTTCTCCACGCGGGCGAAGGAATCGGCCACGTTCACCTTGCCGGCGCGAATGGATTTCACCTCGGTGCCGCGCAGTTCGATGCCGCACTCATGCCGGCTCATGATTTCGTAATCACGGCCTGCTTTTTTGTTACTGGCGATGAGGTTGCTTTGCGGGGCGGGTTTCTTGGCCATATGCTTGGTGGGGGGATAGGGGAATAAGGTGTTGGGGAAAAGTGTGCGACCCGGCGCTGCCGTTCGAGGAGCTTGCCGGGTCGCGCAGAAAGACGATTTCGCAGGTTCTTTACAGATCCGGGGTAATGGTCAGGGTATCCGGCTCAGCAGGGGCTGCGGACTGGGCAAGCTCTGCAACGGGGTCGGCATCCTGGCCCTCGCCACGGCTGGCGGCAAGTTCCTCGGGGGTCATCTCGTGCCAGGTAATCTTGCCCTCGATAATCTCCGTGAGAGCGATATCACCGCACTGCATTTCCGGAGTGGTGACGATGTAGGGATCGGAACCGTGGTTGAGCTGCTGCACACGCTTGGAAACGATGTTGACCAGAAGCTGATTGTCGCCTACGATCTGAGCGGCTTTTTCGATAAGTTCAACGTTCATGGGAGATATAAATGGTGATACCCCGCTCCTGCGGGTTCGGCATTGTACACCGTAAAGCTACAGGATGCAAGCCTATATTCACGTCAGTAGCTCAATAAAAGGCGAAGAAGACCACATTTTTGCTTGTCAAGCCTGCCCGCGGCGGGTAGGATAACACCATGTAGATAGCGCCGGCACTTGCTCCGGCATGTTTCCAGATATTAATCACAACTCAACTATATATGGCTAATTTAAATAAGGTAATGATTATCGGCAACCTGACTGCCGACCCTGATGTGCGCACCACCCCGCGCGGCAACACCGTGGCAGAGCTTCGCCTGGCTGTGAACCGCGTGAGCAGTGGCCCCAACGAGGGCGAGCGCCGCGAGGAAACCACGTTCCTGGATGTGACCTGCTGGGGCCGCACGGCTGAGATTGCCGGTCAGTACCTGGCCAAAGGGCGCCCGGTATTCATCGAGGGCCGCCTGCAGCAGGATACCTGGGAAGACAAGCAGACCGGCCAGAAACGCAGCAAGATCCGCATCGTGGCAGAGAATATGCAGCTGCTCGGCAGCCGCGATGGCGGTGGCCAGTCCCAGGGCGGTGGTTACCAGCAGCGCTCCAGCAACTACAACAACGGCGGCGGCTACTCCAACGGTGGTAACTATGGTGGCGGCTACAACAACGGCGGTGGCCAGGGCGGCTACTCCAATGGCGGTGGTTACAACAACGGCGGCTACCAGCAGCAGCGCCCCCAGCAGCAGACGCCTCCTCCCCCCATGCCCGCCGAAGAGGACGACGACATCCCGTTCTAAAGTCCGAGCGGCAGCGAGGATATCGTCCTGCCAACGGCAGGATTTCGTCACAAAGTGATTTCGTCCAGCCCCGCAAGGGGCTGGATTTCGTTTTTGCAGGGGCAGGATTTCCCGAGTTGACAAACCATTCCCTGCCTGTTTATAATCAAGCCATGCAGACAACTACCGCCCAAGCAGAAGCACCGGATTTCTCCCATATCCTGCAGGAGGGCGAAAGTGTTCTTTGGAGCGAACCGCGGCGGCAGATGAGGGAACCGGCCGTGGTGTACTTGTTGCTTGGTGCCGTGGTGTTACTGGCCATCTATGGCATGATGGTGTGGGAAAGCCTGAGCCCGGGAGGCCTGGGAAAAGATGACGCCCTGTACATGCTGTTCATACCGGGCATATCGCTCGTAAGCATACTGCTGGCGGTAGTTGTAGTCATGCGCAACCGCCGCATGGTCTATGTGCTCACCCGGCAGCGCGCCATCATCTGCCGCCGCAGCTTCCGCGGCTGGCGCATTGAATACGAGGCGCCGGTTTCCCGCGACCTGATTCACAGCCTTTTCCGCGCTGCCGATGGCACGGCAGATTATATTTTCGAAGTTCATCGCTTCAGAAGAGTACAGCTTCCGGTTGGTTTCATCGGAGTGAGCAGTGTGCAGGCACTGGAATCCCTGCTCACCGCCTGTGGCGTGCGGATTCCTAAACAGAAAAACCCTGCAGATCAGACCGATAATCCGCCCTCGCTCAGCCACCTGTTTTTTGCCTTTGCTGCATTTGTCGCGATGCTGAGCTTCTGCATCCACGAAAGCAAGACTGACCCCGAGCTGATGCTCACACTGCATGGCAAACCCGCCACCGCCACCATTGTAACACACAACTACACCGCCACCAGAGAAGCCCGGAGCAGCAGCGGCCCGATTCTGCGTTATTACCCTGTGCTGCAGTTCTCCCCTGCCCCCGGCAGCAGCATCACCGCCACGGACAAGCTGAGCGATGCATCCCCCGCCGGCCAGCCCGGTGACCAGGTGGAAATCCTCTATCACCCGCAGAAGCCCACCCTAGTCATGCGCGCCTCAAGCTACCGCTTCCATCGCCCCGCCATCCTTCTGGCCATTCTACTCGGGCTGCTCTGGTATTTTCTCAACGGCCTCCGGCGGCACTACCTTCACCAGTGATAATGCAGCGGGCCTTCCCCTACAGGAGGAATGAGTTCACCGACATCCATATGATAAGGTAACTGCTCCACCAGGTAATTCATGAGCTCTATAAGCGGAGCAAGGCGCATATCCACCGGTTCCGGAACCAGCTCCAGAACCACAGAATGCAGCATGCCATGCTCCCTGGCATAGCGCTGTATTGCCTGCTGCAGATAGACGGCCATGTTCTCCTTTTCCGTGAGTAGAAATGATTGATAGTGCAACATTCCGGCAACAGAGGCATGAATACAGACCCGCTCCGGAGTGGCAGCATCAAAAAAGAACTGGATTCTGCATACTACGCCACTATACATCATTCCCGGCAGATAGAGCACGCGCCGCCCAGCGGCATCCTGCATCACAAATTTGATGCTCTCATATTCCCCGGGTTCTCCCTGAAACGCCTCGAACGCAGCATACTCCAGCGGACAATACTGTTTCACGTAAGAATCCGCCATGTGCCTGTATGTCGTTTCCTGAGTCACAGGGTACACAAACACACGCCCGGCACAGGCTGCCCCGCGCCAGCTTATAGTCACCATGCTGAGCAACAGCCCCATAACACCCCACCAACCCCAGCTCCGCAGACAAGGTAGCAGAGAAACGCAGCGGATAACATGGAGAAGTGACATGGTGTTAATTCTTCTTTTCAGATTCATCGCGTCCCAGGCTGCCAATCCAGCCAAAGGCATACTCCACCGCCGGGAAAATACCCGTCACCGTACCCACAGTAGCCACAGCGGAGACCGGTATATCCACCGCCAGCAGAACCAGAGCAAAAGGAGCTTTTACAACCACATCACCTGCATAAAAAGGCGGAACACCCAGCCGGAACGTATTGGTGGCAACATCGTAAAGGCAGGAAGCGCAGGCTGCTTCCCGGACATCCAGCACCACCTTGCGAGCCGGCACAGGCGAAGCAGCTGCGGCATCCCAGTCTTCCCCGTAAATGACAGCTGGCTCATCTGGCGCTGGTTCCGGCACCTCTGAATGAAGATAAACCCGGGCATCCACACGCGAAAGGCGGAAATAGAGCGTTTTCTCCCTTGGCTCGCGTTCATAACCTAAGGGGAGATACACCTCGCTGCCATGTACTGCCGCCATACCTCCCACGAGCACCTTATCCTCGCAGCATTCATACCTGAAGGTATGAGCGAGGTAGTACTGCCCACCCACGCGGTAGATTCGCGGGATTATTGTTGTATCCTGGCATGCAGGATGAAAAGCACTGCTTTCCAGCATGGAAGCCGACGTGTGGCACACGCAGGAGCTCAACACTCCCGTCAGCAACGCAAGCAGAAACAATATACAGAAGTGCTTCATCCTGCCCATTCTAACGCATCCGCACCGGGTTGCAAGCAAAAAACTGCCGGGAACAACACCCCGACAAGCATAGTCTGAATACCGTTGCTACCTCTCGGTCCTGGCGGGGTTTTCCAGCTATACCTCCGGGGGTGCTCCCGGCAGCAGGTGTGAGTATGCCAGCTAAGCCTCGGCGCGTCAAGTATTTTGTGTGAAATACCCGGCGCAGCATTCGCATTATTATGCAGAAAGAGCTCGCCGAGGCGCCTGTTTTGTGTTAGAGTGGTGGCATGGTTCGATTCTGTTCTTGGCTGGCCGTAGTGGCGGTGCTGGTGCTGGCAAGCTGCCAGCAGGTGCTGCATCCCGATTTCCCGGAGTACAAGGGGTATAAGAAAGCTCCTTACACGGTGAAGGGCACGCGCTTTGTGCCCATGAGTGTGGAAAGTGCCCTGCATTACAAGGCCACCGGCATTGCCTCTCACTATGAAGCCAATGGTGATATAGGCGCCATCGGGCAGAATCTGTACTCCCACCTGCGATATGCCGCGCACCGTACCCTGCCCCTGCCCTGCACGGTGCGCATCACCTGCCACCGCACCGGCAAGAGCTGCATTGTCCGTGTGGCAGATCGCGGGCCGTACATCAAGGGTCGCCTCATCGATGTAGGCACCAAGGTGGCCAAGGAGCTCGGGTTCTACGAGCGCGGGCTCGATACCGTGACTGTGGAAGTTATCTCCGTGGGCGACGGCAAGTGGCGCCGCTTCCCATAAGCCCGAACGCAGTGAGGATTTCGTCCTGCCGCAGGCAGGATATCGTCACGAAGTGATTTCGTCCAGCCCCGGCAGGGGCTGGATTTCGTTTTTTTTCTGTGCGCGGAGCATAACAAGCTCCGGTTTCCCAGGGATACAAAACACCCCCCGATGGTCAGATGCAAAAAAATCCCCAGTCCATGCGGACTGGGGATTTTTCGTTGCAAATTGACTTGCAAAACTTAAGCACCAAGCTGGAAGCGCTCGAAAGCCTTCACAGTGATGGTGTCGCCCAGGGACTTGCCGGTGGCGGCAACGAGGGCCTCCACGCTCATGGAGGGATCCTTCACGAAGTCCTGGTTCAGCAGGCAGCTCTGCTTGTAGAGAGCCTTGAGCTTGCCGGGGAGAATCTTCTCCAGCAGGTGTTCGGGCTTGCCTTCAGCGATGAGCTGAGCCTTGGCGATTTCCTGTTCCTCGGCCACGAAAGCGGGATCCAGGGAGGAGGAGTCCACGCTCTTGGGAGCGCAGGCAGCGATGTGCAGGGTGATGTCCTTGCACATGGAAGCGAAAGCCTCAGCAGCGGCGGTCTCGGCCTTGCCGGTTTCCACCTGCAGGAGCACGCCCACCTTGCCACCCATGTGGATGTAGGAGGTCACGGTGCCCTCGCCGGCCAGCGTGTAGCGACCGAACTTGCGGAGCTTCATGTTCTCACCGATGGCAGCGCACTGCTCGGCGATGTACTTCTCAACGGTGGTGCCTTCCATGGCCACTTCCAGAGCCTCAGCCAGCGTAGCGGCGGAGGAAGCCTTCAGCGTAGCGGCCACCTGAGCCACCAGGGACTGGAACTTCTCGCCCTTGGAGCAGAAGTCGGTCTCGCAGTTGATTTCGAGGATGATGCCATCCTTGCCCTCAACCACGGTGGTCACGATACCCTCCTTAGCCTCGCGGTCGGCCTTCTTGGCGGCCTTGGCGATGCCCTTCTCGCGGAGGTACTTCACGGCTTCGTCCATGTTGCCGTCGCACTCCATGAGGGCCTTCTTGCAGTCCATCATGCCGGCATCAGTCTTGATGCGCAGCTCTTTCACCATTGCGGGTGTGATATCAGCCATTGTCTTGGAATAAAAGGGTTAAGATTTAGGCGGGCTTGTTCTTGTTGATAGCCTCTACGAGCACGGAGAGGATCAGACGGATGGAACGCACGGCGTCGTCGTTGCCGGGGATGGGGAAATCCACGGTCTCGGGGTCGGCGTTGGTGTCGGTCAGAACGATCACGGGGATGCCCAGGATGTGAGCCTCGCGGATAGCGATGTCCTCGTGGTCGGCGCCGATGGCAACCATCACGTCGGGAGCGCCACCCATGTTGCGGATACCCTGCAGGTTGCGCTGCAGCTTCTCGCGCTCACGAGCCAGAGCGGCAAGTTCCTTCTTGGACATGCTCTTGTACTCGGGCTGCTTGTCGAGGTTCTCGAGGTAGTCAAGACGAGCGATGCTCTTCTTGATGGTGGTCATGTTGGTGAGCATACCGCCGAGCCAGCGGAAGTTCACGTAGTACTGACCGGTAGCCTCAGCGGCGTCCTTCACGGCCTCCTGAGCCTGGCGCTTGCAGCCCACGAAGAGAATCTTCTTGTTCTTGGCAGCAAGTTCACCAAGGAAGGCGCTGGCCTTGTCGAGGCACTTCTCGGTCTCTTCCAGGTTGATGATGTGGATGCCATTCTTCTGGGTGAGAATGTACTTCTTCATGTTCGGATGCCACTTGCGGGTCTGATGACCAAAGTGCACACCGGCTTCCACCATCTTGGTAACGAGTTCGTTAATCATTGTATTTGTATATGTTGTGTGTAACCTTGCGGCAGGATACACGGGGTTTTGGAAGGTGCTGCGCTTAGCCCCCAGCCCTCCGTTGTTGGTATTGCAGCATCAGCGGGGACGCACAGAATACCCCCATAGGGGTTGAATGTCAAGCAAAATGCTGATTTCAAACCGGCAAAATGCAGATTATCATGCAGTCGTGCCACCGGGAGGTGGCACGTGGTATCCGAATCAATTTATTTCCAGAAGGATATAGGGGGATTGAAGCAGCCTCCGGCGCTCGCGCATCTCCTTCCCCAGCGACAGCAGAAGCCAGAGCAGGACAAGCGCTATGATGGCAGGTGTGGAGATGAGGGATTCCTCATTAATCATGGGATATTCAGGCCTCACCGGGTCGTATATCAGGGGAATTTGCGCGCCGATCTCGTACCTGGGTGCTCCCGAAGCACCTTGAATGCAGGTGCCTTTGCACACATCACCACTGGCAGTGGTAAAAACCACCACGGGGAAGTACATGGTGTTCTCCGGGTCCTCATCGTGCTCGGCATCTTTTTCATAGTCCACAACGGTGGCGGTAGTCTCCTGCCCTGCGAAGTACATGTTGATATAGCCGATATGCAGCCAGAGACCTGCTGCCAGAATGCAGGTAAGCAGAATTTTCCTCCACGAAACCGAGTATTTGATTTTCGGCCGTTGAATAAGACGCGGCTCCAGCGTTTCGCCCTCTGCCGGTATCAAGATGCCCAGTTGCGCGAAGATGGAAGCCGGGTCATGCTCCGGAGGCAGGTTGATGAACCCGCGTGGCATAGGCTCCTTGCCCATCGGTTCAGAGCCCAGGTAGTAGTCCGTGTGGCCGTTTGCCCGGCGCAGAGTCCTGTACACCATCTGCGGATGCACAGCAAAGGACAAGACGACAGGTGTGTGCTTCTTTCTGGTGGAAAGCTCTATGATGTATGCCCGCTGGTTACTGAGCGCATAGACCTCGTATCGCCCGTTGTTACGTTCCAGCTTTATCACCAGGATTACAAGCATGCCCAGATATATACACATACGGGCAAGAAAGGAAAACTCATCGCTGATATCGAGCCATTCTGCGGCGCGTCCCATCGCTCCCAGAAGCAGCAGCAGAATAGCCAGAGGCCACAGAGATTTTCGTTTCCTGCCGGTGGCCGCCTTATTTTCTGCAGCATGGCTCCAGAGCAGCTGTTCATCCTGTTGAAACTCAAACGGCAGAGGATTTGAGAGCGGCTTCATGGCAGATACGGTCATTCATAAGCGGTAGCATTACGCAGCCTTGCTGGAGCATGCCACCTCGATATATTCGCACTGGCGTTCCCGGCGCCAGCGTTTGATTTCCTTCCAGATGCTCCACAGAGCCCAGATGATACCAGCCAGCAGCAGCAAGGGGCGCAGCAGGATGCTGTCATCCTTGATGGTGGCATAGAGCGGCTCATCGGGGTAATACAGCACCTGCACCGTGTCCCCCGGCTTGCGTTCGGGGCTGTGGTCATAGCCGGTCTGGCTATGGGTGACATAAGGCTCCCCCCCTTCAGCCGTCTGGAACGCAATAACGGGATAATACACCGTCACCTCGCGCCGGCCCCGGCGACCGCGCTCCTCAGTATCCTGCCTGTAGCCCACCACCGTGGCGGTGGCTTCCTCACCCGTCACATAGAGGTCTGCCCCGTGGTCATCGTGACACAGGACAAACCCCACGGCGAACAGGCCAAGCAGGAAAACATAGCCGAAAATACTCTGCACAGGCAGAGTGGGGCGCTTGTACTCGCAGACAGTGCGTTTCTTCTCACCCCTGGCCGGCAGGGTGGCGCCCAGCTGCTCAAAAACAGCAGCGGGGTCCAGCTCCGGCGGCAGATGCATAAACCCTGTGCTGAGCGTCAGGCTGCCGCGGTGTTCCTTGCCCAGCACATAGTCCACCGTGCCGTTGCGGCGGCGTCTTATCTTGTGAATCATGTGCGGATGTACCTCGAAACTGATGAGCAGCCACTTATCCTTCGGCCTGGCCGGGCTCTCCTGAATGTAGGCTTTCTTATCCGTCAGTACATACACGGTGCGGCGGACAACCCCGCGCTGGTGCACAAAGCTCGCCAGCCCCACAACGATGATGAACAGAAACAGGCCGCCGAATATCAGCGCCAGTTTGCCGGTTATTTCTTCCTCGGCCAGGCCATAGGTGATGCCGCAGGCGGCAACCAGGCACAGCAGACCCCCCAGCGTCACCATGTCCCACGTGGCCGGAGGCATCGGCTTGCGGCATATCCACAGCAATTTCTCCCCCTCGGGCACCACGAATTCCACACCTCCGGACGGTATGAATTCCGCACCTTCGGGAAGAGAAACACCCTCACCCTCGGGCACCATCATTTTCTCATCTTCATTCATAGGGTTGGCAATGGATTCCCCGCACCCCGGGAAGGGCGCAGGGAAAGGTTGATTCGTGAAACTCGTTCCGGGCTCTTACTTCCTGCCGGCCATGCGGGCAGCCAGCACCAGGTAGGTCACCAGCTTGGGCGTATCAGCCAGCAGCTGCTGGATTTCAGCAGGGAACGGAAGCGTGGTCACGGCCTCGGCCTGGATTTTGCCGCCGCCCTTCATGGCCTCGGTCACAAATTTCTGGATGATACCCACGGCATCCTTATTGGCCAGCAGGGTTTCGAGCTGCTCCTTGATACCCTCCGGGCAGTTGGCGCGCAGATTGCCCATGACCTTGTTGCGGATAGCGACAGCGGCAAGATTCTGAAGAAGTCCCATAATCGTGTGTGTTTCTATATGTTGGTTCGTCGCCTGTCATCATACCGCCCCGGCGATTTGATGTCCAGAACATTTTGAGTGAATAGTGAAGAGAATAATGAATTGAGAAAAAGTGGTATCAGGACGAACGCCTGGCAGGTTAATCTGCGCGGCATGTGTCGGTTCAGCAGGGCAACAGGTTTCCGGGTACGGAACAGAGTCCCGTGCTCCGACAGATTATGCGGCATGCTTCATCGCCTGCCGAATCGTTTCCTCAGCCTGCAGAATACCAGATACACCAGCAGACCCACAATAATGAACGGAGAGCCGAGCCACCACACCAGCACCATGGAGCCGAACAATATTTTCAGGTACTCCATCCAAGGCTGTTCGCCAGAGTAACGAATTATTGCACTCAGCACAGAGGCTCCTGCCATGCCCACCGGCACCATGAGCCCCAGCAGTTGCAGCATGGTACCACCCCGTGACCGCGCCGGAACCGACAGCAATATCACCGCCCAGAAGAGAAGCGCAAAGGCCTCAGGGTCGTTGATGCCGCAACTGACCATGCATGCCACCGCACAGAGCACACACGCCCACAGGCACCACAATATAAACCGCCGCCGCGGCATCACACAGGGAGGGATTTCATTCATGATTCACGTGTACGGCGAATCAGCTTATCAAAATCAGAGTTAATGAGCTGAGTTTTGTTAAACACCTCGTATTCCGCATGCGCCCTGGCCTCTGCCTGGGCATGTGAGACCCGCCCCTTATCCGGCAGCAGCTCATAACGGCGGAAAGCCAGAAATTCATTCACACTTTCAGCAAACTGGGCCATGTTAAACGTATTTTCGCGCTCCACCAGGTCCTCAATATAATCAAAAAAGCCCGTCACAGCCCGCTCCAGCCGCCGAATCTGCTTCTCGTCCAGATAATTCTTGGCCACCGTCACATCTGACTTCAGAATACGGCCTTCCGGGGCGTTTTTCCAGGTAAGAAGCCCCATATGTTCCTTGGTATGATCAGCAGAATCATACACAATCTCCGCCGCCGTCTTGCCGGTGATGGCAAAGTGGAAGCGATTCTGCACCATGGCATAGAAATTCCGGCAGGCCTGCGATTCGCGGTCATAATCGATACTGCATTCTGCAAAGATGTCGGTAATCTGCTGCCAGATGCGGCGCTCACTCGCACGAATGGAGCGCACACGCTCCAGCAACTCGCGGAAATAATCCTTGCCGAAGGCAGTTTTGCCCTGCTTCAGCCTCTCATCATCCATCACAAAGCCCTTGCGGATGTATTCATTCAGCGTGCGCGTAGCCCACTGACGAAAGCGCGTAGCCTTGCGGGAATTCACCCGGTAGCCCACAGAAATAATGGCATCCAGGTTGTAGAAGGACATATCTTCTTTTACGGCACCTCGAAAACCGCGATTTACGACGATTGCAAAATTTGCAATCGTCGAGGATTCTTCTAATTCTTTTTCCTCGTATATATTTCCTAGGTGTCTTGCAACTGACGAAGGGTGAATATCATACAACTCCGCAATCGTTTTCTGAGTAGCCCAGATTGTATCATCCTTCACAACAACATTTATATTGCTGTTTTCAGACGGGTCATCGTACAAAAGAAATTGAAGCTCGGTATTCATAGGTGCAGAAAACTATTCCTCATTCACTATTCACTTCACAGTGTGGGCACCGCGGCCAGCAAGGTGCGTGTATATTCTGCCTGTGGATGGTTGAAAACCGCATCGGCCGTGCCGTATTCCTCGATGTGCCCGCGGCGCATCACGGCGATATCATCTGCCAGATAATGCACCACCCCCAGGTCATGGGAGATGAATATCATGGTAATCCCCATCTCCTGCACCAGGTCGGTGAGCAGGTTGAGAATCTGGCTCTGAATCGATACATCCAGCGCGGAAACCGGTTCATCCGCCAGCAGCAGGGCCGGACGCGGCGCAATGGCGCGGGCAATGGCGATACGCTGGCGCTGGCCGCCGGAAAATTCATGCGGGTATTTGTACATGTGCTCCGGGCTCAGGCCCACGCGCTCCATGAGCTCGGCCACAGCCTCCTCCCGCCCGCGGCGGGGAAGCGGCTCGCGCTGCCCCAGCGCCTCCGCCAGGGTGGAAAAAATGCTGAAACGCGGGTTCAGCGAGGCATAGGGGTCCTGGAACACCATCTGGAAATCCAGCCGGCGGCGGCGCACCTCACGCGGCGGCAGGGCGGTCAGCTCCGTGCCATCCAGCACAATGCGCCCACTGGTCACCGGCTGCAGCTGCATAATAGCGCGGGAGAGGGTCGATTTACCGCACCCGCTCTCGCCCACCAAGCCCAGAATACTCCCGCGCCGTACCGAAAGGGACACATCATCCACCGCGCGCACTACCTCGCCAGTGGCTCCCCAGGTATTGCGCACCGGAAAATGCACACTCACATGCTCAAGCTCCAGATATGCCATGTGAGGGCATTGTAGCAAATCTGCATCAGAAATGCAATTTTCAATTGAATCATCCTCATGTAAGAGGTTCGGAATACACATCCAACATTTTCTGGCGTTGTTTCCAATCCGGCATCTTCACTGTCAGCAGTGTGTAAAATTCTTTAGAATGATCCGGGTATACTAAATGGCACAATTCATGCATCACCACATATTCCACACAAGGGCGCGGCATTTCTACAAGCCGATCGTGAAGGCGGATGATGCCCCTTGATACGCTACAACTCCCCCATCGTTTAGGCATAAGCTCTATGCGCAACTCAGGCATAGAAATACCATAATTCCGAAATGAGGGATACAGGTTCTCCAATATCTCATGGTACACCTGCTCTCTCTTCTGCTCCATGTATTTCTCTATTAAACCACCATTGATAATTGAGTCTGAAACATCCGGAGAATATACATACAAATATACGCCATCTGATGTCACATGAGGCCGGACATCTTGCACCAGCTTCAAACGCAGAGCCTTTCCCAACAGGGTGAAACTTTCCCCGTTAACAAACTGTCTTCCATGCATGCTTCCCTTTCTTGTCGCAACGGATTTTTTCAGCGCGTTAAGCAAAAATACTTTACGCCTCCTCAAAAAAGCTTCCACCTCCTTCAATTTAACAGCTTCCGGAGAAGATACTGTAACCGTACCATCAGACCGGATACGCAGATTAAGATTCCTGACGGGTTTCTGCAACCACTCATAGGCGATGGTTACTTCATCTAACTCAATAAAGCGCTGAGAAACACAGATACTCATATATCAAACCGGCGTAATGCTACAGTTTTCACATTTTCGATAATTTTATCTACTACATCAAGGGAAAGCTCAACACCCCTCTCCTTTTCGTACATATAAAACAAATCATCAATCTGCTGGGCAATCTCATCATGCACAGATTTATTGTGAGTCCAATCAACCTTACTGCAAGTCTCGATAATTTCCGTAATCTGCAATGACATTTCCGCAACCTGCTCATCCGTTAATTTACATTCACCCAATATACCCAGCAGCACACCATAGAATGCCTGAGCATGAGCATTTGCGCGAATTATCTGAGGATACTCCAATTCGCTCTTTCCTCCCAGAAAATCCTTCATTACTTCACGCATGCGTTTCAGGTATTCAGACTCGGATATAACCTTATCGCGGAAAAGATTCAATGTCTCCTGTATCCGCTGAGAAAAGTTATCGTAATATGCGGGGTTCTCCTCGCGTTTCTCACTGATGCTGCGAGTTAACAAATTCCGGATAGCTTCTGCCTTGGCTCTGGAAGACCCCAATTCATCCAGGGCCTTATCCATTTCCTCCTGATTCTGAATATCAATAGGTGCAGTCAGATACTGTAACTTGCCCACATGCATATGCTCATCCAGCAAGTTCTGCATCAAGGGACCATATTCACTATCATCCAGCGCGTCGCAATAGCGGATTCTCACGCTCCGGCGTACCTTACAGAAAAAGGCAAATGTATTCTTATATCGCTCAATTTCCACTTCGGTCAATTTCCTGTATGCCAACTCGGAATTAAGAACCGTGTTCAGGGCGCGACCGTACAGAGACAGAGCCTTGTAAAAAATTTCCCGCTTTTTATCATCCACCAGAGACTCTTCGATAGACTCAGGGTCAGACATGTTAACCTTGCTGTCAAACACATCCAACAAGTGCGTGTAGGCGTCCTTTAATTTAGCAATTTCAGCCACAATGTCTGTGAGGCTACCGCGCAAATCAGCAAAAGCATATTTTTCCAATCCGGCACCGCTGTACATTTCCATGGCTTCATTCAGTTCCTTTACCTGGCAGCGGTAATCAATCACCAGGCCATAGTCCTTTCCTTCAGCCAGTCGATTTGTTCTGGCAATCGCCTGCAACAAATTATGCTCACGAAGTTCCTTGTCTATATACAGCACCTGGCACACCGGCGCGTCAAACCCGGTCAGAAGCTTACTACACACGATGATGATGTCAATTTCACCATTGCGGTACAGTTCCTTAATCGTTTCCTCATAGGTTTCTGCATCACCGTAGCGTTCCATCATCTTGTTCCAGAATGCCACTACCTTGGCATCGCCGGACTCGTCTTCTCCATCCGGTGCTTCCCGCATATCCGGCGCAGATATCAACGCCGCGCATTTCAAATCCCCCAGCTTCTCAAAACACTCCAGATACCGCACGGCATCGCGCTTGTAATTACACGCCAGCATGGCCTTGAAGTTTGTTTTCAGTACTGCCGTGCAGAAATGCAGGTTGACATCCAGAGATATGCGGCGTATGCGCGCAATGGTGGAACTCACACGACGCAGGGTACTCCACTTGCGGCTCAAATCATCCCGCTGTGCGGGAGTCAGGCGCTTCGTTGTCTGCTCAAACCAGAGGTCGATATTCTGCTCATCTACATTCTGTTCCACATAGCGCCCCTCATACAGTAGAGGAACAATTGCTCCATCGTTAACACCATCCAGAATTGTATACCGGTGCAGCAGCTGCCCAAAGCGCATGCAGGTATTGCGCCGTTCACTTTTCATCAGAGGAGTGCCGGTAAATGCGAGGAAGCAGGCTCTCGACAGTACATCCCGCATCTTGGCTGCCAGTTTCTCATACTGGGTGCGGTGCCCTTCATCCACCAGCACATAAATATCTTCGGAATCGCAACGCAACTTCTGATTGGCCGGGGTCTCGAATTTATTAATCAGCGTTGTAATGATGTCGACATCATTATCCTTCAGCAGCCGGGACAAATGGCCCCCACTGGCAGCCTGAGTCGGCCGCATTCGTGTATGAGCAAAGGTATTGCTTATCTGGCGATCCAATTCCTTTCGATCCGTCACCACCACTACACGCGGATTTGCCCCGTTGCGGTTCATCAGCAGATATCTTGCCAGCATGGCCATGGTCAGGCTTTTGCCACTGCCTTGTGTGTGCCATATCACACCACCTTGTCTGCGCCCGTCATCCCGGCGCTTCTGCACGGTCTGCACGATGCGCTGTATGGCAAAAAACTGCTGGTACCGGGCTATCTTCTTCACCTTGGCATCATACACCACAAAATAACGGATGAGTTCCATGGCGCGCTCCGGGCTGAACAGCGAGCAGAATACCCTATCCTGCTCTGTGGGCTTGCGCCCGGAGACCAATTCGCCGGGCAAGGCCGTATGATAGCGTTCATCTTCTTCCTTCCATTTCCCCCAGAATTTGCGTGGGGTATCTGTTGTGGCATAGCGCACATCATTCCTGTTTGTTGCCACAACCATCTGTGCGTACTTGTATAAATGGGGAATCCAATCTCGTCCCTGATTGCGCAGGTGCTGTGCAATCGCTTCTTCCACTTTGTTGACCGGCGCTTTGCATTCTATCACCGCAAAGGGAATACCGTTAATGAACAATACCAGATCCGGCTGCGCATTGTGCTGCTTATCCACGCTCTCTACGGCAAATTCCTCCGTCACATGAAAGAGATTGTTCTGCGGACATTCCCAGTCTATGAATTTCAAATTAAAGTTCTGCACATGCCCCTCACCCACATGCTCTGGATAACTGCTGCCCAGCATCAGCATATCATATACCTGCTCGCTGGCGCGAACCAACCCCGTCACAATGGGAGCATCCAGCTCATCCATGGCTCGCTCGATATTGCTTGCGGAAAATTCATTTTCCACTCCGCCATACTTATAGCGGTTCAGCTTACGCAACTGCCCTCGCAGCACATCCTTCAGCAACACATGGTAACCACTTCCCCGCTGCTTACGACAATCCTCCGGGCTCAGATACTCATATCCAAGCCCCTGCAATACTTCCAGTGCTGTACGCTTGGTCGCGTTCTTTTCTAAATATATATCGGCATTCATTCCTAAAGCTCCTTACCCGTTACCCGCACTTTACCTGTCAGCAGCTGCTGCATCAAGGCTTTCTTCTTGAGTTTTTCTTGTTCAAGATTTTCTTCCATCAATTTTATCACGTTTGAAAAGGCATCCAATAATACAACACATTGTCGTTGTGTATTAAGAGGAGGTAAATTTATTGCCATGGAAAAAAAATCTTTATCAGATACATTCATACGATCGTATCGCGCTCCCGTATTTGCGACACTCTGAATATATTCATGCCAAAGCGATGTCTGAAAATAATATTTCAAATACTTATCGCACACACATTCAGCACTACATGAAAATACTGTATACAATGGAGACACTACTCCATCACAACAATCATTCTGATTGATTGGACCACAGGGTGCAGATGTAGAAATCCGAGGATTATAAATAAAATCTCCGATTTCCGCAACATAATATCGGTCTATATTTTCTTCATTGGCTATATTTTTGTCAAATTGTACGTTCTGAGGAACAATCCCATATTTTGCACTATTAGATAAAACTACAGAATACTTCAAATCTTTATTTTTTATTAACTTTTTCTTCGTTATCGAAGACAACAAGCGAACAGAATAGCCTCGTGCTAATTTTATTTTATTTCCTCCCATTATGAGCTGGCACAAATATTTCTTTAAACGTTTCTTTTCTTCCAGCAACTTCGTTTTGAGTTCAATTATCCTGTCCTGAGTTGAAAGAATCGCAGCAATTTTACGCTGCTCGGCCATAGGAGGTAAGCATATAGGAAACGATGATAAAATTTCCGAACTCAAATTTTGCTGCTTAGTTCCCTGTGCGTACCTTCTCCCTATATTCTGGCCATTAAAAATATACCAATAATAGAAATACTCATTGTAAACAGAACTATCGAAATCATAGAATCCCATGCAAGCTTGACTAATTGTACAAGGAACGGCTGCTATAGAAGCTGTTCCGCGGATTCCTGAAGCCTCCAAACCATAAATTGCTATTATAACTGCACCGGGCGGCATAACCGATAAGGCTGTATCTGCAATCGCCTTATCAGAAAGAAATTCTTTACTTGAGTATATGTATTTTTCTTTAAGTTCCCCACTACTTACCCATATATTTTTACCAGAAAAGTTCCTAGCATCATTTCGAGATGGTGTTGAGCCAGAATACATCTTGCACACATCCCGCAGCCGCTTTTGTTCCCAGTCTTGAGGTGTTAAAACTTCCATTTTATCACATGTTACGATTTGGGTTAAAAAATGCCGCAAGAGCCTCCAACCGTCGATTATACTCTTGTAACCAGATGGGCTGTGCCATTTTATTTGCAATCATGGTAGTTTGTCGGACGGCTTCTGCGAAGGCTTCCATATTGAATCTTGCATAGTCATTATAACCTGTTTCTGGCTGATTCGGTTCACTCACATTAGCAACCTGTTTTGTTATCGTCTGGCTAGTGTACTGTCTTGTTTCATTAACATCCTTAAAATGTTTAACCCTCAACTTATTTGATGTCGATATATTGTTTATGATATTTTTTACTAGAGTATCCAGTTCCTGACCTTCGCGATAATCAGCATCGGCAAAATAATCTATTCTATCGTCTTTAATCATCTTATATACCTTATCTTTAAGAACAGATGAAGATGAATTATATACGCCTATAGAGTACCCACCTTTTTCTTTCACGAGCTTCATGCAGGGAATATCTGTATCGCTATCGCCAACATATATCATGTGCTCAAAGGGAATCCGAATTTCATCTGGCGCAAAATAATCATTTACCCTACCATCATTAACATCGTAGACCCCTTTTTGTATTCGAAACAAAAACTGCGTTTTATTGGTGTAATTTACGGCTTGCGCCGGCCAAACAGCCTCGCCTCTCTCATTATAATAAAATGAACTAGCATATATTTGCTTGAAGGAGCCATTTTTTGCCATATCCGTACCTTCAATCATCTCCTTCAAACCAGAAGAAATAATATAATGCTCCACTATTACGCCTACTTCACGCCCATAATCACTTATTCTCTTAAACCACTCCTTAACACCAGGAAAAAGCGCAACTTTAGCACCATATTCAGACAAGGCTCTTCTATTAAGTATTAAGTTTCCACGAGCCTCTTGCATCATTGTATACATATACGCAAGATTAGTATCCATTCCATTATCGCGAGCTAAAGAATTTGATTTTTGCCAAAACTCTTCAACATTCATATTAACGCTCTGTATATACCCTTGCGCCTGCATGTCATCAGGTGACAAAGTTTTATCAAAATCATAACAAACTGCAACAATGGGCAATTTTTCTTCTACGTTCATATCTTTTACTTTTTCGGTAACTTTTTAATCTGCTTCTCCGCAGAGCGGAGGGATTCCACGAAGGCAAATTCGACGGGGGAGAGTTCAGCGGTGAGGCGTTGTTTATATTTAGAGAATTCCTCAGCCGCGCGGCGGTCGGCCAGTTCACGGGAGATGCGACCGGCGTTGTCGAGCACATCACTGCGGGACATGCGCAGAAAGTCATCCACATGAGCAATCCAATCCTTCATGTACATGGGGGTACCGCGCAGTGCCTGAAGCTCTGCAAGGTCCAGAAACGCGGAAACAAGATAGTTGAGGGTTGAAAGCTCCTTTTCCTGAAGATAATTCTTGGCGGTCTGAGCCTCCTGCAGCGTGGGGCGAGTCCCCTTGAATGAGGTCATGCCCATAAGCGGAAGAGCAGCATCAGCCCGGCCAACTACGAGTTCAGCAGCAGTCTGCCCGGTGGCAGCATAAATCATCTTATTCTGTACCACCTTGAAGAAGAGGCGGGATTCCTCTGCCTTAGCAGAATAATCCATACTGGTGGCATAAATATCAAGCACCTGGCGCCAGAATACTTTTTCGGAGGAACGGATATCGCGAATGCGCTCCAGCAGCTCGCGGAAATAATTGCCACCACCGGCTGATTTCAGCAGGTGGTCATTCATGGCAAAGCCTTTCTGAAGGTATTCCTTCAACACACGGTTAGCCCACACTCGGAACTGGGTGCCACGCAGAGATTTGACACGATACCCCACAGCAATGACCATATCCAGACTGAAAAGCTGCAGAGGTCTTCCACCGGCATCCGACTGGAGGGATTGAACATTTCCTTCAGCCGAAAGCTCACCCTCCTCCAGAATATTGTTGATGTGTCTGTTGATACCGGTTCGGTCCTTCTGGAAAAGATCCGCCATCTGGGCAATGGTGAGCCATACAGTATCACCATCGAGATGGACATCCAGGCGAGTCTGTCCATCCTCGGTCTGATACATCAGAATCGGCATATCATGTGCGTTCATAAGCCAAGTTCTTCCAGGTATTTATTCATCTGAGCCTGCACAACGGCCAATTCTTCTTCCAGCCGGGCAATATTCCGCTTCACCTCCGCAATATCAATTTCTTCCTCCTCCTCAAAGGTATCGACATAGCGGGGAATGTTGAGGTTGTAATCATTTTCCTGCACCTCCTTTTTAGTGGCAAGGTAACTGAATTTGTCTATGGTTTTGCGGGCGGTATAAGTATCTACAATGCGGGCAATATCGGTATCACGCAGCCGGTTCTGGTTCTTTCCCTTCTCAAAGCAATCATCACCGGAGGCATCAATGAACAGGATATCCGTAGAGGGTCGCGATTTACGGAACACCAGAATGCAGGCGGGAATTCCAGTACCATAGAACAGATTGGCAGGCAGACCGATAACGGCATCCAGCCAATCGTGCTCCACAAGAGCCTTACGAATCCTGCCTTCGCTGGCTCCGCGAAAAAGCACACCATGCGGCAGCACCACAGCCATGCGCCCGGATTCCGCATCCAGACACTTAAGCATGTGCAACACAAAGGCATAATCTCCCTTAGATGAAGGAGGCACACCATCAGAGAAGCGATTCCATACATCCAGAGAAGGTATCATCTTTTTGACAGGCTTTCCTTTTTCATCCACTTGGTCTCCGGTAAGGAAGGCGCTATCCCATTTATCCAGCGAGAAGGGAGGATTAGCCACGACCACCTGGAAACTCATCAGATTATCATTCTGAATATTCTGGGGATTAGCTAATGTATCTCCTTGCCAGATGCTGGCATCTTTAACGCCGTGCAGGAACATATTCATGGTGCAGAGAGCCCAGGTCTGGGCATTCAGCTCCTGACCATACACTGCCCCCTTTCCGCCTGGAACCTTTTTATACGCCTTAAGCAACAAGCCACCACTGCCGCAGGTAGGGTCATAAATACGGTCATTCTCCCGCGGCGCAACAAGTGTTGCCACCAGCTCTGATACTTCGTTGGGCGTAAAGAACTCACCCCCCTTCTTCCCTGCATCCGAGGCGAAGTTCGCAATCATGTATTCATAGGCATCGCCGATGATGTCTGCACTATCCAGCATGGAAGGGCGGAGATTCAGTTTGCTGAAATCTTCGAGCAGGTTGCGAAGTACTGCATTTTTAGTTTTCGCATCACCAAAATCCACCTGGGAATTAAAGTCGATAGCGCGGAATACATTACGCAGTTTACCGCTGTTCTGATCTTCAATCCTGGCCAGCGCCACGTTGATTTTCTGCCCGATCTCCGGGTCGTGACGGTTATCGTACAGGTAATCAAAGGTGGATTCATCATCCACGAAAAAACTCTCACGGCTCATAGCCCGGTTGATTCTCTCCTCATTTCCGTCATAGCGAACCGCATATAATTCCCGTTTTTCAGCAGTCACATCACTGAGATACTTTACGAAGAGCATCGAAAGGATGTAATCCTTGTAACGAGAGCTATCAATTTTTCCGCGGAAGCTGTCGCAGGCTTTCCAAAGCACCTGCTCAATATCATTTTTTGTCGTCATATTTATACTGTTTTGTTGTAAATTTTCTCTGTTAGCACCTTAGCCAGATTAGAACGTTCCTGCATCAGCATTTCCTGCAAAATTCTTTCACGTCTTGTCAATAACTGCAGTTCTGCAATCTTCTTTTGTTCTACCATAGGAGGAAGCGATATTTTCAGTTCTGAAAAAAACTGCGGTCTAACCGCATTCAACATGTTTGCCGACGTGTTCTCGTATATAAGTCGACGCGTACTCTGCCGATTCAACACCCAATGCAGGTAACCAGGATTCAATTTTTCTCTGTCGGGACGAATAATTACAAAATGAGACGATACCAGCATACCGGAGCTCTGCTCATCTATCAACACAGCTGAATATGGCCATGTGAGCCGTACTACAACATCACCTACAGCCGTTTGATATACACTTGGCAATACACTGGTCGAGACATACATATCTACCGCAGACATATCCAACACTCCTTCTTCCTTCACAGAGCGTAGCGTCAGCAAGGCATACAGCTCCCCCTCCCCCCCCTTCGACTTTTTGCGAGACAACACCAACCCACTACGCACAGATGCGAATTCATTCAGACTTTGCCTACTCTTTTTTGTTGTCATGAGCGAAAAATAACACAAATCCTATTTTTCGTCAATTAATTTTAATTGTCATGAGTAAAAAAGAACAATAAAGTGCAAAAAATGCACTTTTTGTTCGGTGAAATAAGGCACAACCATGAAGCAAAAAAGAACTGCGCGCTTGAAATGCCGGGCGGTCTGGTATAGAATGTGCATTATGCCGACCAGAACACGCCGCAACAGTTCCGCCCGCACTACCCCGGTGGTGAAAGCCGTCATCTTCCTGGGGGCAGATGCTGTCTCCATGATGGTGGCAGAGCAGACCGGCAGCGAAACCCGGGTGCTGGATGTGCTTTCCCAGCCGGTGGAGCTGGCGCACGATGTGTTCAACGGCAGCTGCATCACCCGCGACACCATGGATCGCTGCGTGCAGATTGCGCAGGGCTACAATGAATTGCTGGCAGAATACCGCCTGGCAGCCCCGGTGGAGGTGCGCCTGCTGGCCACCAATATTCTGCTGGACGTGCGCAACCTGGACACACTGGTGAACCGCCTGCAGATTACCTGCGGCATGCAGCTGGAGGTGATGGACGATGGCGAGATGACCCGCCTGCTCTACCTGAATACCCGCGCTCTGCTCGATAAGCATGAGGAGCTGACCACCAAGCGCGTGCTGGTGCTGCATGTGGGCCCCGGCAACACGCGCTTCCTTCTGTTCGATAAAGGGCGTATCTCTTACTACGCCAGCTACCGCATGGGAGCCCACCGCACCGGCATTGCCATTGGCGATGCTACAGAAATGGCCGGCACGGAAAGTGAAAGCTCCCTCATCCGCGAACACATCCGTGGCATCATGGAACAGGTGGTCTACGATATTGAGGACGACCTGCCCGAGCCACCCGATGCCCTCATCATCTTCGGCCCGGATTTCCACGTTATCTCCTCTCCCCTGGCGCTGGGCGAAGGCGTGACCGAGGAGGGGCTCTCCCGCCTGGCGCACGAGATTGCCGCCACCCCGCCCAACCAGCGCCAGAGCCAGTACAAGGAAGACTACGCCAGCGTGTGCGCCCTGCTGCCCGCTGTGCTGATTTACCTGGCCGTGGTGCGCGACCTGGAGCCGCGCAGCATCATGTGCCCGGCAGAGGAATTCTCCCACGCCTACCTGCGCAACCTCATGCCCGGCCGGCGCAATGACCTGGCGCTGGAGGATGAAGTGGTGCACTTTGCCGTGCTGCTGGCCAACCACTACCGCGTGGATAAAGCACACGGCCAGCAGATCCGCCGCCTCACCATGATGCTCTTTGACCAGCTGCAGGAGCTGCACGGCCTCACCCGCCACGACCGACTCCTCCTCAAAGTGGCCGCCATTCTGCACGAAGTAGGCAGCTACATCAACCCCAAGAAGCACCACCACCACAGTCAGTATATCATCCTTAATTCAGAAATTTTCGGTCTCTCCCGGGCAGATGTGGAGGTGGTAGGGCTTCTGGCGCGCTACCACCGCCATGGTGCCCCCACCCCGGCGGAGCCCACCTACGCCCTGCTCAGCCAGGCAGACCGCCTGCGCGTGCAGAAACTGGCCGCTCTGCTCCGCGTGGCGGAGGCCATGGAGCGCGCACACTCACGCCGCATCCGCTCCTTCACCGTGCGCCAGAACGCCCGCCGTCTGGAACTGCTGGTGCCGGATGTAGCCGACCTCACCCTGGAAAACCTGGCCCTGCGCACCAAGGGCGCCCTTTTTTCCGATATCTTCGGGCAGGATATCGTGCTGATTCCCAGCTCCGGAACAAGCGTATGAACACTGCGCACGGAGGGATATACCGGATTATCTGGCGCTGGCTGGTGGGGGTGTGGTGCTTCATCGTGGCTGGGTTCCCGCTTTACTACCTGATGCCGGACCGGGACTGGAACTACGAATACTGGGGCGCCCCGGAAAGCATCATCAAAACCACCACCAGCCCGGAAAATCCCTTCTGCCAGGGGGAGCAGGTATACACCCGCATCTTCATCGCCCGACCCTCGGCAGTGAACATGCAGCGATTTGATGAAGTATCAGCCACCGGCCCCACAGCCGGGCGTATGAATAAGCTGCTGCAGCAATATGAATTACCACGCCCCTGGCGCTACGGCCGTTGGTTTGGGCACGGCTCAGTCGATGTGGTGGAATGCGGCAACGGGCTGCTGCTGGTGGCAGATTACAGCCGGAACAAAGGCGGGCTCTTCTCCTCACGCATAACGCCGGAAATAGTCTGGCAGCATTATCCGCTGCGATTCCGCATAGCCTATGCCTGGGCAGCGCTGGGGCTGATACTGCTGATGCTCACGCCATTCCTGGCTGTGCCGGCAGCATTGTGTTATCTGCTCTACCGCATGCTTGCGGCGTTCTGCCGCATGTTCCGGCGAACCTATTTCAAACACTGAAGCACTGAAAAAGATTCTCCGATATCTTCGGGCAGGATATTATTCTCCTTCCCGCCAGCAGCAGCTCATAAAGCAGCAAAAAACATCTGCGCGCACCGGATACACCGTTACGCGCAGATGCAGAAATCCATTTACTGGTGCAGGCACTAAGGCTTAAGCTTGTTTGCAGCTTCTTCACTTCCGGCTGAAGCAGCCTGTCGCCACCAATCGCGGGCCTTGTCAGCATCCTTATTCACCCCGCGGCCTTCATCAAGGCAGATACCCAGCTGAACCATAGCCTGCGGCACGCCAGCCTTGGCAAGGCGCTCATAAATCTGCACAGCCTCGGCCTCATTCTTCTCAACACCTGCTCCATTCAGCAGGCATTCAGCATATGCCAGTGAGCCCAGGACATCCCCCCTGCGGGCTGCCATGGCATACAGGCGTGCAGCCACAGCTGCATCCTTTCGGGCACCATGGCCCATCTCCACGCAACGGCCCAGGAAATAAGCCGCACGGGCATTCTCACCATCGGCCGCGCGTTTCCAACACTCTACCGCCTTGGCCGCATCCTTCTTCAGCCCCAGTCCGGCATCATAACAAGCCCCAAGCAGGCAGAATGCTTCCGAATTACCATTCTGTGCCGCAAGCTGGAAACAACGTGCAGCCAGACCGTAGTCCTTCTTAATTCCCGTACCGTCGAAAGCCAGCTTACCGAGCTGGAGAGCAGCCTCCGCATTACCGGCGTCTGCCGCCTTCAGCAGATACGGCGCCGCCAGCGCAGGAGATTTTTCTGCACCACCATACCCCATGAGGTGCGCCTTCCCCATAAAGAGACAGGCATCCGAATGCTGCTGCTCCGCAGCGCGGCGGGCATACGCCACTGCCTTGGTGGCATCCTTCTCCACCCCCTTGCCCTGGTCGTAGCACACAGCCATGCTGTAACACCCGCGCGCATCCTCCAGCGAAGCAGCCTGCTCGTAGTTTTCCACTGCCTTCTCTATGCTCTTCTCCAAACCGCCATAGCCATTAGCATATGCCATACCCAGAGTCACCAGCGCAGGGGCAAAACCTTTGGCAGCTGCCCCCTGCCAGCACTCCACAGCGCGGTTGGCATCCTTCTCCGTGCCGCGCCCCTGGTCATAGCAAAGCCCCAGCAGGTACAGCCCTTCGGCCTCGCCTGTTTCGGCCGCGCGCTTCAGCCACTCCACCCCTGCGCTCACATCCTCGGGCTTGCCAGAACCCATCAGACGCTGCCCCATCCGGCACATAGCCAGCGCATGACCAGCATCTGCCGCCTGCTGCAAGTACTCTGCTGCTCTCTCCTTCTCAGCAGCATCCTCGGCTACCAGCGCAGCCTGAAAACGCTCATACAGCTCCACACCCCGCGAGGTATCATCTCCACAGCCACACAAGCACACAACCCCTACCCCACAGGTCAACAGTAAATTCTTCATTTCTTTCACAGAGCTATTCTACACCATGAACACGTACACTTCAATCCAAAAGTTACAGGCGATTTGGCGGGGTTAGAAATCAATCGGAGCACGGGACTTCAGTCCCGAAAACTCAAGCGATGAGGGACTAAAGTCCCTTGCTCCGACAAAAACAGTTGCCCGCCAAACTCCCATTTGGCGCAGCAAATCTCCTGAGAACACTGCCCGGCGGAAGCCGGGCAATTTAGACCGGTGATAACCGGATTTAGACCGTCACGATAGTGGCGGATTTCATTGCGGGCCTCTGCCTGCAATGTAAGTTGTTTAGAGATAGTGCGGGCCTATGGCCCGCAGGAACTTATTTCACCTGCATTGCAGCTCTTGATGCGCTGCATCGAAATCTGCCCTTGGCAGATGAAATTGCCTCTTACGAGGCATCTAAATCCACTTAAAAGTGGTCTAAATTGCTGCGTTTACACCGCAGCAACAACGAGCTGTTCCAGCCCGTCAAACTCCCATTTGGCGCAGCAATCTCTGAGACACGCGAACGCACCACAGGCAACCCGGAGATTACAGCCGCAAACGCAAACTGCCCCGGCAGCCTTGCGGCCACCGGGGCAGGAAATAATCAACCGGATTCAGGGGTTATCAGAAGGTGCACTTGATACCCACAGAACCACCAACCGTGGTCTGCTCGGAGCGGATCTCACCGGTAGCGTTACCGAACAGACCCCACTGGTCACCCAGCGGCAACAGCACGCCGGCATTCAGACGCAGACCGTAGTTGCCTGCCTCCGAACCGGAAAGCTGGAAGCTGCTGCCACCACCGATGAAGGCATTGTTCACCTTCATGGTGCTGTCGCCAGTGTCAGCCACGAACAGAGCCTCGAGAGAGAAGTAGCCGGGGTTGGTCTCCTCACCGAAGTGGTAGGTGTAACGGGCACCAGCACCGAAGGTGAAGGAAGCCACGTCATCGAAGGAGGAGCGCAGACCGGCATTGCCAAGACCCTCTTCCTCCATGTTGTCAATCTGGGCGAATACAGCCTCACCCATGATGACGGAGGATACGGAGTAGTTCTCTGTCTGCCAGATAGCGTAGGTCGTCTCGTAGCTTACCGTCAGAGCTGCAGCGTCCGTGGTACCCTCAGCCGTGCCGCCGAAGGAGTTCACACCCACGGTGCGCTCGGTGTCCATGCTGAAGAAGGCACAGCCGATAGAGCCCATCTGGCTGAAGCGGCCACGCTTCTGCATCACACCCACGTCAAGGAACACGCCCTGAGATTCAAGAGTCGTGTAACCGCAGTCTGCATCTCCCTTGGAGAAGGAGATAGCAGCACCGAAGGTCCACTCGTCGTTGATAGCGTGAGCAGCGGCGAACATAGCACCGATGCTGTTGCGGCTGTACTCAGGAGCATTGCCGTCTTCCTTCACCGTGGAGGAACCACCCGTCACAGCGGCGGTCACGCCGGAGGACTCGATGGAATCCAGACGGAGACCGGAGGCAGTGTAGCGGCGCTCAAGGCCGGCAGATACGCTCTGCAGCGTGCTGCGCAGAGTCTGCAGGTGCTCCTTGGTCTCATCGGCGATGAGCTTGGGAGCAGCCGTCAGACCCACACCACCCAGGCTGTCGAGAGCAGCCAGAGCCTCAGCCTCGCTGCGGGTATGAGCCAGGGCATCCATCACGCCGGCAAGTTCGCCAGCAGGAGTGGTGATGGAGGCCAGAGCATCAGCCGTGACAGACTGGTTCTCGGTCTTGTTCTGAGCACCCTTGTAGTTCTTGGAGAACACGATCTCACCGCCTTCGGCGTGCACGTTCAGGGTATCGAGCTCGTGCTTCACCGTGTAGTCGCCCTTCACAGAGCCGGTCACAAGCTTGTAGCTATCCTGATCCTTCACGGAGGTCTCGTCGATATCAGCGCGGAGCACCACGGTCGTACCGGACATATCCACGGAGCCGTCGATCACGTCACCGTTGATAGCCGTGCGAGTCTTGGCGTTCAGGCTGAGGTCCACATTCACAACGGAATCCTTGATGCTGCTGCCAGCGGCCACCTTCACAGAGCCCATGCCCTCACCGGCGATTTCCACCGTGGACTTATCGGACACCGTCAGCTTGCCAAGGTCAGCACCACCGTCAACTGCGAGTGTGGAGCCCTTCACCGTCACACCACCGATCTCGGTGTCACCAGCCAGAGCCAGCGTGTCACCACCGGTCTTCACGATGGTACCAGCGCCACCCACAGTGCCGATGAAGGAAACACCCTTACCAGCGGCCAGCGTGCCGTCGATGGTCACGTTAGCGCCCTTGATGACAGCTTCCGTGGCAGCCAGTGTGCCTTCGATGGTCACGTTAGCACCCTTGATGTCAGCTTCCGTGGCGGCCACCGTACCGGAGATGATCACGTCGCCAGCGGCGGTCACATCAGCAGCAATGGAGGAGCCCTCAGCACCGGTCAGAGCCACGTTGCCCGTGGTCGTCATCACAGCACCCTGGATATCCAGCTCACCGTCAGCGGTCACATCAGCGGCAATCAGGCTGGAGCCCTTGTTCACCGTCAGGCCATCCACATCGGCAGAGCCCTTCACCACCACATCGCTGCTCACCACAGTGTCGCCAGCGGTCAGAGCGCCGTTGATGGTGGAGTGAGTCAGAGTAGCAGCGTCAGCTTCCACTGCACCCACGGTAGCGTCGGTCAGCTTCACGGAACCATCGGCAATCACATTGCCAGCGATAGAACCGGCCAGCTCCACAGAGCCCTCGGCAGCCACGTCACCAGCGGTAGAACCGGCCAGCGTCACAGAGCCCTCGGCAGCCACATCACCAGCGGTAGAACCATTAGTCAGCTTCACGTCGGCAGCGGCCACGTCACCACTGATGGTGGCACCGGTAGCGGTCACATCGCCAGTGGAGGTCACATCACCTGTGATGCTGCCGTTGTTCACGGTCACATCGCCAGTGGAGGTCACAACGCCAGCGAGAGTACCGCCGGAGGTCACGGTCACACCGTTAGCCGTCACGGTCGTGCCAGTCAGCACACCACCGTCCTTAACTGCGATGGAACCAGCCTGCACTGCGCCTTCGTTGGTGAATACGGAACCGTCAACCTTCAGGTCGCCCGTAATCTGGGCGCCACCAGCGTTGGTCAGCATTGCACCCTGGGTCAGGGTCATGGAACCGCCAACCTTCACAGCATCAGCATCGGTCTTGGTCACATCCAGGGAGGTACCAGCCATAGCCACATTGCCTTCAGCAATCAGCTTCTCGACCTCACCAGCCATGTCAACCAGTTCAAGTTCCTTCGTCGTGAAGGTACCTGCAACAACCTCACCATTGCTCAGCGTGGTCTTGTTGTTCACGGTCACGTCGTACAGCGTATCGCCATCGGTGGCAAACAGCGTACCATCGCTCACGTTCAGGTTACCGGCAGTGACGTTGCCCGCCACACCGGCATCGCCGATGACGTCGAGCGTACCGGTCACATTCAGGCCGGAGCCAATCATAGAGTCAATCAGCGTAGCGTTGGCAACCGTGTTGCCGTTGGCTGCGTTCACAGCGCCCGTCACGGTATCCGTCACATTCAGCGTACCATCGGTAGACATGGTGATGCTGCCGATGGATTCCACGTTGTCGAGATCAACCGTCGTGGCAGAACCCGTGATGGAACCAATGGAACCACCGTCAACCACAACCGTACCACTGGCGTTCAGCGCACCATCAATGGTGGCGTCGGTCAGCGTAGCGTCGGTAGCGCCGGTCACAGAACCTGCAGAGGCAGCCGTCATGTTCAGTTCACCGCCCATGCCCAGGTCACCCGTGATGCTGGCGTTGTCCAGCGTAGCGTTGGTAGCGCCGGTCACAGCACCTGTGGAGGCATTGGTCATGTTCAGTTCGCCGTTCATGTCCAGAGCACCAGTGATGATAGAGTCGGTCAGCGTAGCGTTGGTAGCGCCGGTCACAGCACCTGTGGAAGCGTCCGTCATGTTCAGTTCACCGTTCATGCCCAGAGTACCAGAGATGTCAGCGTTGTTCAGCGTAGCGCTGGTAGCGCCGGTCACAGCACCACCGATGGTAGCCTCAGCACCCATGTTCAGGGCGCCGTTCATGCCCACATTGCCGGTCACAGAGGAAGCCGTCAGGGTCACTGCATCAGCGTTGGCGATGGAACCAATCTTCGTACCGTTGGTAGCCGTCACGTTGGCCGTGGTGGAGGCAGCATCCATGCTCAGAGCACCGTCGATCGTGGCACCATTCAGTGTAGCAATGGTAGCGCCGGTCACGCTATCAGCCTTCAGCGTACCGCCCTGGGCGTCCAGAGCGCCGCTCAGCGTCACGTCATCAGCCTTGATTTCACCATTGTTGGTGATGACCATGGACTGAGCCGTGATGTCGTTGGCAATCGTGATTTCGGAGGCATCAGCCTTCACTACGCCAGTGGAGTAGATGGAAGAGGCCGTGAGTTCGGAACCAGCCGTAGCCACCACGCTGGTCATCGGCTTAGCAGCCGTACCCAGAGAAGCGCCACCCAGGTTACCCGTGGAGTTCTGAAGCTCAATACCCGTGAAGCCGTTCAGCATACCAGTGGTCAGCACAGAGTCCGTCACCTTCAGCGTTGCGCTGCCGTCGGTCGTGACCTGTACGCTGCCCAGGTTGGCATTGCCCTTCAGTTCGAGCATGTCCGTCACCGTCAGCTTGGTAGCGTTCACAATGGCATCCGGGCCATCCAGCGTCAGCGTGCCAGCCTTCACATTACCCGTTGCGGCCAGAGTCGTCTCACCGGTCAGGGTCAGCTTGGTGGCATCCACAGCGCCGAGGATGGTCACGGTGGAATCAGTCAGGGTCACGCCCTCAGCACCAGTGATGCTCAGGCTGCTGGCAGTCCAGGTCTGGTTGCTGGCAGAACCGCTGCCCACCGTGATGCCGTAGGAGGTACCCACGTTGATGGCGGTCTTGGCGGTGGTGTCCATCGTGCCGATAATCACGTTGCCTGCAAGCGTGGTGATGGTTGTGCCGTTGTCACCTGCGCCAGTCTTGGCAGTCATGCTGTCGATATTGATGGAGCCCTTGCCGGGGTACTGCACTTCGATGATGGAGTTCGTGCCAGTCAGGCTGTCGATGTCGATAGCAACCTCAGTGGCAGTCTCTACACCCTTGCTCACGATTTCCTGAGCCGTGCCAGCGAGCTCATTCACATGAATCGTGTTGGCAGTCACCTTGTTGGCAGAGCCTTCAAGCTTACCATTCACGCTCACGGTCTCACCAGTCAGCTTGTTGGTCGTACCGTTGATACCACCAGTGGTGATGGTCTCGCCCGTCAGCTCGTTGCTGTTGCCAGCGATGGCGCCAGTGGTGATGGTCTCGCCCGTCAGCTCATTGCTGTCGCCGGTGATGGCGCCAGTGGTGATGGTGGTACCAGCGGTCAGCTCGTTGCTGTTGCCGTTGATGGCACCAGCGGTGATACCGCCGACTTCAGCAATCAGATTATTGCTGTCGCCCTGCAGTGCGCCGCCCAGGTAGATACCCTCACCCACGCTGTTAGCACCCTTGGCCGTGATTGTGTTGCCCGTGCCGTTAAGGGATACGCCAGCATTGGGATCAAGGATGATGCGGCCCTCGTCAGCGGTCAGCACATTGTTATCACCGGCAAGACCGGCGCCAAGGCGGATACCATACTCAGTGTTGGACACACCGTGGGAAATCAGCGTATTGCCGTTGCCGGCAAGCTGGCCGTTCTGCAGGTTGATGTAGGAGCCTGCTTCCAGCGTGTTACCTTCCTGCGTAGCGTCCGTGTTATTAACACCATTCGTTACGTTGATATAGGTACCAGCTTTCAGCGTATTGTCATAGCCGGAGATAGAACCAACCTTGACAGCACCAAGCTCAGCAGTCAGCGTATTACTGTTACCTTCAAGCACACCGGCCGAAGCTATGTCATTGCCAGTAGTCAGCAGAGTGTTGCTGTTACCATAAATACCGCTCCAAACAGAGATGGCATTCGTATCAGAACTACTCGGTCCGTTGGTAGCCAACAGGGTGTTGTTGTCGCCGCGCAGCGCACCCTGCACATACACCTGACCCGCCGTTGCCTTAAGGGTATTGGTATCACCGGCAAGACCACCAACGGTGACGTTGCCCACGGCTGTCAGCTCGTTCTCGTCACCGCTCAGGGCGCCGTTCACCCTCACGTTGGAGGTATCAGAGGTAAGCTCATTGCCATCGCCAGTGATTGCACCAGTCGTGATGCTCGTACCAGCCTCCAGCTTATTGCCATCGCCAGCAATGGTATCCATCAGGATTTCAGCATCAGCCAGAAGCTGGTTGCTGTTGCCTTCGATACCTGCCCAGACATTGCCATACTCAACGTGGGAGAGGATGTTCGTACCCTTGATGGTGTTGTTGTTACCCTTGACATTATCCTCAATGTTCACGTCGCCAGTGGCGGTGATGGTATTATCGCTACCATCAATGGAATAGCCACCGGAAGAATCCAGGGTAACATCACCTGTATTGGCGGTCAGTGTGTTGCCATCACCGGTGATAGCGCCGGTTTCAATATTGCCGGTTGCGGAGGTAATGGTGTTTCCACCTGCCACTTCACCGTTCACCGTCACATCGCCATTGGCTTCCAGCGTGTTGCCATCGCCGGTGATAGCGCCGGTAGTGATGCTCTCATCATCAGAGGTCAGCTTATTGCCAGAGCCGGTGATAGCACCAGTCGTGATGGACTCAAATGTGAACAGCTTGTTGTTGTCGCCGCCGATAGCACCAGTCGTGATGTCTTCAGCGGAGAACAGCTCGTTACGAGAGCCAGTGATAGCACCAGTTTGGATAGACTCAGAAGCATTCAGCTCGTTGTCGTTGCCAGTGATAGCACCAGTCGTGATGGTTTCGAGGGCGTTCAGCTCGTTGCGGGAGCCAGTGATGGAGCCGATTTCAATGGTCGTGTCAGCATTCAGTACATTGTCGTTACCCTTCAGGGCGCCAACAATCACGATGTGACCGGTCTCATCGCTCTTCACCATTTCACTGCTGATACCCTTATCCTGGCAGCAGGTGTCATCCAGCAGGAAGTTCTTGTCAACGAAGATACCGTTGTAGCCACCGTCGCGCAGGGAGGTAATATCCTGAGCCGTCCAATCCACCAGGGCCTCCCAGGCATTCTTCTCAGCATCGGTCAGAGAAGCATAGGCTGCATCCGTGATGGTGGTGAAGTAGCGGCGATCTTCCTCGAATGCCACCTGACCATCGGCGGAGAGGGTCTCCAGCACGCAGGTCTTGATGGTCACCGTGTTGATCTTGACATACTCACTACCAATCTGGGTGTATTCAGCCTTCTGGGCATCAGTCAGAGCATTGAACTCAGCCTGGGTCTTGACTACGCGGTTGGTCCAGGCGATGGTGCCTTCCTGATAGTCAGCCTTCTGGGCATCAGTCATAGCATTGTACTGAGCCGTCGTGATGGTGACGCTGCTGTCCGTCTTGGAGATGTAACCAGGAACGGCAACATAGGCAGCCTGACCAGCATCGCCGTCCAGCTTCTCGTAATCAGCCACGGAAAGCGTGGAAACGCCGGTAGCCGTGTAGGTCTTCGGGTTCAGCTTGGTGTAGACAGACTTGTCAGCATAGGACAGGTCAGTAGCAGCCAGGGCGTCGAAGGCCGTACCATCGATGATGGTGTAGTGTACCTTAGCGGATTTCTTGTATTCAGGCGTGCAGGCAGCCTTGTCAGCATCAGAAAGTGCCTTGTACTGGTCAATGGTCAGTTCGCGACCTTCCAGCCAGAATGCAACCGGAGTAGCAAGCTGATAGGCGTTGATGGTGGTCTTATGGGCACCGAAGTCATTCTCTACCGTGAGGGAGGCGATGCCATCGTCAGAAACCACAACAGAACCGGGGAGCTTGGAATAGCCATCGATGTAGGGGATGTCATCCATCTTCTCCACCTTCTGGTAGTAGGTGAGTTCCACGCCATCCACCGTTTCCGTAACCTTGGTCACATTTTCAGCCCAGGTAGTAACCTTCTGGGGCTCCAGGTAGGCCTGCTCTTCAAGAGACAGAGTGGGAACAATCTCCGTCACGGCGCTCAGGTTAGGATCAGCAACCGTACCGTCGTACTGCACCTCAGCATCGGTCACCATGTAGTTCAGCTTGGATACCTCAGTACCAGCGGCCAGAACCTGATTTTCAGCAGCCAGGGTCCAGACACCATTAGCGTCCTTCACCCACAGGGTCTCGCCAGCAGCAACGGTGTGGTCTGCGCTCACCGTGTACAGGTAGCGGTAGAGATTCGTTGCCGTTGCGGGGGTACCTTCAGAGCTGGAAGCGAAGGACTGGAAGCGGTGCAGACCATCAGTCTTGATGGTGGAGCCAGCTCCAGCTGCGGGGGTGCTGATACCAGCATCGGTCACAGCAGAAAGCACCACATGGGGGTTCACCTCAGGCGTGAGAATCAGGGAAGCCGGATCCACAACGGGAGCATCGGAAGCAGCCAGAGCGGTGCCGTGTGCTGCAACGGACTTGATGTGCAGCGTACCGCCGCTCAGACCAAGCACCACGCGGTTATCCACCACGGGAGTCTCCAGCGTGGCGTTCACCACTTCCACGTTCACCGTACCGTTGGTATCAGCATCGCGGTTCAGGTTGGCCAGGGTGGTCACGCCGGCGCCGGTGTTGGTCACGCGGATGGTGCCACCATCAGCAATGTTCACGTCGTCCAGCTTGCTGGCGCCGCCCGTGGTCAGCGTGGATGTGCCGTCGATGGTGGTGGTGTCAAGATAGGCACCGCCCAGGATGGCAACCTCACTGTCATTGGTAATAGACAGATTCTCAATAAGAGCCTTACCGGTCACCTTCACCTCGGAATCAACAACGTTGATATTGGCAAAGTACCTATCGATGGAGGTACCGTCCTCAGCTGCGTAATTCTGATTATCGCCAGAATTCGACCAGATAGCCTCTGCATCAATGATAGAACCTGTAATATTCAATGTACCTCTTCCGGAACCGTTGCGAGTCTTCACTCTGCCCAAATCGGAAGCAGTCTTGTTACCGTCCGCATCCTTGGCATAAACGTTGGTCAGGTTCATCGTGCTGTTGCCGAACATTTCGATACGGCCGCCCACCTGCACATCAGCATTCTTGATGTTGATGGTGTCACCTGCCACGGATGTTTCCTGATCAACCCACAAATCACCACCTGCGCGGAGGGAAGCATCATGTGCATCGCCGCCATCGATGTCGATGAGAGTCTCTCTCTTGAAATCAAGATAACCGGAAGCCTTCACGTTCACATCCTTCACCAGGGTGCTGTCGGTGATGGTCAGATTACCACCGGTGATTTCCACGTTGGTACCGCCATCCAGCAAGCTGGTGTCGATGGTGCTGGTGCCCGTAGCCTTGATGTTGGTGTCCTGACCGTCTGCAGCAGCGGTGTAGGTGCCATCCATGTCCAGAGAACCGCCGTTCGTGGCAACGGTGGAACCGAGAAGGTTCGTGTCGAAGTCCGTAGACCCGATGATAACCTTGGAACTCCAGTTCTGATTATTATCGCCATACTGAACAATCTTCAGACCGTTCGTGTCGTGTAAACGAATTCGTACATCCTTGTTGAATTCAAGCGTATAATCCGTTGCAGCAGGATCAATAGCAACAGGGTAATCGAATTCGAAGGCCACCATGTTGCCATTAGTACCAGTCACCGTACCAGTCAGATTAACCGGCTTGCTGACAGCAACCACCACGCCGTTCTTCTTCAGGGTGGCTACCACGCCAGTGTGGGCGGTGCCGCCGCTCCATTCCTCAACCTTAATGCTGTTAATCTTGTCACCAGCACCCAGATAACCGAAGCCTGCCGTGAAGCGGATCTTGCGGGTAGTTTCCTGGCTCTGGTTATTGTCTCGACCGATGCTCTTTGCAGGATCAGTCAGAGACGTGCTTACAGCGCCACCAATTGTCATGTTACCATTCCCGGTGGTAACGGTAGAACCGGTGATATCGGAGGAAGTAATCCCAATGGGACCGTTCTTGGTGGTAGCAACCACGTTGGTCAGCGTGGAGGTTGCTACGTCAATCTTACCATAAGGAGAAGCCACATCGCTGTAGGAAAGCGTACCATCGTCAGCGATGGTGGTCTTCACACCGCTCTTGATGGTGCTGTCAGCAATTGTGGATTCAGTAATGATGATGGAACCACCCACGTGGGCGTCGTAATCGGTCACATCGTCATCGCTGATGCCCTGCGTAGCAAGGTTCAGACCCGTGCGATCGACCTTGGAAAGCTTGATATCACCGGTGAGGTTGATGATCTTGGTGCCGTCCAGATTGACAGTTGCCTGAGTTTCATCGAGCTTGAGGTGGCGGCCACCGTCAATCACGGTACCGGACAGGTTAGCGCCGTTGATGAGGGTGATGTCTCCCGTAGCGCCTTCGAGGTAGGAATCCGTCACGGTAGCATCGTCAACCGTGATAGCACCACCAACTTCAGCATACACATTGTCAATTTCAGAGCCATCGTTTACAGTGAGGTCACCACCAACGCTAACGTTGATGTCGCGCTCATCGTTATCAATAATGGTGGAGTTGCTGGAAAGAGTCAGGTCACCAGTAGCAGAAATCGTGGCACCGTCATTAACAGCAACGTTGTTGAGGCTGATGTTACCCTTACCTGCAGTCGTGGAGCTGGCGATGATTTCGCCGTTGATACCGTTGCGGCAGTTGTCGAGGATGATGTCACCACCCGTGGATTCGATGCGGCCATCAATAGCGGCAACGTTACCGGTACCGGTAGAAGTGCGGGAAGCGATGTCGCCCGTAGCAGTGATAGCGGAATCCTTATCAATATTGACAGTACCACCGAAGGTTACGTTACCTTCAACATCAGCCGTGCTGTTCACGAGCTTGAGGTCATTCACAGCCACAAGACCATCGATGTCAGCCGTGGTGTTGGTAAGACCCAGGTTGCCGAGGCTTTCCAGGTTGATGCCGTCCATGGTGGCAACATTGCTGCCTGTGACGTACAGAGAACCCTTACCGGAAACAGCACCGAGGTTAAGAGCGTTATCGGGAGCAGCGGTGTTGTCGATGTTCAGCTCGGAGTCACCGGAAATCTTGGTTGCAGGAGTGTTGATCTTGACATTCTCCAGAGCAACATTGCTGTAACCAGCAATGGGACGGGAGTTCACTTCGAGAGCCTGTTCAGCCGTAATCGTGGTCGGTGCAGCGCCGCCATCCACAGATTCAACAGTGTTGTTGAACTGGATGTAGTCAGCCTTCAGAGAGGTACCACCTTCAAATTCGGTGATGTAGTCGCGAGTACCCTGCTTCGGGCTGGATACCTCGAAGGTCAGCTTACCGTCGTCGGTATCAGTCTCAGTGTAGGGACCCCAGGTGTCATCAGCGGGGGTGTATACCGTATCCGTACCCTTGTGATACCACGTGACACCATCCGTACCCAGCTCAAGCTCCTGGGCCTTGGTGTTATCTACGTAGTAATATGTCTTCGTGGCGGTCTCTGCAATGTACTCATTGCCGTTGACGCCAGGAGTAGCTGATGTAAACACATGGTCATTGTTGCCAAATTGGTCATAGACATTGGCAGCATATGCGTTATACACGCTGGCACCGACAGCGATAACAGCCGCAATGAGGCTGGCACGCAGTTTCACAGGCAGATGTAATTTCATATCTGTTAATTAATTAGATTTATATTTGGTTTGGTGTAGAAACTTGACACAGGTAGCTGGGCCATGTAAACACAATACCCCCTTGTAGCAAGTTCAAAAGCATACTACGCATTTGGAAGGGGTAAGTCAAGCATGAAAACATGTTTTACACACGCGCGGGGTGAAAAATTGTGACAGAAAAAACTCCCCCCGCCATGCAGGACGGCCCACAGCGGGCAAATGCGATGAAAACAAGCAATTCCCCGCCCACCGAAGCTCCCCACCAACACCTCACGCGCCGCAAGGCGCGTGAGATTCTCACATGTGCGCAGCACAGGTTTTCATTTTTCATTCTTCATACGAACGCGCAGCGTGAGTTTTCATGAAAAAAGAGCGTAGAAGAAATGAAAACGCCCGCTTTCGCGGTCGAGTGAAAAATGAAGAATGAAAACGCGCCTTGCGGCGCGTGAGATTCTTACATGTGCGCAGCACAGGTAAGATACACGCGCCGCAAATCATCATTCACTTGATAAAATAGACAGAATGATTGCGTAAATAATAAAAATGCAGCACTGATGAAAGCTTGCCACGGCAGGCGAATTCTGTTACCCTGCACCTTTAACTTTTTAACGCGATGCTCAAAGCCGTATTATTCGACATGGATGGCACCCTGGGTGACACGCTTCCACTGTGTGTGGAAGCGTACCGCCAGTGTACTGCCGAAATCACCGGGCGCACCCCCAGCCAGGAGGAGGTTGTTTCCTGGTTCGGGCTGAGCGACCGCGGCGTGCTGGCCGGGCTGCTGGGCATGAGCCCGGATGACCCCGCCCTGCCCATCGACCGCTTTGTGGCAGCCTATGAGCGGCTGCATGGCGAACTGGCCCCGGCCCCCTTCTCCGGCGCTGTGGAAATGCTGCGGGCCGTGAAAGCCGCCGGGCTGCGCGTGGGCCTCATCTCCGGCAAAGAGCATTACACTGCCATGCCCACCATCGCCTACTACGGCATGGAAGGCATTTTCGAGTGGTTCGGCCTGGGGCTGCCCACGCACAACTGCAAGGCCGAGCGCCTGCAGCAGGTCATGCAGCTCTGGGGCCTGCAGCCGGAGGAAATCATCTACGTGGGCGATGCCCCCAGCGACATTGAGCTGTGCCACAGCGTGGGGGTGCGCATCATCAACGCCGGCTGGGCCGGCACCACGCAGGGCGATGAGCAGGCCTGCCTGGCACTGCACCCAGAATACCGGCTCAACGATTTCAACGAATTACTCCCCCTTATTCTCAGTTTATGATAAAGACCCGCCTACTGGGTGCAGCATTTGCGCTGGCCGCCCTCATCAGCAACGCAAATGCCATGTGCACCATCTATCCCACCCCGCAGCGTGCAGACCTGAACGAACAACAGACCCCGGTCACCAGACTCACGGTGGAACACCGCACCCCCCAGAGCAAGGGCGGCCTGTGGGACCAGATTCCCAATGTTTCCGGCGGCTATGCCATTGAGGTCACCCCGGAGGGTCATGTAACCGTGCTGCACAACGATGATGCCGGCTGGTTCTACGCCAAGCAGACCCTCAGCCAGATGCTGGTGGATGTGGCCGGTGCGCAGGATGCCCACAAGGACCCCTTCCCGCACCACAATATCCGCAGCATGCTGCAGCTGGGTGATATCACCGTGGGCACCGTGGTGGACTGGCCGGACCTACCCTACCGCGGCACGGTGGAAGGCTACTACGGCATTCCGTGGAGCTATGAGGCCCGCATGAGCCAGTTCCGCTTCTACGGGCGCAACAAGATGAACCTCTACATCTACGCCCCCAAGGATGACCCCCTGCACCACGGCGAAGGCTGCTACCAGCCCTACCCGGAAGCCAAGGCCTTTGAGCTGGCCGCCCTGGTGCGCTGCGCCCGCGAGAACCGCGTGCGTTTCGTGTGGGCTATTCACCCCGCCAACACGGTGAACTGGGCAGAGAACGAAGGCCGCACCCAGATGGATGGCCTCTGCCAGAAGCTGGAGTGGATGTACCAGATTGGCGTGCGTGATTTCGGCGTGCTGGTGGACGACTCCTTCGGCGAAATCGGCAAGCCGGAGCGCCAGGTGCAGCTCTGCAACTACATTCTGGAAAACTTCATCCGCAAGCACCCGGATGTGAACCAGGAGCTCATCATGTGCCCCACCGGTTACAACAAGAGCTGGACGAATGAGCAATTCCTCACCACCATCGGCGAGGGCCTGCACAAGGATATCCACGTGATGTGGACCGGCAACACCGTGGTGCATGATATCACCCTGGAAGGCCAGCAGTGGGTGAACCCGCTCGTGAAACGCCCCACCTTCATCTGGTGGAACTGGCCCTGCAATGACTTCAAGCCCTCCCGCCTCTCCATGGGCCGCACCTACGGCCTGGACCAGAGCCCGGAGATGAAGAGCCAGATGAGCGGCTTCGTGGCCAACCCCATGGAACGCGCCGAGGCCAGCAAGGTGGGTCTCTTTGGTGTGGCTAACTACACCTGGAATATTCAGGACTTCAACTCCCACAAGACCTGGAAGGACGGCATCACCCGCATGTACCCGCGCTGCGCATCGGCTATGCAGACCTTCTGCAACCACAATTCCTACCTGCTGCCGAATGGACACGGCTACCTGCGCGAGGAATCCGTGGACCTGGGCGACCTGCCCAACCGTTTCCGCGAAAGCATCGTGAACGGCACGCCGGATAACGAGCTGAGCAACCAGATGCTGGTGCTGTTCAGCAGCGTGGCCAGCGCCGCCGAAAAACTGCGCGATACCCGCGACCTGGGCCCGCTGCAGACAGAGATTGACCCGTGGATTCGCGCCTTCTACTCCATGGGCATGGCCGGTATTGATGGTGTGCGCGCGCTGCAGACCAACAGCCTGCCGGAACGCATGGATATCTTCTTCCGCATGGTGGAGAAGCTGGAGCGCATCAAGCGCCTGCGTCGCAATGCCTGGGTGGACGGCAAGGTGGAACAGGTGGAAGATGTGCAGGTGGGTGCCTTCGCCATCACCCCCTCCGTAACAGCCACCTATAATTATCTCAACGCCAGCATCTACTCCGAGCTCGCCGGCGGCGATTTCCGCGCCCTCATGCCCACATTCTCCACCAATATGGGGAACGAGAAGGAGCAGATTGCCAACGTGGCCGATAATGATTTCAACTCCCACTGGGTATCTGCCCGCGCCCAGCAGGCTGGCGACTGGTTCTGCCTGGACTTCGGCAAGCCGATGCAGGTGAGGACCCTCAAACTGCTGCTCACCGACCGCGGCAGCAACGGCAGCGCCGCCACCCACGGGCAGCTGGAATACTCCACCGATAACGCAACCTGGACCCCGCTGGGCGAGGAACGCACCACCGGCATTGTGCTGGAGGACATGAGCCAGGCTCCCATCACCGCCCGCTGGCTGCGCTACCGCATCACCCAGCCCCAGCAGAAACGCCGCCTGGGTGTGAGTGAGTTTGTGGTGAACAAACCCCTGCCCGCCCGCCTGAGCAACACCGTGAACGGCCTGAAGAGCCTCTCTGCCTACAGCGATGAAACCCACGTGGCCCTGGTGCGCGTGATGGAAACCGCCAAGGCTGCTCCCGGCCAGGGATTCGGCATCTCCTTCCCCACCCCGGTAAGCGGCCAGGGCCTCTCCGTGAACCTGGACAACAAGGAGCTGCTGAGCTGGGGCGAGGTTGAGTTCACCCTGGAGGACGGCACCACGGAAAAGGCCTACCTGCAGCAGTACTACGATACGGAATTCATCGTTCAGAAGAAGTACATGCCCAAGAAACGCATCAGCGCCATCAAGTTCACCAACGTGAGCCAGCAGGAGCAGGAACTGCGCCTCAACGCCTTCCAGATCACCATCCCCAGCGTGGATACAGCTGCCATGGCCTCCAGCCTGACAGACTGCGATTTCTCCACCGCTTACAACACGGGTGAATACGCGCTGAACACGGAGCTGAAGGTGCCTGCCGAGGCCCGTGTCCTCACCATCGTAGGCTCTGCCCAGTGCCAGGTGGAAGGCGCCACCCACGTGAGCAGCCAGGGGCTCATTCACACCTACCGCCTCATCCCTGATGCCGCCTACATCAGCATCCGCGCCAACCGCCAGTACGGCACCAAGGTGTATGAGGCTATCTTCCGCTGATAAAGCGAAGAGATAAACGGATTACTTTCCCGGGCAGGTGCAGCCAGGCGCCTGCCCGGAAATTTTGTACGCCAAATGGCGATTTGGCGGGCTGATTGCGAGCCTTAGGCTCGCGGAATTCTGAGCCCGGAGGGCGGTAGCTAATAGCCCCGGGTGGAGCCGCGAATGCGGCGGAACCCGGGGTTAGCTAATCAAACAAACCGAACCCCGAACAAAGTGAGCGGGTGGCAGAAATCGCGCCTAACATATTAAGCCATAGTTCCTGCCACCCACTCGCTGCGCTCGGGGTTCTGGTAAATATTTTACTTGTTACCCAGGGTTCCGCCGCTGACGCGGCTGCACCCTGGGCTA
>JBGUSR010000010.1:0-68555 GCA_045132635.1 Akkermansia sp.
TGATAATTTTCAAGTACTTCAAATACATAACACTGGGCATGGTAGGAGTTATCTCCTCCATGCTCAATGTTTTTCTACCTTTTGCTGATATTTTTTCGTTCTCGTTTTTCGTTATCTGGGGATTCATCCCACAAAACTAGCCGAAGAGCCGATGTTTCTCCTCTAAAGCCAGAAAAAAATATGGGACTCTATGTTTTAAAGGCTGTTTGTGCACTGTTTGTTGTGATAACTCATACAGGAGGTTATATTCGAATCGTTAGTTTACCGATGGTGTTGTCTGCGGTTCCGTGTTTCTATATGATAAGTGGTTACTTCCTTTATTCAAATCAAAGAATGATTGAAGTACATAAAGCATTTTCTTGGTTAAAGAAAATATTTATCATTAATTTGATACTTAGTGTCTTTTATTCCTTGTTGCCTCTTTTTTTAAAAGGAGATTATTCATTATTGAACAAAATATTTCAATCAATTTTTACGGGATATGGTGTAACCGGAATTTTATGGTACTTAGGCTCAATGATGCATGCGTTGATTCTTTTTATTGTGCTGCGGTATTATTGCTCCCAAAAAGTTTTTGGAATATTAATTTTAATCGCGCCTGCGTTTTTTATTTTCTCCTGTTTGGCTCGCTACGCTTTTCTTTATAACGATAATGTTGATGTGTTTCTTCCGTATTGTTATTGGCTCAATGCCGTTACTGTGGCTGTCCCTTGCGTATCGATTGGATATTTGTTTTCCAAATACGATATTCTTCAAAAGTTTAAAAAATGTTTTGTTTATTTGTTTATTCTGCTGATTTTCTTGGCGTTTGCAGAGGAGCTGTTTTTGCAATATATTAGTGGTACAAATAATATGGGGCGGTACTTGTTAATGACTGTGCCTTTGGGTGTTGGTTTCTTCGCTGTTATGGCGAACTCATCTATAAAGTTTCCCTATTTTTTAGTTCAACTGGGTAAGAAGCATAGTTCCAATATATACTTTTTTCATCTCTTGTTTCTTGCCGCATGTGGGATTATCACATCCAAGTTGGAGACACTTGTTTTTCTTACTTATCTGAATCCATTTGTGGCGTTTTGTGCGTGCTGGTTATTTTCTATTGTTTTGCTAGCGATTTGCAGGAACGTGTTGAGTATAGTAAAAGGCATACGCTGGGTATAATTAAACATTGCCATCCCATAAGGGAACGATAAAGAGCCTCTATGGCGCATAATTGCTGGATGTATGGATGATTTTCTTTGAAAAAAAAGGTTTAGGAATTAGGGTGGGAAGAATCTCTCGACGGTTCCTGCATTTTTGTTGCCGGGAGGCGGGAAAAACGAGCTCCGTCTTCGAGTTCGGGCTTGCGCCCTCCTTTCTGGGGGCTCCTCGTTGATACGCCCACCCTGGCCGCCGAGACGGGCAGCAAGGGGAGGATTTGCTCGAAGTGGAGCCCTTGGTCTGCCGGGTGCGGCTCATGTGGTGCAAAGTGGTGTTTTGAGCGTTGGTTACAAATCAGCCAGAATCTTGAGGAACTCACTCATGGGGTAAGCCCCGGTCATGCTGATATCCTTGTCCTGGAAGACGAGGAAATAGCGATACCCCGGCCCCGTATGTATCCGCCAAAATTTATGTGAATTACTGTTATTTCAACAAAAGTCGGCCCTCGGCTTCGGTCAGAACTCGCATTTGCTGAATAGCGATTTTGTTGAGTTTCTGCAGGCGTTCAGGTTGACTCATGCCGGATTCAATGAATACAGCATTCAGGTTTTCCATGTTGGAAAGACAAATCAATTCGTTTACAGTAGCGTAGTCTCGTATGTTGCCGGGCAAAGAAGGATTGCTACGTCGCCATTGCTGAGCGGTCATGCCAAACATGGCTACATTGAGAACATCTGCTTCATTGGCGTAGATGTAACTGGCCTGTTGGGCGCTTACAGTTGCCGGAATCAGATTTTGTTTAATGGCTTCTGTATGAATGCGGTAATTGATTTTTGTAAGCTCCCGTTTGGCAGACCAGCCCAGCTTTTCTTGCTCTGCTGATTTCAGCTTTTGGAACTCCTCAATCAAATAAAGCTTGAAGGCAACGCTGATTGCAGTGCCGAACTCAAATGCCAAATCCCGTACGGCGTATGTACCGCCATAGCGTCCTTTACGAACGACTAAGCTATAGCGTTAGTCTTTTCCACCCAGTCCGACACACTCATCACGAAGCTGGGTAAACCGGCTTGTGATTTAAAGTGGTCAAATTCGACCACTTTAAAATCCGGGTTGTGGATAATCTCCCATGTTCCCAAGAGTTCGATAGTATAGCGATTCCGTATCCAGTTTTTAATGACATATATTATCATGTGATTTCATATTGGTTTAAGCTGAACGTAGGAAAAACGAAAAAAGCGAATTCCGGGCGCAAATTTCCCAAGCTAATGGCACGTTAGCTCCAGGCTTCGTAAAACAGCGTATCAGGTTACCTGATACGCTGTTTTTTCTACGCCACCCGTGTGGGCGTAGCAAGGGAGCCTTGCGACACGCGAAGCCCCAAGGCAGGCCAGAATGGGCTGCCGCCGGGCGTAGGCCATTTGGTCTTACAGACCAAATGGTAAGAAGCCTAGCCTCGGCGTAGCAAGAGCCCGCAGGGCTACGCGAAGCCGGGCAGACCCGCGTTACCTACCAGAGGTCGTTTCTCATTTACAGGTCACCTGATCCCCTGTTTTTCGGGTCAAGCCAACAATCCCCGCCACCGCCCTGCCGGGCGCAAAACGCCCCCCAAAAGTCCAAAAACCACCTTGTCAGGAGGACGATAATCCGTTACTCCCGGCAAGGTGGGTAGTAAAATATAGCGGCTTTCAACCTAAAAACCAAGTGCCTTTGATGCATTTACGCAACAGCGTAACGACACCCCATGTAACGAGGAACGCCATTACACCGGAACAAAGAATAACCAAAGGCATGGGGACGCCGATAAGGTTGATGAGCATATTGGCGGGTCCTACAAAAAGATAGTGCACGAGGTAGATTCCGAAACCACAGGCTGTCAGGTTGGCCAGAACGGCACGCGTACGCAGCTCGGCGGTGTTCAGCTTGCGGAACACTATCAATATGGCCCATACCATGAGCGCCACATTCGGGGTACAATAAAGCAGGCACAACTCATGTGAGGCTTCGTACGGCAACCCTGCCTGCTGAGGATTAAAAGCCATAGCGAGTTTGCCGGAGATGGGCAAGTCACAATTGATGGCTCCGGTCTGAATCAACCTGTACCCTACAAACGTTGCCACACAACCAATGATAAAGGCGGGTGTGGCAAATGCGAGGGTTCTCCCCCAGCTGCGGGGCTGCCATTCTTTTTGCACCAGATGGCCAAGAAGCAGATATCCGATAAAACCACCGAAGTAGTAGAGCATGCCGAAGCTGTTCCATGAACAGGTACCAAAAAGCTGTGGCGTAAACATCTCTGCGTAGGGAATGCAGAGGGTTATTCCCCATATCCCCAACACAAGGTGTTTTTCTCGCAGAGTGGCTTTCTCCAGCCAGGCAGAGAATATGGGCAAGTACAGGTACAGACCAATGATGAGGAAAACAAACCACATATGCACGCTATACAGCGTGAAGTCGAACGGTATGCGACACATGGAAACCAAGGCATCACTTAATGCCGGGCTGGGGTTTTGCTCGTTGACAAAGAAGCTGATGATGAGTTCTTTGCTGCCGCCGCAGGCAAAAACAATCACCGGGAAAAGCGCATATAGGACACTCCATATCAAAAAAGGCCAGAGTACGCGACTGATTCTTTTTTTGTAAAAAGCCCCCATCTCTTGTTTAACCGGCAACAGAAGCAACCCGGTCATGCATGCAAACAAGGGAACACATGGACGCAAAAAGGCCTGATAAATAGCCCCCCAAAAACCGAATGCCGGATTATTACTTACTGCCGGATCCGGGTTGAATGTAAATGGGTCACAGCAATGGCAACACACAACCATGAAAATTGCCAGCAAACGCAACTTATCCACCCACACCTCTCGACGCATAAGTTTGATGGCGGCTTTCTTTTCCTCCGGGGTAAATGAAGGCTGATTCATAACAGTAGAATTCTAATGAATAGAGCGGTTTAAGTCAAGTCAATTGAGCCCGTTTGTAGAACATGACCAATTCAGCTGTAACTGGAGGTATCGTTATCGCTAATGCTCTAGCCGTGGTTTCCATTGCTACGGCTACAGAGCTTAACCCTATACTTGTGTGCATCCAGAATGGTGCATCAGTCGGCGCGATCATGGGCATCTTTCTTTGGCGAGAGCAAGTTCCTCGTCCAGCGCTACGGCGAAATCACGGGGCTGTGTTTCCACTTCACACGAGCAGCCAAACGACTAAAGGCCCAGCCGCCCACAAGGCGGCTTTTTCTTTGCATGGCTCCAGCATTGACGATGCTGATGCAAGCGTAAAAACGCCAAAACGCTTAAAATTATGCACTTTTTGCCATTTTTCTCGGCTCCGAAGTAACAAATATGCAGATGGATGACTTTTCTCAATTATTGAGAAAGCCGAATTCATGAGGGCATCAGCATCGTCAATGCTGTATATTTTCCTCAGTGGCTTAGGAGCAGGTCTCTCAGCCTCCCGACGCGCGTGGGAAAGTGTATCCCTGCACGAGCCACTCGAATATCTTAATAATCAATTCTTACAAATATGAAAAAAACACTTATTGCCCTTATGGCTCTGGCTGGTATGGCTGTTGCAGGGTCTGCCTCCCCTACCGTGGTTGCCTTTGGTAATTCTGATACATCAGCACTTAAAGAAGCTCATCCGTTTATTACAGATGCTTTCTACGTACATGGCACAACCAATCCGTCCATTACTTTAAGCAATGGTGACGTAATTTCTTTTTCTACTGATGGCGCTACGTATGCCGGTGGTACAGATGGCTCTGTAGAAAAGTCATGGGACAACTCGGCTGCCATAACCGAGATGAATGCAGCTCTGGGATTAACTTCTGGCTTTACTGCAGCTGATTTTTCCACTGGTAGTGATATCTATTACACCGCAACTGGTAATAGCGGTTCTAAATCCTCTATCACCCTGACGCTTAATTCTGCCAATGTTGGTGATACAATTACCCTTTTTGTAACAGCTGCCAGCCGTGCTCAGCATACTGCAGGTTTTTCGATTACTGGACTTGCCGCCGATTCTATCACTTTGTCTTATGCCGGGCTTAACGGTAATGGTTTTACCACTACTACCGGAAACTCTGTAACATACAGCGATAGTCTGGCCAGCAACTGGAGTCCGAATACCGAGTCTGTAATGATTTACAAGGTGACTGGCGTGCTGGAATCTACCTCGTTGACGATGGCTCAGGGGGGCACCGTAAAGAATGGCTGGCAAACGCTTTCCTACGTTGTTGTTCCCGAGCCCACCACGGCCACGCTTTCCCTGCTGGCTCTCTGTGGCCTTGCCGCCCGTCGCCGCCGCAAGTAAGGAACAACAAGTTCGAGAGGGGTAGCCAAGCCCCGCATTGCGCACCCGCCCTAGGTCTCTAAACCGATGGGCGGGACTTTTTATATACTCTTGAAAGCGCGAGTGCTATTCCTCTTATCTCCCTTGCCGGGTAAAGGCCTTTTACTAAGGTGTTCTGTTCGAACTTTGGGGGTAAATATCTAATATGCGATGAGTTATAGAGATTTTGCATCTTTGGTGAACCGAAGTTTGTTTCGAACAAAACATCAAAATAAGCCTCTAAATTTGAACCGAAATAGCTCCAGGCTTCGTAAAACAGCGTATCAGGTCACCTGATACGCTGTTTTTCTACGCCACCCGTGTGGGCGTAGCAAGGGAGCCTTGAGACACGCGAAGCCCCAAGGCAGGCCAGAATGGCTGCCGCAGGCGTAGGAGCTTTGGGCTTTCAGACCAAAGCGGTAGAAGCCTAGCCTCGGCGTAGAACGCGCCAGCGGACGAAGCCGGGCCACCTCCCCAGTCTCGGCGTATGCAGAGCAGAAGCCAGAGCGATGCATACCACTGATGGCGCCAACAAAATCGACTAAACCATCCTCGGTCTCTCGGGTGGCGAAGTGCTGTATACTACGGACGTGTTTTCATTCGCCTCTCTTGCTCTTCCTACTTGCATTCACCCGCTACATCCACTATACTCACACCATGCCAACATCACATTTTCATTATGTTTATATTCTGTGGGATGCATCCACGCACACCCACTTCTATGTTGGCCACACCTCAGACCTTGCAGCACGGCTCAAAACGCATAACGCCGGGCATGTACCGCACACCTCTAAATATGCCCCATGGGAAATTCACTCAGCCATTGCCGTTCAAACAGAAGAACAGGCATCTGAGCTGGAGAAGTATTTCAAATCACACTCCGGGCGAGAATGGGTTATCAAACATCTTGGCTTACCCATGGGCATGACATCGCTCTCTTAAAGCCCAAAACTCCTACTCGTCACGGCGTATCGTAGAGAAGCCGGAAGCCCGTTTTGCTAAGCTCAAACGCCTTTTAGGGTCACTAAAGATGCTTCGAATCTATAATCCGCTGATTCTGTGAGCTTCCGTCTTCGCACTGCGTGCTACGCCGAGACAAGTAGGCAACTTTGAGCAGATGGCAACTCTGCGACAAGCAAAGATGTTTCGAACTGAGAAGCTACACAGAATCAGCAGTTTAAGTGCCATTTTTCACCAAGTCGCAACCTAAAATGAAACATCGCTTGCAAGGGAATAAAAAGACACTCTGTCTTCTCTACGATACGCCGAGACAGGTTGCAAGCGATGTAACAGTCTCTAGTATAGCGTTCGGGAAATAACTGGTATACCCTCTGGTGAATAACCAGACTGATAAATTGGAATTTATCGTTATAACTCAATATTGATTTCGTACTTATCGTCAATGAGCATATAGTTCACATTATGCTCTCGTGCAAGGGATAACATTTCTAAATTGTTTGCTAACACACTCTCCATTGTGCACCATTCATTATCTAAACGATTTTCAATGACATTTGCATATTTCTTTATGTCGGCAAAGTGATTTCTAATATATTTCTCAGTCATTACAAGACAATAATATCTAATGTTTTTGAGATATTCAGAGTCAAAGTCCTTCTGCCAATCGAATGGAATGTAGCCACCTTCGACAATTAAGTTCTGCTTGTTTTCAATAGCAGTTTTAATCATCTCACAAACAATGGGCCATAAATATTCAGTTAATTCATTGTCATCCATAGGGGTAAGTTCTGTATTGCCGCTACGAATTAAACCCATTTTCAGATGGTCTATTGAAAGATATGGATATTTATATTTTTCAAGCAGTTTTTGAGCAAGTGCAGTTTTGCCCGTATGCGATGCTCCTGTAACTAAAATAATCATTATCTCACCTACAAATTGGAATTTCACTATACGTTGTACCATTTCATACAATGGTACTTTGACACATCATCAGTAAAACCAATGGATTTATACAAATCGTATCCAGCCTCTGTAGATTCAAGTTCCACATAACTCAAATTCAGTTCAACTGCATCCTGTAGCAGCGTTTTCATTATCGCTTTTGCATACCCCTTATGTCGGCATATCGGTTTCGTGTATACGTTAAGCACAGTTCCGGTTCTGCCTGTTATGAACATCGGATTTGCAGGCTTTTCAACTATTAGCAAGAATGCACAGGCAACGACTTCTTCCATTTCTCTAATTAGGTAGCAGAAGATATTATGGTTAAGATTCTTTTCAAAGTAAGCTGGCAAAGCTTCTATGAGCTTACTTTTAATTTCTCCACTCAATTCGCCGTAGTCTTCCTGCAAGAATTCCAATCTTAATGCAGTCAATGATGCAATATCTGAAATGTGTGCACGTTCAACCATACTGTTTCCTCCAAATTCCCATTTATGGGCTAGTTATTTTCCGAACACCAAACTAGTGTTTTCTTTCTATCCATCGTGAGCGATAGCCATTTTCACCATCAGAGCATTCGTTCCACAAATCAACAACAAACAATGCTTTGCGTCTCATGCTTGCATCGATTTTGGGATTAAATGCAACATAGCGAGCAATCATGTAGCCGCCATATCCTTCCATCAGCTGTGCTCCGCCTTTGGTATTCAGAATAATTTGTACTTACTGATGCGTGGACACGCTCTCGGGAGCGGTGGTGTTTTTTATGGCCTCCCTCAACAATTCCAGTGCGTGGGGGGATTCTGTGGCCGTTGGCGCTTTCCACGGAGCGCGGATGTGGTGCGGCGGGGTCTTGTCGTCGGCAAGAATATAGGTTAAATAAAGCGGTTTGCCGTTGTTTACTTGTACATCGGGGTGCTGAACTTCCAGCAGGGCTTCTACACTTAAACTCTCCAGTTTGAATACTTTAGCTCGCGGCTCAGTGAGTTCTTCCCACAAGCAGCGAACAGCCAGCAGCTTACCCTTTTGTACAGGAACATGATACAAATCTATGACACCATCGGGCTGTGGTTTGTAGTCTTTTAGTTCGTAGAAGGTGCCGGCCGCGTAATCGACGCGTTGTATGGCAAGCGGTAAATGGAACTTTACCTCTTTCCCGCAATATGAAGTAAACTCCGGAAGCCCTGAAAAATCAATAACTTGCTTATTAAGATGTCCGCCATCAGGAAAGTCATGACTAACAGTCCATTGCTTTTTCGTGGAAAAATCCCATCCTGCCGGGATTTCAGCTCCGCCAACTTGTTTGCTTACATATTCATGTTCAGGTGCACAGCTCACACAAGCTGCCGCCGTAAGGCAAAGAGCTGTGGGGGCAAGGATACTGTGGAAAAAGTTCTTCATCATTATCTATCTCCTTTACTACTAATAATACTTCCCGGCATCGAATCCGCAACAAAAAATTGCAGAAAGTGCCGATTTTCTAATAAATAGACGCACGCGGCGGCATGTTATTGCGCGTTTCCTGCATTCTTGTTGCAGATGGCTCAAAGACCGGGCTGCAAGGGGAGGATTCGCTCGAATTGGCGCCCTTGGTCTGCGGGTGCGGGGCATGTGGTGCAAAGTGGTGTTTTGTTCGTTGGTTACAGTTCTGCCAGAATCTTGAGGTCCTCGCTTATGGGGTACGCTTCGGTCATGCTGATATTCTTGTCTTGGAATACCAATAGATATTAAGGAAAAAAAGCGAGCCGACCATCTGCAAATAGCCAGCTCGCGGAAAAGAGTCCAAAATGAATCTGAGGAATCTTGGATGACTTTATTATGGAAAATCGTCAGAGTTTGTCAAACTCTCGTCCTTAAAAATTAGAAAAAAAGGAAGGAACGCACGCACTCCTATTGCAGCAGGAGTGCGTACTTGCCATCAGAGGCTCATAATGAAGAGGACTATCTTCAGGATAAGCACTAACAGCTCGATTCCATTTCTCAGATTCATGAAACAGAACTCCTTTCCACCAGCCATGGTTAGCTGCTGTTCCGTATCCTTGCGGCTACGTTACCATCAGCGGTAAGGACTGGCTTACTCCCCGCTGACGGTGTACGTAGACACCCGCCATGCGGCCTGACGGCGCGGAGACGCGTTGCATCTGAGCTGCGGCTCAGATGCAACGAGAACGAAGCCTAGCCTCGGCGGTTCGTGTGGGCGTAGCATGCGCGAGACGCGAAGCTCCAAGAAAGCGAGCGATAGCGAGACTCGGAGCCGGGCAGGAGGCCGTCGCTTGTTGGGTCACACTGTCTGTAGTGGCCTAAGCCCCTTTTTGGGGTAACCCCAAACATTGTGGAATTTGAATTTTCATATCACGATGTGCCCACATTCAATGAGCACTCTTAACCGATAGTTCTTGCCCAGCAAGGGGGCGTGGGGGGGTATCACCTATGAAATCTTTGGGATACAAGTGCATGTTGGCTGTATTTTGGCTTTCCCTGTAGCTTGTTTTTTGCTAGAATGCTCTTGTTATGATGCTTGAATTCTACAAGATGACCGGTGCAGAGCATGACTTTGTGATGGTGGATAACCGCGAGCTCGAGCTCAGCAGTGTGCTGACTGAGGGGAATGCGAAGGATATCTGCAATCGCCGTTTCGGTATCGGAGCCGATGGTCTCATTGTTGTAGAACCCGCTCAGGTGAAGCGGGCTGTGCGTCTGCGCCATTTCAATGCAGAGGGTGTGGAGACGCCCGTGAGTGCTGATGGTGCCCGCTGTTTTGTGGCCTTTGTGGATTTCCTGCTCGATGGCAGTGCCCGGAAGATTCGCTTTGAGACGCCTGAGGGCATGGTGACCGGTATGGTGAATGATGATGACAGCGTGACGATTGAAGGCGGCAAGCCTGGTCCGGCTCTCATTGTGTTCCGCGGTGAGGTGATTATCTGCGAGGGTTGATTGACGGGTAAATATGACACCTGCGCCGATACATCCGCTCGATACCAAGGGGCGTCCCATCATTCTGGTTGGTCTGATGGGCTGCGGCAAGACGACTGTGGGCAAGGCGCTCAGCAAGCGCACCGGTATGCCGCTGCTGGATACGGATGCCATTATCGAAGAGCAGATTGGTAAGCCTATTTCGGAGATTTTCGCGGAGGAGGGCGAGGCTCACTTCCGCTCGCTGGAAACGGCGCTGCTGCGCTACCTGTTGTATAATCCTACCCCCAATCCCTCCATCATTTCCACGGGTGGCGGCATAGTGGTGCGTCCGGAGAACCGCGAGTTGCTGCGTAAGCTGGGCTTTACTGTGTGGCTGAATGTTTCCATCAATGCCCTGCTGGTGCGCACAGCCAGAAGCACCACCCGCCCGCTGCTCATGAATACCGACCGCCGAGCCGTATTCACCCGTCTGGATAACGAGCGCCGCGCGTTCTACAAGGAAGCCGCCCATTACTGGCTGGATGCCTCCCGCCTGGATGTGAACTGCGTGGCTGTGCGCGTGTGCGAGGAAGCTGAGAAATTCTTTGCCGCATTCTGAAGGATTAGGGGCTGGGGATTAATGGAATACTGGCGGGTGGCCCGGGTGGGCGTAGCAGGCGAGCGGAGCGAGACGCGAAGCTTCCAGGTCGCGGAATTCTACACATCAACAATCCGAAATTCAAAATTCAAAATTCTCCCTAACCGCACCGTTCGACGATAATTTTCGCTGCTCTGTCATTAGTTGCTTGACGCGGAAAGCCGTTTTATGGTAGGATTAGGGCATAGAATCTGGTATCTTACACAAGAAATTTTTAGATATGAAACCCGCTACATTCAACTGCACAGTACTGCGCGACGGTCACCAGTCTCTGGCTGCCACCCGCATGTCCACCGAGCAGATGCTCGAAATCGCTCCCATTCTTGATACTATGGGCTTTTCTGCTCTGGAAACCTGGGGTGGTGCCTCCATCGACTCCGGTCTCCGCTTCCTCGGCGAGCACCCGTTCGATCGTCTCGATACCCTGAAGAAGCTGGCTCCCAAGACCCCGCACATGATGCTGCTGCGCGGTCAGAACCTCGTGGGCTACACTCACTACGCTGATGACGTGGTGGAAGCCTTCGTGAAGCTCAGCGCCAAGCATGGCATGAACATCTTCCGTATTTTCGACTGCCTGAACGACCCGCAGAACATGCGCACCTCCATCAAGGCAGCCAAGGAAGCCGGTGCTCAGGCTCACGGCACCATCTGCTACACCACCTCCCCGGTGCACAACCTGGAGTACTTCGCCAACCTGGCCAAGGAAATCGCCGATATGGGCGCTGATGCCATCGTCATCAAGGACATGGCCGGCCTTATCCCCCCGGCTGAGACTGCCGCTCTGACCGAGGCTATCAAGAAGGCCTGTAACCTCCCCGTGTGGATTCACACCCACGAGACCGCCGGTCTCGGCGCCGCCACCTACGTGGCCGGTATCAACGCCGGTGCTGACGCCGTGGACGTGTCCATCGCTCCCTTCGCTAACGGTACCGGTCAGCCGGACTGCATGCGCATGCTCGCCCTCATGAACGGTTACGAGCGCGCTCCCAAGCTTGAGGACGAGGAAGACTTCAAGAAGAAGCTTTCCGAAATCTCCACCATGCTGCAGCCCGTGTACGACAGCCTTTCCCGCTTCACCAGCCACGCCAACGAAATCGTGAACAGCGACACGCTGCGCTACCAGGTGCCCGGCGGCATGCTTTCCAACTTCCGCAGCCAGCTGAAGGAAATGAACATGACCGACAAGTTCGAGGAAGTGTTCGCCGAAATCCCCGTGGTGCGTGAAGCTCTGGGTTGGATTCCGTTGGTAACTCCCACCTCTCAGATTGTGGGTGTGCAGGCTATGATGAACGTGAAGTTCGGCCGCTGGAAGAACATCACCCCGCAGTGCGCCGACGTGGCTCTGGGTTACTATGGCCGCACTCCCGCTCCCGTGGATCCCGAGCTGCAGGCCATGTGCGCCAAGAAGATGGGCAAGGAACCCATCTCCTGCCGCCCCGCCGACCTCATCAAGCCCGGTATGCAGGATCTGCGCGACAAGCTCGCCGCCAAGGGCCTTCCCGTGACCGACGAGAACTGCGTGATTTACTGCATGTTCCCGCAGCAGCTGGAAGACTACTATGCCGGCAAGAAGCCCGAGCCGCCGACCACTCCCAAGCAGGAGAACTTCGGCGCTCCCGCCGCCCTCTCCACCGTGGGTGTGGCTGCCGCTATCTCCGGCCGCAACATGAAGCTCAACATCATGGGCCGCGAGTACGACGTGACCATCGAGGAGAAGTAATATCTCCCGACGTTACATGCCTTAACTTTCAGCGCTGCGATTCCCTGCTTGGAATCGCAGCGCTTCTCGTAACACTCAATGGTTTAGTTAAAAATGAAATTGATTGTCACTCTGGCAGCTGCTCTTTCTCTCTATGCTCCTGTGGCTCAGGCTATATACGTGCCCTCCGAAAAGCCGCACGCCACCGCGGGCGAGGAAGCCGCCGGGCTGATAGATGCCTGTATCTCAGCCTTTAACGAATTGCTTTCCGTCTATGAAGGTATATGCGATGCTGCCAGCGCCAATGCTGCAGCGGAGAAACTGCCTGCTTTGCATGTGAATCTGCAGACGGCTGTAGATAAGGTGAATGCCCTTGGTGAAACGGATGAGGCAACGCAGACTCTCCTGATGACCCGCCTTATGCCTATGCTCTTTGTATTTGGCGGGCGTACCTCTGCCGCATTCGACCGCATCAAGGAGAATCACTATTACGGAAGTGAAAGTCTCCGTAACTTCATGGAATATGTTCTTCCCCAGGAGTGAGTAGGAACTTAATGATATTCTGTTGCTATACCCTGCCAGTTATGCAGCAGAAGGAACGCCAGAAAGCGCCTGAGTCTTCTGTTTGTCCTGAATCTGGTATTGAGAGTCTGTTGCGCGTTCCACCATCTATTTTTGCTGTCAGTTCCGTGGATTGACAGAGCAGGGTGGGCGTGGTATGATTCGTGGCTCAAAGCAAAACGCTCTTTATCATGACCTTTTACGAAGAACTGGAATGGCGTGGGTTGGTGAATCAGATTTCCAGCCCCGATCTTATTGAGAAGCTCAATAAGGGTGGACTCACTTTCTATATCGGCACGGACCCGACGGCCGACAGTCTGCACCTGGGGCATTATTCCAGCTTCCTCATTACCCGCCGCATGAAGGAGCATGGCCACCACCCGATTCTGCTGGTGGGTCTGGCTACGGGTCTGATTGGTGACCCGCGTGGCACCGTGGAGCGTGAGCTTCAGCAGAAGGAAGAGGTTTTCCGCAACTACGAGGCCCTGCGCGCCCAGGTGGAGCGCGTGTTCGGTTTTGAAGTGGTGAATAACTACGACTGGATTAACGGAATGAATGTCATTGACTTCTTCCGCGACTACGGCAAGTACATCAACGTGGGGTACATGCTCACCAAGGACCATGTGCGCCGCCAGATGGAGAGCGGTATCTCCTATGCCGAGTTCTCCTACATGCTTATCCAGGCTATCGACTTCAAGCATCTGCATGAGACCCGTGGGGTGGACCTGCAGGTGGCCGGCAGCGACCAGTGGGGCAACATCACTACCGGTATTGAGCTTATCCGCAAGACCACGGGTGATGAGGTGTATGCCCTCACCATGCCGCTGGTGACGGATGCCCAGGGCAACAAGTTCGGCAAGAGTGAGGGTAATGCCCTCTGGCTGGACAAGGAGAAGACCTCCTCCTACGAGCTGTATCAGTTCCTGCTGAACAGTGATGACGCCTGCGTCATCACTTACCTGAAGCGCCTTACCTTCCTGAGCCCGGAGGAGATTACCGAAATTGAGGCCCGCCACCTGGAGCACCCGGAGCAGCGTATTGCCCAGAAGGCCCTGGCCCGCGAAATCATCACCGACCTGCATGGCGAGGCAGAGTTTGAGCACGCTGTGGCTGTGAGTGAGAAGCTCTTTGCCGGTGATTTCAAGAGCCTGTCTGCCCGCGATATCAAGAGTGGCATGAAGAACGTGCCCCAGGTTTCCTTGACGGAGGGCCCGCTGGCTGATGTGCTGGTGGCCGCCAAGGTGTGCAGCTCCAAGCGCGAGGCTCGTGAGTTCATCGGCAATGGTGCTATCTCCATCAACGGTGAGATTGTGAAGGATGCCGCCTGGCCGCTCACAAAGGAGAGCGCTCTGGAGGGTGGCATTGTCATCATCCGCCGCGGTAAGAAGAAGTTCTACATGGGCGAATTTGCCTGATTTCATGCAAGGCTTCCCGTCAGCCCTGTGCCTGTTGCTGTGCGCCGGCGCGTCGGCCATGGCGTGGGAAGCACCCACTCAGCACGAGTGGGATGCCATGCAGGGCAGGGAGCCTTTTGAGGAAATTGCAAAAGCCGGCATACCTCTGCCCCCCAGCCGGGCGGAGGCTATGTCGGCTTTTCCTTTGCGCTATGGCCAGGAGCGTGTGGCTATCAAATACGCCCTGGTATGCCGCACTGCGGCGGCTAAGGCAGCGCGCAACCGCATCTCGCCGGAGCTGAATAAGACGACTGCAGAGCTGGCTCGGCATTGTGGTGCGCCGGCGCTTTTCTGTAAGTACCTGGAGCTCATGGCGGGACAGAGGCTGAGCCGCCGCCAGGAGTATGAGCTGCGCCAGGCTTTCGATTATCTGGTGCGGGAGGTCTATGAGGTGGATACGCTGCAGATGCGCGTTTTCTCGGAGTCCCTAAGCCTGCCAGAGAAGCAGCATCTGACTTATATGCTGAGCATGCCCGTGGCCTTCATGTTTGACCAGGCTCCGGAGGAGCCGCCTGCACGGGAGACCTTGATGGCTGATGTGCGTACCATGACGACGGTGTTGCGAAAATGCAACGAAATCCTCGGCAAGGTGACCGATGGCACCACAGCCGATGCTGCAGCAGAACAGTTGAAATCTCTGTTGCCGCTCTGGAATACAACGCTGCGTGTCCGTGCGCATGCGCATTCCATCTCTGTTCAATTTCTGCCGCATGAGAAGCTGGCTCTCCAGTTGCTGGATTCCACCTCTGCTGCATTGATTGAGACGCGCCGTCGTCTGCATGGAAAGCAGTGGTTTGGCAGCGCCCGCCTTTTTGCCATGGATGAGTTGTTCCACTGGGGCTGACGTGGCTGCTTGATGCTGCCACACTGGAATCTTGACCTTTTGGGTTCTCGGCGTAGAATAAGCAGCAAACTTTATTAACAACGCAACTATGGCAAATACGCATCAGTTCCAGACGGAGGTCCGGCAGCTGCTGGACATTGTGATTCATGCATTCTACAGCGACCGCGAGGTGTTTGTGCGCGAGCTGGTATCCAATGCTTCCGATGCTCTGGAGAAGCTTCGCCTCAAGCAGCTGACCCAGACTGATATCTACGAGCCCGAGCGCGAGCTTCGCATCACTATCACGACGGATGAGGAAGCCGGTACTCTTACCATTGCTGATAGCGGTATCGGCATGACTCAGGATGAGGTGGTGGAATTCCTGGGCACCATCGCCCACTCCGGCACCAAGAAGTTCCTGGAAGCCATGAAGGAGAGCCAGGGCGGCACGCAGGACCTCATCGGCCAGTTCGGTGTAGGCTTCTACAGTGTGTTCATGGCTGCTGATAAGGTGGAGGTGACCACCCGCTCCTGGCAGCCGGATGCTGCCCCGGTGAAGTGGGAGAGCGACGGCCAGGAGGGCTACACCCTCACCGATGCCGCTGCTGATACTCCCCGCGGCACCAGCATCAAGATTTTCCTGAAGGAGGACGCCAAGAATTTCGCCAAGGGTGACCACACCCGCTACATCCTCTCCAAGTACAGCAACTTCGTGGGCTTCCCCATCGATTTCAATGGCGAGCACCTGAACACCGTGCAGGCCATCTGGATGAAGAGCAAGAAGGATGTGACCACCGAGGAGTACGAGGGCTTCTACCAGTTCATCGCCCACACGGAGAGCAAGCCGCTGAGCTACATGCACTTCAGCGCCGATGCCCCCATCGTGCTCAATTCCGTGCTCTTTGTGCCGGAGGAAAACCCGGAGGCTATGGGCTTTGGTCGCTGCGAACCTATGGTATCGCTCTATTGCCACAAGGTGCTCATCGACAGCAAGCCCGAGAAGCTGCTGCCTGAGTGGCTGCGTTTCCTGGCCGGTGTGGTGGATAGCGAAGACCTCCCGCTCAATATCTCCCGCGAGATGCTGCAGGATAACTCCCTGCTGCGCAAGGTTTCCGGTATCATCACCAAGCGCTTCATCAAGCACCTGGAGGGGGTGGCCAAGAATGAGACCGAGACCTACGAGAAGTTCTGGCGCACCTTCTCCCGCTACATCAAGGAAGGCGTGGTGACCAGCTGGGAGCACAAGGATGCCCTTGGTAAGCTGCTGCGTTTCGAGTCTACCTTCACGGAGCCCGGTAAGCTCACCAGCTTCGAGGACTATGTGTCCCGCATGAAGGAAAACCAGAAGGATATCTACGTGCTCTACGGTGCCAGCCGCAGTCAGTTGGAGAATTCTCCGTATCTGGATGCTCTCAAGGCCCGTGGTTTCGAGGTCGGCTTCTTTACCGAGGGCGGTGACCAGTTTGTGGTGGAAAGCCTCATGAAGTTCGGTGAAAAGGAAATCAAGTCCATCGACCGCGCTGGTCTGGACCTGCCCCCGCTGGAAGCCCAGCCCGACCAGCCCGGTCTGGATGAGACGGAGGCCGAAGGCCTCACCACCTGGGTGAGCGATACCTTCAAGGACCGCTTCAGCAAGGTGACCACCAGCGACCGTGTGACCAGCGCTCCCGCCATTGCGCTGCAGGGTGAGGGCGATATCTCCCCGGAAATCAAGGCTTATCTCCGCGCCATGGGGCAGGAGATTCCCGAGACACACCCGGAAATTGCCTTCAACCCGCACAACCCCATCGTGATGAAGCTGGCCGAGCTTCGCAGCAAGGATGAGGACCTGGCTACCCTGCTGGCAGACCAGCTTATCAACACCGCCCTGCTGCGCGCCGGTATGCTCGAGGATCCCGCCAAACTGGCCGATAATTCCCAGGCTCTGTTGGAGAAGCTGCTGAATAAGTAAAAATCATCCATCAACAAGAAAAAGCTCTCGGAATTACGGTGTTCCGAGAGCTTTTTGTATGGGGGAGGCTGATGCGCTGGCCGTCTCATGATTCCTCCCGGAGGAGGTGGCGTGGACCGCGCTCAATGAAAGTAATATGATCCATGGCGGCGCTGCGGTTGCCTTCCGCATCACAGTAGGCGCAGGTGAAGGCACAGCCGTCGCCGGAATAGGGCTCAAAGTTGAGCACAAATTCCTCCTCTTTTCCCATTTCGAAGAACCAGCTGTAATCCGGGTCATCCTTGCGCCAGACCCCGCTGAAAACATACAAGCGCTTTTCTCCGTTTTCCCAGATGAGGTCGCCGGGGTACATCTCTCGGCCATCATTATAAAAGAGCTTCTCAGAACGCTGAATGAGTCGTAAATCAGTCGGATTAAATCGCTGGGACAGGCCTTCGAGGGATAGGTTCCAGAGGAGAGTCTTATCATGATGTTCCAGGTTGAGGCGTGGAATGTCATGGGGAAACTCGCGACCCTCGGCGCGGTTCCAGTAATCGGAGTTCAGAGCGCCGATGCGTATGCGCCGGGTGTTACCATCCGGCATGGTCAGCTCTGCTTCGTCGCCGATGCAGATGAGCTCGCCGCCGCTGTATCGTACAGGATAGGTGCCCATGATTATTTGCCGGGGGTGAGTGACCAGCCGTGGTCGCCGTGGTAAATCATCTGGCGGGTCATGCCGCCGTCTATGCAGATATTCTCGCCGGTGATGAAACCGGCCTTGGTGGAGCAGAGGAAGAGCACCATTTCGGCAATATCCTGCGGCCTGCCTACGCGGCCTGCCGGATGCTGGGCTGCATCCGCCCCACTGTATACGGCGCTGCCGGTCTCAATCCACCCCGGGGAAATGGAATTCACCCGCACCCTCCCGGAAAGGGAGACGGCCAGTGCGTGGGTAAGGGCGGCAATGCTTCCCTTGGCGGCGGTGTAGCTTTCCGAGCCGGGCATGCTCATGCGGTCGCGGCTGGAAGAGATGTTCACAATGGCGGCGCCCGGTGCAAAATGCTCCTGGAACAACTGGGTGAGCATGTAGGGCGCCGCTACGCCCACCTTCAGGGCGTAGTTGAACTCCTCCCAGCTGCAATCCGGCAGCCCCTTGAAGAGCGGTGCGGCGTTGTTGATGAGATAATCCACATGCCCGTGCTCGGCCAGCACCTTGGCGCAGAAGACTCGCAAATCGGCCTCCTCCGCCAGATTGCCCGTGAAATACGGGTTCTCCTGCAAATCAAACACGCACACCGTGGCCCCGGCTGCGTTGAATTGCTCTGCAATGCAGCGCCCAATGCCCTGTGCACCGCCTGTCACCACTACAACCTTTCCGGCAAACTCGCTCATGTTCCCATTATAGAATCCCCTGCCGGGATGTCAATCGGGCATTTCGAAAAAACTCTGCAAATTGGAGTTTGTCGAGCAACTGTTTTTGTCGGAGCGAGGGACTTTAGTCCCTCATCGCTTGAGTTTTCGGGACTGAAGTCCCGTGCTCCGAAAGATTTGAGCCCCCGCCAAATCGGAATTTGCGGAGTCCTTAGAAGTGCACAGATGCGTTCATTCCCCCAGCCCCAGGGCCTTAAGCATCTGTTTCCGCAGGTCGTCATAGTGATTCTGGCCTGCAGGTTTGCAGACGAGGGCGTTGCCGAGGCTGATAGGGAGACGTCCTAGCTCGTTTCCTTGTTCATCGAGGAACACGAACACATCGTGGCTGATGAATATGCCTGCGAAATCAACGCCGCAATGTTCCAGTCTCATCCAGGTGGGGGAGGTTGCCCAGCGCTGCACCAGTCGGCGGAACTCATCGTTCACCGGCACAGCAGGCAGCTCGTCCTCTGTGCGCTCCAAGCTCCAGCAGTCGCCGGTCTGGCGTATCCGGGTGAGCTGCACCTGCTCAGCCTGCTGCATGAGCTGCTGGTAACTGGTGCGGCTCTGTTCCTCCATGGTGTTGCCTGCCAGATAGGGTACGCCACCGTCAAGATAACCCTGCTCCGGATCCTCCGGGAAAAGATCCCTGGGTGGAATCGGCACGTAGCCTTCCTTCAGGGCTTCCTGTTTGTACATGTGCCAGTAGACCTGCTGGCAGCAGGTCATGAACAGGACAATGGGGAGAAGAAAAAGCTTTTTCATATCTGTGTGGAGAGTGTAATATAAAAAAAATCAATGTCTAGCGTTTTCTGTGCTCACCATGGCGCTTCGAAGCTTCGGGGCTAGTTTTTCTGCGGTGATGGTCTTGAACTGCAGCCTGGGAGGGGAATCGATGTCGCGGAGTTTGGTGTTGATGTTGAAATTCAGTCGGGAGATGAGACGGTCGTTCCAGAAATCGGCGTGCAGCACGATGTGTGCCGGATTCAGGGTGCAGGTGAGCAGCTGAAGCAGTCGTGCCAGCATTTCTTCCACCATGGCGTGGTCGGCGTAGTCCAGGCTGGCCCAGTCCAGTGGCAGGGGGAGGTGCTGCAGCAGGGGGCAGGGGGTAATGTGGCCATAGCGGCGAAGCGCTCCCTGCGGGGATTCGCCGCGCAGCAGGAGCAGGGTGAGGGTGTTTTCCTTGTCGCTTACCAGAGATTCGGCTGCAGTATACTCGTGCACCGGGCAGTTGTGCCGCTTCTGCAGGTGGGCGTGCAGGCTGCTGCCCAGCCCGGGGGGCAGGCAGATGCGCTGCAGCTTGTGGTGGCGTGCGGCGTCATCCAGCCATTCATCCAGACTTTCGGCATGAATCTGCACGAAGCGGGCTTCTTTCTGCTCAATCTGCCGGCCATGCAGGTTCAGCAGTTCACAGCGCAGCAGGGTGCAGTGGGCCTCCGGGGTGGCGGTGATGAGTGCCACGGCGGCATGCCCGGCATTGAAATGATACACCCGCACCGGGCGCCCGCCCCCGGAGGGAATGTTCTCCCCGGCGATAAGCACGCCCTCCTTTTCCAGGGCGGCCACGGCGGCATTCGTACTCACCAGGCTCAGCCCTACAGCCGCGGCTATCTGTGGCCGTGTAGCCTGTTTCTGCTGCTGCATGAAATGCGTGATTCTTGCCTTGGAAGTCATAACTTAATAAAGCCGCCTAAGAAAGTATAGGGAAATTTCCTGAAAAGGCAAGTGTTATTTCATAATAAGCTGCTTATGAGACTAAAAATGCGGGATGAAATCGCTGTGTATGGACAAAAACTCGACAGTGAGCGGGAAATCTGTTATTCTTACCTTAACCACACAGAGAACATTATTATGAAATATATCTTTGTAACCGGCGGTGTTGTTTCCTCCCTGGGTAAAGGCCTTGCCGCAGCGTCCATCGGCACGCTGCTGGAGCATTGCGGTCTTGAGGTGACCATGCAGAAGTTTGACCCCTATCTGAACATCGACCCGGGCACCATGAGCCCCTACCAGCACGGTGAAGTGTACGTGCTGAATGACGGTGCCGAGACCGACCTTGACCTCGGCCACTACGAGCGCTTTATTCATTGCGAACTTTCCCGCCTGAACAACCTGACCAGTGGTAAGGTGTTCGAGCGCGTGCTGGAGAAGGAACGCCGCGGCGATTATCTGGGCAAGACGGTTCAGTACATTCCGCACGTGACGGACGAAATCAAGCAGCGTCTCTATGACCTGACCGAGAAGAACAAGAACTGCGACGTGATTATCACCGAAATCGGTGGTACCGTGGGTGATATCGAAGGCTTCCTGTTCCTGGAATCCCTGCGCCAGTTCAGCCAGGAGGTGGGTCGCAACAACTGCTGCTTCATCCACGTGACCCTGCTGCCCTACATCAAGGCTGCCGGTGAGACCAAGACCAAGCCCACGCAGCAGAGTGTGGCCAAGCTGCGTGAGATTGGTATCCAGCCGGACATGATTGTGTGCCGTACGGAGATGGACAACCTGACCGACGAGGAGAAGCGCAAGATTGCCATGTTCTGCAACGTTCCTGCCTCCAACGTGGTAGCCTTCTGCGACGTGAAGCACAGTATTTACGAATGCCCCATCGACCTGGGCCGCGATAAGGTGGACCGCATCGTGACCGATGTGCTGGGTCTGACCGTTCCCAAGCCCAAGATGGATGACTGGCAGAAGTTTGTGGGCCGCGTGATTCACCCCTCCCACAGTGTGCGCATCGCCGTGGTGGGTAAGTACATTTCTCTGCAGGACGCCTATAAGTCCATTTACGAAAGCTTCACCCACGCCGGTGCTGCCAACGACTGCCGCGTAGAGGTGGTGCGTGTGGATGCCGAGGCGCTGACCCACGGTTCCTGCGAGGAGCTCATTGGCAAGGTGGACGGCATTCTGGTGCCCGGTGGCTTCGGCGACCGCGGCGTGGAAGGCAAGATCAAGGCCGTGCAGTATGCCCGCGAGAACAACATTCCCTTCCTGGGTATCTGCCTTGGCATGCAGGTGGCCGTCATTGAGTTCGCCCGCAACGTGCTGGGCCATGCCGATGCCAACTCCACCGAGTTCAACAAGGACAGCAAGGCCCCCGTGGTCTGCCTGCAGGAGGAGCAGAAGCACATCGAGAACATGGGAGCCACCATGCGCCTGGGTGCTTACCCCGCCCACATCAAGCCCGGTACTCTCTGCAGCAAGCTCTATGATAACAAGGAGGTTATCTCCGAGCGCCACCGCCACCGCTACGAGTTCAATGCCGACTTCCGTGAGGAGGTGGAGAAGGGCGGTATGGTGATTTCCGCAGTGAACGATGAGCACGGCCTGGTGGAAGTGGTGGAGCTTCCTTCCCATCCCTTCTTCATTGCCTGCCAGTACCACCCCGAGTTCCAGAGCCGTCCGAACAGCGCTCACCCGCTCTTCTCCGGTCTGGTGGCTGCCGCGCTGGAAGCTCAGCAGGCATAACGCACAACAATTTATACCCGGCGGTGGGCGCAGTTTCGCCCGCCGCCGCTTTTGCTTTTTCCTATGATTGATATACTGGTAGTTCTGGCGTATTTCTGCGCCATCTTCGGCATCGGGCTCTATGTGGGCCGCAAGCAGGAGAGCCTGGAAAGCTATGCCCTGGGCAATCGCAATCTGCCCTGGTGGGCGATTCTGGCCTCCATTCTGGCGGCAGAAATCAGCGCAGCCACCTTCCTGGGAGCCCCCGGTGAGGGCTTTGCTCTGCGTAATTTCACCTATGCGCAGCTGGCTATCGGCACTATCCTGGGCCGCATCATTGTGGGCCGTCTCTTCCTGAAGCCCTACTACCAGTACAATGTGGTTTCCATTTATGAGTATCTGGAGAAGCGTTTCGGGCTTACCACCCGCCGCTGGGCCAGCATCACCTTCCTTATCAGCCGTGTGCTGGCCAGTGGTACCCGCCTTTTCTTTGCCGGCATTCTGCTGGTGATTGCCTATATGATGGTGACTGGCCAGGAAAGCGCCGGGCAGATGGAAACCGTGGTCATCTACATTGCGGCGCTCACTTTCATTACCATTGCCACGGCAGTGTACACCACCCTGGGAGGTCTTAAGGCCGTGGTGTGGACGGATGTGCTGCAGGCCTCCATCCTGGCTGTTTCCCTGGTCACCACCATTGGCGTGCTGCTTTTCAGCATCAAGGCCGATGGTAGCTGGGGCGCCGCCTGGGATGCCATCTGCTACCACCTGGGTAACAAGGATTACAATCCCTGTGAAATCAAGAATCTGAAACCCTGGGCTTTCTTCGATTCCGGGCTTACGGGGCAGGGGATTATGGAAGATATCAAGAACATCCTGAGCAGTGAATACACCCTGTGGAGCGCGATTCTTGGCTCCACGTTCATTACCATGGCTACCCACGGCACCGACCAGGACATGGTGCAGCGCATGCTGGCTGCGCCAGACAGCAAGAAGGGTGCCCGCGCGGTGATTCTCTCCGGCCTCATGGATATGCCCATCGTGCTGGTATTCATCACCTGCGGCATGCTGCTGTTCGTGTATTTTGCTCAGAATGGCATTACCCCGCCTGAGAAGCAGATTGAGATTTTTCCATGGTTCATCATTCACTGCTTGCCGGTGGGTGTGCGCGGGCTGCTGGTTGCTGCTCTGCTGGCCACGGCCATGGGCTCGCTCTCCACAGCACTGAATGCTCTGGCCACCACCGCCACCCGCGACTGGTATGTAGACGTGTTCCGTCCGCAGGCAGAACAGGCTGAGCAGCTGCGTGCTGTGCGCTGGCTCACGGTGTTCTTTGCTGTGCTGCTTATCGTGGTGGGTGCGGGTACCGCCTGGCTCACCGTGATGGACCCGACCGTGCGTATCCTTCCCATTGCACTTGGTATTTTCGGCTACACCTACGGCTCTCTGCTGGGTGTGTTCCTGCTGGGTATGCTCACCCGCAGCCGTGGTAATGACTTCGGTAACTGTGTGGCTATGCTGTGCGGCTTTGCTGTGGTGATTCTGCTGGAAATCGGCGGACGCCAGGGCTGGCTGCCGGGCATTGCCTTCCCCTGGCGCGTGACTGTTGGCACACTGGCTACTTTTGCCGTGGGCTGCCTGTTCCGCACGCCCGTATCTCATGCCGCTCAGTCGCAGCAGAACGATTGATGCTTTTCATTGAAACCGGGTGGGAAGTGCAGAAGTCTCCCGCCCGGTTTCTGCCTTTTCCGCATCGCCCGGAATGCACGCAGAAAAACTGCACAGAATCAAGAAAAAAGGCTTGCCAGTGCGGTGGGGATTTAGTAGAATCTCGCACCGCGTCTTCCCCCGGTGGCATACAGGTGCCTCATGAGCTGCCGGGTAGGGGCCTTAGAGGAAGTGCGTAAATCATTAACCTATAAACATCATTATAATGAGCAACACTGAACTGGAAGCTTTGATTAATGCCAAGCTTCCGAACTTCCGCAAGGGTGACATCGTGAACGGTACCATCCTTGAAATCCGCCCGCAGGTAGTCCTCGTGGACATTGGTTACAAGTCTGAGGGTGTCATCCCCGTTTCCGAGTTCGAGGACGAGGAAATCGAGGTGGGCGATCAGATCGAGGTGCTTCTTGAGAGCCTCGAGAACGACGAGGGTCTCGTCGTACTTTCCAAGGAGAAGGCTGCCCACAAGCAGAACTGGGACAAGATCGTGGCCGTTTACAAGGACGGTGGTCTGGTTAAGGGTAAGGTTAAGAGCGTCGTTAAGGGTGGCCTCATGGTCAACGTCGGCGTGGAAGCCTTCCTTCCGGGTTCTCAGGTGGACATCATCCCGCCCAAGGATCTCAACGAGTTCGTGGGCAATGTATACGAATTCAAGATTGTGAAGGTGAACGACGAGCGCAAGAACATCGTTCTCTCCCGTCGCGAGGTCATCGAGGCCGAGCGCAGCGAGCAGCGCCAGCGTTTCCTGGAGACCGTGGCTATTGGCGACCGCGTGAAGGGCCTGGTGAAGAACATCACCGATTTCGGCGCTTTCGTGGACCTCTCCGGCATGGACGGTCTGCTTCACATCACCGACATGAGCTGGGGTCGTGTGAACCACCCCTCCGAGCTGCTTCACATCGGTCAGGAGCTGGAGGTTCTCATCCTCGACGTGGATCGCGACAAGGAGCGCGTATCCCTTGGTCTCAAGCAGCTGTCCGACAACCCCTGGGCAGACATCGAGGCCAAGTACCCCATCGGTTCCCAGGTCAAGGGCCGCGTGACCAAGCTTCTCGCCTACGGCGCCTTCGTGGAGCTGGAGAAGGGCGTGGAGGGCCTGGTGCACGTGTCCGAGCTCAGCTGGACCAAGCGCATCACTCGTCCCAGCGACGTTCTGTCCCTGGACCAGGAGATCGAAGCCATCGTGCTCAACATCTCTGTGGAAGAGCAGAAGATTTCTCTCGGTATCCGTCAGCTCGACGAGAACCCCTGGGAAGCCATCGAGAACCGTTTCCCCGTGGGTACCGTTATCTCCGGCGCTGTGCGTAACCTTACTCCCTACGGCGCCTTCGTGGCTCTGGAGGAAGGCATCGACGGCATGATCCACGTGTCCGACATGAGCTGGACCCGCAAGATCAACCACCCCTCCGAGGTGCTCAAGAAGGGCGACGTTGTGGAGGCTCGCGTGCTGAACATCGACAAGGAGAACCAGCGCGTATCCCTCGGCATCAAGCAGCTTGAGACCGACCCGTGGGAATCCATCGACGCTCGTTTCAAGGTGGGCGACCTCGTTTCCGGTACCGTGGCCAAGATTGCTTCCTTCGGTGCATTCGTGAACCTGGACGGCGACATCGACGGCCTCATCCACATCTCCCAGCTTTCCGAGGAGCACGTGGAGCGCGTGAAGGACGTAATCAAGGTGGGCGACGACATCAAGGCCCGCGTGATCAAGGTCGACAAGGTGGAGCGCCGCATCGGTCTTTCCATCAAGGCTGTGAACTACGATCCCGAGCAGCTGCGTCGCGAGACCGCCGCCTTCGAGACCGTACGTGCCGGCGACATGGTGGGCCTGGAGCAGGCCTTCAACCTGGCTGCCCTGCAGTCCGAGGAGTGGAGCCCCTCCCAGAACTAAGCCATACGAAGCTTAGCTTCTACCAAAACTTCAAGAACCGCTGCGGGCAACCGCAGCGGTTCTTTCGATTGTGCGAGGCGGGCGGTCGGCCTTCTCATTGTCCATTACAGGGGCGCGGACATTGTTTAGACTTGCAGACAACGAAATAACGGGCTAGAATGGTGCATATGACGAAGCGTGTTCTTTTTTGCCTTATGGCCGCCGTGCCGGCTATGGCTACAGATTTTCCCCCTCCCATTCCCGATGGCCCTGTGGAATACAGCGATGTGAGCTATGATGCCGGGTATGGTGCATATGATCCCTATTCCGCCAGCTATGAGCCGGCTCCGGCTCCCATTCATGCCCCCATGGCTGCAGGCAGCTCTGCCCGCCGCGGGTATGTGAATCTGAATGCCTATTCCTCCAATTACCAGGTTCGCGGTATGGGGGTGAAGGATGCGTTCAGCAAGTATGGGTATTCCTCCCTCAGCGCAGCCTATCAGTTGCCCGCTCGTGCGCTGTCGGCATATGGTCTGCAGCATCGTATCAGCGGTGAGTTCGGCATTATCTGGGATGCCTCCTGCCTGCTGGGCGATGCTCCCACCACTCGCCTGAGCTATGGGCTCGGCAAGGAGATTTTCCCCAACCTTATTGCTGAGGTTGGCTATACCTTCCGCCACGGTGGCCTGGAGGGCTACATGGCCCGCAACTACGATGGCGCTTCCCACCGTTCCACGCAGGAGTTGTTTGCCAGCCTGACGTTCAATGATTACCAGAAGGGTTTCTTTGGTAAACTGGAAACCGGCGTGGGCTTCTATGGCCTTACGGGGCTTTATGCTGATGTGGAGCTCGGCTACCGTTTTACAGATGTGATGCTTCGTGGTAACACCGGCGTGGATATGGAAATTTCTGCTGGTATTGCTCCCTCTGTGGGGTACTGGGGAAGTGATGTGGAAGGCTCTGATGCTTACCGTGTGAAGGTAGCGCTGCTGCCGTACTCCCAGACCGGTACCTACGGCCGCGATGCCCGTGCATATGTAAAGCCTTGGATTCAGTGCTCCTGGTCAGGCTGCAACGCAAGAAAGATTGACCGCGCCACGAAGGGGAATGGCCCCATTGACCACTTCCAGATTACTCTGGGCATCGATTGCGGACTTAATTTCTGATAAAAAAAGCTTGCAAGGAGTATTTTCCTCGTGTAGAATGCTCCCGCAACGCGCCGGATTAGCTCAGTGGTAGAGCACCCGATTTGTAATCGGACGGTCGTCAGTTCGACCCTGACATCCGGCTCTCGCAACAAAAGGGCCGCTGCTCCAGGGATGGTGCAGCGGCCCTAAGTATTTACAATTGACATGCCAGTGGCAAAGTGTTATCCTGCCGGCATGAAAATTTTCCCGATTCTGGCAACAATGCTGGCCGCTGGCCTGGCTATGGCTGAACCCCCGGTGCCTGCAGTGCAACAGCCTGTGCAGGCTGATGTGATGACCATGACCCAGGACGCCCGCTGCAAGCAGGTGGTGGTTACCTGTCTCATCAATGGTCAACCCATGCGCATGATGCTGGACACCGGGGCTACCCACACGGTGCTGCATGAGGAAAGCGCCGCACGCCTGACGGATGCCCGTTGGATTGATACAAGCAAGATGCAGTTCCGGGGCAATTCATCCCAGCGGCCCAGGCTTCTTGTGGCAAGTTTGCTGGCAGGCCCTGCGGAATCCGCTGAGCATCCTTTCATGGTGATGAATCTGGGCGCTGTGCGTAGTATGATGGCAGAGAAGATAGACGGCATCCTCGGCATGGATATTCTGCGTGCTGTGCCGTTTACATTTGATCTGCGCAAGAACGAGTTTTACTGGGGAATTCCGCAGGATACGCAGCTTTTTCCACTGTATGCCGCAGCAGATGGAACCGGCCGCGTTATTGTGCAGGGGCGTTGTGGTGGGAAAAACGTGCACATGCTGCTGGATACCGGCAGTAGCGTGACTCGTGTGTTTACCCATGAATGGGCCCCCGGAGAGGGGCAGGAGATTGGTGCTCAGATTGGTGATATAGATGATGCTACGGGTATACGGTTTATGGAGGGTAAGCCTGGTGAGCTGGAGTTAGGCCCTGGCGTTGTGGCAAGGGGTGTTACCCCGCTGCTGTGTGACTCGAAGGAAATTCCCATGCTGGGCATGGATGCGCTGCGTGGCCTGGTGCTGGTGCATGTGCCCTCAGAGGAAACGCCCCACGGCATATTCCTGATTGCCCAGTAAAGCTGAATCCTTCCCATGTATAAGCTTGCCTTATCCATTTGTCTGCTGTTCCTCAGCAATGTGGTGATGACTTTTGCCTGGTATGGCTTCCTGCGTAAGCCGGGGGAAAGCGCCGCTGCGCCCATGTGGCAGCTTATTCTGATGAGCTGGGGGCTTGCGCTGCTGGAGTATTGCTTCATGGTGCCGGCCAACCACCTGGGCCGTGCCTATGGCCTTTCTCTGGCTCAGCTTAAAATCATGCAGGAGGCTCTTACGCTGAGCATCTTTGTGCCCTTCATGATTTTTTACATGGGGGAGCAGTGGAAATGGGACTATCTCTGGGCTTTCCTTTGTGTGCTGGGCGCTGTGTTCTTTGTGAACCGGGAGGCTCTGATGGGAAGCTGACGGGAGTATGGTTTTTCATTGACCAACCCGGGCTGGTGATGTATCCTTGCTGCGCGTATGGCAACTCTCTCCACTATAGATATTTTCGGTATTCCGTATGTGGCTTCTAACCTGCAGGAGTCGGGGGGCTTCTGGGTGCAGCAGGCGCAGGAGACACGGCAGCCGGTGCTGCTGGCTCATTCTGACGTGCACGTGCTGACTCGTGCGCTGCATGATGCTGCCGATTATGGGGCAGGGCTGCGTACGTTTGATTATATCTGCCCGGACGGTATGCCCATTGTGTGGCTGATGCGTCGTAAGGGTGCCGCTGCTAACCGCCTGTATGGTCCGGACGTGATGGAAACCATGTGGGATATGGGGCGTGGCGCTGGGCTGAAGCACTTCCTGCTGGGCGGAAGCGAGGAGGCCATTGCCCGCCTGAAGGAAAATCTGGGGAATCGCTATCCCGGGGCAGAAGTAGCGGGGCATTATTGCCCGCCCATGCCGCCGTGGCCGGAGGGTGAGGACGAGCGCATGCTGGCCGCCATCCGCCAGAGCGGGGCACACTGCGTGTGGGTTGGTCTGGGCTGTCCGCGCCAGGAACGCTGGCTGTTTGAACACCGCGAGCAATTACCGCCCGCCTTGTATTTCGGCGTGGGCGCTGCGTTCAACTTCCACGCTGGTCTTGTGCAGCAGGCGCCGGCCTGGGTGCGTTCACACGGGCTGGAGTGGCTCTACCGCCTTTGCAAGGAACCCCGCCGTTTGTTCAAGCGCTACCTGGTGCACAATACCCGCTTCATCTGGTATTGCCTCACGCGTAGAATCTGATTTTATTACTTTCCGGGTTCCACGAAGGAACGCTTGCCGAACTCATATATGCTGCAGGGAATGGCTGCTATGCCATAGATCAGCGGAACAGCTGTGTTGGCCAGCAGGCTTCCCGGTACATCGATGCACACAAAGGAAAGGGCGGCAAGGGGGTAAGCATACCATGCGTGTTTGTTGGTACGCGCAGGGGTGACTGGTATAATGAATCCCCTTTGAGTGTTGCAGAGGTGAGAGCCCACATTCTGGTGCTCACTGGTGACCATTTTCCCGTAATAGCGCTGGGCGTTTTTGGGTAGTTCGCGCTGCCAGCCATGCTGAAGCTGAGTAGTTGTCGGGTTGCAGTTCAGGGAATCGATGGTATAGCCTGTCACCTGGTGTGCCTGCCTTACCGGGTGGGCTCCCTTGGGAATTGCCTGCCCGGGATGGAGCCCGAATACATCGTTCTTCTCCACATCTGCTGCCGTCAGCTGGCGATACACATAGCACTGCGGCGCTCTGGCAATGGGCACGAACTGGCCGCTGGAGAAGTCATTGGGCTTGAAATGGCTCACCTTATCGCGCCCCGAGCGCCGCACGCTGGTCAACACGCCTTGCAGGTAGAGCTTGCCATTGTGCTGGTAAATAACCAGGTTATCCTGTTCCGGCAGAATGACGGCCTGATACTGGCGTCCGCGGTCTGCACACGCACGATGCGTGTTCACGCAGACGCAGCTGTTCAGCAGAAATGCTGCTGCCGCCATCAGAAGGAGAGAGAAAAATTTACCCATGTAATGCAGTATATCAAGTGCATTACGGCTATGCAAGCCAAAACTGCCGCACCGTATCTGCTGCAGACCATAGATGTTCCAAGGATATAGCAAGCAATTGAATTAGCAGCACTGTTTTTTGTCGGATCGGGGGACTAAGGTCCCGTGCTCCGAAAGATTTGGGCCTCCTCCAAATCGCTATTTGTACAACACCCTCTGGACTGCGAGTGACAGCTTGTCATGCGCTGTTGAGGTGGAATTTCTGTGCCTTGTGGCTTATTCGGGGTTGCCGCCCATGACCCAGCGGTAGAAGTTGCAGCCTACGAAATTGCCGACCACGATGATGCCGTAGAAGGGCAGGATGCTGCCGAGGTTGGCGCACCAGTAGTCCAGCGGGGCGCAGGAATAGAAATACGCATCAGCAATGCAGTGCGGGAAGCCGCACACAATGAAGAGCGGCACGCCGAAGAGCATGGGCATGTTGTTGCCCTTGCGGGCGAAGGTGACGGCGGTGGTCATGATGAAGCCACAGCCGATGGCAAGCAGACCGCCATTCACCAGGCCCAGGTCCAGCCGACTCTGCAGCAGGGCTTGTGCGGTTTCCTGTAGCGGCATGGGGCTCAAGCGGGTGAAGATACCCATGGTGGCGCAGCCGATGATGTTGCCCAGCAGCACCAGCAGCATCATCCCTACCTCGTTTTTGGCAATGAAACCTGCCGTGCCGGTATACAGACGGAGCTTGTAGCAGATAACGGAGATAAGGGCAAAGGCGAAGATAACGCAGCCGGCCAGGAAATCGCCGGAAGATTTGAGGGCAAGGAACCCGAACCCGGCAGTGCCGATGCAGATGCCGGACATGAAGGCTGAGCGGAGGATGTTGAAAGTAGCCATGTTTTAGCGATACTAACAGATAAAGTTGTTAAGAGCAACGAAAATTGCATCCCCTAGCCTAAAAAAACGCGCCGTTTGTCGCATTATGTCTAAGCTTATACTCGACAAACGGTCATCAATGTGGTTTAGTATTGCCACGTTTATCCTTTTCACACGCATATGAAGTCCTACACGATTTTCCAGAAGTCTGACGACGCTACGGTTAATGCCTTCCTTGAGTGGATGCGCAATCAGGAGCGTAACGTGTACCGCGCAGCTCTTCGCGAGCTGGGTGCCCTCAAGAAACTGCGTCCCCAGTACATGCAGCAGAAGCCTGTTGCAGAGCAGTTTGAATGGCTTAAGAAGATGCTCGCCTGGAAGCCGGCTGAGACGATTGCTGACCACCTGCTGCAGGTCTGGCTGATTCGTAAGCACGAGGGTATGCTTGTGAGCTTCATTGAGAAGCTGGGTATTGAGCACAACGGCCACGGTGTGGTGGATGTGCTGCCCGAGACTCTGGATGCCGACAAGCTGAAGGAAGCTGTGGATTCTCTGTTCGAGACTTATCCCGCCGGTGCTGTTTCTGTGTATCTGCACATGTTCCAGAACCAGACCGAGGAAGGCTGGCCCGAGCTTCAGGCTATCCTTGATAACGATGAACGCGTTACCATCAAGTAATTTCTGAAACCGTAAAGCGGTCGGCCCGGGCGGGGAACTGCCCGCCGGCCGCTTTTCTTTTTTCTGCTCTGCCCATGACCGAGGATGAACAGTTTATGCTGCTTGCCATGCGCGAGGCTGAGAAGGCTCGCGAGGCCGATGAGGTGCCTTGCGGCTGTGTGGTGGTGAAGGAGGGGCGCGTCATTGCCCGCGGCTGGAATCAGGTGGAAACCCTGAAGGATGCCACGGCGCATGCCGAGATGCTTGCCCTCACGGCGGCGGAGGCTGCCGTGGGCGATTGGCGCCTGGAGGGCTGCACCGTGTATGTGACCAAGGAGCCGTGTCCCATGTGTGCCGGGGCTTTGGTGCATTGCCGCCCGGACCGTGTGGTCTTTGGTATTCCCGACCCCAAAGGTGGCGCCTGTGGCGGGTGGATTAACCTGCTGGATTCCAATCCGCCCCTGAACCACAAGTGCGAGGTGCAGGGCGGGGTGCTGGGCGATGCCTGCCTGGAGCAGTTTCAGTCATTTTTTCGTGCGGCGCGTGCCGCTGCCAAAGAACGCAAACGCCGGATGAGAGAGGAGGAACAGGATGCTTCCGCAGATTGAAATTTACGTAAACGTGGAGAATGACTGGGTGACGGAGCCGCTTGCAGAGCGATTCCGTGAGGCGCTGCAGAGCCTGCTGCCTGAGCTTCTGTCCGCACCTAAGGGGCCGGACCATGTGCTCTCTGGTCTGGATGTGGTGGAAATCTCCATTGTGGATGATGCCACCATTGCAGAAGTGCATGGTGAATTCCTGGATGATCCAACCGCCACAGATGCTATCACCTTTCCCTATGGTGAGGTGCTGGTGAGCTGCGATACAGCTGCCTCCTATGCCGCGGCGCACGGCCTGCTCCGGGAGGAGGAGCTGTTCCGTTACATGGTGCATGGCCTGACCCACCTGCACGGATATCTGGATTATGACCCTGCTGACCGCGAGGCACTTTTTGCGGTGCAGGAGCCGCTTGTCGGCCGCTATTTTCCCAAAAACGGAATCAGATGAGGAATCCTATGACAATAACAGGATTATAATGTTGACTTGCGCTTGAAATCGGAGTATAGAACCTGGTGATATGAGTTTAATTCCGTGGGCTATGATGGTTGCCTCTTCTGTGGCAGTAGACCAGATGAAGGAAACTCCGCTGCATGAAGGCAGCGGCAGTGTGGCGGAGCCTCGCCACCACTTCCGCTGGATAATGGAGAATGACTCTGCCGTGATGGATGACCGCAACTACACGCACGGCACGCGTTTTGATTACCTGGAGAATCTGGCAAAGAATCCGTATCATGCTTTAGGCTTCAGCTTTACCCAGAATATCTATACCCCGCAGTTGCACACGCATGGTGCCGTGCCTGGGCAGCATCCTTATGCCGGTTACCTGGCTCTGGGTGTGGGGCATGTATACTGTGGTGAGGATGTGGGCAGCACAGTGGAATTCCAGTTCGGTACTACCGGCAAGGCCTCTGGCGCCCGCGAGATGCAGGATGCCATTCACAAGCTCTGCGGGCTGGAGCGCTGGGATGGCTGGAACGATCAGATTCGTGGTGAAGTTACTTTCCAATTCTCCGCTCAGCAGGATTTCCGCCTTTCCTGCGCAGAGACAACGTTTGCTAATGGCCTGCAGACAGACGCTGTGTTCTATACACGCGAGGAACTTGGCACGGTTTCCATTTCCGGTGGGGCTGGTGTGAACTTCCGCGTTGGTTATAATTTGCCCAGCGCCATGCAGATGACCCGCAACCTTTCTGCAAGCTACGCTGGCGGCACCATTCGCAAGCCTGGCTATAATCCGGATGCTGCGTCATATTTCCTGGTAGCTGGTGCCTCGGTGGATTATGTGGCGCGCGATTTGTTTATTGATGGTGGCGTGTTCCATGATTTCGAGCGCACCTGTGGTCGGCAGCCATGGCAGGTCGAGGGTCGTCTGGGCCTGGGTATACGCCGTAAGGGAGTGGATTATTATGGAGGCATCTTCGTGCGCTCCCGTGGTTTCCGTACGCAGGAGGATTGCACAGCGATGGGCACTTTCTCCATGACGTTCAACTGGTAAATGACAGCTCTTCTTAAAGCCGGGCTCATGGCCCTGGGGGCAGCCTGTGTGCTGCTGCTGGCGGGGGCGTTCCCTTTGCTGGGGGCTCCGGAGGTGTACCGCAGCGGTGCTGTGCTGCTGCTGGGGGCTATCAGTGTGCTGCTCTGCCTGTGGGGCGGGTGGCGTCTGGCCACCGGGCTGCGCGGGCAGCTGATATGTGGCCTGGTGTTCCTCTTCTTCACCATTACGGGGCTTAATATGCTGTTTCTGTATGGTGCCAAGGCTCTGGAGTATGCCGCCATCGGCGGTGCCATGTGGGCCGGCTTTGTGGGCATGGGCTGTGTGGCGCTCACAGGCGTGGTGTTCATGGCCGTGTTCGGCTTCCTGTGCTACCGTGTTATGAACAAGCGCATTCTCTGGCTGGCCGGGGCTCACTGGGCTGTGGCTCTGCTGGGTATCGGCGCTTTTGTGGATGCTGCGTATGAGGTGCGCGTGCCTGTGACGCTGCCGGCAGATGGCAAAACGGAATTGACGGAGCTGTTTCTGGATGATGGCCGGCATCTGCCCCTGGGCTTCCGGCTCCGCGTGGATGGTTTTACGGTGCAGCATTATGATGATGCCACCTACACGATATATTCCTTTGAAAATGGCCGCCCGGGTGCTGCCCAGCCGGTGGAGCGCCGGGGTGATACGCTGCACCTGGGTGCGGAGAGCTGGCCTGTCAGTTCGCTGAAGTCTGCCCCGGGCATGCCGCATCCCTTCCTGATGCTGCCGGGCACGCCGACCCGCGTGCTGATGCAGCAGCCTGGCACGGTGCGCGATTACTGCGCCCGCCTGGTGGCCTTCACCGACCACCGCGGCCGCCCGGAGACGCATACGGCAGAGCTGCGTGTGAACTCTCCCTTTGCCTGCAAGGACTGGCGTTTCTCTCTTTCCTCATACCGTGAGCAGAATGGCCAGGTGGAGGTGCTGATGCAGGCCCGCCGGGCTCCCGGGCGATTTGCTGCCCTTTGTGGTATGGTGGGTATTATTATCTGCACCGCTGCCTGGTGCTGGTGGAGAAAGGAGGAAGTGGCATGACGATGCTGGTTTACACGCTTACGATTTTTGCCCTGTTGCTTTGCTGCGGCAGCGTGGTGGCAGCGCTGCTGAATCGGGCCGGGGATTCCCGCCGTGCATTTGATGCGGCCTGGGTGGTGGCCGTGCTTCTTTTTGTGGCGGATTGGGTGCTGGCCCAGGCCCCGCCTTTCGGCAATATGCGCCATGTGCTGGCCTTTTTCCCGCTCGTCATGGTGCCGGCTGCGCATTATCTGCGCCGTTTCCGAGGGCTGGAGCTCACCGCCTGGCTGGCGGCAGCTTCGGCGCTGGCTCTGGTCGGAGCTCTCTGCATGCCGCTGCAGGCCTCCTGGCGGCAGATGCCTGCCTTGCAATCTCCCTGGTTTGCCCCGCACGTCATTGCCTATGTGGTTTCCTACGGGCTCATGACGGTGGCGGCATTACTCACCTTGGCATCGTTCCGGCGTGAGGAGAAACTGGCAGAGGCCGGGGAGGTGGTGCGCCTTTCGCTGCCCTTTATGACCTTCGGCTTGTGGAGCGGCGCGCTCTGGGCAGATGCCGCCTGGGGTGGTTACTGGGCCTGGGATATCAAGGAAGCCTGGTCGCTGCTTACCTGGTGTATCTACCTCATCTACCTGCATGTGGAGCGTTACTCCGCTTTTGCTTCCTGGCGTCGTCCCTTGCTTCTGCTCGGTTTTGCGGCGGTGGTCGTCACCTTCCTGGTGGTGAATCTGCTTCCGCGTATTGAGTCCATGCACTCCTACGCTCAGTGAGCCGGTACGAATTCGGGTAATTCACGTGCGCCGGCCTGGCGAAGCAGCTCAGCGCATTCGGTGGCCTGCCGCTGAATGGCAAGGTTGAGCGGGCGCATGCCCTGATTGTTCACCGTGTTTACATTGATATCTGCGCGGGTCAGGAGCTTTTTCAGCCGCTCCGTCTGGCCCTTTCCCGCCGCCAGTGCGAGTGCGGTGTCGCCCTCGTTATTGGTGCAGTTGATATCCAGTCCCGGGTGTTGCAGCAGCAGGTCAATCATCTCCTCCGCTGCCTCACCCTGGCTGATTATCAGGCACATAAGTGGTGTATTACCCAGCTGGTCTTTTCTGTTTACGTCGATTTCCGGGTGCTCCAGCAGCATTTTCAGGTAGCTGGATTCATTGGCCCGGATGGCAATCGCCATGGGCGTCAGGTGCTGGGGGGCATCGTTCACGTTGACATCTATCTCCGGCCGCGCCAGCAGTTGCTGTGCGATTTCTGCCTCTCTCTCGTAGATAGCCAGAGCCAGGGCTGTCCAACCCGTGATGTTGCTCCGGGTGTTGATGTCCACTCGTTTATCTGTCAGCAGCAGCCTGGCTATCTCAGAATTCCTGCGGAGGATAGCCACCTGCAGAGGAGGCATGTTACCAGCGTCCTTCTGGTTCGGGTCGGTTCGCTCGTCTGCCAGCAGTAATCTGACGCACTCGAGCTGATTGCCGTAGATGGCTTCCATCAGCAGGTTGTGCTTGTCATATCTGGCAAAGGGAACCTTCAGCCATCCTTCTATAACTGCGGTGTTACCGGTTCTGGCTGCTTCGCTCAGATTGGAAAGAAACAGCCCGGCTATGAAGTCTGGTGCCAGACTTACAACAATCCATGCGGCGAAAAGCAGCGCCAACTTTCTACCCCACCTGGACTTCTTCCGGGACGCGGTGCAGGTGGTGTAGACCTTGAATGCTGGCTTTTTCATTTCCCTTGTCAGAACTCGAAGCCCATCTGTTCGTGGATGGAATCATCCAGCGACTGCTGTTCATCCACTGCTGGAGCGGGGGCCGGAGTTTCTGCGGGGGCAGGGGTGGCTTCTGTTACCACGGGAGCCTCGGTGGAGCCATCGAGCAGGGCGCTCAGCGTGCCCACGGGTGTTTCCGTAGTGGGCATTTCTGCGGCTCCTTCCTCGCCCTCGCCAGCGGCAGTGGGCATGATGCGGGAGATGCGTTCCACCTGGTTCTTGGTGACGATGTTGCCGAGTACACCGCGTCCCTTCACGCGAAGCTTGCCGAAATCGAAGGGAATCGGGCGGCGGAGGCGGCGCAGCTGGTTCTTGAGGTACACATTCACCTGCATGGTGCTGCTTTCCTCCTCCGTCTTGTGCACGGTGAAGAAGAACACGCGGCTGCCCTTGGTGCCCTGGGTGAGCTGGTATTCCTTGTCTCGGGTGAAGCCGCCCAGTTTGAAGCGCTTGGCGTAAGTGATGCCCTCCTTGCCATCGCGGTAAATCATGTTGAACACCCAGTCGTCCGTGGGGCGCAGTACACTGATATGCAGCAGTTTCTTGCCTACATAGAATTTCTCCTGTACGCGGCGCACGGTCAGCACGCCCTGGTTATCAATCACCAGAATATCGCTCATGGTGGAGCACTTGTCGATAGGCTCACCTCCCTTCTTGATGCCGTAGCCGGCAAAGCCTTCTTCATCGATGTACAGCGTCTCGTTTTCCACGGCGGCCACGGCGCGGGTGACGGTGTCGAAGGTGGTGAGCTCGGTGCGGCGGGGCCAGTTGGCGCCGTACTTTTTCTGCAGTTTCTCGAACCAGCGGATGGTGTACTTGGTGAGCTGGGCCAGGTTCTTGCGGCACTGGTCGATTTCTTCCTCCAGCCCGCGGATGTGTTCCTCGGCTTCGTGAATCTCGTATTTGGCAATCTTCTTGATGCGGATTTCCGTGAGGCGGATGATGTCGTCCCTCGTGATGGGACGGATAAAATCCTGCACGAAGGGTTGCAGGCGTTCCTCAATCTCGGTGAGGGACTGCTCCCAGCTTTCGCTTTCTTCCAGCACCTTGTAGATGCGGTTTTCGATGAAGATTTTCTCCAGACTGGCCTGCATCCATCCCTCCTGCAGCTCTGCCAGCTGCACCTCCAGCTCACGGCGCAGGGTTTCCTTCGTATTGTCGACGTTAATCTTGAGAATCTCGCTCACGCCCATGAAGACGGGCTTCTTGTCCACAATCACCACGGCCTTGGGGGAAATGCTCACCTGGCATTCGGTGAAGGCATACAGGGCGTTGCAGGTTTTCTCCACATCCTGCCCGGCCTGCAGATGCACCAGAATATCGGCGGTGGCGGCGGTGTTGTCCTCAATTTTGGCTACCTTCAGCTTGCCTTTTTCCATGGCATTCTCGATGCTCTGGATAAGGGATTCTGTGGTGGTGCCGTAGGGGATTTCGGTGATGCGGATGAGCTTCTTGGTGCTGGTATCCAGCTTGGCGCGGCAGCGCAGGCGGCTGTTGCCGGTGCCATCGTTGTAGCCGCTCACGTCCAGCAGGCCGCCTGTGGCAAAATCCGGGTAGAGCTCAAATTCCTCGCCACGCAGGTAGTGAATGGCGGCTTCGATGAGTTCGTTGAAGTTATGCGGCAGGATAAGGCAGTTCATGCCCACGGCAATGCCCAGCGCTCCCTGAGCCAGCAGCAGCGGGAACTTCACGGGCAGGGCCACGGGCTCCTTGTTGCGCCCATCGTAGCTGAGCTTCCATTCTGTTACCTTCGGGCTGTACACCACTTCCTTGGCGAACTGGGAGAGGCGGGCTTCGATGTATCGCGGAGCAGCGGCGGAGTCGCCGGTGAGAATGTTGCCCCAGTTACCCTGCGGGTCGATGAGCAGGCCCTTCTGGCCGAGGGTTACCAGAGCACTGCCGATGGATGCATCGCCGTGCGGGTGGTATTTCATGGTGTCGCCCACAATGTTGGCCACCTTGTTGTAGCGGCCGTCATCCATGCGCTCCATGGAATGCAGAATACGGCGCTGCACGGGTTTCAGACCGTCAATGATATGAGGTACAGCGCGTTCCAGAATCACGTAAGAGGCGTATTCCAGATAGTAATCCCCGAACATTTTCTGAATGAGACTCGGGTTTTCCTGCAGGTATACGGGTGTGATGTCTTTGCTCATGGATTGCGCGGATTTTATCATACATAGTGCGGCATATCAAGCAAGAAGCACGTGAATGTCATTGACAAAGTTCGACTTTGCAGCTAGAGTAGGAGCGATTGCGTATGAAGAAAAGTCTTTTTGCTCTGTTGCTGGTGCTTGTGATTGCTGCATCTGCTGTGGCTTATTGGTATGTTTCAGGCCGTGAAGCACAGCCGGATAGCCCGGAAACTCCGGTACAGACGATTGAGGAACCCGCTGTTGAAGTAGCCCCCCAGCCTGAGCCTGCTCCCGTGGTTGAGGAACCGGCTCCTCAACCTGTGGTGGAAGAACCCGCTCCGGAACCTGCTCCTGAGCCCGAGCTCGCTCCGCTTCCTGCGCTGAATACTGAGGCTGAGGCCTTACTGACCAAGGCAGAGGCTGGTGATCCGGTGGCACAGTTCAATCTGGCCCGCCAGTATGTGCTGGGCGAAGGTATGGCCATCAACCGCGAGGAATTCCTGCGCTGGTGCCGCACGGCTGCAGAGCAGGGGCTGCCGGAGGCCCAGTTCACCTTGGGCATGTGCTATCGCCAGGGGGTGGGTGTGGCTGCGGATGAGCAGGAGGCCACGCGTCTGCTTCAGCTCGCGGCCGATGCCGGGTACGCCCCGGCAGCCGAGCAGCTTAAATAAGTTTTAATACCAAAAATTATCTGATTTTTATGGCAAAGATTGTTGTACACGGCTCTGAGAACATTGTTAAGCCCGGATTCTACATGCCCAACCGCTTCAGTGTGGAGGCGGGGAAGGTGCTGCACCAGCTGCTGGATGGCAAGGTGTGCTACCTGGTGGATTCCACTTTTGCGCCGGAAGAGGAGTTGATGAAGTACCTGGAGTCCAGCAAGGTTGTTATTGAGTATTTCGACTTCCGCGGCACCACCTCACTGGCCATGCGTGATTTAATTCGCGCCCGCATGGCCGAGGGGCTGAGCGTGGTGTTCCTGCCCGGCAAGGTGGCCAAGTATCGCGGTACTTACAGTGATGTTCCCTCCCCCTTCCTCCGCCACGTCGGTAGCCTGCATATCTCTACCACGCCGCTTTTCCTGGGGCACTATGGCGACACGCTGAGGACCCTGTATCGCGAATGCGCTGACCCCGCCTGCCATGAGGAGTTCTGCATTCTGCCTAAGATTGCCGCCGGCCCGCAGACCGGTGCCCGCATCATGGCCGCCTGGCTGGAGAAGGGTGCAGAGCTGTTTGCTGCACGCCCGCTGCTGGATACCTCTCTCACCACGAATCTGGTGCACGCCATGAAGCGCTTCCCCAAGGTTGAAGTGGTGGATGGCATGACCGGCAGTGCGCTGCCCAACTTCAAGGCGTTGGGCGTGAGTATGGCAGTGGCAAAGATGCTTCGCAAGCGCGATGACCGCCGTATTGGCGTTATTCTGCCTCCCGGCGCCGGTGGAGTGATTGCTACGCTGAGCTGCCTGCTGGCCGGTGTCACCCCGGTGATGATTAACTACGCCACCTCTGCCGCCGCTTTTGAGAGCACCGTGCGCCAGGCAGGGCTCAAGACCTTTATTACGGCTCGTAAGTTCATGCAGAAGCTGCCTCAGTTCCCCTGGCCATCGGAGGAGAAGCTTATTCTGGTGGAAGACCTGCTGCAGAAGACTCCCAAGCTCACGCTTGCTTCCAACGTGCTGACTGCCAAGCTGGCTCCCGCCTCGCTCATCTGCAGCATGTTCAAGACCGATTCCCGCAGAGGCGAGGATGAGGCTGTGATGCTCTTCACCTCCGGCTCCAGCGGTGAGCCCAAGGGCGTGGTGCTCACGCATCGCATGGTTCTGGCCAATGTGGGCCAGTGCGCATGCCGCCTGGATCTCACAGATTGCCGCTTCCTGGCAAGTCTGCCCATTTTCCACAGCTTTGGCATGACGGTGAACATGATGCTGCCGCTGCTCGCGGGCTGCATGGTGTGTTCCTACCCGAACCCGACCGATGCCCGTACGCTCAACGAGCTCATCAAGAAGTATCGCCTTTCCCTGGTGTGCGCCACGCCCACCTTCGGCCGCGCCATGCTTCGCCGCGCTGAGCCGGATACCTACGAGAGTGTACGCTACTTCGTGCTGGGTGCTGAAAAACTGCAGCCTGACCTGGAGAAGGAATTCATCGAGAAGTGCGGAGTGTACCCGCTGGAGGGTTACGGCCTTACCGAAACCTCTCCGGTTATCGGTGCCAATATGCCCAATGTGGATCTGGTGCCGGGCTCCAAGTTCTACATTCCCGGCACCGTGCGTCCCAGCATTGGTGCCTTCCTACCCGGCATTGCTGTCCGTATCACCGATGTGGATGATGATACCAAGGAGCTGCCGCTTACTGAGCGCGGCATGATCTGGTTCAAGGGAGCCAATGTGTTCAGTGGCTATATCGGACGCCCGGAACTGAACAAGGAAATCTTCCACAATGGCTGGTTCAAGACCGGCGATATCGGCCAGATGGACCTCAACGGCTTCCTCACCCTGGGTGGCCGCCTTTCCCGCTTCTCCAAGATTGGTGGTGAAATGGTGCCGCACGAAGGCGTGGAGCTGGCCCTTTCGCAGGGCTTCGGTCTGAGCGCTGAGGACGGCGTGCAGATTGCCATTGCCGGCGTGAGCGACCCGCAGAAGGGCGAGGCTCTCGTCCTCCTCTCCGCTTTGCCGCAGCACCAGCGCAGCTCTGAGGAGAAGGAAATACTCTCCTCCATCCGTACTATGCTGGCAGAGCAGTCCGTTCCCACCCTCTGGGCGCCCAAGTACCTGGTTCCGGTGGAGTCCATTCCCGTGCTTGCCACCGGTAAGCTCGACCTCCGCGGTTGCAAGCTTATGGCCGAGGAAGCATTGGGGATTCAGTCCTGAGCCTGTAAAATGTTATAATCAGAAAGCCTCCTGCTGTTCAGGGCAGGAGGCTTTCTGCATTAGTAGCAGTCAGCGTAGACTCGCCAGTCGTTTTCGCTGGCATTGTAAAAGAAGAAGTCAGTCCCTCAGTGCTGGCATAGCCGCGGATGACGCAGCCCAGTCTGGGCTCTTCCCCCGGCTTTCTTTAGAACGCTTTTTGGACAGCTATGGAGCTGCAGCTTAGCCGTTCAGGATTCTGCTTGATTTAGCAATGATTTTGCGATATAACTTTACCATGCATTTGTATGGTAGACATTTAGCAGTTGTCGGTGCTTTGGTTCTGGCTGGTGGCCATGCTCTGGGGCAGGACCTTGCACCGAAATCAGGCGTGGTGGTGGAGTATTGGGAGAATGTGAAAGGCGGTAAAGTGGCAGATCTTGCAGACGTGAGTTCCAAGCGCGCAGCCAATGCCGTTTTCATTAAGGAAAATATAGATGAAGCCCCTTGCGGTAAGGATAATTTCGGCCTTCGTTTTTCCGCGCTGCTGGTGGCTCCTGAGAGCGGTTCATATACCTTTTATCTGGCGGCGGATGACACGGCCGAGCTGCGGATAAGCTCCGATGATAAAGCGGCTAACCTGAAGAAAGTCTGCGAGGTGACGCGCTACAAACAGCGCCACCAGTTCGGCCCGCACCATGGTTGCGGAAAAATGACCTTGCAGAAGGGTAAGAAGTACTACCTGGAGCTCTGCTACAAGGAAGGTGGCGGTGGTGACCATGTGGGTCTGGCCTGGGAAGGCCCCGGAGTCAAGAAGCAGATTCTGGGGGGTAGCTATCTGGTTCCGCGTCTGGAGGGAGAAGTGCAAAAAGGATATGAGCGTACTCAGGCCGAGGAGAAGCGCAGCCAGGAGCTGCTGGCTGAGTTGGTGAAACGCGACCCGGCCACAGTTCCTGCCTGGCTGGATTCGCTGCGCCCCTGGGGGCGCAATCTGCTGGATGCCGCCCTGCAGAAAGTTCAGAATAGTTTGCCGGCGGATAATCCCGCACAGTGCCAGGCCATTCTTAAACCATATGTTGATGCAGCCTCCGGCATCATAGCCTCACCGGAGAAACCGGTCAAGAATCATGTAGCCAAGCGCCTTCTGCACATGGAGGAAGCCTGGCTCAAGACGCTGGATAATAAACAGCTGCTCAAACTCGGCGCTCATCGTCTTTCGTCTTCGTTTGGCGAAATTCCGGAATCTGCGGCCACGGTGAAGCTGACTCAGAAACTGAATTCCCGCGGCGATAAGTGGATGAATGAAATGCTTTCGCTCGGGCTGTATGCGCCTCCCGGTAAGGCAGTCACGGTGTCCATTCCAAAGGAATATGTGGATAAGCATCTGGAGGTTAAGGTGGGGCATCACTTCGGTGAACGCAATTATGCCCTGGTGAGCATGCCCGGCTCAACCCGTTTCTTCAAGCTGACCCAGGAGAATACCACCTTCGTGACCCCGCATGGTGGACTTATGCTGCTGAATGTTCCCCGGAATCTGGAATTGAAGGAGGTAGAGGTCACCATTGAGGGTGCCTTGAAGGCTCCGCGTTTCATTCTGGGTAAACACTCGAACAAGGCCTGGAAGAAACTCAGAAAAGCCCCTGGTCCCTGGGGTGAGTTGGTGTGCGACCATCTTATCTTTGTGGTGTCACGGGAGCTCCTGCAGAAAATTGATAATCCCACCGAACTCATGACCTGGTGGAATGAAAATAACCGTGATCTGGAGGACTTCTATGCCTATTATCCGGGCGTTCCTTTCCGTATGCACTCCGGGTATTATGCGATTACGGGTGTTTCTGTCTGGCCGCTTCATTGGGATGTCAAGGGCGTGGAACGCCCGCTTAACCTGGAGATTATGAAAGAGCACAATGCGGCTCTCTTCCTTCATGAGCACGGCCACCACTGCGACTTTGGCGAAATGGAGCTTTCTTTCTGGGCGGAAGCTACCCCGAACTGGGGCGGTTACTATATGAAGGCCCGCAAGGGTAAGGAATTCAACTGGAAGGATTCGCATGACCGCCATCTTACCCGCCTGTTCGACCCGAATGATAAAGGTATCCTCGAAATCATGCAGGATAAATGGTACAAGATTTCCGGCAAGGGAACGCACCATTGGTCTCATTCCATCACGTCCATGATGATTGGCTATACCGATACCTTCGGCTGGAATGCGATGAAAACCACAATCCGGCGCCTCCGGGATAAGAAGGACGATATGTACAAGTGGCCTTTTGTACAGGGAGTAGATGCTGACCAGGCCAAGATTGACCGCTATCTGATTGGCTTGTCAGAAGCCGCAAAGCGCGACGTGCGGCCTTATTTTGCCCATTTCAAGCTTATGCCTTCAGCAGGTGCTGCTGCGTATCTGGATGAGAAGAATCTTCCCAAGTGGGACCTCACCTATTGGATGCTGCCGGAAAATACGCAGATACGGAAGAACCAGACCCTGACGCTCCCCTGCGGCGAGGACACGCTCCGGAGCTTTGCGAAGAATCCTGGTATCAAATGGAATGATACCAGCGCCAAGGGCGGCACCGTTGTCTGCAAGAAAGGAAAGGCGGTTTATACTCCCAAGTCCGGGTTCAAGGGAACAGATGCTCTCAAATACACGCTTACAAATGAATATGGTAAATCTGTTCAGAAGTCGCTGAAGGTCAGCGTGGAATAGTTTTATCGACAGTGTTTGTTCACTTTAAAACCCGCGCCGGTTTCCGGCGCGGGTTTGGTGTAATCTTCTGGTAATTAATTAGCCGCAATCTGCATAGACACGCCAGTCATCTTCGTTGGCGTTGTAGAAGAAGAAGTAATTTCCCAAGTCGCCGATAGTGAGACCGGCGTTTTCATCGAAACTGATTTGCAGTACGAATTCGTAGCCTTCGGGAATGTCCGGCGCGCCTTGTGCGTAAGTGGGGTAGCCACCGAGCTTGTGCGTTTCGTAGTCTGCCGGATAGATCTCCTCCTGATAATCCCTCCCTCTGATTATTTCATGCTCGCAGATTTCCTCCCACAGCTCATCGCTGCCGCCACAGTCCGGCCATTTGGGAATGTCGTTTTCAACATGTTCGGGAGTGAGGATGCAGGGCGTCAGTTCGTCGGATGTGTAATCGCAGGGCTCCAGTCCCTCAGTGCTGGCATAGCCGCGGATGACGCAGCCCAGTCTGGGCTCTTCCTCCGGATCCATGGCCCAGGCTTCCTGCGGGGCATAGATGGTGATGAGCTCCAGTCCCCTGAGCGGGGCAGGGACATACGGTAAATCGCGCACGAAGAGAGTAGCCAGCGGCTCCAGCGGGGTGCCTTCTGTGTCCACAGGGCGTTTCTCGCCGGGGTGCTGCCAGGTCACTCGTCCCAGCCAGCTCTGCGTACCAGCGGCTTCCCCTTGTGCCGCCTTGCTGCGGAAAAGGACGGCTTCCCGGTTCAGCTTCTGGCGCAGTTCATCGAGCGGCATTACCGGGCCGTCCGGTACATTCATGCCGCGTGCCCGCATGTCCGCCTTCAGCAGCGTTCTGCATTCGCTGGCTTCTCTGGTTCTGACCCAATTGAGAGGAGTGCTGCCGTTTTTATTACGCGCAGTGGAGTCTGCGCCTGCTGCCAGCAGGAGTCGCACAGCCTCAGTGTGGAACATGCCGGCAGCCCAGTGGAGCGGCGTATCTCCATCCTTATCGCGATGATTTATATCTGCCCCGGCATCCAGGAGCACCTTCATGCATTTGATTGCATTGTTGAACGCTGCAATGGACAGCAGACCTTTGCCTTTTTTGTCGACGGCATCGATAGGCAGCACCGCCTTCCGAAACCAACCGGCTGTCAGCATCCTGCGCAATGCAGATGCCTTGTCGGCGTCAAAGATGTCGTCCAGCGTGTCAATCTGTGATTCGGTGAGGGTGGGGTGTGGCATGGTAATTGCGGTTATTTTATAAGTTGCAGAGCCTTGGATCAAGGAAAAAGTTAATCAGCAGCCTGGCCCATTATTCATTTTTCAACAGGGCGGAAAGCATTGTGTCGAGCATGCCGTTGGGGGAGATGTTGCCTACCCAGATTTCTGAGACGTGGCGAAGGACATATTCGTTGCACCAGGTTGCAACTTGTTTGTTCAGTTTGGATCCTTGAGGTTGCGGGGAGAGGAAAAGGAGGCGTTTTTCAACAAGTGCTTGCTGTTGTTCGGGGGTGAACTCTTGCTCTGTCGGGATTCCCTGGGGACATACGTGAATGATGCTGCGCTTTTTGGCGAGCGACCGCCGAAGGATTTCCCGTTCCTGTGGACTTGTGAAGGTTGAAATGAGCGGTATATTCCGGGATGTCGGGACTGAAGTCCCGTGCCTCGAAGAGAGAAGCTGCGGCTTAAGTTCAGTTGCGCTGAATCCCTGAGATGCTACAAATGCCCGCTTGGGTAAATCCAGGAGGGATTCATTACCCAGCATGTGCGCGGTGATGGCTCCCCAGCGGTCGCGCGACCAGTTTTTCGGGTTGTTGCTTATGTATCGCTCGTAGTGTAGCAGTTCAGCGGTGCTGGAAATCAGATCTTCCCAGTAGTCAATCTGCCACAGGTGTTCGCCTATGTCGGGCGCTTTTCCGGCTTGCTTCAGCTTGCCGTATAGGAATGTGGTGGCACCTTTGAATCGCCCGACAAGGAATCCCAGGTGATTCTTCTTATGGATTGGTCGCTCCTTGATGGTGAAAATAGCATGGAGGTGATTCGGCATCACGACAAATGCACCCAGTTCCAACTCAGGGTACTTCTGCGGTAAACTAGTAAGTTCGTTTTGTACCGCATTTCCAAGCTCGTTCAGGATACACTCTTCTCCCACAATGGTTCCCAGGATAGAACGATTGTGCTCAACCTGCATGGTCACGAAAAACCGGCCCATGCTATAATCGATTTTCTTGTTCCGCAGGTGCTTGTAAAAACGCTGTCCTTTCATATCGAGGCACGGGACTTCAGTCCCGTAATAGAAAAAGCCCCGCAGCTTGTCGGCTGCGGGGCTTGGTAAATCTCAGATTCTCCGTTTTTTCCTGAAGTCGAGCATGGCCATCTGCTTGGCGATGGCGGCTTCGAGCTTGGCCTGCTCCTCGCGGTCGAGCACGGAGGCTCCATCGCGGAATGCCGCCTGGGCGCGTTCGAGGGCCTTTTCCACACTGGTGGTGTCAATCTCGTCCACGGTGAGGGCGGTATCCGTCACTAGCAGCACGGTATCGTTTTCCACCTGCAGGAAACCACCGCCCACAAAGAGGCACTGGGGAGCCTGGCCGGGGCAGGTGTAGGTGAGTTCCCCGTTGGCCACAGAGGTGATGATGGCGGCGTGCCCGGGCAGCACCTCCATCTCACCCTGCGAGGCGGGCAGGCGGATGCTGCTCACCTCCGCCTCAAGGGCGGTGCGCATGGGGGTGATGATTTTGAATTGCATCGGCATGAGCGGTCAGAATCAGGCTTTCTCAACGGTATCAATGCTGCCCTTCATGTAGAAGTTCACTTCGGGCACGGAGTCCCACTTGCCGTCCAGAATCTCGGCAAAGCCGCGGACGGTTTCGGCCACGGGCACATACTCGCCCTTGATGCCGGTGAAGGTTTCGGCCACGCTGAAGGGCTGGGAAAGGAAACGCTGAATCTTACGGGCGCGGCTCACGGTGAGCTTGTCGGCCTCAGAGAGTTCGTCCATACCCAGAATGGCAATCATATCCTGCAGGTCCTTGTAGCGCTGCAGGGTCTGCTGCACGCCACGGGCCACGCGGTAGTGTTCCTCGCCCACGAGCTCGGGAGCCAGGGCCTTGGAGGTGGAGGCCAGCGGGTCCACAGCGGGGTAGATACCCTGGGCGGCCAGAGCACGCTCCAGCACCACGGTGGAGTCCAGGTGGGAGAAAGTGGTGGCAGGGGCCGGGTCGGTCAAGTCGTCAGCGGGCACGTACACGGCCTGCATGGAGGTGATGGAACCCTTCTTGGTGGAGGTGATTCGCTCCTGCAGACCTGCCATTTCCTCGGCCAGGTTGGGCTGGTAACCCACGGCAGAGGGGGTGCGGCCCAGAAGAGCGGACACCTCGGAACCTGCCTGGGAGAAACGGAAGATGTTGTCCACGAAGAGGAGCACGTCGCGGTTCTCTTCATCGCGGAAGTATTCGGACATGGAGAGGGCGGAAAGAGCTACGCGCAGACGTGCGCCGGGGGGCTCGTTCATCTGGCCGTATACCAGGGCCACCTTGGAGTTCTCCGGGTTCTCCTGGTCGATAACGCCGGATTCGCTCATTTCCATGTAGAAGTCGTTACCTTCGCGGGTACGCTCACCCACACCGGCGAACACGGAGAGACCGGAGTGAGCCTTGGCGATGTTGTTGATGAGCTCCATGATGAGCACGGTCTTGCCCACACCTGCACCACCGAAGGAACCGGCTTTACCACCCTTCAGGAAGGGGCAGATGAGGTCAATCACCTTGATGCCGGATTCCAGCACCTCGGAGGAGGTGGACTGTTCTTCCAGCGTGGGGGCTTCGCGGTGAATCGGGTAGCGCTTCACGCCATCCAGCTGGCCCTTTTCGTCCACGGTTTCGCCGAGCACGTTGAAGATACGACCCAGCACCTTGGGTCCCACGGGCACGGAGATGGGAGCGCCGGTGTCGATGACCTCCATGCCGCGCTTCAGACCGTCCGTGGTGCTCATGGCCACGGTGCGCACCCAGCCGTCGGGCAGGTGCTGCTCCACCTCCAGCACCAGCTGGGTGGGCTTGCCGTCGATTTCATAATCCACGGTGAGAGCGTTGTAAATGGCGGGCATCTCCGCCTGGGAGAAGTCGACGTCTACCACGGCGCCGATAATCTGCACAATTTTACCTGTGTTCATACTGAGAATAAGTTATTTTGAAAATTGATGGTGGTGGGGTGGAATTACTCCATGGCCTTCATGGCCGTGGTGATTTCGAGAAGTTCGTTGGTAATCTGGGCCTGGCGTGCCTTGTTGTATTCCAGTGTGAGCTCGCCGATGAGGGTCTTGGCGTTCTCGGTAGCGGATTTCATGGCAACCATGCGGGCAGACTGCTCGGAAGCCTTGCCTTCCAGCACCATCTGGGTGAGCAGGTTGGCAAAGTACAGCGGCAGAATGGACTTGAGCAGGGTGGTGGGGTCGGGCTCCAGCAGGAATTCTGCATGCTCCTCGTTCTCAGCCTCCTCAGCCAGCTTCAGCAGATCTTCCGGCTTGATGGGGAGAATATCCACCACCTGCGGACGCTGCACCATGATGTTGATGAACTTCTGGTAGACCACCGTCACGCGGTTGTAGGTGCCATCCATGAAGCCCTTGCGGATGAAGTCCAGAATGGCTTTCATTTCTGCTTCCTCCACGGTGTCGCCGATGGCGAAGGAAGCCACGAGCTTGCGGCCTACGCGGGCAAACTGCGGGTTGAGCTTGCCGCCGATGGTGAGGTAATCGGCCTCAGCCGGGCACTGGGTGAGCACTTCCTTGAACAGGTTGGTGTTCAGACCACCGCAGAGCCCTCGGTCGGTGCTCACCACGATGACGAGCTGCTTGCCGGTTTCGCGCTTTTCCATGAGCTGGACGGAACCCTCGGCAATGGATTCCCGCAGGTGCTTGAATACCCGCGACAGGGCGCAGATGTAGACGCGCCCTTTGAGTGCCAGCTCCTGAGCACGGCGCATCTTGGCGGACGCAACCATCTGCATCGCTTTGGTAATCTGCGATGTGTTGCGTACCGACTTGATGCGGCGTTTGATGTCTCTCAGGCTTGCCATGTTGTTACTTCTTCAGGCGGGATTTGAAAGTGGTCATGAAGTCCTTGAGGGCGGCGTCGATTTCCGGCGTCAGGGCCTTCTCGGCTTCGATGCGGGTAAGCAGGGCGGCGCCATTCACAGAGGCTTCTTCCTCCAGCTGGCGGCGCACGGTCTGAATCTGATCCACAGCCACATCATCGAGGAAGCCGCGCTGGATGGCGTAGAGGTTGATAACCTCGATTCCCAGGCTCTTCGGCTCGTACTGCCCCTGCTTGAAGAGCTCCACGATGCGGCGACCGCGCTCCAGCTTGGCCTTGGTGGCGGCGTCCAGGTCGGAGCCGAACTGGGCGAAAGCCTGGAGTTCTTCGAACTGGGCGAGGTCGAGCTTCACGGAACCGGCCAGCTTCTTCACAATCTGGGTCTGGGCACTGGAACCCACGCGGGATACGGAGATACCCACGTTGATGGCCGGGCGCACACCCTGGTAGAAGAGGTCGGTATCCAGGAAAATCTGACCGTCGGTAATGGAAATCACATTCGTGGGAATGTAGGCAGACACGTCACCGGCCTGGGTCTCGATGATGGGCAGGGCGGTGAGGGAACCACCTTTACGGCCACCTTCGCTGTTGATGCGGGCGGCGCGCTCCAGCAGGCGGGAGTGCAGGTAGAATACGTCGCCGGGGTATGCTTCGCGGCCGGAGGGACGGCGCAGAATGAGGGATACCTGGCGGTAGGCCACAGCGTGCTTGGAGAGGTCATCATACACGATGAGGGCATCCTGACCCTGGTCCATGAAGTATTCGCCCATGGCGCAGCCGGCATAGGGAGCCAGGTACTGCATGGCGGCACTGTCCGAGGCAGAGGCCACCACCACGATGCTGTACTCCATGGCGCCGGCTTCCTCCAGCTTGGCCACCAGGCGGGATACGGTGGCGCGCTTCTGACCCACGGCCACGTAGATGCTGTAAAGCGGGCGGTGGCCCGGCAGTTTGCCCTGTTCGGCCAGCTTGTTCTGCTGGGCCTGGGCAATCATGGTATCGGTGGCAATGGTGGTCTTGCCGGTGGAGCGGTCGCCGATAATGAGCTCACGCTGGCCGCGGCCGATCGGAATCATGGCATCGATGGGTAGAATGCCGGTCTGTACCGGCTGGTTCACGCCCTGGCGGGAAATAATACCGGAGGCAATCTTTTCCACGGGGTAATAGGTAGTGGCCTGAATCGGGCCCTTGCCGTCCAGCGGGTTGCCCAGGGTGTCCACCACGCGGCCGAGCAGACCGGGACCCACCGGCACCTGGAGCAGGCGGCCTGTGGTCTTGCAGGTGTCGCCTTCCTTCAGGGAAGCGGCATTGCCGATAAGCACGGCACCCACTTCATGCTCTTCCAGGTTCATGGCGAGGCCCATCACGCCACCGGGGAATTCAATCATCTCATTGAGCATGGCGTTGCTCAGGCCTTCGATGTGGGCCACGCCGTCGCCAATGGCTTTGATGGTACCCACATTCTCGCTGATGGCGGCGGTGGAGATGTTGCGGATCTGTGCTTCGAGTTCTTGTACGATGTTGCTCATACCGTGGTGTAATTAGAGATTTTTAGTAAGTTGTTCAATGCGGGTGCGGATGGAGGCATCCGTCACGTTGTCGCCCACCTTCACGGTGAGCCCTGCTATAAGGGAGGAATCCACCTGCCATTCGTAGTTTAGCCCGGACTGGCGGGCATTCAGTTTGGCGGTGATGGCTGCCTGCTCCTCGGCGGTGAGGGGCACAGCGCTGGTGATGGTGGCGGTGTGCGCGGCGCGCTCCAGGCGCACCAGCTCAGTGAAAGCGGTGAGCAGGGCCAGGTAGTTACGCGGCTTATCTGCGGCAATCTTATCGGCCACCAGGCGCACCGTGGCTTCGTTCATCAGTCCATCGGCCCCGATGCACAACCGCATGAGGCGGCGGGCCTGGGCCTGTACTTCCTTGCTTATCTTCATGGTTGATTACAGGGATTTGATGGCTTCTGCGTTGATGGCGCGGTGGTCGGCATCTGTCAGTACCTTGCCGGTCACGCGGCTGGTTGCCTCTGCTACCAGACGGGTGAATTCGCCCTTCAGGGCATCCTTCTCACGCTGGGTGTCCATCTCGGCTTGCTTGTGGGCGTTTTCAATGACAGCCTGGGCTTCTGCTGTGGCCTTGGCTGAAAGGTCAGCCTGCAGACGTGCTGCGGTCTGGCGGGCCTGTTCTACTTCCTTCTTGCCGGTTTCGCGGGCTTCGTCCAGGAGTTTTGCGCCGGTTTCCTTCACTTCGGCCAGTTCCTGCTGGCTGCGGGCGTGCATTTCCTCGCCTTCCTGGATGCGCTGGCGGCGTTCCTCAAGCTGCTTGAAGATGGGCTTGATTCCGAAGCACACCACAATGGCTGCCAGAATGCAGAAGGCGATGAGGTGGGCGATGAACGCATCGGTATGCAGACCGAAATTGGAAATCAGGTCCTGAATATCTGCGGCGAGAATCGGTGTGAACATGGTTGTGAGTTGTTTTAGTTAAAACCGGATGAATGTAGAGATATGGGGGAAAGGGGAAGGGGCATGCCGTTTGGTTGAATGGCCCGGCATGCCCGCGGGCGTAGCAATGGCTTAGCCCATGAAGATGGCCACGAAGGCCACACCTTCCACAAGGGCGGCCAGAATGATGGAGATGGTCAGAACCTGACCGGAAGCACCGGGGTTGCGGCCGGTGGATTCAGCGGCCTTCATGCCGATGAGACCAATGCCGAGACCGGCACCGATAACAGCCATGCCGGACTTGATGGCGGCGGTGGCAAGAGCGGGGAGCATCATTGTCGTTGTTTTTCTATTGTTTGTTGTTTATGGTAAAACCCGCAGCGTCACGTTTTGCTTCATGATCCGCGGCGGGAAAATTGTCTTAATGGGCGTGTTCTTCTTCGCCCCCTACCTGGGTTTTCAGGAAGATGGCCGTGAGCATCAGGAACACCAGGGCCTGCACAAAGCCCACCAGAATTTCCAGGCACATGAAGGGAAGCATGGCGGCGGCGTTGCCCAGGGTGCTGCCGCTTACAATGCTCATTTGCTCCAGAATAGCTTCACCGGCATAGATGTTGCCGAAAAGACGGGCTGCCAGTGCCACCGGACGAATGGCGATGGAAAGCAGCTCGATAAGGCCCACAAAGAAGAATACCGGCAGCAGCAGGTTCTTGAGCATGCCCTTCAGCCCGCCTTTGGGCCCGAAGATGTGCCCCACAAAGTGGCCGATGCCTTGTTCCTTGATACTCCAGACGAACCAGAGCAGGGTGTAGAACAGACCCAGGAAGAGGGTCACGTTCAGGTCAGCATTGGCTCCGCGGAAAATCGGGTGACCGTGGAAGGTGATTTCACCCACGCCGGGGATGAGTCCCATGTAGTTGCTGGTCAGGATGAGTAGGAACACCGTGGCGAAGTACCAGATGTATTTGCTGGCCAGCTTCTTGCCGATAAGGCCTTCCACAAAGTTGTACAGCAGCTCGAAAATCCACTCCACGAAGTTCTGCAGACCGCGCGGCACGCGCTCCATCTTGCGGGTGGCCAGGCGCAGGATGATGGTAAGCAGCACCACGGCAATGGTCATCATGACCATGGAGTTGGTGATGGGCAAGGAATGCCCCGGCCAGAACGGCAGGTCGATATTCCACAGCACCGGCGCATCAGTAGAGAGACCATGGTGACCGCCTTCCTCGGAAGCACAAGCTACGCCACACATCAGAGCCAAACTCAATTTAGAAAGGAGAGATTTCATCGCGATTAGTTTCAGACTACCACTTTTCTGCTTCGAGTCAAGGAGAAAATGGTGTTAGAACGCGCGAAAAACGGCCCTGTATTTTACAGATACCAGCCGCATTCTTCCAGTGTGCGCCTTACGGCAATGCTGCAACCGCTGGCATCATTGGCAGGTAAAGGTAATTCGCTGAGCCGGAAGACGGCATCGTAAAGGGCTGTGCTTTTCCGGAAATGGTTTTCAAAGCGTTCCACGAAAGGCGGGAAGGCGGTTTTATCGGCTTCGCTGGTGCCGAGGGGGTAACTGGGATTTTTTGTTTCCAGGAAGATGCTCAGCAGGATGAATTGCTGAGCCGTATCCCCGGCAGTCAGCTGGCTCAGAATATCCTCTGTCTCATCCTGCCCCCAGGGGGTGCACATCCAGTTCCGCAGCATGGAGGCGCGGTGGCCGATTTCATCCGCCCCGTTTTCCGGTTGCCACGGGGCGGGGAGGAGGGTGTCGTGCACAATGCGGCGCAGCTCATCAATGATGCGCTGGTATTGGTTCAGTTTCTCCAGCTCGCTGCGCTCCTGTACCAGCCATATCCAGAGTATGGTGTCCCACAGCTGGCTGGCATCGGCATCCCCGGGCGTGCGGAAGAGCTGGAAGAGCGGGCGCAGGTAGGCGCAGCATTCGGCGGCGGTGCCGGCGGGCAGGTAGCCGTTGAACACGCAGAGCAGGTCATCCCCGGTCAGCCCCACACCTTGTTTGGCCACAATGCCGCTCAGCCGTTCCTGGCTTTCAGGATGCCTGAAATCCCAGTGAGGGTCGCTGAGGGTGAATCCGCTCATTTATTTGGAGAAAACCGGCGTAGGCAGCTTGGCCGGGGCGTCATCATCTGTGCCGACCATATCGCCCACATCCTTGAATGTGATGAAGATGAAGAAGGTGAGCAGCAGGAAGATGAAACCAGTCTGAATCCACTCCAGAATCTTGCCACCCACGGGGCGGCGGAAGATGATTTCCAGCGTGCCGAGCACCACATGGCCGCCGTCCACAATGGGCAGGGGGAGAATGTTCAGCGCAGCCAGGTTCACATTCAGCACCACGGCAAACCAGAGGATGAGCTTCCAGCCGTTCTCGGCCTCCAGCATCTGGTAGAGGTAGCTGCCGATGCCTACGGGGCCGGAAAGATGCTGCACCCCCACGCTGCTGCCGGGGGCTGCCACTTTGGCCAGGGTTTCGCCCATCCAGCGGAAACTCTGGTTAATCTGAGCCTGCACGCCGGGGTGCTCGGTTTCAATTGTCTTGCTCCTGCCTCCCCAGGTGAAGCCCAGGATGGGGCATGCCTTCTCCAGCCCCTGCCAGTTGGTCGGTATCACGGGGGTGAGGGAGGTGGTCACCTCGCTGCCATCGGCATTGCGGAGGGTGAGCTCCATGGCCGCGCCGGATTTCATGGTTTCCAGAATGGGCAGGGGGGAGTACACCGGATTGCCGTTCAGCTTGATAATCTGCTGCCCCTTCACCAGACCCGCCAGTTCAGCAGGTGAACCGGGGACAACGAAGCCCACCTCGGTGGGTGACTGGGGAGAAATGCCTACCTGGCGCATGGCCGTGCGCTGCCACCACTTAGTTTCCGGCTGGCGGTAGCCGCAGTCGATGGTAAGCTGCTGCACGCTGCCATCGGCCTGCGGGCGGTCGATGGTGAAGGTGATTTTCTCGTGCTCGCTCATGGCGATGAGCTCGCGCACGCCTTCCATGTTACCCATCCATTTTTCGACCGGCTGTCCGTCAATCGCGCGGATGCAGTCGCCCGGCAGCAGCCCGGCCTGGGCTGCGGGGGAGTTTGCGGGTACGTAGCCGATGGTGGTGGTGGGCAGCTCGCCCACGGGTTTGCCTACAATCCAGACAATAACGGCAAAGAAGTATGCCAGCAACAGCGAGGCCAGCGGACCAGCTGCCGCAATGATGACCTTATCCAGCGGCTTGAGCGGCTTCAGATCCTTGGGAATATCTGCCTCGCCCTCGATGCTCTGCATATCGGCCAGCTGGGGCAGGGATACAAAACCGCCGGCAGGAATCCAGCCGATACCCCACTTCACACCCTTGATTTCCTTCTGCCAGATAGGCTTGCCGAACCATATCTGGAAACGGTCGATGTAGGCACCGCGCCATTTGCCCGCCAGGAAATGCCCCAGTTCGTGTACAAATATCATCACGTTGAAGAACATGACGACGAGGAAAATAAGCCAGGCGGTCTCGAGTGAGGAAAGGATAGTGTTCATCATGGGAATCTTACCCGCATGCTACCAGAACCCAACATCCCGCGCAAGCGCAGGATTTGACATAAAGGGGCACAGGTTGATAAATAGCGATGTGGCGGGTAACTGGAATTTACCGGAGCGGAGGGACTATAGTCCCTCACCGGTTATGTTAGCGGGACTGAAGTCCCGCGCTCCGACTGAAATAAATGACTATCGCTTCAGTACTTTTCTCGGTTCGAAAATCCAGCTGTGGTATGGGGGGCAGCTGGTGGGGGCCGGCAGCAGCGGGTTATCCCAGGCGGCGCGGGCGGAGGTGGTGCCGAACAGCCCGTGCCGGGTGAACAGGGTGCCATCCCCCAGACTGTGCAGGAACCAGAAGGCGTTGATGGCCGTCAGCCCTCCATAGATGGCATGCAGGGCGGTGCTGCTGCGGAAGGGGGAGCGCGGGCTGCGCAGAAGCAGGAGCAGCAGGGTATACAGGGGCATGCCGAAGAGCATCAGCGTGGTGTAGGGGCAGGTTACCACCCAGAGCCCGGTGAGGCTCCACAGTAATTCGCAGCTGACCAAGGTGCACAGCAGCAGGATGAGGGGCCAGATGATTCGTTTCGGGAGTCCGTGAGCCTCCGCCTTGTCGCCCAGGTAACAGAGCAGCCAGCAACAGGCCAGGGCCGGCAGGTCATTGATGATGATGCTGGCCGCCACCAGAAACAGGTGCGGAATCTGCCACACAATCTGGTCATGCCACATGGGTTCGTGCCCGGGTATCAGGCAGGCGCTGATGCTCAGGCTCAGCGCCGCCAGCACCGGTATGAGCACCAGCAGCCAGCCCAGACTCCGTTGCCCGGTGCTGAGGGGCTTCGGCTTCGGGCGGGGTGGTGTCATATTTGGCGAGAAAGGAGCGGCCCCTGGTCTGGGATGCGGTGTCATTTCTGGTTCACGATATTGCGCATGCGGAGCCATGCTTCGGGGGCATTTTCCGGAATATAATGCAGTATCCTGGCGCGGTAGGTGTTGAAAACCGTGGCGTTGATGCGCAGCGTGCCGTCGGCGGTGCGGGAGCAGTAGCTTTCATACAGCTCCACGAGGATGAAGCCATCCTTTTCGTAGCCGTTGTCGAAGGTGTCGACAATGACCGGGGTGCCCTCGGCAAGGGGGTGATTGGCCGTGGCGCGCACAATGCCCTGGTGAGCGATGCTGGTGTACTCCCCGCCGTGGTTTGTTTCACCCAGTACCTTGGTGAGCTGAATCAGGGCAACGGGATGCTGGTTCACCACGGCATGGAAGGCCGGGTTCGCCGAAACCGGACTGACGTCGGGAGCCGGTTCCGGGCGGGTCTGCGCGCAGGAGACTAGTCCGGCCAGCGCGGGAAGCAGGAGGAGAAGGTGGTTTTTCATGGCTGTTGGTGCTGTGTTATCCGGCCTGGAGAACGCGGGCCTCCAGCTCGTACTTCTTCTGCTGAATCTGGAGTGCGGACTTTTCATCGGAAATCATTTCTGCCAGATGCAGCTGGACCTTGTAATTGCTGATGAGCTGGCGGCCAAGGCGGACGAATTCACTGCTGCTGGCGCCCTGCATGTTTCTGAGGAGATAGGTTTCTTCAGCCTTGAGTACATCTGCCATGGAGCAGAGCCCCTGGCTGTAGCGTTTCGCCTGTTGCTGCACGCCGGCATCCGGGTGTTGCAGAACCTGCTTGCCGTGATTGGTGATATCATCTGCCGCTGAGCATACAGCAGCTGCGGTCATGAAAAGGATTAGGTGTTTCATCATATTTGTTCAGGGGTGAAGATTCGGGCAATTCGGCCATCGTTGTGCAGAAGCACGTGTGCGCCTTTCCTGTCGGCGGGGAAGATGAGGAGATAATCACCCAGGCCATTGACATTGTAGGCGGCCTGGGTCCGTAGCCCTTGCTGCTGCAGGGCCTCTGTGGCAATCCGGCGGGCTTCCTCCGTGTCGATATGCTTCGGCTTCTGTTGAGGCTTTTCCTTGCCGAACAACTCGGGATAGTCGCTCATCACCTTCTGCATGGCTTCAACCTGGAGCGGGGTGGCTTTCATGCGCATGAATTGGAAGTCATCCTGCCCCAGGTGTGTGATATTCTCCACAGGTGACCAGATGGTGTTTTCCTTTGCGAAGCCCAGGAAGATTTCGCCCTCTGCCGGGTAAGTGCCGGCCGGGCGTTTCTCTCCTTCCACCTTGCGCCAGAAGGATAAGCGGGTGCCGGGTTTCCATTGACCCTTCAGGCGCTCCTGCACCTCCAGTACATTGTATTCGCGTTTGTAGAGCCGGGCAAATCGTTTATCATCAAAATCGATGAGCTGAGTGCTGATGTAGCGGCAGCGTAGCACGGTATCCCAGCGCTCCGCTCCCTTGTACACAAAATGGCAGGCTCGCTCCAGGTCGGTAACTGTCCGGGCGGCAGCGTCATCCGGCATGTAGGGACTGTATTCTGACCACTGCAGCGGGACAACGGGGGCGTTCTCCGGGGCGAGCGTGGCAGCTATCTTGTCGGTGTTCCCTTTAGTTCCGGGGATAATGCGGCAATGCTCCCGGTACAGGTGCAGTGTGTTGCCTTCCCGCTGGAACTGGTCGGTGAGCAGGAACATGCCGAAACTGCCACGCACGCGGGCTTCGTGCTCCTTCTTTTCCTCCGGGGTGGTGTCGGGACCGCTCACTTCGGCCTTCGGCCAGTGCAGCAGGATGCGTTCGCCGGGCTGGTATCCCTTGCACCAGGCGGCGGGCAGGGCCATGCTGCATTCCAGCGCAAAATCCTCATACCACTTGCCGCCCGATTCGTAGCGGCGGATGCAGGGCTTCCACGTCTCCCGGCAGATGATGGGGAGCCTCCGCACTTCTTCCTCCGAAATACGCTGCTTCACATAGTTTGTGATGCCGGACCAGCTGGCCTCCTGAGGCCAGGTAAAGTCCTTCAGCCCCTCCGTGGTGGCTATGGCTGCGGCGGGGGCCACGGCATGCAGCATTTCATTCCGGGTATGCAGTGCGCGCAGGTTCTGAACCTTCTTCAGATTCACCAGCCAGCGGCGGGCTGGCCCCTGTGTGGCCGGGGAGATGCCCTCCGTATCCAGCAGAATCAGGGTGCCGGGTAGAATGCTGCTGTATGACTCTGCCAGCACACGTACGGCCAGTTTCCGGGCAATGCTGAAATCCGGGTCAATTACTTCTTCTACCAGCACCACAGGAGCATCGGCCTTCTGCCACTGCAGCAGGGTGGCGGTATTGTTCCCGTGGGAGGTCAGCGGTGTCAGCGCCAGCCCGAGCATCATCATGATAGTTGTTTTCATTCGCCTAAATCCTCTTTTGAATCAATTTCTGCGAACATCCTGCAGGTCTTCTCCGGTTTGTCGAAACGGAAACATTTGCAGATGTTCAGCTGCCCGGAAATGCTGCGGTAGTGGACGGTTAATCCCTGCTCCGTGAGTTGTGTTTTCCCGGGAATAAAACGCAGATACCGGGTCACAAAATTGTATTCGCCCACGCGTTCGTATTCCTTTCTGCCGTTGAGCCGGAATACCGTGAAAACCCTGTTCGAAGCACCGCAGCCGGGCTCTGCAATGAACGCGATGATGCTGCCGTCCTCGCTCGTTATCCATTCATCCTTTGTGGTATAACCCGCGATGAGACTCAGTTGTAGCAGATCTGCCACGCGCGCAGCGGGCAGGGGCTTTTTGCCTGTCCAGTATAGCTGGTTTTCGGGATTATCACCGATAGCATAGCGCTTCGCCGCTTCCGGTGTGTCGCCCTTTTCGAGGAGCGCAGCTTCTGCCGCCAGTGCCTGACTGGCTGCGTTTTCGTAGCGGGGGTAGTCGCCTGCCAGGGCAGAGGTGAGCAGGAAGGTTGAAAGAAGGATAGATATGGGAAATTTCATGGTCTGGTGGGATAATTGTCAGCGGCCTAGTCCGCCGGTGAGGAGGGTGAGAAATTGTATAAAATGGCTCTGAAGCATCAGCTGCATGGCGGCCTTGGCATCGGGCGTGCTGTTGCCTTGCAGCCCGGGGGTGGGGCAATGCATGCGCGCGGCGCAGTCGGCGTATTTCTGCCAGGCGGCATAGGCTGTCTGGAAGCGGGCGGCGCAGTTGCTTGTATAATCCTGCGGGGCGTTTTCCAGTGGTGTGTTGGTGATGAACTCGCAGGCGGGCCTGTCACCTGCCAGCAGGTTGAGCATGAAGGCAACCCTCTGCTTGTGGAGTTCGCTCCGGTGCTCGTGATATTCGGCCCAGGCACTGCGGAAGGTGTCGAAGTTCTGGTAGATGCGCTTCTGCATGGCCTCGCTCTGGGCATCCGCCTCCGGGCGGATATGTGCGGTGCGGTCGGGCGGGGTGAGCATCGAGGTCAGGCGCAGCTGCTCCATGTCACGGGTAAAAAGAATATTCAGTGCACGCTGGTACTGAGACAGCGCCTTCTGGTGGCGCTCCGGCTGCGTGTGGCGCAGGGGCTTCAGCGAGTATACCGCAAAGTTGGTTAGCGCGGCGTGGGCCGTGGTAGCTGCCTGCACATAAGCATCGAGCGCGGCATAAACCGGCTCAAGCTCTGATTCGCTGAGGGGGCAGAGCGTATCGTTCACCCGGGAGACCTCGATGTCCTGCTTCCAGCATTGCCGTATGACCAGCATGCAGTTACCCTCGTTTCCCGGGCCTGAAATATCCAGCCCCATGAACGCATGACCCCGGACCGGGTGCATCATTATGGCCGCAAAAGCAAGGGTGAAAAGGAACTTCATAGCGCGCAAACTCCTCTTTAGGATATACGTAAAGAAAAAAAAGTCAATATCTAACAGATGTTATTGGCGCAAAAAGCGGATTCAGATGCCAAGCACGTGTCAATTCCCTCTGCCGCAGGCAGATTTTGATGCAGCTCAACAGGAGCTGCAATGCAGGTGAAGGCGGATATCCAGGGCGGGTGGGCGTTAGTGAACGGAATTTTTAGCCCCGCTGCGCTCGGGGTTCCCTTTATTTTATCAATTAGGGGGGCCGTCGCTTGCGCAACTCCACCCCAGCCTCCCCCTCTATCGCCCCTGCGGAGTTCAAAATTCCGCAGGCTTCGCCTGCCCGACAAACTCCCATTTACCGGGCAGACGTCTCGCTGGGGGAGATTACAGCACGGCGGTTACGCCTTTTACCAGCCAGTAGCCGCCGAAAATCAACCAGATGAACAGCAGCAGGGCCAGCAGGAAGGGCTTGGCGCCGGCTTTGCGGAACTTGTCGAAACTGGTTTCGGCGCCCAGGGCGGTCATGGCCATGGTCAACAGGAAGGAATCGACCGTCAGAATGCCGGAGACGACGGCAGCGGGAAGGAGCTGTAATGAGTTGAACCCGATGACCACCAGGAAGAGAAACGCGAAGAGGGGAACGCTGATTTTTCCCCGTTCCTTTCCTTCTGCGTTACGTTTCCGGCTCAGTATGATAGCCAGAATGACGAGCACCGGCGCCAGCAGGATAACGCGTATCATCTTCACAATAACCGCGTTGCTCCGGATATCGCTCTGGAGTGCGGCGTCGCCGGATTCGGCAGCTGCGGCATCCATGGCCTCGCCCGCGCCGTATACATGGGCTACTTCATGCAGCGTGGCCCCGGTGTAGATGCCTACCTGGCGGGCGTCCATGTCGAACACCTCTGCCCGGTGCAGGGCCGGATACAGGAACATGGCCAGCGTACCGAAAATCACCACCGTAGATACCGCGATGGCGGTTTTGTGGGGCTCCGCCTTCACCACGGGTTCGGCTCCCAACACGGCAGCTGCTCCGCAGATGGAGCTGCCGACAGAGGTGAGCAGGGCCGTCTGGGAATCCATTTTTAACAAACGGCCCAGTAATACGCCAAAAATCATGGTCAGGCTCACGACAACCATATCCGTCACCATGGCTGGTAAGCCCACCGCCAGCACATCTGTCAGCGTAATCTTGAAGCCGAACAGGACAATGCCTGTACGCAATACCTGCTTGGAGCAGAAGATGATGCCAGCACCCCAGCCGTCTGGCAGTTTCTTCCGGAGCGTGTTGGCAAACAGCATGCCGATGACGATGCCCACAACCAGGGGGCTGAGCCTTAATTGCTGAATCCACTCCAGCTGTGCAATCAGGGTGGATAACACCGCCAGTGCCGCAATCAGCAGCATACCGAAAAAGAAAGCCTTTTTTTCACCGTGCTTCATCGTTCTTATATCTTCACTCAGCCTTCTGCGAAGCGGAAGGTGCCGGTATTCTACCATATAAGTCGCCTTCGGACAATAGGAGAATGAATAGTGAATAATTTGAAGGGCCTGTTTCAGATTTGCTGGCAAATAATTCCTCCAGCGCATGTTAATACAATAAGAAACAAAAGATTGCAGTCTTTTTTCAAATTTCGACAGATATTCAAAGCTCACAAAGGGCAATTCTCCGAGCAATTAGCAAGCTCCTGGCAAGCGGAATTTCTAGCCCACGGTAGTGGGCTGTAGAGGTCAGGCAGGGGTCAGCTCGCGAAGCGAGCGCAGCCCCTGCTACACCAAAAATAAAACTGGAGCCCATGAAATGGGTGACAGAAGCCTCGGTTCTCAATTGTTGCAACCCCTTCTGTCACCCGCTCGCGCGGGCTCCGCCTTTATTTTACAATTAGCAGGGGGTGCGCAATCGCTGGCGGGCTTGCGCCCACCCGGGACGCGATTGCTGCCCCCTGCCTGACATCTCAGCACCCACTTCGTGGGCGCTCAATTCCGTTCGCTTCGCTCACCTGGGCAACGTATACAAATGCATGCATAATTCTGCAAATAACCCAGCAAATCTGAAACAGACCCAATTTGAAAGGTTGCGGATAGCCTTGATGGATTTACGATCCCTCAGATTGCGTTCAAGGGGTATTTGAGTGGTGTTTCATAATTCCAGCGCTTCGCATTCTCGTGTCTGTGCGGGTATCGATTTTTCGAGGCTTCGCTCGAATAGGTTCAGCCGCTTCTCAAAAATATCCCGCAGCTGCTCGAACTCCATCAGGGTGGTGATATCCGCGCAACCTCCGCCGCCACAGCTCCGGGAATCTTCTGTGCTCAGCCACTTATTATCCCCAATGGAGTAATATCGGCACCAGCTCGAGGGGTAGCCATTATAAACCGTAATATCGGCGGCGAGGATTCCATCCTCGCTTAATGCCAGGCCAATGACCACGTCCGGATTATTCGTTTTCAGAATCAGATTGTCCAGATACCATATCCGCTGATAGGCGAACAGGCTGTTGGCTATGTTTATCCATCGAAAAGAACTATAGGAATAGTGTTCGCATTTATGCGGAATCAACAGAATAACAAGGAATAGAGCAAGTATGGTGTATAACTTTCGCATGGTAATCCGTACCTGGTGAATGAACTTGCGTGGCGCATTAGCCCGCCGGCCTTGCCGGGGTATTCCCATATAGCACGCTGGGGAGATTGTCGGCTGCCTGATTGCTCATCCAGGGCAGCGATTTCAGCCAATCCAGAAACTCCCTGTCTTCTGGGGTGAGGCTGCGGTAGTTGGAACCATCATGGATGATGTCTGCGTGGAAGGAGAAATGCAGTTGCTGAGCAGGGAAATGCAGGGAGATGCTGCCCGGCGCGTAGGTGACCATGGTGGCATAGTAAAGTTTTTCATTGTTGTATTCAATCCAGTTACGCAGTTCGCGGGGGTAGGGGGTGTTTTCCGGGAACTGGTATGCATTGTCTATGTCTCCAGACTGGTGATAGGAGAAGGCAAGAACCGGCCCTTTTTCCTCTACAGAGGGGAAGCTGCAGGCATTCAGCACAGCCACCGCTGCAAGCCAGAGGACCGTGGAAGCAAGGATTCTGGGGATGGGGAACATGGGCATAATCAGGCGTGTATCTGTTCGCAGTGGCGTCATTACATTAAACTTTCAACCAGCAATATGGGAACACTGTAAATCAGCGCGCCGGCACCTAAAAGGGTGTAGAGCGTGATATTGCCTGCCAGGGTGAGCGGAATGTCTACGCCATACGATACCAGAGCCACCAGGGGAGTGCGGGCGTAATTGCCGACTGTGCGGACATCCGGGACGAAATTGACAGGCTCATTGAAATTCATGAGCTCTGCTTTGTCGGCACTCAGGGGGCGGTAATGGGGCAGGTATTGCTCCGGCACAAAGTGCTGTATACCCTCAGGGCTGTCAATACGGATGGCTCGGGTATAGTCGAAATGCTCAGATGCGATGACTTCGTTATCATCCATTGCCAGAACATAGCGCGTTGGCTGAGGTGTTTTCATATCCCTTGGCAGTTCACCATACTCATCATGGGTGCACATGTGGCCAAACTGGCCGCCAATTACAGAAATGTCGAGACTCTGGTAGCGCACCTCGCATTCAACGTAGCGTTTCCCATCGAGCATGTAGTACTGGAAATCGTGGGCTTCCGGAACGGCCTTGCCGATGGTGTCCAGCTTTGCACCCAGATTAAAGCTGATGCATCCAGTGCTCAACAGCGCAACGGCGATGCACGTTATCCACTGCGCCAGAACAAACATTGGAACACGTATGCGATTCATCATCGGTATTGTCTGATTATTGCCCGGAAAGGAGTTCCTGCAGCATTGCCTGCTCCTGCTCTGAGAGTTCATCTGCCGGTGCCAGCGTGGCACCGTGTTGGTGCAGCAGGTGGATGAGGTCTCTTGCTTCTGCCTGCTCCGTTTCCTGGCGGGTCGTGTATTGTTTCAGCGCCAGGGTTAGCACGGATTTCTGGCAGCTGTCCGGCCCGGGGGGCAGCAGGTTCGGGTCTGTGCCTGCCTCCAGCAGCAGGCGCGCCAGCTCCAGCTTATCGCGCATGGGCAATTTCTCGAAGTGCATCAGGACTTGCAGCGTTGTATTAGCTTGTTCCGGATAGCAGATTTCGTGCTTCATCGAAGGCTCTTTAAGCAGCTCTCGAAGAGCGGCCTGCATGTTTTCCTGGCACAGGAGGCTGCGTATCAGATGCCGGGATTTCGGGGAAGGGGTGTATCCATGGCGAAGGGCCCACTGTGCGGCTTCGGGGAAACCTGACACCGTAGCTACCAAGATGGCATCACACACGCTCTTTTCCAGATGCGGCTGCCCTAGCTGTGGACCGAAGGGCTGAAGCGCCTCCAGCAGCCGGAGATACTCTTCCGGAGATTTCTCTTTCAGCGCATTTTTTTTATGCTCAATGAGGTAGTGCTCTGCCGAAAGTGCCTCGATGACCAGCGTGCGGGGGTGTGCCGCCGTGGGCATGAGCGATTCATACTCACGGTTCACGTCTGCGCCGCGTTTCAACAGCTCCAGAAATAAAGCCGGCTTCTGCAGACGCAGCGCCCAGGCTGCCAGGGGTTCGCTCATGCTGGTAAGAATATCTCCCTTTCCGGTGCTCATGGTCTCGTGCAAGGCCTGCCGAACCGGTGCGACAAACTCCTTGTAGTTAAGAGCCACAGATAGGGCGTTGTGCTTGCCCAGCCAGTCGTTCAGAATCGGCACCAGAGGATGCTTCCTATCCTCCTCCCAATAAAGAGCAGGTATGATGGCGAGCCTGGTATTGCTGCGCAATTCTCTATCCATAGCCAGCAAATCTGCTTGTTGCTGCTTGCTCCAGCTTTCGTGGCAGGCGGGCGGCTCAGACTTTCGCCAACCGAAAATATATGCATTTATCCCCGATAGTGCACCATATACAAGCAGCAGCCCCACACAAATCCATACAAGTATCTTGCGCGGCAGTCCCTCCCTGCGGCTACGTGGCTGCGGCGGGGGTGCCTCTGCAGGCATTTCGGGGGCTTTGTTTGTGTCTGGCATATGCTTGACGGGGCGCGCGTTATTATATCAATTGCTTCCACCTTGTTCAAGCGTGGAGGGTGTTAGCAATTGAAAAGTGGTATAGCGCTTTTCGCTTCGCTATTTAGCGCTGAAGAAAATCCGCGTAGGGGATAAGTGGCGTGTCAACGTAATTGTTGCCGTGGTCATCGAGCAGCTGGATGCCTTCTGGTGTTTGGCGGATTCCTAATTGCTCCAGCTTTTGGTAATTTTCGCAGTGCAGAGTGTAATGGCGACCATCGGGAAGCTGTATGTCGAGCGCTTTTACGAGTTCATACTCATTGCCCCATGAGGCCCAGTGAAGCATCATCCGTAAGGCCCCGATGCCTGGTAGATACATCCACACACTCTCATGGGCAGGGTAATACAGGGTAAGCCGCACGCCTTCGATGGTGCGGGTGTCGTATTTATGCCACAGCGCCGCGGTGGTTGCCAGACATTGCAGGAGATAGAGAAAGAACAGGGTGAGAGCACAGCCGCGGGGAGAGCAGCCGCATCCCTGGTGCAGGTGGCAGGTGCGTTCCTGCTTGTGTTGTTTTGGATTCGCGTTCAATGCTTCAGATGGGTAGATTATTTATCTTGCTTCTTCTTCCGGGGTGGCGGGGTAGGGGGCCCAGGTATCGCTCACTAACTGCAGCGAGCGGAAGTCATATACCTTGGTGCGCGTGCCTTCGTATGCGCCGGACTGGGGATTAAAGTGTTCAATGTGGAAGATGATATCGAAGGAGTGATTTTCCACAAAGACAAAGGGTTTCACCATGGGGAGCTGGTAGGCCATCGTGCGGCTTATGCTCTTCCACGCTCCGCTGATTTCAAGCGTTCTGGTGGCGATGCGGCAACTGGTGCCATCCTCTGCTATGCGCTTGAGCGTGCCATTGAGCGCATAAGCTCCCTGGCTGTTGGCTCTGCCTCTGGCGGAATACAGCACCCGCCTCTCTGCGTCCCAGGTGGGAGGCGTGCGGCGCCGGTTGTGCCTGGGGAAATAGGTGTCGAAAAGAGCCTTGTCCTCCTCAGTCAAATCGCTCTTAAGGGTGCTGAAGTCGCGTCTTTTCCAATCCTTGCTCTCGATGCCCTCTATCTGGCGGGTCTGCGGATTAAAACGCACCCAGTCCACATACAGCGTTTCATCTTGATAATCAACAATTCTTACCAGATTGCCGGCAAATACAAAAGGTACAATGGCGCAATATTTCTGCTCCTTGAAATTAACCCGCCTGGCGGGATTCGATTCAAAGCGTTCGCAGAAGAGCTTGCGCATGCTGCTGCCATCCTCTGCCAGAATCATCAGGCGCTCGCACAGGATTCGCTTGCCCGCTTTGTTCTTTCCCCAGGAGGAGGCGTATTGCACCAGGTGCTCCGCGTCCCAGCCCTCTGCTACCGGTTCGGCCGCAGCGCCGAAGTAGTGCTCGAACAGGGCGGCATCCTCGGGCGCAATATCGGCACAGAGCAGCGTCTCAGTGTAGGCTTGTTCCCGGGTTTCATCTCCATAAACCAGCGGAGAAGCCAAAGCCAGCAAGGCAAAAGCGGAATAAACGAAAGGTCTCAGATTCATAGTGTGGAAAATGTGTATTTGTTACGGTGTCATGTTACCAGAATCCGGGTAGGATTGCAATATGTTAGAGCGCAAAATGGGGGGGCTGACACGCGTGTCGCAAAGGATTTCACAATTGACTGCATTATCAACACCGTTTTGGAGTCAGCCCCCCTCTTTATCCGCGATTTGGCGGGGGCTCAAATCCTTCGGAGCACGGGACTTCAGTCCCGAAAACTCAAGCGATGGGGGACTAAAGTCCCCCGCTCCGACCAGAACATCCGCCCGCCAAACTCCCATTTGGCTCAGTAATCTTTGGGACACATGTGGGGCCCTGATGAATTTCCAACTCCCACATTTTCCTCAGGTCGCTGAATTCGATGCATCGGGTTGAGGAAAAATCCAGAGGAACGGACTGGGCGAATACGGATACCTGCTCCGCAAGGCCTGGGGCGGGCATGCGGTTCGGGGAAAAGATGCGAATCAGCCGGGTGTAATCCGGGCTGGGCGCAAACACATAAATCGCCTTCTTCTGGTAGTAGCGTTTGAGCGCGTGCCACTGGCGGAATTTCTCAGCTCTCAAATTTTTGTCGAAGCGGGTGATGAATAACGCCTTGATGAGCCAGAATAACTTCTCGATGAAGGAGAAAGAATTGGCCTGACGGAGCGAAAGCTCTCCATGAATGTAATCATACACGGGGCGCACCTTTTGGTAAAAACGGTCATCGTACGTTGTGGGACCCCCATTCTCTTCTGGGTATATGCCATCGTCATCTCCCTCTGGGAAATAATCCTGCATAAAGCGATTATAGGCATCCAGATGGAATAAAATCCTGTACGGCACATAATCGCATGGCCGCCTGTTGAGAAACATTGCAATGTGCCCTTTTGAATCCACCAGAAAACAGTTTACCAGCTCGCGGCCCAGAGAATCATGTCGCGGATCCAGATAGGGCGAATACTCCCCCAGACAATCAGGAACATAGATGCCTGTGTTGAGTGGGACGGCATCGGCATAGAGCCTGAAAAGTTTTCCTCTTACGGTATTCATGAGAGACGCCTTAGTCGCGGGGTTCGGGGGTAAAGATATAGAAGCTCTGCTGGCGCATGCGGATGAAGCTGCGCAGCTCGCGCAGAATGAGCTGCAGCAGCTTCAGCACGCAGAGCCCCAGCAGCACATACACCCACCAGGCCAGAGTGCCTTCTATACACTTTTTTACCACAAAATCATAGAGGTAACAGGCGGCGAGAAGATAATAGCCGAGCGCCTCCAGCGGTGTGGGGCGAGTCACTTGTGTCAGGGGGCGGGATTCATCCTTGCCCGGCAGCGTAAGCCCGAGCTCCGCAAGTTGTGCCTCCAGTTGCTGTGTCGTCTGCACATTCAGAAAACCATCCTTTGGAAAGTTCGTCCCCTTCGTGTATTCCACGAAGTAGTAATCAGACCGGCCATCGGGGCGGCGTTTGCATGCAGCGATGAGCTCGCAGTGCAGGGGGACAGCAATGGCTGCGGGCCTGCAGCCCCACAGTGCTTCCTCCACGATGATAGCCCGTTTGTCGGTAAGCAGGTATACCGTATGCCGCTCCCGCAGCCAGGAAAATCGCGGCTGTATTGCCAGGACCATCACCGCACACAACAGCACGTAGAGCACCAGCCCATTGATTATCCCTGCAGCGAATGCAGCCACAAGCCCCCCCGCCATGATGACCAGGAGCCCGGCTGCGCATGTTCTCCTCGCATTCCATCGGGGTGCCCTGCGCTCCGCCCACAGTACTCGTTCATCATCATGCAGAATAAATTCAGCAGCCTTTCTTTCTCCTCCGTACATTGTCCGTTGGGATTGTATCGCTTTCGCCGGTTATTGTCAATAAGATGGGGCGATTAACTCGTTGCTGCGGTGTAAACGCAGCAATTCAGACCACTTTTAAGTGGATTTAGATGCCTCGTAAGAGGCAATTTCATCTGCCAAGGGCAGATTTCGATGCAGCTCATCAAGAGCTGCAATGCAGGTGAAATAAGTTCCTGCGGGCCATAGGCCCGCACTATCTCTAAACAACTTACATTGCA
>JBGUSR010000011.1:0-4403 GCA_045132635.1 Akkermansia sp.
GCCGGAGAACGACGACATTTCCCGCTCCATCACCCAGCGTCTGTATGATTCCAACCCCATGACCCGCATCTCGCAGTACATCGTGCTGGGTCAAGGCGGCGCCCGTCTCTTCGAGGAACTCGGCATCGAGCCGGAAATCTACCACATGAACGAAGCCCACGCCATCGGCGCTGCCTTCAACATGCTGGCCCGCAACGGCGGCAATGTGGACGAAGTGCGCAAGCGCTTTGTGTTCACCACCCACACCCCCGAGGAAGCAGGCAATGAGAAGATGGATATCAACCTCATGGCCAACTTCTCCTTCTTTGACGGTCTGTCACTTGACCAGGTGCGCTCCATGCTCAAGCTCGACCCGAATGAGCAGACCTTCAACTACACCCTGGCGGCCCTGCGCCTCTCGCACATGGCCAATGGCGTTTCCGCGCTGCATGGCGAGGTTTCCCGCCAGATGTGGCAGGGCTACAGCGATATCTGCCCCATCACCCACGTGACCAACGCCCAGAACCGCGAATACTGGCAGGACCCCGAGCTGGCAGAAGCCTATGCCATGGGCGATAAGAAGGCCTTCATGTACCGCAAGCGCGCGCTGAAGAAGGAGCTCTTCCGCGTGGTGGGCGAGCAGACCGGCCACCTCTTCGACCAGGATACCCTCACCATCGTGTGGGCCCGCCGCTTCGCCGCCTACAAGCGCCCCGCCCTCATCACCGAGAATCCGGTCATGTTCGAGCGCATGCTGCAGCGCACCAACCGCCCGGTGCAGATGATCTGGGCCGGCAAGCCCTACCCCACCGACTTCACCGCCGTGGAGATTTTCAACCGCCTGAACAACCTGAGCAAGAAATACCCGCGCTGCGCCGTGCTCACCGGCTACGAGCTCGGCCTGAGCCGCCTGCTGAAGAACGGCTCGGATATCTGGCTGAACAACCCCGTGGTAACCCGCGAGGCCTCCGGCACCTCCGGCATGAGCGCCACCATGAACGGCTCCCTCTCCGTTTCCACCAATGACGGATGGGTACGCGAATTCGCCCGCGATGGCCAGAACTGCTTCATGATTCCCGAAGCCAAAGAGGGACTGGCTCCCGAAGCCCGCGACCGCTCCGACCGCGACAATTTCTACAGCGTACTGGAAAGCAGGATTCTGCCCCTCTACTACGACAACCGCGACAAGTGGATGGACATGGTCTTCACCGGTCTGCACGATATCTGCCCCGCCTTCGACTCCGACCGCATGGCAGATGAGTACTACACCAAGATGTACAACTGCTGATTGAGCCGTCCCCTTATGCCTTTCATCGGTATAAGGGGACTATTTTCTTTACTTATGAAACTTAAAACACTGAAATTATTACCCGCACTTATCTGGTTGACCATAGTGCCTCAACAGGCCTGGGCAGAATACACCAACATAAGTCAGGAAACAAAATCCACCCTTGCCCTTGTTCATAAGAAAGACAACAAGGCAATGGAAAAACTCGGAGACATCTACGCTGAAGGGCAAGGAGTCGAACAGGACCTTGACGAAGCGATGACTTGGTACGCCATGGCCAGCAAATATGGCAATAATGAGGCCACAGATAAACTCTGGAAACTGGAAGGGCACGCTGAGCGCAAGGTAAAGCGAGTGAAAAAGTCCCACAAATACAACAAGCAGGCCACTCACGACCTCTGCGCGTATCTCTTCCTTACAACCCAGAAAGGCACCTCCAGTCTTTTACCGCCGGCCGCTGTTCCGGAGGGTATTAAAACAACACCTGCCTCCGGCGGATTGGTGACCATCGAAGAATACAAACCTGCCGTGGTCATGAGATATCTCAAAAAGGGAGCAGATCCCCGCGTGGCCATACGAATTGAGGACATAGACAGACCGCTCGGCGGCACGGGGCATATTCTGAGCCCCTATGCCATGGTCAGCAGAAAACATGATTTCAAATCCCTGGAAGCATTTTTAACGCACGGCTGCTGCATTAACCAGCATGGTAATGCCCTGCTGGCTGAAGCATTCTGCCAACTCGACCGCGGAGATGCAAAAATAGCGAAGAAAATCCTGAAATACCTGACGGAGCGAGGTCTTAATCTGAACATACGCAGCGACTGGAGTTCTACTCGTCTCATTGACTGCGCATGCGTAGATTACGCCAAGGGGGTAACCTATCTGGTTCAGAAGGGTCAGTCTCCAGATGCTGAGCTAGACCCTCGCTACATCCTCGAGGCTCGACTCCGAAATGCATCTGCCGGCGACCGCTCGCTGGGCATGGCAGTCAGAAACAAGCAACTGTATACCATCAATGCCCTCATCAAAGCCAAAGCCGACATTAACTATGTACGGAAGGGCAAAACCGTGCTGGATGAAGCATTAGCCGCTGGCGGCGAAAAGATAGAGAAATCAAAGACATACGAGGAGGAGTTCAAACGCCTTGAAGCCATTGCCTTCGGAGACTTCAAACCCTCCAAGAAATCTCCGTTGAAGCTCCACAGAATCGGCAATACAAATAACATCAACGTTGCGCACCTCCTGCGACTGGCCGGAGCCAAAACTGCAGCAGAGCTCGGAGAAACAGCCGGGAATCAATAATTCTGCACCGGGGAACCGGGGGTGGAGCCCACCTCCGGTACTCCGGCGGTGAAATCAGCCACGTTTTTCAGGTAATCATTCCACTCGATGAAGCTCATGGGCTTCTGGGTGGAAATGTGGAGGCGGAAGCGCTCGATACGGCGGGTGGCAGCTTCCAGGATATCGGCAGGCAGCTCAGCAATGGCCGCAGCGGCAGCTTCGAGGTGCTCCACCGCATCGTGGCAGATGAGCGGCAAATCGCAGCCGGCGCGCAGGGCAAGCGCAGCAGATTTTGCAGGGGTATACCGCTTGGCGATGGCCCCCATGCACAGGTCATCGGTAAAGACCACGCCCTCATAGCCCAGCTGGTCGCGCAGGAAGCCCTGCACCAGCGCGGGAGAAAGCGAGGTGGGCAGCTCGGCATCAATCTCCGGAATGAGAAGGTGCGCAATCATGAGCGAGGGCAGCTCGGGCATGAGCGCGGTAAAGGGCATGCTGGCCGTGGCCAGGAAGGAATCCCGCGTGCCATGCAACACGGGCAAATCGTGGTGTGGGTCGCATTCTGCAGCCCCCATGCCGGGGAAATGCTTACCGCAGGTCTGTATACCGCGGCCGAAGGTGGCGCGATTCCACACTCCAGCGTGGGAGATAACGCTCTGCGTATCATAGCCCCAGCAGCGGCTGGGCAGCGCGTTGGCATGCGGGGAGGCTAAATCCAGCACCGGGGCAAAATTGGTATTCACCCCCAGGGTATGCAGACAGGCTGCGTTGTAAAAAGCAGCCTGGCGGATGTGGTGGGAACTACCCTTCTGCGCCAGGGCCGAGGCAGAGGGAAGCTGCACCCCGATTTCTGCCGTACGCACCACGCGCCCGCCCTCCTGGTCAATGGCGATGATGGGTTCATCCGGCCCGGTGGTCAGGCGGCGCAGTTCATCCGTGAGCTCGCGGGTAAGCTCGTAGTCCGCAATATTGCGGGTAAAGAGGATATAACCAGCGGGTTGCAGACGCGAGAAGAGCTCGCGCTCTCTTTCCGAGAGCACAAGCCCTTCTACACCTGCAATAACCGGCAGCATGTTTACTTATCGCCGAAAATGGTGGCGCGAGTGAACATGGGGAATACAGGGATGCCACGGCTTTCGATAGCCTCGCGGCCGCCTTCCTGGCGGTCCACCAGCACCAGAGCGGCCACTACCTTGCCGCCCTCTGCCTCAATGGCATCAATTGCCTTCAGGGTAGAACCACCGGTGGTGATAACATCGTCCACCACGATGACTTCCTGCCCGGCCTCAAAATTACCCTCGATACGCTTGCCACGACCATGATCCTTGGCTTCCTTGCGCACGGTGAACACCTTGAGCGGCTCGTCAGCCTCCACAGAGTACATACCGATAGCCAGAGAAATGGGGTCTGCACCCATGGTCATACCGCCGATGGAGGTGACACCGGGGAACTTGGGCATGATTTCCTCCTGCACCAGCTGCCAGCCCACCTGACCAATGAGATTGGCACCGCGGGCATCCAGAGCAGAGATGCGGCAATCGCAATACAGGTCGCTCTCCTTGCCGGAAGCAAGAATGAAATGGCCAGTCTTGATAGACTTGGTGAGCAGAATATTCAGCAGTTCTTTCTTGGCATCTGTCATAACAAGCTCATTCTACCCCTGCGCGTGTGAAATTGCAAGTATGTTTTGGCGTTCCGGGTGCATTCTTTCCATAGCTGTCCAAAAAGCGTTCTAAAGAAAGCCGGGGGAAGAGAAGCAAAACTAAGAAGAAAAAAGAAAACAAAAATGGAGATTGAGTTCTGGGGTGCCAGCTACTAAACTGGCGGTGCTAAAAAATGAACCAATCTCCGT
>JBGUSR010000012.1:0-4380 GCA_045132635.1 Akkermansia sp.
GGCCTATGGCCCGCAGGAACTTATTTCACCTGCATTGCAGCTCTTGATGAGCTGCATCGAAATCTGCCCTTGGCAGATGAAATTGCCTCTTACGAGGCATCTAAATCCACTTAAAAGTGGTCTAAATTGCTGCGTTTACACCGCAGCAACGACGAGCTGTTTCAGCCCGACAAACTCCCATTTATCAAATAGCAAGCAAAAAACACCACACAAGCCCGCAGAAGATGAGCGGATCTGTGTGGTGCTTGTAAGGGCAGGCTTGCGGAACTTACTGTTTCTTCACCTCGATATTACCCCAGGTGCTGCGGTGGCCAGCATCGTTCTTGAACACGAATTCAAGCACTGGCTTGCGGACACTCTTCTTCACGTTCAGGTTGAACACCTGGGTGCGGTTGCCGTAGTCCACCTTGCGTTCCTGCTCATCGGCGGCCACGCACTTCTCGCCATCCAGCAGGCGCACAGAGGCAACCGTAAGCGCATCGCGGCCGGTGACAATGTAGAAGGAAACGGCATAATTACCAGCTTCCTTGATGGGGATGTCGCCCCTCATGCGCACCGGCGCCATGCTGCCCGGCAGGGTATCCGGGCTCCAGCCCTGGCCATAGCGGTATTCCTTAATCCAGTCGCGGATGACCACCGGGGCTGCCAGACCGAGGGTAGACTCGGGGTCCAGCTTCTGCATGGTGGTGGCATACTTGCGAATGAGGTCACCACCGGCCATCATGCCGAGCGTGCGGCGCAGGTGGCCAAGAGCCGCAGCGCAGGCATTCTGCTTCTGCCAAGGGGTGAGCATCTTGTTCTCCAGCGCGGCATCCAGACGCTTCAGGTAGTCCTCCAGGGATTCATCCTTGCCCGGCCAGCAGGAGAAATTCAGCGCAGCCATGCAGCCGTATTCGCCGTTCGGGTCTGCCTGGCGAAGAGCATCGCGCAGGCCTCCGGGCCACTCCAGCTTATCCACACGGGCAGACTCCAGCAGGTAGCGCGCCTTCTCTGCGCCGGAGGAGCTATTGGCCTTAGCCAGCAGCTCATCCTGCTGGCGCTTCAGCGCCATGCGCTCACGCACCGTTTCAGCCACCTGGTCCACGCTGCGGTCAATGAGTTCATCTCCATACACCGTGGTATACGTGCGCCCGCCCTTCTCATAGAACACGAGAGCCGGGTAGGAAATGCGCCCCATGCTGCCCGGGTAACCCAGCGGGCCCATGATAGCCTTGGCAGCATCGCGCTGTTTCTGGCTGCCGGACTGGTAAATGGGGGCCATCAGCATCACAGCATCACCCGCTGCCTGCTGCACTTTCTTGCTTTCATACAGCTTGCGGCAAAGCTTCTTACCGTGGCCATCCCAGTCTCCGGGGTAAATAAACACGATATAGCCGCTCTGCCCCACCTTCGCCTGGGCGGCGGCATGGTTCTCTGCCACGTGCGCGGCAGAGAGCGGCTGAGTAGCCAGTGCGCACAGAGCGCAGAGGGGAATCAGAAAAGATTTTTTCATATATTCAGAATAGGTTATGATTCAATAATCAGGCTGCAGGCTGGCCGAACACAAAGATACCATCGGCATGGAAGAACTCCGGTCCCCCGCGACGCAGCACGCGGATGTAGAGCGCCTTGGGATTTTCCTTCTGCAAATCAAAGCGGTTGATATAGTTGCCCGTGCTGGGAATAGCCTCGCCCACATCGTGCCAGTCATCGGCATTGCCGGTATCGGAAATCTGAATCTGCATGGGACGGAAACGGTGAATGAGAGGCCACTGGTTCGTGCCAGCAAAGACAACGCCGGATACATGAGCATGGCGAGGAAGCTTTACTGCAATCCATGCATCCTTGTCCTTGCCGGTATGAATCTTGCCACCCTTCTTCGTGAGCAGCCCCGGGTGCGTGTGCGGGCGGTCCCATTCGGAGGTGGAGCTGGCAAACACCATGCCACCCTCAGACACCAGCTTGCCGGGGAATGCAACAAACTCCGGGATATCGTTATCACCCTTCTTCAACTTATCGGGAATCATCTTGGCGATGGCGTGATAGGTGCTGGCATCGTGGGTGCGCTCAGCGGTAAGCAGAATGCGACCCAGCAGACGGGAGCGCTGCTCATCCGTCATCTTACCACCGGCGCTCAGTGCCTCGGTCATGGCCTTCATCAGCTTCTTGTCGCCATCTGCCCCCAGCTTGCCGGCCACAGAGTTACCCCAGCCCATGATGGGGCCGGAATAGGCATCATGCGGAGCGGCGGCGGTCAGAATATCGCGGAAGCAGGCATAGGCTGCGCCCTCAGCATCACCCTGGGCGGCCTTCTGGCAGTAATCCAGCTGCTGGCTGGCCAGGGTTTCAATATACCAGCGATCCGGGCCCATCTTGTCTGCATGCTTCCAGAAAGCGGTAAAGCAGGCACGCAGTTTATCCGGAGAGATGCCGGTCTTACTCAGCGGGCCATAAACCACCTGCTTCAACAGCTCGCCAGCCTGCTCAGGGTATTTAGAGGCCACACCCTTGCAGAGCTGCTCGTTGATTTTCTCCCAGGCGGCCACATCCTGCGCCTTATGGCGGGAAAGGAAGGCGGCATACTCACGCCACAGCGGGTAGTTCAGCGGCTGGGCAGAGGCAGCCTGCACAAAACAGCGCAGCGCCTTATCCACCTTGCCGCATTCCTCATACGCATGAGCCATGATGCGGAAAGCATTGGAGAGGCGCTTGTCCTCCGCATTCTTCTCATCATTCAGCTCCGTGGTCAGGTGCAGTGCGGTGAAGGTCCAGTTGGAATCCCACGGAATCCAGTGCAGGCCACGCTCCCAGGAAAGGGAGTAGGCAGGAGTCCAGCGGCCATCCACATTCACAATGTAGGCGCAGTGACCGGGTTCACCAGCCGTGAGAGCCGGTACGCCATTGGCACAGGCTGCCGCCGCACCAAAGTGGGACAGACCGCCACACACACCACCCACATACTGGGTGAAGGCAAAGTGGTTATCATCATACACACCGTAGAAGGGGGCTGCATACCAGCCGGTCTGCACGGAGTCGCCGAACATGTTATCGGCAATATAGCCGCAGCGCCAGCAGCAGTCGGGGTACTGGTTGGCCGGCAGGTGTACATGGCGCAAGGCCCATTCAAAGGCCTTCACCGTACCGGAGGAATGCTGGTTCTTCCAGCCGCACACAATGCGGCGCTGCCAGAAGGGAATACTATCGAATACCGAGTTGAGGCGGTCATCGCGCCAATTGCGCACAAAGTAATCCGTACGGGCATCGGCATCCATCATACTCCAATCATTGCGGGCGTATTCCAGAGCCGTGGCCGTGGCGGTCTCGCGGGCAATGCGCTGCTTGAGCAGCTTCTTATCCTTCGCAGCAGCGCTGGCAATGATACCCATCACGCGGCCGGGTTTGCTCAGCTCACCGGAGAACACGATATTCTCCAGCCAGGCGTTGTCGCTGCAGATGCGGCTCACCACTGCGGCGGCATCGGCATTGCCCATCACATCGGCGATGCTCACCGGGCGGCGCAGTTCATCCTTGAGCTCCTTGAGCTCAGCCTCGGCACGGCCCAGCAGGAAGCGGGAGCGGTCTGCCTCGGAGCCCTTCAGTCTTTCGGCATCCTTCTTGTGGTTGGCGCACTGCTGTTCCTTTTCCTGCACCCAGCGCTTAACCTGCTCGCGATAACGGCGGTAGGCATCACCGGAATTCCCCTCCACCCAGGCCAGATGACGGTTCAGCAGCAGATTGAGATTAGCCTCATTGCTCAGAAATTCCTTCATCTTCCTGGTGCTCAGCCCGGGCACCGCAGCCACCAGCTTTTCCGCCAGCTTCTTGCGCAGCTTGACAGGGTTCTGCCAATCCGCATTCTCAATCTGCACCACCGGCGCAGCTGCCCCTGCTGCCTCCGGCAGCACACAACAGCCCAGCACAGCAGCCAGAACACATGCTCTAAGGATATTTGATTGTTTCATTGCCAGAAAATTATGCGTGATATTCTACCATAATTTTCTCCCAATTCCAGAAAATAAATCGGGGAAATTCTCGAACGCCACATGTATCCCAAAGATTTCTCAATTGACTGCATTATCAACACCGTTTTGGAGCCTGCCCCCCCTCTTTATCCGCAAAATGGCGATTTGGCGGGGATGATGGCTCGCGTCAGCGAGCGGAATTTAGAACCCGCGTCAGCGGGTGTCAGCCAGTAGCCCAGCGTGCAGCCGCGTAAGCGGCGGAACGCTGGGTAACGAGTAAATAAGAATCAGAACCCCGGAGCGTAGCGGAGTGGGTGGCAGCCTGTCACGGCGTAGGGTGTCAACCCGGAGACGGAAAGCTATGGCTTAATATATTAGCCGCGATTTCTGCCACCCGCTCACTTCGTTCGGGGTTCGTTTTGTTTACTTAGCCAACCCA
>JBGUSR010000013.1:0-13774 GCA_045132635.1 Akkermansia sp.
AGGGCGCCAGCTGGTAGCCCAGGGTGCAGCCGCGTCAGCGGCGGAACCCTGGGTTGACTAAGCAAACAAAACGAACCCCGAACGAAGTGAGCGGGTGGCAGAAATCGCGGCTAATATATTAAGCCATAGCCTTCCGTCTCCGGGTTGACACCCTACGCCGTGACAGGCTGCCACCCACTCCGCTACGCTTCGGGGTTCTGATTCTTATTTACTCGTTACCCAGCGTTCCGCCGCTGCGCGGCTGCACGCTGGGCTACTGGCTGACACCCGCTGACGCGGGTTCTAAATTCCGCTTGCTGCCGCGAGCCATCATTCCGACAAATCGCCATTTGCAGAACATAAGGAAGCGCACATCAGCAGATGCGGCGCAGAAGGATGATTACACGCCAGAGCAGATAACCGCAGGAAATAATGAGCAGTGCCAGCCATGCACTGCTCCAGCCCTGATGTTGTACATCCAGCGCCGAGACAAGCGCCACCGGCACAGCCAGACTGCACAGCACAAAATGTAGCACGCTCCGCGGGCGGAGCAGCCCCCCGAACGCCGCATAGCACAGCAGCGCTGCCACCAGCCACACATAGCACCATATGCGGTGCGGCTCCGCCTGTGCAGGGTCGGCTACCGTGAGCCAGCCGGCGTGCATGGCGCCGCCCAGGCAGTAGAAAGAAGCCAGAAAAGCCAGCACACAGAACAATCTCCGCCACATGACTTTATTATATCCCCGTTTCAGGCAGTGGCAAGCCCGAAATGGCTTGCGCGAAGCGATGCGGTATGCGATACTCCCCACATGCAGCACGAGGTACATGTATGTTCCAATGGATTCACCACGGTGGTGGCTCCGCAGAAGGCGTTTCCGCTGGTTTCGCTCCAGGTGTGGATTGAGACAGGCTCCATTCACGAGGGCGAGCACCTGGGAGCCGGGCTCTCGCACCTGCTGGAGCATATGGTGTTCAAGGGCACGGAGGAACTGAGTGCCCGCCAGCTCAACGAGCGCGTGCCCGAGCTGGGCGGCATGTGGAATGCCTACACCAGCACCGACCGCACCGTGTTTTATATCGATGGTCCCGCTGCGCACTGGCGCGAGTTCCTGCACCTGCTCTGCCAGCTCACCCTGCACCCTGCCTTCCCCCGCGATGAATGGGAACGCGAGCGCGATGTCATCCGCCGCGAGATGGGCATGTACAACGATGACCCGCAGGACACTGCCTACCACGCCCTCATCCGCACACTGTTCAAGGTGGCACCACGCCGCCAGCCGGTCATCGGCACCCGCAGCGGGTTCGATGCCCTGAGCTTCGAGGACATGGTGGCCTACCACCGCGACCGCTATGTGCCGGGCAACATGTTCCTGTGCGTGGCGGGCGATGTTGATTCAAAGGAGCTCTTCGAGGCCGTGGATGCCGAGTTCGGCGCCGCTGCCGCCCGCCCGGCCAAGCCTGCAGCCCCCGCCGCAGAGCCCCGCCAGTGGGGGCCGCGCACCCACCGCTGCGAGTTTGCCCAGCCCACCAGCACCCTCATGCTGGCCTGGCGCACCCCTTCCTCCAACCACCCCGATTCCGCCGCTATCTCCATGCTGGGCTCCATCCTGGGAGATGGCCGCTCTGCCTGGCTCTACGAAAAATTCCACGATGAACTGGGGCTGGCGCATGATGTCTCGGTCATGCCGATTCCCGACAGAACCGGCGAGGGAGCCCTGGTGCTGGAGTTCGATGTAGACCGCGACAAGCGCGACGAACTGCGCGATGCCGTGCTGGAGTTCATGAGCACCCTGCCGCAAGCCGATTTTGATGAAGCACGCCGGCGTTCCCGCCGCATGATGCTCACCGGGCGTCTCCGCGGACTTTCCACCGTGCAGGGGGTGGCCAATGTGCTGGGCATGTCCTGGCACCTGAGCCGCAACCCGCACAGCATGGAAGAATGGGATGCCGCACTGGAACAGGTGACAAATGATGACCTGAGCCGCGCCGCTGCCACCTATTTCACCCCCGACCGCCTGGTAGAGGTAAGCGTGGACCCCACCGGCAGCAATGCAGCAGACAATACCACCGCGGCAACAGCCGACAACAACGCCCCGACAGTTCACACCCTGCCCAACGGGCTGCGCGTCGTCACCCGCGTGGATAAACGCGTGCCCCTGGCCTTTGCGGAAATCGTGTTCGGTGCCGGCAGTCAGACCGAAACCGCCGAGAACGCCGGTATCAACTCCCTGCTCACCGAGTGCATGCTGAAGGGTACCACCACCCGCAGCGCCGAGCAGCTGGCCAGTGAGGTGGAAAATCTGGGCGGCTCCATTTCCAGCGCCGCCGGCAACAACACCTTCAACCTCTCCATCCGCGGTCTGGCAGATGACCTACCCGCCCTGCTGGAGCTGCTGGCCGATGCCGCCCTGCACCCCACCCTGCCCGCCGACACGGTAGAGAACGAAAAGCACGCCATGATTGCCGACATCATGGATGCCGAGGAGGATCCCGCCGCCCTTGCCTTCCGCAAGCTGCGCCGCCTGTGCTTCGGCCCTGTTTCCTATGGTAACCACCGCGATGGCTATGTGGAAAGCGTGCAAAGCCTCACCCGCGATGCCCTGCTGGCCCAGCATGCCCGCCTGGTCTGCGCGCAGAATGCGGTGCTGGCCGTGGCTGGCGATATCGACCCCGCCGCCGTGCTCACCCTGGCAGAGCAGCTCTTCGGCACCATGCCCGCCGGCATGCCTGCCGCGCGCACGGCCACCCCTGCCCAGATGCCCGCGGATGCCGTGGAGATTCTGGATAAGGAACAGGCCGTGCTGGCACTGGCCGTACCGGCCTCCAATGCACTTTCCGACACTGCCCCCGCCCAGCTTCTTTTCGAGGAATGGTGCCGGGATATGGCAGGGCCCCTCTTCGATGAAATCCGCGAGAAACGCGGCCTGGCCTACTACGCCGCGGCCTCCTCCCTGCTCGGGGTGGATGCCGGCTGCCTGTATTTCTACCTGGGCACCGCCCCGGAACAACTGGCCGAAGCCCGCACCGTGCTGGAAGATACCCTCAACCGCCTGGCCAGCGAAGGCATGCCCGCCGATGCGCTGGAACGCGCCCGCTCCACCGCCCTCACAGCCCGTGTGCTGGCACTGCAGAGCTGCGGCAAGCGCTGCTCCGGCATGGCGGTGAACACCCTGCTCGGCCTGGGGGCAGATTACGATGACCGCGTGCCCGACCTCCTCCGCGCCGTCACCCCCGAAAGCATGAACCGCTTCATCGCCTCCGTGCTGAATCCCGCGGCCACCCGCACCTGGATTTCAGTGAGACCGGAGTAGGCGGAGGAAAAGTCGTTAGGTGTCGCGCGCCTAACACTACTTGCAAACAGGTTGAAGAGTGGGCATACTGAGAAGCATGCCCACTCTTCATATGATAACCTTCCGATGCCCGGAGGCGCTTTTCAAGCGGCTGGAAGAATTTGCCCGGCAGCGCGAGATTGACCGCACCTCAGTGCTCAAGCTTGCTCTGCATTACTACCTGAACTGCCTGAGCGGGAGGAGCTCCCATCCACAGAGCTGAGGCCCCGGAATAATCCCCCCGCAGCCCCCAGCCAGGCACCTTGACTACGCAGGCGTGCCTGGCTGGATTGCACCTGCAGGTCGTTACTATCATAGGCGCCCTGGCTGCGGATGGTATTGGCCTCCTGCAGGGCGGCATTGGTGCGGTTGTTGATATCATCCTCCAGGCGGGTGGCGAGGTCCAGCTCACGCACGGTGGCGGTGCCGGAGCCGGAAATGCCGGAGGCGGCAGCATCTGCACGGGCAGAGGCCAGGGCAGATTGCGCGTTGCGCTGCTCTCGCCGGTTATTTTCCATGGCGGTTCGGGTAATGGCGCCGGCCTGGTTCTCGGCCAGGCGGCGGCGTTCTTCGGCAGCAGCTTTGGATTCGCGGGCCTGTTTGCGCTCGGCGGAGGCCTCCATGGCCTTTCCCGCCACCGTGGCGGCAGTGGTCAGAATGGTTGCGGCAGTTGTAAATCCCATGCCATCTTTGTACACGAAACGCCCGGCACGGCCAAGATAATACAGCCCGGTGGAACAGCGTTCCGCCCGGAAACTTATTCCGCGCGGCGGGAAAGCACGCGCACCTGCACCGGCAGCGGCATCACCAGCCCATCTGCCACGGATTGACACTGCTCTGCGCTCAGGCCGGAGATGAAGAACTGGCCTCCCAGCTCTGCATGCACCACAGGCGCGCTCACCACCACGCCATCCAGCAGAATGGCCAGGCGGTCCTTCCCCAGCTTCATGCTGCGGGTCAGGCGGGTAAGAGTTTCGGCGCCTCGCGGCGTGAGGGTAAAATCCACACTGGGACGTAGAATATCCATTGCCGCGCGCTCCACGTCCTGCTCCGTCACCAGCATTTCATCCGCTGCCGCCACTTCAGGGCGCTGCACGACCAGATATTCATAACGCGCGCTACCGTCCTCTGCTGAAACCACGGCACTCTCCGCCAGCATGTAATCCGGCACGCGCAGGTGGCGCGGCAGCTGCGGCACCGCGGGCGGCTGGGCATCTTCATCGCCAGCCTCCTCATAATCCACCACAGCAGCCTCATACGCCTCCAGCCTCTCCAGCACCTCGCCATCCATCAGCAGCGTATCGGCATCCGGATGAACTCGCAGCAGCTGCATGCTGGTGCGCTTATTGAGAACAGATTCCAGCCTATCCAGCGTTTCCGTATATTCCTCCATACTCTTGATAAGGCCGCTTTCCACCCGCACCAGGAACCGGCGCCCCGCGCGGCGCACCTGCACGCCACGCAGGCCAACGCACTCACAACGGTACTGAATAGCAACCATCATCCGCTCCTCCTCCCGGGTATCGAGCTCGCGGTCTATGCAGGGCTCCAGCACCAGCTCATGCACCGGCAACACCGCAGCAGGCGGCTCCGGCTCCGGCACCGAAATCCCGACGAGCGGCGCCACGGTGGAAACAATACCCAGCAGCAAGGTTATGAGCGACATACCGGTATTCTACCATGCTCCATGCTGATTGCAAGGGAATAATTGGAAATGCAGAATCGTCACACATGTGTCCAAAAGATTTCACAATTGCCTGCATTATCAACACCGTTTTGGAGCCTGCCCCCTCTTTATCCGCTTTATAGATGGCGATTTGGCGGAATGATGACTCGCGTCAGCGAGCGGAATTTAGAACCCGCTTCAGCGGGCGTCAGCCAGTAGCCCAGCGTGCAGCCGCTTAAGCGGCGGCCTGCGAGGGCGTAGCAAGCGAGCGAAGCGAGACGCGAAGCCCCGAACGCTGGGTAACGAGTAAATAAGAATCAGAACCCCGGAGCGTAGCGGAGTGGGTGGCAGCCTGTCACGGCGTAGGGTGTCAACCCGGAGACGGAAGGCTGTGGCTGAATATATTAGCCGCGATTTCTGCCACCCGCTCACTTCGTTCGGGGTTCGGTTTGTTTACTTAGCCAACCCAGGGTTCCGCCGCTGACGCGGCTTCACCCTGGGCTACCAGCTGCCGCCCTCCGGGCTCAAAATTCCGCGGGCTTACGCCCGCCTGACTTCAAAACTTCGTACTTCCCACTTCGTCATTCGTACTTTCACAAACTCCCATTTGGCGCAGCAATCTTTGGGACACATGTGGAATCGTCAACTGACACGCTGCCATGCGGCGCAAAAGACGCCCTGCATACGCGCACGCGTACAAAATGACGCCATGCAAGCTTGACGCGGCGTAAAAAACTGGCAGAATGGTGCGGTTCACCTATTAGCATCATGTTCCAGTTCTTACAGAGCCTCATTCACACACCGGCATTCTATTTCATCACGGGCATTCTGCTCATCGTGCTGTTTTTCTGGTACCTGGCTGCTGAGGAGGACAAGGTAAAGCGCAACGCAGGCACCTTCTTCATCATTGGCCTGTGCTCTTTCTCGCTGCTCTCCCTGTTCCTCAACGGCATGCACTACGGTATCGATATCCGCGGCGGCGTGGAGCTCACCCTCGAGGTGCAGCCCAAGCTGGATGACCACGGCCAGATGGCCCCTCCCACCCCGGAGGACATGCAGCAGGCCTGCGATATCCTCAACGAGCGTCTGAACGCCACCGGCACCAGCGAAGTGCAGATTCTGCACTCCGGCAACAAGGTGCTTATCCAGATTCCCCAGCAGGACAGCGACCCTGAGAAGAACAAGGAGAAGCTGGACGCCATGGTGAAGATGCTCACCAAGATGGCCAAGCTGGAGCTTCTGGCCGTCTACCCCGAAACCGACCGGGTTATTGCTGACTTAGACACCCAGGAAGCCATTGCAGCTTACGAAACTAAGCTGCAGGCCTATGAGGCCGAAGTGGCCGCAGGCAACACCAAGGCCCGCAAGCCTGCCCTGCCCCGTATTCCCAGCAAGTTCGGTCTGAATGACTACATGATTCTTGCTTACCCGCACATCAACGAGGAAACCGGCCTGCCTGAAGTGAACAAGCACGGCCGCCCCGTGGTGGAATACATGGTGCTGCAGAAGCCCTATGCCGCCATGCAGAAGGATGTGTACATCACCGGTAAGGAAGTATCCCGCGCCCAGCCCGACTATGTGCGCAAGGGGTATGTGGATGTGGTGCTGAACCGCACCGGCGCAGACCGCATGGGCCGCCTGACCGGCAGCATGCAGATTGGCCGCGACCGCCTGGCCGTGGTGCTGAACAACCAGATCAAGTGCGCCCCCGTAGTGCAGGCTGTGCTGCACAAGGACTTCAACATCAGCGGCCTGAACGGCAAGGGCGAGCCCGAGGATATTTCCAAGGCCCTGGCCAACCCGCTTTCCAGCGACCTGAAAGTGGAAGGCCGTAAGGACGTATCTGCCCAGCTGGGCCAGAGCGCTCTGGAGCAGAGCGGCATCGCCGGTGCCGTGGGTCTGCTGGGTGTATTCCTCTTCTGCTATTGGTACTACCGCAGCGCCGGCATGGTGGCCATGGTGGGTCTTACCTTCAACGCCATTGCCCTGCTGGGCCTGATGAGCCTGTTCGGCTTCGTGCTCACGCTGCCGGGTATCGCCGGTATCGTGCTGACCATGGGTGTTGCCGTGGACGCCAACGTGCTTATCTACGAACGCATGCGCGAGGAGCGCGCCGCAGGGCGCCCCTTCCTGGTCTGCCTGCGACAGGCATACGAGAAGGCATTCTCCGCCATCTGGGACTCCAACATCACCTCCCTTATCACCGCAGTCATCCTTTTCTGGATTGCAAGTGGTTCTATTAAAGGCTTTGCCGTAACCACCAGCGTGGGTATCATTACATCCCTTATCGGCGCTGTGGTGGTAACGCGCGTACTCTTCTTCTGGGCAGAACACCTGGGGCTGCTCAAGGAATTCGAGTTTGCCCGCGCCCCCTTCCAGGGCAAGACCTTCAACTTCATGAAGTACCGCAAGCACGCCATGATTGGCTCTTCCCTCCTGCTGCTGGCAGGTCTTGCCTATGCCGTGTTCGGCCGTGGCGAAAGCGCCCTGGGCGTAGACTTCATGGGCGGTTCCACCTCCACCTACGTGGTACCCGCTGACTCCAAGCTGGAATACAAGCAGCTTGAAAACTACGTGGAAAGCATGAAGCTTTCCAAGAAGGCCACCACGCAGCAGTTCACCTCTGCCACGGACACCAGCATCAAGATTCGCTGCGCCAACAAGGATGAAGCCCAGCGCATCGACACCGAGCTGCGCGCCAACGTGCCCGGCGTGAGCGAACTGCAGGCTCCTTCCATTGAAGAAGTAAGCGCCTCCCTCGGCTCCGCCTTCTTCAAGACAGCCCTCATCGCATTGGCTGCCGGCATGCTTGGTATCACCATCTACCTGGCCATCCGCTTCGAATGGTCTTTCGCCGTGGGTGCTTTCTTCTCTACCCTGCACGACGTGCTGGCCATCATCATCGTGGTGATTGCCATGGGTACGGAGCTGAGCATCATCCACATCGGCGCCTTCCTCACCGTGGCTGGTTACTCCATTAACGATACCATCGTTATTTACGACCGTATCCGCGAGCACCTGCGCCTGGCCGAACCGGGAGAGAAGCTGATTGACATCATGAATGATGCCATCAACACCACGCTGTCCCGTACGCTGCTCACCTCCGGTTCCACCATCGCGGCCCTCATCGCTCTGCTGGCTCTGGGTGGCCCCTCCATGTGGGACTTCTCCATCACCATGCTGATGGGTATCTTCATCGGCACCTACTCCTCCATCTTCATCGCTTCCCCCGTGGTGCTCTACTTCGACAGCCGCGGCGACCTGCGCAAGGAACTGCAGGAAGCAGACGAAGCCGCAGGGGTGTAAATACAGCAACTGACCAGCGTGAACCGCTGCCTGTTCCACTCCCTGCTTCTGCTCTGCGCTGCTGTGTTTGCAGCTGCTGTATGGGGCTCCGTGGATTGCGGTGCACGCCTTGATGATAACTCCCTGCCCGCGGAGATGCAAAGCCATCTTCGCGGGCTTATCTATTTCCATTTTGCCCTGGCCCAGGGCGCCGTTATCTTCTTCATTATTCTGGTGTACTGCTACCATTGGAAATGGAAACGCAATTACCTCATCATCAGTTACAATGAAGCCGGAATGAAGCTGAATCCGCCCGGTATCCGCATGCCGGGAAGCCGCGTATACCGCTGCCACCTGGGCAACCTGGAAAGCAGCACTCTGCCCCCCAGCGGCGCGCCGGTTCTGGTGTATCCCATGTTCATGCTCAGCGGAACAAGCAGCGGCCGCAAGGTTGTGGAAGGACTGGAACGCGCCTACAGCACCGCCACGCGCAAGCCACAGTTGTTCTTCCAGCCTGTACTGGGTGCCTCTCCCTGGCTAGCAGAAACCGCTGCGCGTGCCATACAGCCACTACTGAGCAAGGAGGCAGGCGTGCTGGTAGTGGCTCATGATTCCAGCCTGCCGGAGCCGCCGCCGGAGCCAGCCCTTTTCTGCCGCCGGCTCAGAGAACTGCTGCCCGGCACCGAGGTTGCGCTGGGCTACTTCCACCAGGCACCCGAAGCAAAGAACGTGCTGAGCCGTATGCAGGCCAGGCATGTTATCCTGGTTCCCTTCCTCCTTACAGAAGGACTTCACACCCACCGCGACCTGCCCACGGAGGCAGATGCCGCCAAGCTCGGCAAAACCCTCCACCGTCTCCCGGCTCTCGCCTCCCTTCTCGATTCCCAGTCATGAAACTCGCCCTCAAAGTTACCCCCGGTGCCAAGAAAAACGAAATCCTCGGCTGGGAGGATGATTATCCCCAGGTGGGACGCGTGCTCAAGGTCAAGATTGCTGCCCCGCCCGTGGAAGGCAAGGCCAATAAGGAAATTGTCCTCTTCCTGTCCAAGGCTCTCGGGGTGACTAAATCATCCATCGAGGTCGTTCACGGCACCAGCGGGCGCATCAAACTGGTTGAAATCCCGGACGGCACCGACCTGAGCCAGATTGCCTGACTGTCCATATCCCAGAATTCAGACGATGAGACTGCCTGCTCTATTTTCTCTGCTCTCCGTATTTGCCAGCGCAGCTTGGGGAAATGAGGTTGAGTGCAACCTGAATGATATACCAGAAGCCTTCCTCTGGCACTTGCGCAGCGTGGTGCAGCGAATAGAAGGAGAAGGAACTCTGCGCTCCCCCATTTCCGTCAATTGGCATCCCGACAAATGTGGTGCCAGCACACCGCCGGGAAGCCTTGTGCTGATGTTGAAAGGTGATTTTATCGGCGACGAGAAGCCGGAATTCGCCTTCTGCACTATGTTGGAGACAGAAAATAGCGAGCGTCGTCTCTTCCTCTGTTCAAATGAGCGGGAATACCTGTATTCCATACCTACCATCTACCTGTGCGGAGGAGGTAAGGAGGGCTACGTATGGCGAGGAGAAGCGATTATGAACCTGCCGGCAAAACCGGCAGCCGCAGGAACGCGATGGATGCAGTGGGAACTCGGTCCCCGCAGCGCTCGGGCCGGTATCTGGGTCGATACCGCAATAGAAGGAAGGTACCGCTCCACCGCATGCTCAATCGTTTTACACACCAGAAACGGAGAGTTCGAAGGAAATAATTCCGTATTCCACCCGAATAGCGGTGTGCCTCTGCATGAGCGCATTGCAAAACGCATGGAAGAACACCGGAAGAACCCCACCTTCCGTACCCAATTTCGCAGAAACATTAATAAAGCATACGCAGAAGTGTATGCAACCACACTGCATGAATTGCTCACCTCTTCCAAACCAGCATGGGTTCAGGTGCGTTCATTCTATCCGAACTCAGCCCATTTTGAATACCGGGATGCGCTCAATCTGGAAAACGAGAGTACAAAAGACTACCTGACTCCGAAACAAGCTCTACAGAAGCTGAACGAATACCTGGGCATTGAAAAAGTCACCCCCACACAGGGCGCACTGCCATGTCCCTTATTCCCCACACTGCTGACTCCTGTTAAAAACTTACCATTCAACCCGCCAGCAGTCTATCAACAAGTGGACGAACCGACAGAAATGCCGACCTTGCCCACACTACAGACTGCTCCGCCTGCGCTTCTGCAGCATTTGTACCATGCGAGCAGCCTGTTTGCCTTTGAGGGCGATAGGGAGGATTTCCCCAAAGGGTCTTATCCTGGTGGGGAACTACATGTACAGCTCATTGATATTTTCGGTGATGAGAAGCCGGAGATGCTATTATCATACCTGGAACCGGAATATTACGGAGAGCGCCCGGAACCTCCCTTGTGCCTTATTTTCGATAGCCAGGGGCAATACCGGTATATGCCAGGCAGGAACAGGCACAGTCGATTCTTCGGCTGGCCCAGATATAAACATGGAGACGTGACAAGGAGTGAGCTCAATTCTGAGGATTTCGACAACTACAGTAGAGAGTCAACATTCACATGGTACCAGAATGAGCAACGGGAACAATATGCGCGCCAGGTCCTGTGGACTTGCTCTGGCACAGTAAACGAGCCGGATGAAAATCCGACTCTGCAACAGCATGAAATGCTTTGTACCCCGAACGGAGTATTCTGCTCCACTTCGCCCTGCCATGTCGGCAGACCGGATACCTGGTACTTCCTCAATTTTCGTGAGGTTCTGAAATACGTTTGTCAGAGTGATTTGCGGCATCCTGACAAGCCCTATATCATTTCACCCACGTACCGCACATCGCTATATGAATTTCTGACGCGGAAGCACCCCCGCTGGGTGCAGGGGGAAGTACCGGCAGACATGCAGCCCGCTCCGCGAACTTATACTGACCAGGAAGCCATTCGGGCACTGCGTGAACAATTATTCCCCGGAGCTCTTCCTGAGTCGAGCGAAGCCCCATTGTTTGCTACACAATAAGGCCATTACGCCATAAACCCGACCAATCGGCGCAAGCTGCATCCCGCGCAGTTATGCAGAATTTTTGAAATTCCCAGCAGAATTATCTTGCAAAAATCACAAAGCAGGTTATGATGAGTATTGCAGAAAGGCAGCTACGCGTTGCTTCTTCTGCACAGAAAAACCAACCAAACCAATAGAAAGAGGTAACAACCATGCCGAGTGATACTAATATTACTGTTACGGGCCGTCATATTGAAGTGACTGATGCCATCCGCGATTTCGCTACAAAGAAAATCGAAGCCATCCACATCGATTACCCGAAGATTGTGGAAGCCCGAGTAGTGGTGGATGTACAGAAGGACCGTCAGATGGCCGAGATTGTGCTGTTCTGCGCTGATCATATCACTATCCAGGCATCTACCTCTTGCGCTGATCTGTATGCCGCCATCGATGAAACGGTGACCAAGATTATGCGCCGCATGCGCAAGCACAAGACCCGCCTCATGAAGCACTACCGCCCGCACCGCTCACAGAGCATCCGTAAGCTGGACGAAAAGGTGTACGAGGAGGAAGTGCTGGACTACGATGTAGATATCGAAGCCCCGGAGGACCCGAAGCCGGTGCGTATCTCCCGCGAGGGCTACGACCTGCGCACCATGTACAAGGAAGACGCCATCATGGAGCTGGAAATCTCCGGCAAGCCCTTCGTGCTGTATCGTAATGCACGCCGCAATGTGCTGCAGATTGTCTACCGCCTGAGCCCGGGCGAATACTCCATCATCGAGCTGGGCAACGAACTGAAGGCATAAGGCACAAGCATTTATACTCTGGCAATTTTTCCAGGCCGCATCGGGAATACCGGTGCGGCCTGATTTGCGCCCCCCCGAACCGAGCAAAGAAACAACCAACGCCTTTTCATTATACCCTCATCGTGCGTGCGGAAGGCGGCGAAGCGCCAGCAGCAGCACCAGGGATGCCACCGCGCCTATGCCGGTGAACCACAGGGGGAGTTGCCAGGCCTCCGGCTCGTGCGGTGCCGCAGCATGCGCCAGCAGCAGGGTGAGCGGCAGGTGCCAGAACGTACCCACCAGAAACACCACCCACAGGCTGCGGCGGCTTACCCCGCCATAGGTGAACAACACCTTGCGCACCATGCCTGCCACCACGGCAGCCACCGCCATGCCCGCCGGAATCAGCGCACCAATGGCACCTACGGTCTCCCGCACGCGCTCCAGGGTAACAGGCTCACTCAGCAACTGCTCCAGGGGCTCATAACTCAGAAACGCCAGCACCACCGCCCCGTAAGAGAGCGCTAAATTGAATATCCGACGGTAGGCGAAAGGGTCTTCCTGTATCATCATCTGTGTGAAAAAATAAAGGCCTGGCAAACCGCAGGGGCTTGCCAGGCCGAAATGATTGAAAAATGGAGGCGAGGGGAGTTGAACCCCTGTCCTGGACACTGTTGACGCAAGCATCTCCATGTTCAGACGCGGATTGCTGCATCTCGCCGGTGATCCGCTCCGCGTCAGCCTTTCACCATAGCCAGGAACCTGTGGATGTCATACCCGGCGCGGTTCCCCCGCCGGGCACCTGCCTACTGAGCTAGGCGCGTCATCCCTAGTAGGCGTCGGGAATCGGCGCAAGGCGCGTTATTTACGCAGCCATGGCGTATTCGTTCTTAGAATAGGCACTTAATCTTTTGAGCGGCTTTTAAGGAGGCCAGCCGATCAACCTCCACATGCAGCCGGCGCCTCGAATGTTCAGTCGAAACCGGGACGCCCCCATGTTCATTCCTCACAGGATTAGTGGACAAAAAAACCGGTTTCGTTGAATCGAACCGGCATTTTTGATTCTTCCTTGCGAGAACCACGCCCGTGAGGATTCGAACCTCAAACCTTCTGATCCGTAGTCAGATGCTCTATCCAATTGAGCTACGGGCGCTTTTTCCTTTTCAGGAACCGCTACTGTGTCGCGGTGACCGCAGTATACACCACCAAACTCTCAGAGTCAAGACAATTTTTCATCTTTTTTGCATTTTTTGATTTTTTCTCGATTTTTGCACATGTGTCCCAAGGATTTCACATTTGACTTCATTATCAACACCGTTTTGGAGCCATCAGCCCGCTAAATGGCGATTTAGCGGGGTTAGAAATCAATCGGAGCACGGGACTTCAGTCCCGAAAACTCAAGCGATGAGGGACGAAAGTCCCCCGCTCCAACAAAAACAGTGGACAGCCAAATCGAAATTTGGTGATTTTTCGGGTTTTCACGGCACAAAATTCATTTTTTTGAAAAAAAGGCTTGAAATATCGCCGGGGCATCTGTATAATCCGCCCGTCCCTGCTGCAAGGCGGGTGACACGGTAAAACCGACGGAGCGGTAGCTCAGTTTGGTTAGAGCGCAGCCCTGTCACGGCTGAGGTCGCGGGTTCGAGCCCCGTCCGCTTCGTTTTACACGAAAAAAGGCACTCCAATCGGAGTGCCTTTTTTCGTGTAAC
>JBGUSR010000014.1:0-19559 GCA_045132635.1 Akkermansia sp.
CAGCGGAACCCGAAGCCCAGAGCCACAGAGCTCTCGCCCATGTAGGTGAAGGCGGCATCGTTAATCTGCAGTTTGGCCATGGCGGCCTTCAGAGCCTCGTAATCGCCGGAATCCACGGGGTAGATGCCGGAGAACACCATGGGACGGATTTCCTTGAAGCCGGGCAGCGGCTCGCTGCACGGGTCGGCCAGGTTGGTGTAGGTATCACCAATCTTCACATCAGCCGCACTCTTCATGTTGGCAATGATGTAACCCACGTCGCCGGTGTGCAGCTCGTCCGTAGCCTGCATCTTGGGGGTGAAAATACCCACCTCCTTCACTTCGTAGGTCTCATCCGTAGCGAAAAGCTTCACCTTCATACCGCGGGCAACGCGGCCACTGACCAGGCGCACATAGGACACCACGCCACGGTAGGCATCATACACGGAGTCGAACACCAGGGCACGCAGGTGGTTGTCGTCCTCCATCACAGTGGGAGCGGGCACGCGGGTCACAATGGCCTCCAGCACATCCTCGATGCCGATACCGGCCTTGGCGGAGCAGAGAATAGCCTCTTCCTTGGGGATGCAGACGATTTCCTCCAGCTGGCGGTACACCTGCGGCAGGTTGGTGCTGGGCAGGTCAATCTTGTTCACCACGGGCACAATCTCCAGATTCTGCTCCACGGCCAGGTGCATGTTGGCCAGGGTCTGGGCTTCCACACCCTGAGCGGCGTCCACGATAAGCACTGCGCCGTCACATGCAGCCAGAGAGCGGCTCACCTCGTAGGAGAAGTCCACGTGGCCGGGGGTATCGAGCAGGTTGAGCTCATACGTGTTGCCATCCTTGGCCTTGTAACGCATGGTCACCGGGTGAGACTTGATGGTAATACCCTTTTCGCGTTCCAGGTCCATGGCGTCCAGCAGCTGGTCCTGCTTATCACGCTCGCCAATGGTGTTGGTGAACTCCAGCAGACGGTCAGACAGGGTCGTCTTGCCGTGGTCAATGTGGGCAATAATGGAGAAGTTTCGCTTGAATTTGATATCCGTTGCCATGCGCGCGCAAGGATACGCTACAACAGCCCCAAAGTCAAGCGAATTCGCTTATCACTGAAGGCAAAAGCTCATGCAGCCAGCCTCATGAGCACAAAAAGCAGAACGACCCCGACGCGTATAGCATCGGGGTGCGTTCTGAAACAACCTGAGAAAGGTTTCTGGCGAGGAGGTTTAGGCCTTGGCGGCGCGAACCTTCTTGATGATGGAGGCCACAGTCTCAGAGGGCTGGGCGCCATTGGCGATCCACTTGTCCACGCTCTCGAGGTTCAGCGTGTAGTTCTCGCCCTCAGCCATGGGGTTGTAAGTACCCACCTGCTCGATGAAATCACCATCGCGGCGGGCGCGGCTGTCAACGACAACGATCTTGTAGAAAGGACGGTCCTTGGACCCCTGACGGTTAAGACGGATTGCTACCATATCTAAAAAAGTATAATTTCGGTTGTTTCTCGCCAGCGTGGTGCCGTGATACAAAGCACACTGACCGCATGGCGGTGCGGAAATGTACCACAGAGCAACCAGCGTGTCAAGCATAAAGGCAGATTTTTCCTTACAAAAGTTCAAACACAGGCAGAAAGCAAGCTTTACTATGCCAGGAAAAGTGCTAAAATAGCTGGCATGAGACTCCTTCTGCCGCTTTTCTCCGCACTTCTGCTGACTTCCTGCCTCGGTTTAGGGACCCAGAAAATGCAGCAGTACATGCACAACCAGCAGCACCACAGCATGCAAAGCCAGGTCAACACCCGGGAGCTGGGGCGGCGCATCTGGCAGAACGAATGCGCTGGCAGCGTGCAGGGACTGGTTTCATGGAATGAAGGAGAAGCCTTCCCCTCCCTGGGTATCGGGCATTTCATCTGGTACCCCGCCGGAGTTCAGGAAGCATTTGATGAAAGTTTCCCTACCTTTGTGCGCTATGCCCGCTCCAGGGGCGTGCAGGTCCCCGCTTATTTTGACGGTCCTGCGCCCTGGCCAACCAAAGCCGCCTTTCTGGCAGACCGCAGCGGCACAGCCAATGCCATGCGCCGCTGGCTGGCAACCCATGTGGAGATTCAGACGCAATTCATCATGTTGCGCTCACGCATAGCCCTGAAGCGCATGATGCAGCAGAGCCGCCAGCCGCAGGCCATCCAGCGCCGCTATACCGCCCTGGCCAGCACCACCCAGGGCATGTACTGCCTGGTGGATTATGTCAACTTCAAGGGCGAAGGCATCAAACCCACCGAGCGCTACAACGGCCATGGCTGGGGACTCCTCCAGGTACTGGAAGAAATGAAGGGCTACCCCACCGGCTCCGCCGCCACGGCTGAATTCTCCCGCGCCGCTGCGGCTGTACTGACCCGCCGTGTGCAGAATGCCCCCGCCGCCCGCGGCGAGCAACGCTGGCTTGCAGGCTGGTTGAACCGCTGCAAGACCTACAAATGAGAATTACGATTTGCGATCGAAATTCCAAATTCGCACTTTACTTGCGTACACTGAGGTAATTAGCCAGAGCCACCACAAAGAGGAGACCGCAGATACCGGTGTAAAGCACACGCTCTGCCACCAGCTTATCCTGCGGAGCAAGATACCAGTACGCCCCGCCCAGCACAGCAAACCCGATAAGAAGGATGATGATGCTGATTTTATTTGCCTGCCACATGGTATGAAAATACAATACACCCGCCGGAGGCGCGCCTGCCGGCGGGTGTGGTTTAAACTCTTTAGTAGTTTACAGCCTCAATGCGGAAGTAGGACTGCGGATGATCGCACACGGGGCAGATAGCAGGAGCCTTCTTGCCGACCTGAATGTGACCACAGTTGCCACACTGCCAGATCTCATCACCATCGCGGGAGAACACAAGGCCACCCTCGATGTTGGCCAGCAGCTTGCGATAGCGTTCCTCGTGGTGCTTCTCCACAGCAGCCACACCATCAAACAGAACGGCGAGTTCCTCAAAGCCCTCCTCGCGGGCTTCCTTGGCGAAGGTGTAGTACATGTCGGTCCACTCGTAGTTCTCACCCTCGGCAGCGTCCTTCAGGTTCTGCATCGTAGAGGGGATGCCACCATCATGCAGAGCCTTGAACCACAGCTTGGCGTGCTCCTTCTCGTTGCGAGCCGTCTCCTCGAACAGCTCCGAAATCTGCACGTAGCCGTCTTTCTTGGCCTTGGAGGCGTAGTACTGGTACTTAGTGTAAGCCTGAGCCTCGCCAGCAAAAGCGATTGCCAGGTTCTTGGCGGTCTTGGTTCCTTCCAGATTCATGGTCGTATGGATATGTTAAGTTTGGTGCATTCCCGTACTGGAAATGTCATACCATCACACTAGCATATTGCAACCCGCAGGTAAACACAAATTTGCATCACATGACGCGTTATTCGCGTACGCGAGCGCACGCCAGGAAAAAAGCTTGCTTTTCGCGCGCGACTCTGCTACGGTATCTCGCGTATGAAGAAAACCCTTTCAATAATTGGCCTGGGGGCTGGCATGCTTGCAGCCCTTTCTTCCTGCAGTCACTATGGTGACACGCTGGGCTATGAGGAAGCCATGCCCATGAGCGAGATGGCCGTGGGCGACGGCGAATTACCGCCCTGGGTTCTGGAGGGCGATGATACTTACCAGATTCCTGCCGGAGACCGCACGCCGGAGGTAGACCGCAACCACTATGCTACACCCGAGCCGGGTGAATCCATGGCAGTATCCAATGGTCTGGCCCGCCAGAACCAGCCTGCCCTGGCTCACGACGACACTGTGGTGGATTCCCGCGTACCTGATAATTTCGATCCCTACGCCATGCCCTCCACACCCACGGGCACTGTAGCCACGGCCACGACTCAGCAGACCACAACGACTGCCACCAACGCTACAGCTACCACCACCACGGCTAAGCCGAAGCCCGCCATCGCCTCCACTACCACCACCAAGAAGCCCAAGGTGGACAAGAAGAAGGTGAAGAAGGTGAGCGAACCCACCCTGGTGGTATACAAGGTGCGCCCTGGCGACAATCTGTATGAGATCGCCAAGCGAAGCAACACCACCATTGCCCAGATTCGCAAGGATTCCGGTATCAAAGGCGATATCATCCACCCCGGGCAGACCATCAAGGTGCGCTTCACGCCCAAGGGATACAAGGCTAACAAGAACAAGAAGACAGAAACCAGCACAACCTACGTTGTGAAGAAGGGCGACATGCTCTCCAAGGTGGCCGCCAAGCACGGCGTGTCCCTGGCAGCCCTGCTCAAGGCCAACAACCTGACCATGGCCCAGGCTGGCAAGATTCGCCCCGGCACCAAGATTACCATCCCCGGCAAAACCTCCACGGTCTCCAAGAAGACCACCAAGAACAAGGCAAAAAGCAGCAAACGCCGCTGATTAAGCCTGAGGAAAGAGGATTGATAACGCCATGAAACGGCACCCCGGCATCAATGCAATCCTTGCAACCACCGCCACGGCAATGGGGCTTTGCTCCTGCGCCGTGAAGGATGGTCAGCTGGATTTCACCTGGTGGCAGGATGCCGCCGCCCCTGTCGTGGAGGACGATGTCATCATCGAATCCGGCGGCAATGGATACTACCGCAGCACCCCGGCTCCGGCGCAGATTCCCCTGGCCTCTATCCCCAAGGAAGAACCCGAGGAAAAGCCAGAAGACAAGCAGAAGATACAACAAGCTCCGGCCGAACAGGTTGTGGCACAGCAGCAACCTGTCACCCAGGAGCCGTCCCCCAGCACCCCGGCACCCGGCACCCAAACCGACAAGCCTGCCACCCAGGCTATTCCCGGGGTGTATGTGGTGCAACCTGGCGATACGCTCAGCGCCATCGCCCGCCGCTATGGCACCACAGTAAATGCACTGGTAACGGCCAACGGCATGCCGAACGCCAATGTGCCGCTGCATATCAACAAGCAGCTCAGAATCCCCACCTCCACCACTCAGCAAGCCACCCCGGCCCCGAAACAGCAGCCTGCAGCCCCTGCCCCCGCAGCCAAGCCTGCAGCAGCAACACCCAAGCCCGCCATCGGCACCACCTACAAGGTACAGGCTGGCGATACCCTTTACCGCATATCACGGCAATATGGGGTATCTCCCAAGGCACTTATGCAGGCCAACGGCATCACGCCGGAAACAGCAAACACCATCCGGGTGGGCACCATACTACGCATCCCGGCATCTAACTAATCATGAAACAAGTTCTCACCCTCAGTATCGTCTCTCTGCTGCTGGCATCATGCTCCAGCCAGACCTTCTACGAACCCACCCAGGTTCCCCAGACCCCGGCTCAGCCCGTAGTTCCGGTGCAGCGCCCCAATCCTCTGGATTTACCTGGCAAGAATCAGCCCGGCTATGTGAACCCCTACACCGCCGGCACACACGAACACTTTGCCGCACAGCCCAGCTATCCCACCAATCTCGACTTCTGGTCCGATGATGCACTGCTGTTGCAGGTGACCCGCGCCAACTCCAAGCTCGTTATCTGCATTCCGCAGCAGCGCGCCCGCCTCTATGTAAACGGCAAGGTTGCCATGGACTGGCCCGTTTCCACCGGCACCAACGGCCACGAAACGCCCACCGGCGTCTTCCGAATCATCGAGAAGAACGAGGATCACAAATCCAGCCGCTACGGCAAATTCATCGATGCCAGCGGCAAGGTAACCAACAGCAACGCCGACCTGCTGCACGGCCTGCCCGAAGGCCAGACCTTCGAAGGCGCCGGCATGCCCTACTGGCACCGCTTCACCCCGGATGGCGTGGGTCTGCACACCGGCAAGGTAGTAGCCGGCCAGCGTCTTTCCCACGGCTGCATTCGCACCCAGAACCATGTGGCCAAGAAATTCTTCCAGCACTCTGTGCTGCAGCTCCCGGTATACATTACCCGCGCTGTGGAGGATTACTACCGCGGCGGTTTCGTGAAACCCATCGACGTGAAGTACCGCCCGAAGCCCGGCAACGACTACACCGACAACGTGATTCCCACGGAAATCAAGATTGTGCCCGCCGATTCCCCGGAGGCACACTTCCAGGCCTGATTTTCACCCTCGGCGGCCCTGCCTCCTACCAGGCAGGGCCGCCTTTATTATATATATAAGTAACACCATGCCCACCTTCCGGATTCTCCGCTGCGCCAACGCCCTGTTATACATAGCCGCCGCCATCCTGACGATTGGCGCCGCAGCCTATGTACTTTGCTGTAAAGACATACTCTGGCAGCAGGTTACGGCCGTGGCCGCAGCCGTCATCACCCCGGTGTGGGCAGCTCACTACGCCATGCTGCGTTTCACGGTGGATTCCACCGGTATCACCCGCCGCAGCATGCGGGGCAGCACCTGCATCAAATGGGCAGAACTGAGCTCTGCCACCCTGCAGGAAAGCAACAACCAGGGCACCGCCAGCTGCACTATCCACCTGCAGGCAGGAGAACAGAAAATGAGCATATCCTCCGACCTGCTCCCGCTGGACGACGTACAGGAACTGGCAAAGGAACTGCGTGAATGCGGGCTCCTGCATTGACCCTGAAAGCCGTTAGGCATTTTTTGTGAAAAAAGACTTTCCAAATGGGGACTTTCTGGTATAATGCGCGCGTCTGACCACGGCACCCTGCCGCACGGGCCGGAGCCGGGAACCCAGACAATCCCACACATTTATGTCTGATTACACAACACGAGTGCTGGAACAGGTGCGCGCCAAGAACGCGCATGAACCCGAGTTCCTCCAGGCTGTACAGGAGGTTATTTCCACTATTGAACCTGTACTTTCCGCCAATAAAAAGTACGAAGACAACTGCATTCTCGAGCGTATCGTCGAGCCGGAACGCACCATCATCTTCCGCGTGCCGTGGCAGGATGATGCCGGCAAAATCCACGTGAACCGCGGTTACCGCGTTCAGTTCAACAGCGCCATCGGCCCGTACAAGGGCGGTCTGCGCTTCCACCCCTCCGTAAACCTGGGTATCCTCAAGTTCCTCGGTTTCGAGCAGATTTTCAAGAACTCCCTCACCACCCTCCCCATGGGCGGTGGCAAGGGCGGCGCCGACTTCGACCCCAAGGGCAAGAGCGACGCTGAGGTGATGCGCTTCTGCCAGAGCTTCATGACCGAGCTCTACCGCCACATTGGCGCCGACACCGACGTACCCGCCGGCGATATCGGCGTGGGCGCCCGCGAAATCGGCTACTTCTACGGCCAGTACAAGCGCCTGAGCAACGAATTCACCGGCGTGCTTACCGGTAAGAACCTGAACTGGGGCGGCTCCCTCATCCGCCCGGAAGCCACGGGTTACGGCACCGTATACTTCGCCCAGAACATGCTTGCCACCCGCAACGATGACCTCGCCGGCAAGGTATGCGTTGTTTCCGGTTCCGGTAACGTGGCCCAGTACCTGGTGGAGAAGCTCAACCAGCTGGGTGCCAAGGTGGTAACCATGTCCGACTCCAACGGCTACATCTACGACCCCGAGGGTATCAACGCTGAAAAGCTTGCCTGGATTATGGAGCTCAAGAACGTGCGCCGTGGCCGTATCAAGGAATACGCCGATGCCTTCAAGAGCGCCCAGTACTTCGAGGGCCAGCGCCCCTGGGGCGTGCCCTGCGATTGCGCCTTCCCCTGCGCTACGCAGAACGAAATCAACGGCGCAGAGGCTGCCACCCTCATCAAGAACGGCTGCATGCTCGTAGCCGAAGGTGCCAACATGCCCACCGACCTGGAGGGTATCAATAACTACCTGGCCGCCAAGATTCTCTACGGTCCGGCCAAGGCTGCTAACGCTGGCGGCGTTGCCACCTCCGGTCTCGAAATGAGCCAGAACAGCATGCGCCTGAGCTGGAGCCGCGAGGAAGTGGATGCCAAGCTCTTCGGCATCATGAAGAACATCCACGAGAACGCTTACAGCCACGCCCGCGAGTTCTCCAAGGACTGCACGGATACCTTCACCAACTACGTGGCCGGTGCCAACATCGCCGGTTTCGTGAAGGTGGCTGACTCCATGATTGCCCAGGGCATCGTGTAACAAATCATCACTGATTCATGAAATACGCCGCCGCACCCTGCCCCGCACCCGGGGCACTGCGGCGGCGGTTTTTCAGCGATTTTTCTCTCCAAATCGTGCGTTTTCAACTTGCTATCGGCTGCATATGTGTTATTATGTATAATAACCATGCATAACATGAACCGTTTTCTATCCATTTTCCTGAGTCTGGTACTGCTATTGGGCCTCTGTGGCTGCCAGCAGCAGCTGGGCAGTGATGCACGCACACCCAAGTACGTGTACCACAAGGGATACACGCCCAAGAAAATGAGCAACGGCAAGGTCACCATACCGAGCCGAGCACCAGCCCGCATCAAACGAGCCATTGCAGCCGGCAACAAGATTGTGGGCAAGCCCTACCGCATGGGCGGAGGCCACGGCAAACACATAGATTCCGGCTATGACTGCTCCGGCTCTGTAGCCTTCGTGCTGCGTGAGGCAGGCATGCTGAAGAAAGGCGCCTTCCCTTCCTCCCGTGACTTCCTGAAGTGGGGTCACCCGGGGTTCGGCAAGTGGCTTACCGCCTACACCAAGAGAGGCCACGTCTTCCTGATGATTGCCGGCATGCGTTTTGACACCACCGGCACCAGCCGCGGCATCGGCCCCCGCTGGTACACCGAATCCCGCCCCTGCGGCGGCTTCTACGTGCGCCACATCCCGGGCTTCTGATATCTTCTTCTACCCTCTGAATAAAACACTAACCAACCATATTATCCTTAAAGATGAACGAATTAAACGCACTCAACCACGGCACCCAGCGTATTGACAGCATCATGCAATACTGGGGGCTGGATAATCACGACCTCGTCACCGTCTCCACTGAGCAGCTCACCCACAAGCAGGTGCAGAAGGCTCGCCAGGGACGCGAGCTCACCCTCAAAATGATGCAGAAGGTGGCCCGCGCCCTCAATGTCGCCATCTGGTACCGTCTGGATGACGAAGCCAAGGAAACGTACTACGAGTACATCCACCGTGACCTCTTCACCTATGCCAAGGGTTTCGACCCCGACTGGGTGGACCCCAACCAGCGGTAAAGTACGAAGTACGAAGTGGGAAGTACGAAGTAATTGACTTTCTACTCCATGGCTCTTTCGGTCACAGAACTGGTCTGCCGGCTCAAACAAACCGTAGAGGTCAACATAGGTGAGCAGACAGTGGTGGGCGAAGTAGGTTCCTGCAAAGCTGCCAGCAGCGGGCATATCTATTTCACCCTCAAGGACGCGCATTGCCAGCTGCAGTGTGCGCTGTATGCATTTCGGGCACGCAGCCTGCGACTGCAGCTGCGCGAGGGCATGCTGGTGGAGCTGCGAGGCAAAGCCACCGTATGGGAAGGCCGCGGCGCCCTTCAATTTATTGTGGATTCTGTGAAGGAAGCCGGCGTGGGCACCCTGCAGCAACAATTTGAAGCCCTGAAAGCCCGACTGGCCGCCGAAGGGCTTTTCGACCCGGCACGAAAGCGCCCCATTCCGCGTTTCCCACAGAGCGTGGCCCTGGTCACCAGCGCCACAGGCGCTGTCATCCAGGACATGCGCCACCGGCTGGAGCAGCGAGCCCCGTGGATTACCACCTACCTCTACCCCGTGCCAGTGCAAGGCAAGGGCGCAGAACTGGGCATAGCCCGCGCCTTGGAGCAACTGGGCACCCCCACCCGCTACAATATGCCGGCGGTAGACTACATCATCATCGCCCGCGGTGGCGGCAGCCTGGAGGATCTATGGTGTTTCAATGAAGAAGTACTGGCCCGCGCCATTGCCGCCTGCCCCGTTCCCGTGGTCTCCGCCGTGGGTCATGAGACCGATTTTACCATAGCCGATTTCGTGGCAGACCTGCGCGCGCCCACCCCCACAGCAGCTATTGAGCTCACCACGCCGGATGCCACAGAACTGCGAGCCTGGCTGGCCGGCACCGCACGCCACTTGCGCCAGCAGGTTTCGCGCGCCCTGCAGTTAGCCCGCCTGCGTCTCAGGGTCGTGCAGCAGAGCCGCCTGGGCACCCCGCAGGAGCTGCTTGCCCCCTACCAGCAACAACTCGATTCCCTTACCGAGGAACTGCACGACGCCCTGCACAACCGGCTGCAGAAGGAGCGCAACCGCCTGAGCCTCTGCGCCGCCAGGCTCTCCGCACCAAGTGTGCTGCAGCACATACGCTATGCCGCAGCAGGCCTGCAGCAAAACCGAAGCCTGCTCATCAGCGCACTGCACAACCGCCTCAACAACAACAAGGCAAGGCTCGAAACTCTGGCCGCCAGGCTGGCCGCTGCCAGCCCGCAGAATGCGCTCGACCGCGGATTCGCCCTGGTGAGCACACCAGATGGCAAGCTGGCCAGAGACGCCTCCGTCCTCTCCCCTGGCGATGAACTCAGAATCCGCCTGGCCAGGGGCGAAACCACCGCTGTGGTCAAATAACCCACCACCCTTTCCCTATGAAAACCTACCTTTTCCTGCTGCTCGCCCTCCCAACCCTGGCCCAGAGCTACTACGACCAGAACGGCGCCTTCCAAGGGCGCATCGACAACGGCAGAATCTACGACCGCAATGGAGCCTACCAGGGACGCATTGATAAAGACGGCCGATTATATGACCGCAACGGAGCCTACCAGGGACGCCGCGATAATGACCGTTTCTACGATAAAAACGGCGCCTATCAGGGCAGAACAGAAGGCGGGCGCTACTACGACCGCAACGGCGCCTACCAGGGACGCCAGGAAAATGGCCGGTTTTACGATAAAAATGGAGCCTACCGTGGGAGAAAACAATAAATTTTCCATTTTCTGCAAAAAAAGTCTTGCAATGCGGTGAAGACTGATGTATATTTTCCCCGCACCCAGTGCGAAACCAAAAGATGCTCGGATGGCGGAATTGGTAGACGCGTTAGACTAAGGATCTAATGGGGAGACCCGTGGGGGTTCGAGTCCCCCTTCGAGCATACGAAAGGCCCGCAAGCATTGCTTGCGGGCCTTTCTGCGTCTCCTGATACACTGACACCGCAACCTGCATGCCAGGGCAAGGCTGCTGAAACCCACCTGGGGCACGGGCAAAGAAAAAGCCCCCGTTAGCGGTGCGGCAACACCCGGGGGCTGATTTATGATAACATTGATAATGCGAAGGTTTCCCTCCAAGCACGATTAGACCACAAATGGCGACGTAAGTCAAGCGATTTGAAAGAAAAAATGCCCTGCACCGGTTTCCCGGGCAGGGCATAGATTCTAACACCGTTGGAACGCAATAAACAGAATCCAGATTAGTTGCTCAGCCTGCACCGGGTTAAGGTGGGCTGCCATCAGGCGAGTTATCAATGTTATCATATGAAAAAGCCGCCTGGCTTTTGCCGAACCAAGCGGCAGGCAGAGTGTAGCACCTCTCACATGTGGTGTCACGTTCAATCTATACAAAGACACGAATAATCAAAATACCCGCAAAACAGCGGAGAAGGCCGGAACAGAGTTCACCGGCCCTCCGGCCTCCACTATCTGTCGGGAACGGAGCAAAATCGGGGGCAAAAAAATCCGGTTTTACAAGGCGTGGTGCCACCCTTTGGTGCCACCCTCATACATAAGTAATTAGAACATCAACAAAAAGAATCCCCCTTCGAGGCAATACTTGCAGGTCTTTCTGCTTTTTCCGTCCACCCGTATCGCATCCCGTACACTGGCATGCTGAAAACCAACCTTTTTTCTTGACGTTGGATACCGTTACCCGGTATGATTAAGGGCAAGACTAATTCCCCTCTCATGAAACAAGAATCCACTCCGCCAGCGCAAAGCAATTCCAGCACCGGAGTCCAGGTATCTGTCCTGGTGCCTGTGTTTAACACCGGAAAATGCCTGCAGAGATGCCTGGACACACTCTCAGCACAGGATTGCGAGGGGATTGAGTTTATCTGCGTGGATGATGGCAGCACCGACCAATCTGGCAGCATTCTGGACCGGCATGCGGCTTCAGACAAGCGATTCCGGGTCATTCACCAGCCCAACGGCGGCTACGGCAAGGCAATGAACCTGGGTTTATCAGCCGCCAGGGGGGCATATATCGGCATCGTAGAACCCGATGACTGGGTGGAAAGCGACATGTTTTCCCGCCTGTTGAAGCTCGCTCAGGAAACCAATGCCGATATCGCCAAAGCAAACTATTGCATAGAACGCAGGAACCTGAGCCGCCCGAATGACAAATTCCGGGATATCGAGGACGGTTCCAGCTTTGCCCCCACAGAATTGCCGGAATACGTACGCGGAGCCCCCAGCATCTGGTCTGCCATTTACCGCACAGACTGGCTGATGGAGCACAACATCCAGTTCTCTGAAACCCCCGGTGCATCATTCCAGGACCTCGGATTCTTCATCCGCACCTGGCTGGCAGCCCGCAGCATTGCGCTGACCCGCTATGCGCCCTATCACTACTGGGAAGACAACCCCACCTCCAGCTCCCGCAAAATGGAAGATGGCGCGTGGGCTGCATTCCGGGAACTTCAGCTGCTATCTGAGGTATTCGCAAGCATACCGGAAAAGGAATCGCTTGTACGCAGCCATATCGTATTCCGTATTTTCTCCACCTTACGAGCAGACTACAGATTACGCATCCGGAACACAGTGAGGAGCTTTCTGCTTAAGTACTCACACTTGCTCAATGAGTATTTCCCGCTGGACACCCTCAGCCGGGAGGTCTTCACCAAGAATGAATGGCATGACTTACTGCTGATATACAACGCTCCGCTGACATTCCCGAGAAAGAGTAAGACCAGGGTAAACACCCTCCAGCGCATCATCTCATACCGCAAGGAAGCTAATCACCATGTATTCCGACTTCTGGGTATGACCCTGATGATGAAGAGAAAGCGTCCAATCACATCTACCGCTCCGAAGCGGACATACCACAAATTCACAGCAAAAATCACACAATCCGTTCCGGATGCCCAGAACCGGCCAGATGTCAGCGTCATCGTGCCGGTATACAACGCAGAGGCTTTCCTTGCCCGCTGTTTGAAGAGCCTGACCGAAAGCAGCTTGCAATCTCTGGAAATCATCTGCATCAACGATGGTTCCACCGACTCCAGCGACCGCATTCTTCAGGACTGGGCAGGCAGAGATTCCCGCATCAGAATTTTCTCTCAGAAAAACGCAGGCGTAAGTGCCGCCCGCAATATTGGCCTGCAGCACGTGACAGGACATTACCTCGCTTTCGTGGATGCGGATGATGAGGTCACCCCTGAATACTTATCCAACATGTACACGGCTGCAGTCAAATACAATGCTGACCTTGTCGTATGCGGATACCGGCAATACAATGCCCAGGGAAAATACAAGGTCATTTCGCAGCCATTCAGGCATTTCCCCCAGCTGAGCCCAGAGGAACTGATGAAACTGCCAGCCAGTGTCTGCAGCCACCTGTATGCGACCAAGGTTCTTCAGACCCCCGATGGCACCGCCCGTTTCCCACTCGGGGTGCGTTATGGAGAGGACACAGCCTTCCATTATTCCCTGTATCCGCAATGCCAGAGCGCAGTCCAGATAGAGGAAAACGGCTACATTATTCACTACTCAGAGGGCTCATCCAACAGCAAGGCTAATATCCTGGTCTTCGATATGCTGGATGCTACAGCCTGGCTGGCAGACCGGTATCGTATATACCCGCATGCCGAAGAGCTCACAGAATGCCTGGTTCGCTATGCGCTGCATACCATCCGGCGCATCCATTCTCTCGGTATGCATTCCATGCAACGCAAGGCAGCGGAATCTCTCCGCACCATCTTCCGGCAGAATCACATCACCGAGGAGCATTTCTCACCGGTCAAAGCCAGGGATGCAGCCATCCTGCGTTCCATTCTGCGCGGCGGCCACGGGCTGAACTTCTCGTATTACTTCAAGCGCTTCAAAAAGAAGCTCCGCCGCAAGTAAAGAGCTGTAACAATTCCCCAGCTATTAGGAAAGCAACGTGCGACACAGGCATTCCTCCGGAGAAGCCTTGCGACCAAGCGTTATCAACCTCTTTAAGCGCAAACCGTTATACTTGAACCACCATTTCGTGCGCAGATGGCGTTGCTCCGCCACAGGCATGGCTGCCACCAGGGCAGACATCAGCTCACACCACTCATCAGGCGGCGCAACTTGTCCACGCAGACAGCGTCTCACCAGCCTGTACAAATTTAATACAGCCTGAACAGCAAAGCCTTTCTCCGAACGGCAGCGGTGCATAATCGACTCCCTGTGTCGAATCATCATCGTAACGAGTTCTGCCTCACTGCGCACAGAGGCCGATGCGCCACCAATATAATACCGGCAGGTGACGGCTTCAGAAACAGCAGCCCGGGCACAACTTTCATGTATCCGCGTAAACAAATCTGCATCTGCCACCAGTGAATAATTCTCCGCGTCAAATCCACCTAACCGGCGCAGCAAATCTACGCTGCAATACACCGCCTGGTGACAGCAGCACATGTGCAGCAGCGCCTTGCTCATATCGGCACCCCTTACACCCAGCTGCCGGCCAGCTTCATCGACCAACATGGCAGCGGATAACACATAATCTGCCTCTCCCTCTATAATCGGCTTACACACCTCCAACACGCCATCAGGGCAAATCTGATCATCAGCATTGATAAAGACAATCACCTGCCCCTGAGCCTGCATAATTGCCTTATTCATGGCATCATACAAGCCCTTATCAGGCTCACTCACCAATCGTGTTATGCGACCTTTCTGCAACTCATCCTGCAAAAACGCCACACTTCCATCTGTCGAGGCGCCATCAATCACCAGATGCTCCACACGCAGCCCCGGTATCTGATGCACCGGCTGCACTGATTCAATACAGGCAGGTAAATAAGCTAACGCATTGCGACAAACAGTCGCTATTGTCAAATGTATAGATTCATTTTTCATAACTATCTGGTATCTATTTACTACCCTCTGTCCGGCACCATGTTGCATGCTACCTCGTGTTAGCATTGTAACAACTCCCACATAAAAAACAGGCAAAATTAACATCTCTGAAAGCTCAATAACCACGTGTATTACAAAGACTTTGCCGCCAGGTAAATTGCCAGCAGATTTCGCAGACAAGCCACTACAAACGCCACACGCAAATTGTTCCGCTTACGGACAAGCAAAATGCTTGATATAGGAGCACGGGTGGGATAAAATGACACACAGTTATGGCAGAAAAACCCGCGCTCAGCCCGATGATGGACCAGTACCTGCGCATGAAGCAGTCACTGCCGGGGGATGTGTGGCTGTTCTTCCGTCTGGGCGATTTCTACGAGATGTTCTTCGAGGATGCAGTGGAATGCTCTGCATCCCTGGGACTTACGCTCACCAAGCGCCAGACGATACCGATGTGCGGCGTGCCCTACCACGCGGCAGAGGGCTACATCGGCCAGGCGGTCAAGATGGGCAAGCGCATTGCCATCGCCGAACAGATGGCCACCCCGGTGCCAGGCAAGCTGGTACCGCGAGAAATCACCCGCATCATCTCTGCCGGCACCCTGGCAGACCTGAGTCTGCTGGACTCCAGCGAACACAATTACATCGCCGCCTGTTTTCACGAGAAAAACACCTGGGGCCTTGCCTGCGCCGACCACACCACCGGCGAATTCACCGTGGCCGATTACCCCAGTTTCGAAGCCATGAGCGAGGAAGTGGCCCGCATTCACCCGCGGGAGCTGCTCATCAGCCAGGAGCAGCCGGACGATTTCCCCGGCATGCCCGTCACGCTGATGTATGATGGCTACACTTTCCTGCCCGGCCTGGCAGATACCTTTCTGAAATCGCACTTCCGCGTGCATTCGCTGGAAGGCTTCGGCTGCGCCCACCTGGGCCCTGCCCTAGGTGCCGCCACCGCCATCCTGCATTACCTGAAGCACCAGCTGCGCCGGCAGACAGACCACCTGCGCACACTCTCCCTGCGGGCTACGGAGAACGCCGTAATGATTGACACGGCCAGCCGCCGGAATCTCGATTTGGTGGAGGCCCGCGGCGGCCACAAGAACACCCTGCTGGGCACGCTGGATAAGACCAGCACCCCCATGGGCGCCCGAAAGCTGCGCGACTGGATTCAACACCCCACCTGCTGCATGCAGGAGCTGCTGCGCCGCCAGAACCTCATCGCCGGTTTCTTGAAAGAGCCATTCCTGATGTCGGAACTGCGCAACTCCTTCAAGGGGGTGCGCGATACGGAACGCCTGGTCTCCCGCTTGTCGCAAGGTGCCGGCAATGCTCGTGACCTGCTGGCCCTGGGCACCTCTCTGGCGCATCTCCCCGCCATTGTGGATGACCTGGCCGCCCTGCAGCAGCATGAGGCGCTCTTCACCCCGATTCTTGAGCGTCTGGGCAATTTCGAAGAACTCACCGAGCTGCTCACCAGCGCCGTAGTGGATGAACCGCCCATCACCATCAAGGAAGGCGGCATGATTCGCGATGGCTACAACGAACAGCTGGATGAGCTGCGCGCCGCCTCCCGCGAAGGTAAGGACTGGCTGGCCGCCCTGGAGGCCCGCGAACGCGCCGCCACCGGTATCGATTCCCTTAAAATCCGCTACAACAACGTATTCGGTTACTACATCGAGGTAACCAAGGCCAATTTCTCCAAGGTACCGCAGGACCGCTACGTGCGCAAGCAGACCCTGGCCAATGCGGAGCGTTTCGTGACAGATGAGCTCAAGAAGATGGAGGGCACCATTCTGGGGGCAGACGAACGCGCCCGCCAGCTGGAGTACGATTTATTCTGCAAGCTGCGTGAGCAGGTTGCCCTCTTCATCGACCGCATCCAGTGCACCTCCGAAGCCCTGGCCGAGGTGGACGTGCTGCTGGCACTGGCCGAAACCGCCCAGCGCTACCGCTACTGCCGCCCCACGCTGGATATGAGCCGCGACCTGCACATTGTCAATGGCCGCCACCCGGTTATCGAACAGGTGCAGACGGATATCTCTTTCGTGCCGAATGATACGGAGATGGAGGCCGATTCCCAGCGCGTGCTCATTCTCACCGGCCCCAACATGGCCGGCAAGAGCACCTACATCCGCCAGGTGGCCCTCATCACCCTCATGGCGCAGATTGGCTCTTACGTTCCGGCAGATTCTGCCCGCATCGGCCTGGTAGACCGCATTTTCTGCCGCGTAGGCGCCAGCGATGACATCGCCCGCGGCCAGTCCACCTTCATGGTGGAAATGAGCGAGACAGCCCTCATCCTGAATAATGCCACCGACCGCTCCCTGGTCATCCTGGATGAAATCGGACGCGGCACCGCCACCTTCGACGGTCTCTCCATTGCCTGGGCAGTGGCAGAGCACCTGCACGATGTACTGGGTTCCCGCACTCTCTTCGCCACCCATTACCACGAAATGGTAGACCTGGAGCACACCCACCCCGCCGTGAGCAACTGGCATGTGGAGGTGCGCGAATGGAAGGATGAAATCGTCTTCCTCCGCAAGGTACTGCCCGGACCCGCAGATAAATCCTACGGTATTCAGGTTGCCCGCCTTGCGGGGCTCCCTGCCCCCATCATCGACCGAGCCAAGCAGATTCTCACCCACCTCGAAATGAGCGCCGGCGCCCGCGAACCCAAGGCGGCCCGCCGTAAACGCGCCCGCGAGAGCGGTCTCCCCTGCGCAGAGGAAGCCGATGTCGCCCAGCTGGATATGTTCAGCATGCTCGATGAAGGCATCTGATGCTGTTCGCACCGCAAAAGTAAGAAGTTTCCCAAAAATGAGCTTGACTTACAGCGCTGCTGGCATATACTTGAACTGTCATTTAACTTGCGTATGAAAACTCTTTCCCTTGCCACCATCCTCGTTCTGGCTGCAGCAGCTGTGCAGGCTGCCCCTATCGTGCAGACTAAGGATCTTTCTGAAGATGCTCTGAAGAGCATCGCCTCCGACCGCCAGAAGGCCAGCCTCGACAGCTACAACAAGGCCGTAACCCGCGCCGAAAAGAACCGCGAAAAGGCCATGAAGGAGGTCAAGAAGATTACCCGCGATAACGACGCCGGCATGAAGAAGACCATCCAGCGCCGCCAGCTGAACACCATGCTGCCCCCCTGCGAGCGCACCCCGGAAAGCCCCCGCTCCCCGCGCGATCTCAATATCCGCTACTGATTTTCCTCATTTCCTTATTTCCCGGGCAGGAAGCGCTTTGCGTTTCCTGCCTTTTTTACATAGCTGTCCAAAATAGGTAAACATCCTAAAGTAGAGCGTACCTATATCAAAGGATAGCGAAAATCATCAGCTGTTTTTGGCAAATAGATCCCCCTGATGCAAATCAGGGGGCTTTGCATGTATACTTTTATACGGATTGTAAAGCCAATACCATAGATTGGTTTTATTGAGTAGATTAAGCCGTAAAAATACGACCAGATTTGATGTATTCCACTTAATTTCTCTTTGTTTCGCAAGAGTCTGGAGATATCTGACCAGAAGAAAAGCTATCATTGCCGTCCAGACTTGTATCAGCACTGCATTAGCGCTTGTTCCCATAAAGCTTTTAATCCGCAATAGTTGCTTGATTTCCTTGAAAAAGCTTTCTATGAGCCAGCGGTCTCTGTAGAGGGCTGCAATCTGATGACATTCCAGCTCAAAATCATTGCAGAGCAGCTCCACATCATAATCACCTTCATCATTGTGTGCCACAACACGGCGCAGGATGTCTTTGTAGACTTTGCTTTGCTCTCCCTGCATGGCGATAACCTCATCCTTGAGCACATTCTGGTGCTCATCCGGCAAATCCCACTCCTGGATAGTCAGGAAATTGATGCTTTTGGTGTGCCGGACGACAAATTTGACGCCGCAGCTGTCCCAATGTTGCAGCAGCTTAAAATCCACATACCCTCGGTCTGCTACTACGATGCAGCCTTTGGGCAGATTTATCTCGTGGGCAGCAATACAATCCGGTACGTTACCGTTCGTCAGATGCACAAAATCCGGGGTTGCCTGTTCAAAATCCAATACGGTGTGCAGTTTGATACCGCCCTTTTCGTGTTGATATGTAGCCCAGGGAAAGGAATTGAGCGAGAGGGTGATGGTGGTGGAATCCAGAAGCTTGATGCGTCTGTGAACTTCCGGGATGTTGTAGCCCTGTTTGAGCTGCTGTCCCAAAGATTTCCTGATAGCATAATATGCATCCCGGAATACTTCCCAGCGGCGATGCTGATTCTGATAAGAGATGGTGGATTTAGAGGGTGCTTGCTGCCCGCCTAAGTGGTTGATACTTCCTTGCAGACTGCTCATGAGTCCAGCAATGTCACGAATGCCACGACAACCGGCAATGTGACTGAGAGTCATCCAGACAAGATGATTCCAGGAATTGAACTTTTTGGCGTTTCTGTCGGAATGATACGTTCTGACAATGGAAGAAAATGCGCTATGGCTAATCAAATCGTTGACAAGCTGCGCACATAATGGTAGGTTGCTGTACGGAGATTGGTTCATTTTTTAGCACCGCCAGTTTAGTAGCTGGCACCCCAGAACTCAATCTCCATTTTTGTTTTCTTTTTTCTTCTTAGTTTTGCTTCTCTTCCCCCGGCTTTCTTTAGAACGCTTTTTGGACAGCTATG
>JBGUSR010000015.1:0-1632 GCA_045132635.1 Akkermansia sp.
GACTAGTTTTCGATCGTCCCCCCCTCTATCCGGGGGATTCCCAGGAGGTGAATTGCCCCGAAGGGGCAAGAGAGGCCACTCTGGAGTGCGCCAGTGTGCACACTGGCTCGGAATGACACAAAACTTGTAAACAACAATTTATCAAAGGAGAAGCCTATGGCAAATGTGGTAATCACCGGCGGCAGCCGGGGCATCGGCGCAGCGGCTGTGGCATTGTTTGCCCAGCGTGGTGACCGTGTCACCTTCCTCTATGAAAAAAAACACGACGCCGCCCGGGCCGTGACCGAGAAAACCGGAGCGACTGCCATCTGCTGCGATGTGGCGGACAAGCAGGCTGTGGAAGCGGCTTTCCGGCAGATTGGTGACGTGGACATCCTCATCTGCAATGCCGGCATCATGCACTTTGCCCCCATCAATCTGATGCAAGAGGATCAATGGGATCGGCTTTTTGCGGTCAATGTCAAAGGCATTTATAACTGTGTGGGTGCTGCCCTTCCGTCTTTTCTGCAAAAGCAAGCGGGCTGTATCATCACCGTATCCTCCATGTGGGGTCAGGTGGGCGCTTCCTGCGAGGCGGCCTATTCTGCCACCAAGGGCGCCATCATCGCCCTGACCAAGGCGCTGGCCAAGGAGTTGGGTCCCAGCGGTATCCGGGTCAATTGCGTGGCGCCGGGGGTGATCCTGACGGATATGTGCGCCGGTTTAGAGCCGGAAATTCTGGCAGGTCTTGCGGAAGAAGCCCCTGTGGGCCGCAACGGCAAGCCGGAAGATGTGGCAAAAGCCATGGAATATCTGGCGGATGCCCCCTTTGTCACCGGACAAGTCCTGCCCGTCAACGGCGGCTTTATCATGTAAATTGTTGTTTACATTACTAGCGGTGCAGCCGACAAGGCTCCCTTGTGCAAAGGGAGGCTCGCGCTTCGCGCTCCATTTCGTAAGGTAAAAACGATTTATCTCACAATATGAATAAACTCAAAAGGAGAAAAACATATGAAAATTGCAATTGGCTGTGATCACGGTGCGCTGGAGCTGAAGAACGCACTGCTGCCTCATCTGCTCTCTAAGGGCTATGAGCCCGTGGATTTCGGCACCTACACCTCCACCAGCTGTGACTACCCCGAATTTGCTGCCGCCGCAGCAAAGGCCGTGGCCTGTGGCAGCTGCGAAAAGGGCATTGTGCTGTGCACCACCGGCATCGGCGTTTCCATCTGCGCCAACAAGGTCCGCGGCATTCGCTGCGCCCTGCTGTCTGACACCAAGTCCGCCGAGATGACCCGCCTGCACAACGACACCAACATGATGGCCCTGGGCGCCGGCATCATTTCCCAGGAGCTGGCCTTCCAGATCGTGGATATTTGGCTGGATACCCCCTTCTCCGGCGAACCCCGCCACCAGCGCCGCATCGACAAGATGATGGATCTGGAGAAATAAGTTGATAAAAACCAGCCGCCGAGAAATCGGCGGCTGGTTTGCTTTATGGCAGAATGCTTCAAATTTCAGTTTGTCGAGATGCTGAGGGGTGCGCCCAAAGGCCCCCTTGTGCAAAGGGGGCTGGCAAATTGCCGATTTCAGGCAATTTGGCTGGGGGATTGTCGTTTTTTACAATCCCTCCGACCAAAATCAAAGATTTTG
>JBGUSR010000016.1:0-5268 GCA_045132635.1 Akkermansia sp.
GTGGTCACAACACCAGCCGTGTCCTTCCGCGAGAGCGCAAAACCACTGACCGTCACCGTCTCGGCAGTGATGGATGAGCCTGGCGCCGTACTGTATTGCACTCGTTTCGTACCTCCACTATACTCCGTCCACTGAGTGGAAGTCAAGCCGCGTTCGCTAACAAAAACAGATTTACTCTCAATTAAGGCTGAAAGCTGCGAGATGAGCTGCTTCTGCACACTGGTGAGCGGCTGACCGGCGGCATTGTAGCGCGTGGTGGTGGTGATGCTGTACACACCATCCGCCAGAGATTCCGCACCGAAAGAAGTTTCGGTAATGGGGGAATTCTCCGGCGAAGGCTGCTCTGCCAGCGCGAGGGTCTGCTTCACCACATTGCCCATGGAGTCGTACTCGTAGAGCGTTGCGGCAGTCGGGTCGGAATCAAGCCCGGTATCGCTCCAGGTCTTCACCAGCTGCCCCAGGGCGTTGTACTCACTGCGGGTGCAGATGAAGCCGCCCTGGGTATTGGGCTGCGCCTGCACCACCGTTTCGCCAAAGCCATTGGTCGTGGTCTGGGCGATGATGGTACCGTCCGCCAGTTGCTGCATTTCGCAGATGCAGCCATTCTGCAGGCTATAGGAGTACACCACCTCACGCTGCGCGGTGCCGGAAATGCGGGCCGTGGAACCATCTGCATGGGTAGTGGTAATCGTCGTGGCGCCGGAGGGTGCCGTCACCGTGGTGGTAAGGCCATCCGCACTGTAGGCCGTAGCCGTGACGCGGCCGAGGGTATCCGTGCGGCTGATGACGCGACCGAGCTCATCATACGCAGTGGATTCCGTGGTGGTCATGGCACCGGTATCGCGGCGGGTGCTCAGGATGCGCCCGGCGGCATCGCGAGTGTAGGTGGTGATGGTTTCCGGAGTCACCAGAGCATCTCCCTCCCGCACCTCGGGGCGGATAGTCTCCACCAGCTCGTGGGCAGAATTATAGCCATAGGTAGTAGTGATGCCGTTCTCATCCGTTTCGGAGAGCTTGCCGCAGCACATCCACGCCGTGGTGGTAGCGCGGCCATTGCCTCGGGTGGTCTTCACCACGCGCCGCTGCTCGTCATACTCATAAGCCTTGGTTGCCAGCAGAAGCCAGGTAGCACCATCCCAGATACTTTCCTGTTCGAAGGTGACGGTATCATCTGCGGCAATGAACTCCTCCGTGCGGCGGCTCTGCCCCGGCACCAGTTCGCCGGCAGCCATGGTTGTGGTGGTATGCTTGTGCACGGCACCGTGCTCTGCAGTGGCAGCGTAGTCGTGCACCGTCTGCACGCCATTCACCGCCTGGCTGAACTTCGGCTTACCTGCAGCGTACGCATAGGCGGGAGACGCGCCGTAGGATTCCTCGATACTCACCTGCTGGTGGCTCACACCAGCGGCGTAGGTGCGGGAGGAGGTGCGCTCCACAGCATCCGTTTCTTCATACGTGTAGTCCACCACCTTGATATTGAGCCAGGAAGAAGAACCGGCAGCCTGATAATCCGAATAAACCTTCACCGGGCGGTTATCGAAGAAGCGGGCAGAATTGCTGCTGTACACATAGCGGGTGCGCTGTCTGCCGCCAGCTCCCCACGGAGAAATTTCCTCGACCACGCGGCGCTCCTCATCATACACATACTCCGTGTACCCGCCATCCGGGCGCACCGTGCGGCAGAGCAGGTATGCGTCATCATATACGTGGTAGGTTGTGCGGGCCAGAGGTGTGTTATAAGCCTCTGTGGTCTGAAGAGTGAGCCAGCCACCGGCTGTGCGCTGGCGCAGGGTACGCGTGCAGCTGGCAGGTGCGGCATCCCCCGCGCGGCGCAGCGTTTCAATCTCCTCCTGCTGATTCCCCGGCAGCATATTCTTCACCACCGTGCGTATGATGGCCTCTGCCCCCTCACCCTTGATAGTGGTGGTGGTATTGCCATCCTCCACGCGGGTGACGGTGTGAGCAGGCAGCCCCGTCTGCTGGCGGGTCACAGTCGTGGTCTTCACCCCGTTGCGCAGGGTGGTGCAGTAGGTTTCCGTCTTATACGGCGCACCGCTGGTCACATAAGCATCCCCCTGCACAGTGACCTGAGCCGGGGCAAACCATTCGCAGTGAGTTTCACCGGTCTCCGTAAGGGAACTGCGCATCAGCCCTTCCTTGGCAGAATAAACCGATTCAATATGCCCGGCGGCATCCTTCTTCTGCACCACGGCAGCGGCATGCTCCGCAACCTCTACCTCACGCCCAGCAGCAGAGCGGCGGGAAACCACCTTGCCCGACAAATCAAAGCACACACGGGCACCATCCGGCGCCGTCAGGCAGAAAAGCTGGTGCGTGCCATCCGCACAGGGATTACCGAGACTATCCTGCAACTGCAGCGCATAGCGGTACATACGCGCACCACCCGAAAGCGCCGCCTGGGCACTGCCGGGCAGAATCCGGAAATGAAGCGGCGTGGCGGCAGGTGGAGTAATCATCACCAGCCCGGTGGAAGGATTCTGCGTAAGCGACCAATCCCAGGCAGAACGGGACTTGAATCCACCCGGCAGCACAGCAGGAGCATCATCAGCAGCATCCACCGCCAGGACTGCAGGCGCAGCCTCATCCGCCTCATACTCCAGCGATTCGGCGCAATCCTCCAGCTCAGGGTCGCCGGGAACATCCGGTTCAAACTCCGAATCATCGCAATTACCGCAGCCGCAATTCCGGCAGAAAACAGGCTCCTCCTCCGGCTCTGCAGGCGGGGCATCCTCCGCATCCACCGGGGTATCATCCTCCTGCCCATCATCCCCGCCACCACCGCCCGAGGGAGGCTGCGGCACACAGGGAACAATATGCACCTCCACATCCAGCAGGGACTTATTGGCCACCCCGGTGATTTCAGCATTGCACTGCTCCACAACCAGCGTGTAATCACCTGGCGGCAGGTAAGCATTCGAGATAGAACCACCCCACTGCGCATGCCCACCGAGCGGGCCACGGTCGGCCTCAGTCTCCCGGCAATCTATCTTGAATTCCGCAGGCGCAGAATCATAATCGCACCCCTCCGGAATCACGCCGCAGAATCCCCAGTCATCCACCTGGAAACGCGGCACCTGCAGAATAGCGCCCCCCGCAGGCACCGTGAACGGCAGGCTCACCGGAGGCAGAACCGGGCCGGCCTCATTCGTCATAACTGACTCGTGCTCGACCACGTCAATCGGGAGCCCCTGAGGACGCCCGGAAAAAGTTGATACAGAACGTTCAGATGCAACAGAGGCATCTCCTGTGATGTTTTGGGTGTTGGACATAGGCAGCCAGGGTATCACGACATACGAAGCTAAAGAAGAAAAAACGCACGGTAGGAACATCGTTCCACCTCCAGCAATGCCCCCGGCATATTTCTATACGCGTTGGAACAATTAGCGGAGAGTTTTATTGTGCTGGAGAGCATGTTTTGCAGCAAATTGATAAATCGGACTAGTATGCAGAACGTCATCAGCAAATCTGAAACAGGCCCCGCGGTTGTCAGCGCACGCAAAACACACTTGCACTGGCGGGGCGGCTCATGTACAATGCAGCCAATACCATGCAGCGCACACTTTCCCTACTTGCACTTTCCATTCTTCCGGCAGCCGCCCAGAGCATTGCCGATGAACAGGCCTTTGCCGATGCGGTGAAGCAATTCCTGCCCGGCCCGGCCACAGCCATGCCGGCTCCGAAGAAAACCGAGCTCACCTTTACCCCGGATGCGGCACGCGCTGCCGATACTTCCCCCGCAGCCCACCCGGAGGCCTACGCCCGATTCATTGGCCACCTGGACCAGCAGCTCAAGGATAACACCTACGACTTCTGCCAGGCCATGCGCGAGATTCTGACGGCTACCAACGATGAATTCGCCGTGATGAGCTGGATGGAGAAGGCCGCAGCAGAGGGTAACCCCGTAGCCTGCCAGTTTGTGGGCGACCACCGCCTTACCCGCGTAGCGAGAGACAAGGTTCAGTCCCCGGAAATCAAGGAAGCCTACGCACTGGTGCGCAAGGCGGCGGATGCCGGCTACGATGCCGCTAAAATCAATGTGTGCATGTGCATGAAGATGGGTATCGGCACAGAAAAGAACGAGGAAGGTGCAGATAAATACATGTTCGATGCCTGCCGCAGCGGCAACATGATTCCCCGCTACAAATGGCTGCAGATGAATGGCAGACTCCGCAACTGGGAAGACCGCGAGCGCCCCGAGGTAGCAGCCGAAATCAACAGGAACAACCACCATGTGATATACTATTTATCCGGCGTGGCACCCGATGCGAAAGAACAGGTCGGCATGCTCCGCAAGGCCGCAGAACTGGGCAACCCGGAAGCACTTTATTCTCTCTCAGCCCTCAGCTCCAAGACGGCCCCCAAGGAAAGTTTCACCTTGCTCAAGGAGGCCGTGCGGCTGCACAGCGCCAATGCCTTGTTTGCCCTGGGTTCTGCCATGACCGATGGCGACCCGGAGAATCCCGTGCTCAAAGAGGCCGGCGTGGAGCACAACGACATCGCCGGGCGCACGTTCATCAAACTGGCCTCCATGATGGGCAACGTCACCGCCAGTTTCTGGCTGGGCAGTGTCAATTACCACGGCCAGTGCGGCATGAGCGTGGATAAGGAACGCGCTTTCCGGCACTTTGATAATGGCGCGCTGGCCGGCAATCCCACCTGTGGCACAGCGGCGGGCATCATGCTGCTGCGCGGGCTCGGTATTCCGCAGGATACCCGCAAGGGGCTTTACTACCTGAACATTTCAGCCAATTCCGGCGTTCCGCATGCCGTCATTCTGCTGGCCTACGCTCAGCACGAGGGGCTTGGCGTTCCGGCTGATACCAAAGCTGCGTGCAAACTGCTGCAGGAGGCTGCAGCCATGGGGCAGAAACGCGCCTATGTCTACCTGGCCTATCTCACCGCCAAGGGCGGCAACAACCAGGAAGCCGACCCCAGAACAGCGGAGCGCTATGTGCGCATGGCCTCTCTCGACATGAAGGAAGAAGCCAAAACGCTATACGACAAACTGATGACCGAAGGCTGGAACCCCGAACCCTGATTTTCAAAACCAACAAGCAGCCACATGTGTCCCAAGGATTGCTGCGCCAAATGGGAGTTTATCGGGCTGGAACAGCTCGTCGTTGCTGCGGTGTAAACGCAGCAATTTAGACCACTTTCAAGTGGATTTAGATGCCTCGTAAGAGGCAATTTCATCTGCCAAGGGCAGATTTCGATGCAGCACATCAAGAGCTGCAATGCAGGTGAAAT
>JBGUSR010000017.1:0-81924 GCA_045132635.1 Akkermansia sp.
ATGCACTGTATGATGCCCCGCGCGGCATTGCATGGCAATTCCTGCTGCCAGTGGAACTGCTGGATGATGTGGATGCCGAGCCGCTGCGCAAAACCGGTCTTCGCACCGTCGAACTCATCGCGGTGCGCGAAAGCCTGAGCCTGGAACTGCTGGAACAGGCGCGTGCCGCATTTGCCGCGCGGCCCCCCGCCCTGCCCGCCATCACCCTTGAAACTCCTGAACTGCATGCCGAACGCTCGCAGCTCATGGGCATGCTGGCAGCTCACGTCATTGATGAGCCCTCGGAATTGCTCCTTGCCCGGGTGGAGGAACTCCTGCCCAGGCTGGATACCCCGCAGGAGGAACTGGAGGAGGAACTGACAGCAACATCCGAACGGTACTGGAAGGCTCGCGAGGAACTCAGAACCATGCAGCACAGGCAGATTGCAGCCGATATCATGCAGCTGCAGAAGCAGATTCCCGGCACACTCGTGCTGAGCAATGGTCTGCTCTGCCGCGCCATCACCGGCACGCCGGATGATATTCCCCTGCCACAGGCCCGTTATATGGAGGAAGAAGAACTCGGGCCGGAAATGTATCTGCGCATACGCGACCGACTCATTCACGCCCCCAACGACCTGCCGGAGGCCATTCTCCAGGTCCTGCCCGAAATCCCGGCAGGGGTGGCATGGGAACTCATCCTGCCGCCCGCCCTTCGGGGCGAGGAATACGAGCTTCCCTTACTCTATCGCATCCGCGCCACCACCCCGCAGCAGAAGCAGGCCCCCCTCATCCTGCCTGATACCATCTGACACGTTTTCCTCATAGAATGCAGAAGACAAAAGCCTGTCCGGGCATCGTCCGGACAGGCTTCATCATGGGTATTCAGGCTTCTTACTGACTAGATATCGAAAAAAATCAGAACTGCTGCAAACGGCGAAGCAGCGACCGGGGAACAGCCTCGCGCTCGGCCCGGGTGTTGATGGGATAATGAAGGCGCCTGCAGGAGCCCTCCTCCTGCACCACCAGAATAAACGCACCATTCCGGAACTGAAGCTCCACACAACCGGCAGGGTATGCAAGCTGCAGACTCATCTGCACATCACTTCCCTGCAGCCAGGTATCACACCCTGTCGGCAACCGGCGGGCCAGGGAAAGCAACTCCTGCATATCCGCCTGCAGCTGCTTCATATCTACACGATGAGGCAGGCGAGCCAGCTGCATCCTCAGGCGGCTGCGGGCCTGGGCAAATTGCAGCTGTAACTCCGGAATCATGTCCGACGGTACAACCGGCGCAGACGCCTCGATGCCGCGGCCCCGCGCAACCAGCTCAACCAGAGCCGTGCGCAACTGACCTCCCCGGCGGTACCGGACCCGCACCACATCGCCGGGAGCATACGCCCGCAGCGCCTCCTTCAAATCCGCGGCCCGGGGAGTCGGCACGCCCTGCACGCTCACAATCACGTCTCCCGCCTGCAAGCCTGCATTCTGTGCGGGGGTGCGCTCGGCCACCCGCTGAACCACCACTCCGCTCCCGGCAGAGTCCTTCGCAGGCACCACGCCAAACACCACAGCCCCGCTGACCACCTGCAGGCTAAGCAGGCAGCCCAGCAAAAAGCTGAGGAGGGCTGTGGAGCGATTCGTCATATCACATCTTCCGGCAATTCGGGTTCGACGGGTGTTTGTACCTTGATGACCAAACGGGATTGGTCAGTCTCCTGCATCACAAAAATATCACGGCGCATGGAGGGAGCCGTACCATCTGCAGGCAGATGCTCGCGCCTTACCTCCACCACGGGAGCATCCGCTCCGCGCTCCGGCATCAGCCCCCACCACAACATGGGCAACACCAGAGATGCCACCAGCAGTGCAGCCACGGCGCGCCACCACCGGAGCCGGCGATACACCAGGGCAGAACACATGCTTTCCCCAAGCCGCTGCTGCAGGTCAGGCGGCATGGGAGCTGCGGTGTAGAGCGATGCCAGCTCAGCCTCCAGCTCCAGATCCGCCAGCATCTCTGCATCCTCCTGCTCCATGGCTGCAAGCAGGCGGCTGCTCATGTCGGCAGGCATGGCAGCGGGCTCAATGGCTGCGGCCCATTCTTCAAAGTCTGTCTGCTTCTCGTTCATGATGGTGGATTTCCTTCCTCCTGAAGTTGCTGGCGGAAAATACGCAGCGCTGCGCGGTACCGGGACGCGACCGTCGCGGCATTCTCCCCCATGATTTCACCAATGGCCCGGAAACTCAGGCCCTGCCACACATGCAGCATGACCACCTCGGCATAGTCTGCCCGCATGCGGCGCAGCACACGTTCGATGCAACGCCGCCGGTGTTCAGCATCGGACCGACTGCGCAGCCACGGGGTACTGTCATACACCGGCGGTTGCTCAGCAGCAGCGGCATAGGCTGTGGCCTGCTGGCGCGCCTGCGCCCGCGAAAGGTCGATGGATGCGTTCCGTATACAACTGATAACAAAAGCCTTCCACTCATCCTCCCCCTTACGGAACTCGCCACTGCGCACCACATGAACCAACTTCAGCAAGGCGCCTTGCAATACATCCTCCGCATCAGCCTCGCACGAAGTGCGCTGGCGAGCATACAGCAGCAGGCGGTCACCGTGCTCGGCCAGCCAGCTTTTCCAGTCAGGACCGCCACCCGTTTCCGCATGGCTGCCTTCTATGGGTATATCCGAATCCATCTCTTACACCATATAGACGGCCCTATCGGAGTAGTTTATTAAAAAATTCGTGCTTTTTCAGCAAAATGTCCAATATATGATGCTCCGGAATAGGACGCCTCTCCGGTACACTTTCCTACACCTCACCCGCTCCGCTGCAGGAGCGGGTTTATTTTGCCCGCAACTCGCCCCAGGGTGGCATGCCGCGCTGAATCCAGGTGTCGTAATCCAGCGCCATATTGAAGTAGTCCAGTCCCAGGACCGCCAGTACACCCAGCAGGGAAAGCACCAGCACAGCGCCCCGGCAACGCTGCCGCGGCACTACGGTCAGCACACCACACGCAAGGAAGAGGCAGAGGTTCTTTCTGAAGTCATCCCCATGGTTGCAGGGGTAGCGCAGCCACAGCATGAGCAGCATCTCCACCCACGCCAGCGCGCAGATGCATAAACTTGCCACACCCCATGTAAAATACTTAGTTTTCATGCCATGTATCGCTGGAATTCTACACAGACACGCGAAATCAGTCAAGATTTTCTGCATCAAAATCAAATTCAGTACACTCCGGTACACCCCATCCAGCAAATTCAGGCTGAACGAGAAACAAATTTGCTGAATTCGACACAAATTTGCCCCAAGGGCATAAATTTGAGTTGACTTTTTAGGTGTATTGGAGTGTACTGGTGGTGCAGGTAAGTGCACTCAAAAGCATGAATAGTGTCTCCACAGTAATGTTCACGGGCAACGTGACGCACAAGCTCGACCCGAAGAGCCGTATGGCGATTCCGGCGGGCTGGCGTGACGCGCAGGGGGCTACACTGTGGATGATAGATGCTCAGAATGAGGGATATCCGATTCTGAAGTGCTATACCAAGGAAAGCTTTGAGGAGATGGTGAACGGGATTCGCAGCAACGCCGAAGCACGTGGGTTCGACCCCGCCGCCGTGAACCGATACATTGGCACCATCATCGGTCTGAGCTTCGAGGCCGAGGTGAGCAACCAAGGCAAGCTTCTCATTCCCAAGGCACAACGTGAACGCCTCAAACTGGCGGACAACGCGACTGTAGTAGGTCGCGGGTCGTATTTCGAAATCTGGGCACCGGCTGACTTCGAGGCCACGAAGACAGCAGAAGCCCTGGCGAAACTGGAAATGGACAAGGTATTCGGCATTCTCACATGAGCAAGGTAGCAACAGAAAGCCACGCCGGCAGCGCATTCCCGGGCGGCACCTGCTACAAGGTGCTTCTGTGGGAGGAGGGCGCATTGAGCCCCGGGCAGCTGGATGCCTGGCAGGCAACACGGCGCGAATTGCTTGCGCGCATGCGCGACGCGGGCATCAAGGGCGCACGCGGCACCCTGGCCAAGCTGGGGGCAGAGCTGCGGGAGCTGTCTACCCGTGCCGTCATCACCCCCTTGAGCACCTGTGCCCAGGCCAGCCTTTCTCTTACGCGCGTGGGCGCCTTGGCAGCGAAGCTGCAGCGCGAGGAACAGGTGCTGGCCTACCGGCTCACCCCCTGCACCGCCACGGTGCTGGTGGAGCTCACCGGTGAGGAAGGCATTGATGCCCTGGTAAACCGCTGGAGCACAAGCACCCCGGAGGTGCAGTGGTGCACCACCCCGCTGGTGGAAGCCATTTCCCCCGCCGAGGCCGCCGAATGGCAGGAGGAATGCCGCGCCGCAAACGCTGAGAGCGATGCTGACACAGAAGCTGACGAAGAAAACGCCCCCGCCTTCCACCACGTGACCGTGCTCCGCGAGGAAGCCGTGGCCGCCCTGCAGCCGGCAGAAGGCCGAGTGCTGGTAGATGCCACCCTGGGCGGTGGCGGCCACACCGAGCTCATGCTGGAACGCGGCGCCACCGTGTGGGGAATCGACCAGGACCCCGCCGCCCGGCGCGCCGCCCGCAAGCGCCTTGCCGCCCATGCCGACCGCCTGCACATCGTGGCCGGCAATTTCCGCAATGCCGTGGAACTGCTGCGCGCCGAGGGCGTTGAAACAGCCGATGGTATTCTGGCCGATATCGGCATCTCCTCCCCGCAGGTAGACCAGGCCGAGCGAGGCTTCTCCTTCCTGGCCGAGGGCCCGCTAGATATGCGCATGAACCCCGCCGCTCCCCGCAGCGCTGCCGACATCGTGAACACGGCCGCCGAGAGCGAGCTGGCAGACATCCTGTGGCAGTATGGCGAGGAACGCGCCAGCCGCGCCATTGCCCGCCGCATTGTGCAGGAACGCGCCAAAGCCCCCATCACCACCACCACGCAGCTGGCAGACATCATTGCCTCTGTGTTGCCCCGCAAGGGTAAGCAGCACCCCGCCACCCGCTCCTTCCAGGCGCTCCGCATCGCCGTGAATGATGAGCTCGGTGCGCTGGATGCCCTGCTGGAAAGCGGTCTGAGCCTGCTCAAGAGCGGCGGCCGCTTCGCCATCATCACTTTCCACAGCTTGGAGGACCGCGCTGTCAAACGCTACTTTGACCGCGTGACCCGCCCGGAAATCGACCGCCCCGAATGGCCCGCACCGCGGCCCAACCCGGAATACGCCGCCCGCCTGGTCACCCGCAAGCCCATCGTGGCAAGCGAGGCTGAGCTGGCCGCCAATCCCCGGGCACGCAGTGCCAAGCTCCGGGTCATCGAAAAGCTATAAATCACCTCACCTCTCTGTATCACCACTCGCCACTCTCGTCACCTTAAATGTCACCCAGCATAAAAACCTCCCGCTATGCCAACCAGGTAAGCCTAAGCTTCCTGGGCTGGATGGTGGCGTTTGCCACCATGGTATCAGCAGGGGGCATTACCTACGCTCTATACAAGAATGATCAGGTAGCTGTGCGCACAGAAATCAATAATCTCAACCGGAAAATTGCTGTGTGCGTCATGAATACCAACCAGCACCGGGCCAAGGCCAATTCTCAGACCAACCGTTGGGCTATGCGCGACCGCCTCAGCCAGGATCGCTCCACCCTGCGCGATATCAACCGTAACCAGATTGAACTGGCCCGCCGCCTGCAGGACAGTGGACTTGCCGTCATCCACCACTAACCAGCAAATCACAAATCTATCTCCATGAAAACCAAAATTCCCTTTGCTGGTCGCTGCATTGTCCTGGCCGCAGGCATGGCCATAGTCTCCAGCCTGGCAACAGCCCGGCTTGTCAACCTCCAGCTGCTGGATAAGGAAAACATCAGCTCCATCGCGGCAGATGACCTCATCGACCGCGAGCGCATTCCGGCCAAGCGTGGTATCATCATGGATCGTAATGAGGAAATCCTCACCAACAACATCCAGAGCGCCGAACTGGTAGCAGACTATAACCACCTGCGCGAAATCACCGTGGTGGTGGAAGGTCTGGCCTATAACCACGCCATCAACGACCCCCGCTGGGATGCCACCAGCGACGAAAAAGAACGCCTCAAGCTTGTCTACAACTACCGCGCCAAGCTGCTCAACAACGCCAAGGCCAGCAACGAGGAAAAAGAAATGCGCAAGGCCTTGATAAACCCGAACGATGCCAAGGCAAACCGCCTTCTTGAGTTCAGCGAGGCCACCATGCAGCATTACTTCGAGCAGCACGACAAGCTCGTGGCAGAAGTTCTGTACCCCTTCCTCTCGCACGAAAAAATCCAGTTCACCGAAAACGGGCACACCACCGAGCGCTTCATGACGAAGGAGGATATCATCCGCAAAATTGCCCAGCCGGAGATTATCGCCTACAACAAGGAAGCAGAAGCCAAGGGGCTGCCTGACCGCAAAACCCTGCGCAAGACCATTGTGCTGGCCAAGGGCATGGATTTCGATACGGCCGATAAAATCAAGAAGGCCATCTCCGACTCGCGCCTGCGTGGTCTGATGGTGCAGTCGAGCCTCAAGCGTTCCTACGTCATGCCGGATATGCTGTGCCATGTTCTGGGATACGTGAACCGCGAAAACAAGGGGCAGAGCGGTGTGGAGGCCTATTTCCAGAGCTATCTTGCCGGTGTGGACGGCATTCGTGAATACCGCCAGAACGGCCGCGGGCAGGTGCTGCCCAATGAGGACGATCGCTACATGGCCGCCAAGGATGGTCTCAACCTGAAGCTCACCATCGATATGCGCCTGCAGACCATCGTGGAGCAGGAGCTGGACAACGGCATGCGCCATTTCCGCGCCAAGCGCGGCTGCATGATTGTGGTAGACCCCAAGACCGGCGATATCCTGGCCATGGTAAGCCGCCCGGCTTTCTCGCTGGATGACAGCAAGGACCTCATCACCCACAAGGGTAAATTCAAGCGCGGCGAGGTGAAGGAGGACGACAAGGCCGTCACGGGTGAGTTCAACTTTGCCTGCCAGACCCGTTACGAACCGGGCTCCACCTTCAAGGTGCTGGCTGTCACCGCCGCAGTGGATAAAGGGCTCATGGGCATCCGTTCCTATGTGAACTGCTCCCCCTTCTCCGTAGGCTTCGGCAGTAAGGCTATTAACGACAACCCGTACAACTACGGCAGCCTGCCGGTGTGGGGCGTGCTCAAAAAATCCAGTAACCCCGGTGCCGCACGCATTGCCATTGTGGCCAAGTGGCAGAACTACAAGGAATACCTGGAAAAGTTCGGCCTTACCAAGTCCGCAGGCATCGACCTGCCCTCCGGTGGTGCCTGTCTGCTGGCAGATGGTTCCAACATCGTGAACTACTCCCGTATTGCCTACGGTTACTCCGTGGCAGTATCGCCGCTGCACATGGCCATGGTGTATGCCACCATTGCGAATGATGGCGTGCGCATGAAACCCAGGCTTATTGATAAAATCATCGCAGCAGATGGTTCTATCTATGATGAATGCGCCCCGCAAGAGGTATGCCGCGTGATGAAATCCAGCACCGCCAAGGACCTGCGCTTTGCGCTTGAATCCGTAACAGAGCGCAAGGGCGAATGCGGGCGCGGCACCGCCACCGCTGCAGCTATTCCCGGGTTCCGCGTAGGCGGCAAGACCGGCACCGCCAAGAAGGTGAAGGCCGGCGGCGGCTATGCCGAAAACCTCTACACGGTTTCCTTTGCCGGTGTATTCCCCATCGATGACCCGAAACTCGTGGTCATGACCGTGATTGATGAACCGCACCCCACCGATTGCAACCCCGGCGGCGGTACCGTGGCAGCCCCTATTTTCCGCGCCGCGGCAGAGCGCTTCATCAATGTACTGAATCTTACCCCCAGCGATCCCGCTGCATACGAAAAATATCTTGCCAGCAAGCAAGAATCTGCTAATCTAAAGAAATAAGAATTCCACCCCGCCATGGACACGAAGAAATTATTCAGCACACTGCCCGGTGCCAGCATCACCGGCGCCCTTCCCAAGCAGCTCACGCTGCTTACCGATGACAGCCGCAAGGTGGTTCCCGGTTGCTGCTATGTGGCCGTGAAAGGCACTCAGTTTGATGGCCACAGCGTCATCGATGACGTCATCGCAGCGGGAGCAGTTGCCATTGTGGCAGAAACCCCGGCCACCGCTGCAGCACAGGCAGCCGGCACCTGCTGGGTGCAGGTGAAGGACACGAAGGAAGCCTGTGGCCAGCTCATGAGCGCCTGGTACGATTTCCCCAGCAGCAAGATGGTACTGCTCGGCGTGACCGGCACCAATGGCAAGACCACCATCTCCTACCTGGTGAACCACATTTTCCGCGCCTCCTGGCAGCGCGCCGGCCTCATCGGCACCATTATCTACGACAACGGCGAAACCCGCACCGCCTCCTCCAACACCACTCCCGGCAGCGCCCTGCTGCAGAGCATGCTGGCCGATATGGCAAAGAACGGCTGCCGCGCCGTTTCCATGGAGGTATCCTCCCATGCGCTCACTCAGCAGCGCACCGCCGGCACCGATTTCCGCGTGGGTATCTTCACCAATCTGACCCAGGACCACCTGGACTACCACGGCACCATGGAGGAATACTACCAGGCCAAGAAGCTCCTCTTCACCCGCATGGCCGCTGCAGACCGCAAGAGCGCTGCCGTCATCAATATCGATGATGCCTACGGCCGCCGCCTGGCAGAAGAACTGGCCCCCATCATGAAGGTACGCACCTTTGGTGAGAACGAGAAGGCAGACTTCCGCGCCATGCCCAGGCTGGTCACCCTGAAGGGCAGCCAATACGAACTGGTATACCAGGGCCGCAGCTACCTGGTGCGCACGCCGCTCATCGGTGAGTTCAACCTTTCCAACAGCCTGGCCGCCCTGGCCGGTGCCGTATGCTCCGGCATCAGCATCAGCGATGCCATCAACGCCCTGGCCCAGAGCCCGCAGGTTCCCGGCCGCATTGAGCTGGTGAGCAGCGTGAACAACGTGCAGTGCTTTGTGGACTACGCCCACACCCCGGATGCCGTGGAGAACGTGTGCAAGACCATGAAGTCTCTCTGCCGCAATGGCCGCCTCATCACCATCTTCGGCTGCGGCGGCGACCGCGACCGCACCAAGCGCCCGCTCATGGGCGAAGCCGCTGCCAGCTACAGCGACCTCTGCCTCGTGACCAGCGATAACCCCCGCAGCGAGGACCCCGAGCAGATTATCGATGAAATCATGCCCGGCATCCCCCGCAACAAGCAGCACCGCATCACGGACCGCGAGGAAGCCATCCGCGCTGCGCTGGAGCAGGCCCGCCCGGGCGATGTAGTGCTCATTGCCGGCAAGGGCCACGAGAACTACCAGATTTTCGCCAACGAGACCATCGAATTCTCCGATTCTGCCGTTGTGCGCAAGTTCTACGCCGAAAAGAACCCGGAGGGCATCTCCGTTCCCTCCCGCAAGCCGGAAGGCCGCCGCAGATAATCCATAACTGTTCACGCCGCCTCACCTATGACCCACCTGAGCACCAGCGAACTCATTGCCGCCACTGCAGGAAAAGCCGTGGCCATGGGAGACCGCGCCATCACCGCCGGTCTCACTACCGACAGCCGCGCCATCACGCCCGGCTGCATCTTCCTGGCGCTCTGTGGTGAGCGCTTCGATGGCAACACCTTTGCCGCCGATGCCTCTCAGAAGGGAGCCGCCGCGGTGGTCGTATCCCGGGTGGAGGGAGACTTTGCCCCCGGCTGCACCATTGTGCAGGTGGAAGACACGCTGGCCGCCCTGCAGAGCCTGGCCACCTGGTGGCGCGGGCAGCTGGAGCCCCTGCATGTGGTGGGGCTCACCGGCAGCAGCGGCAAGACCAGCACCAAGGACATGTGCCTTTCCGTGCTCTCCCAGAAATACAAGGCACTGGCCACCAAGGGCAACCTGAATAACCACATCGGCGTGCCGCTCAGCATCCTGAGCGCAGAGAAAGGCACCGAGGCCGCCATCTGGGAAATGGGCATGAACCATGCCGGCGAAATCGCCCCGCTCTGCGCCATGACCCAGCCGCACATCGGCATCATCACCACCATCGGCTCCGCGCACCTGGAATACCTGGGCACGCGCGAGGCCATTGCACAGGAAAAATGCACCGTAGCCCGGGCCCTGCCCGCCAGCGGCTACATGATTTACCCCGCATTGGATGACTTTGCGGACTACATCCCCACGCAGACCACAGCCACCTGCATTCCCGTGGGCGGCTGCTGCAGCCCGGTGCGCGCCCTCAACCCGCGCAGCACTGCCACCGGCACCACCTACACCCTGCATATCGAGGGAGAGGAGGAAGTGGTGGTGAACCTGCCCGTGCCCGGTGCTCACATGGTGAGCAACAGCCTGCTGGCCGCTGCCGCCGGCTGGAAACTCGGCTGCACCCCCGCGCAGATTGCCGCCGGGCTCTCCGCCTCAGCCCTCACCCATGGCCGCCTGGCCTGCAAGGAAATCGAGGGCTACACCGTGGTGGACGACACCTATAACGCCAACCCCGAGAGCATGAAAGCCGCTCTCGAAACCGTAGCCGCCCTGCGCGGCCCGCAGCGCCACATTGCCGTGCTGGGCAAGATGGGCGAGCTGGGCGAGGGCGGTATCGCTGCCCATGCAGATATGGGCTGGTGCGCAGCCTCCCTGGGCTATGCCGCCGTGGTGGTGGTGGGCCCGGAGTGCCCGGAGACACTGGCGCTCTGCCAGGCCGCCGCAGAAAGTATACCGGCCATGCTGGTGGGCACACCGGCCGAGGCCGCCGCCGCCCTGCGTGCGCTCATGCAGCCGGGCGATGCCCTGCTCTTCAAAGGCTCCCGCTCCGCCGGAATGGAGCGCTGCATCTACGAACTCTTTCCCACCCTTAACCCCAAAGCTTAAGCCATGATTAACTTTATCTATGAACTTCCCGTTGCGCTGCAGCTGCTGCTGGCGCTGCTGGTGCCTTTTGTGGGCTCCATGCTCATCGGCCCGCGACTCATCGCCATTCTGCGTGCCATGAAAGCCGGGCAGCCCATCCGCCAGGCCTGCGGCGGCACCCTGGCCCCGGAGCACCAGGCCAAGGTAGGCACCCCCACCATGGGCGGCCTCATGATTATCGGTCTCATCATGCTCACCAGCATCCTGTTCCTGGACATGGGCAACCCCAAGCTGCAGTGCTGCCTGCTGGTCATGGGTGTCACCGCCATCCTCGGTTTCCTGGATGACTGGGCCAAGATTACCAAAAAGAGCACCGATGGTGTGAGCGGCTGGTTCAAGATTGCCCTGCAGGCCGTGGCTGCGCTGGGCTGCGCCGGCTACCTGTACTATCTGGATCCCTCCATCGCCAGCATCTTCATCCCCTTCTACGGTGAGCTGGATATGGGCATGTTCTTCATTCCCTTTGCCATGCTTGTCATCATCGGCTCCTCCAACGCCGTGAACCTGACCGATGGTCTGGACGGCCTGGCCAGCGGCTGCATGGTCGTAGCATCCCTTGCCTTCCTCTGCCTCTCCCTCTCTCTCGGTGAAATTGCGCTGGCTAACTACCTGCTCTGCATTGCCGCCGCCTGCCTTGGTTTCCTGTGGTTCAATGCCCACCCGGCCAAGGTATTCATGGGCGACACCGGCTCCCTCTCCCTGGGTGGTGCGCTGGGCACCGTGGCCGTATGCACCCACCTGGAGCTGCTGCTGGTGGTTATCGGCGGTGTATTTGTGGCCGAGGCCTGCTCTGTGATGATTCAGGTAGGCTGGTTCAAGGTAAGCCGCAAGCTGTACGGTGAGCCGCGCCGTTTCTTCCGCATGGCCCCCATTCACCACCACTTCGAGAAGTGCGGCTGGAGCGAGACCCAGGTCTGCGTGCGTTTCTGGATTATTTCCTTCTTCCTGGCAGTGTTCGGCCTGATTCTGGGCGCCTGCATCTTTGCTTAATCCCCCACCCCCTTTCTCTGCACCATGGAACTTACCGGTAAAAAGATAGCTGTTCTGGGCTGCGGCCGCAGCGGCGTGGCAGCCGCCCGCCTGGCTCTGGCCAAGGGCGCAGGCGAGGTCTGCATCTTCGATGCCAACCCCGCTGCCACCTGCAGCGAACCCGGCGTAGGCTTCACCCCCGGCGCCACAGAGGAACACGCCCGCGCCTACGCGGCAGATATGGTGATTCTCTCCCCCGGTATTGAGGGTGATATCCCCTGGACCCTCGCCTTCACCGCCCACGGTGCACCGCTTATCGGCGAAACTGAGCTGGCCTGGCACTACTACAACGGCCGCATCATCGCCATCACCGGTACCAACGGCAAAACCACCACCACCGCTCTGCTGGAGCATGTGCTGCTCTCCGCCGGCAGGACCGCCAAGGCATGCGGCAACTACGGCTACCCCCTCAGCGAGGTGGCCCTCATGGAACCGCAGCCGGAATTCGCCGTGCTGGAGGTCTCCTCGTTCCAGATGGAAACCATCGTCGATTTCCGCCCGGAGGTAGCCATCTGGCTCAACTTTGCCCCCGACCACATGGACCGCTACACCAAGGTGGAGGACTATTTCAACGCCAAGCTGCGCATTTTCGAGAACATGAACGCAGACCAGCTCGCCATCGTGCGCGAGGGCGAGGAACTGCCCGTCCTGGCACCCCGCCGCGTGGGCTTCTCCTCCGTGGTCAGCACCGGCCAGCTGTATTTTGAGAACGGCGCCATCTGCGAGGGCGGCCAGGTGCTCACCCCGCTGCGCGGCACCGCGCTGGAGCAGGCCCACAATGCAGAGAACGCCATGGCCACCACCCTGGCCTGCCGCGCTGTGGGGCTGGATGATGCCACCATCTCCACCGCCATCCGCGCTTTCAGCCCGCCCGGCCACCGCTGCGAAACCGTGGCAGAGATGGACGGCGTGCTGTGGCTGAATGACTCCAAGAGCACCAACCTGCACTCCACAGAGGCCGCTGTGCGCTCCCAGACCCGCCCCATCATCCTGCTGGCAGGCGGCAAGGACAAGGGCCTGGATTACTCCGCCATCAACCCCATGCTGGAGCAGAAAGCCCGCGTCTGCATCGTGTTCGGGCAGATTGCCGACCAGCTGGAGGCTACCTTCTCTCCCGTCTGCCGCGTGGTGAAGGTCACCACCGTGCAGGAAGCCGTGGCAGCAGCCCACCAGGAGGCTGAGCGCGGTGATGTGGTGCTGTTCTCCCCCGGCACCTCCTCATTCGACCAATTTACCGGCTATGTTCAGCGCGGCGAATGCTTCCGCAAGGCCGTCAAACAGACCCTGAATCTCTAATTCACACACCAGGCACCCATTTTATGAGCAAAAAACAGAAGTCAGCATTTCACAATTCCGATCTCGGGCGCTCCAAGCCCAAACGCCACTTTATCAAGACCTTTGTAGACTCTAATCTCAAGCAGCCCCGCCGCCTGCATTCCGATACCGGGCTTGTGGTGGACCGCACCAGCCCCGCTACCGTCATCCGAGTTATCCTCGGGCTCATCGTGCTGCACCTCGTCATCATCGGCGGCGTGATGGCCCGCGGCAGCATTACCAAGAGCAACAGCGGCCTGGCTATCGCCCCCACCATCACCCCGCCCCCGGCAGCCCCTGCCCAGGCGGCCCCCGCACCGGCTCCGGTGCAGCCTGTGGTAAACACCCAGCCGGCACCTCCCGCAGCCCCCGCCCCGGCAGACACGCAGGTGCACATCACCCAGGCCCCGGTGAACATGGAGGCCGTGACCCCCGCCCCGGCTCAGCCTGAGGCACCGGTGCAGCCGGTTGCCGTGCAGCCTGCTCCCGCCCCGGCAGCTCCCGCCCAGGAGGCCAACATGAAGCAGCACCTGATTCAATCCGGTGATACCTGGGGCCGCATCGCCGCCCAGTACGGCATCACTGAGGATGTGCTCAAGGGTGCCAACACAGAGCTGGCTGCCGAAATCAACCTGCCCGCAGGCACCTACATGCGCGTTCCCATGCCGGTAGTGGCCACCCCCGCCCCGGCACCGGTAGCCGTGGCTCCCCAGCAGGCCGCTGCACCGGAGGCCGTCAAGTACCATGTGGTGAAACGCGGCGAGAACCCGGGCCGCATCGCCCGCAAGTACAATCTCTCCCTCGATACCCTCTTCAAGCTCAACAACATGAAGAAGGAAGACGCCCGCTACCTGAAGGTAGGGCAGAAGCTTCGTGTAAGCGAATAATTTCACACACACACACCTGCGCGCCATGTCTACCCGCCTCAACATCATCTGCATGTGGATATGCTTTATCCTGCTGCTGATACTGGGGGTAGTCATGGTGGCCAGCACCGGCACCTGCGTACCCGGGCAGGAAAGGCTGGTGTGGTATAAGACCTTCCTGGGCAAGCAATGCATATTTGCCCTTCTCGGGCTTGCAATCGCCATAGGCATGAGCTGCGTGGACTACCGCCGCCTGCGTCGCCCGGTCTACTGGTTCTGGGGATTTTGTGTCCTCCTGCTGATTTGCTGCTACATGCCCGTCATCGGCAAGAACCTCAACGGCGAATCCCGCTGGATTGGCATTGGTTCCCTTACTTTCCAGCCCAGTGAGCTGGCCAAGATTGTGCTCATGATTACGCTGGCGCACTGGTATACCACCCGCCGCGAATGCGCCGGCACTTTCTGGATGGGCTTTGTGCTACCCGGGGCAATCCTTTTCGGGGCTCCGCTGGCGCTGATTCTCTGGGAAAAGGACATGGGCACCGCCGCAGCCCTTGCCTTATCCGGGCTCTGTGTCATGTTCGCCTCCGGCTCGCGTATCTGGCTTATTCTGCTGGCAGCGCTGCTGGGGGGTATTCTGCTCTACCTCATGATGACGAGCAGCCCCAACCGAATGCTCCGCATCGAGGCCTGGTATGACCCCCGCGCTTTCAGCCAGGGAGCAGGCCGCCAGCAGTGGATTGCCATTCTGGCCTTTGCCCGCGGCGGGCTCAGCGGCGTAGGCCTGGGAGACGGTATCGAAAAATACGGCAACCTGCCCTATGCGCATACAGACTTCATCTTTGCCGAAATTGGTGAGGAATGGGGCTTTCTGGGTGCAGCGGGCGTAGTAGCACTGTTCGCCCTCATGGCCTATAACGGCATTGCCCTGGCCGTGCAGACCCAGGACACCTTCGGCCGCATTCTGGCGCTGGGGCTCACCTGCGCCATTTTCTGGCCTGCCATGCTCAATATCATGGTGGTTACCACCATGCTGCCCAACACCGGTCTGCCCCTGCCGTTCATCAGCAGCGGTGGTACCAACCTCGTCTTCACCATCGCCTCCATCGGCATTATCACCAGTATCCAGCGGCATACTCCCGTCATCCGCCAGAACTACTGGCCCCTCCGCAGACTCAAGGATATCCAGAAGCCATGACCTCTCGTCCTCTCAATATCGTTATCGCCTGCGGCGGCACAGGCGGTCACCTTTTTCCCGGTATTGCCGTGGCTCAGCAGCTCCGCAAGCAGGGCCACCGCCCCATCCTCCTCATCTCCCGCAAGGAGGTGGATGCCGAGGCCTCCAGCAAATACGGCGACCTGGAGTTCCACTCCATCCCCGCCATTGCCAAGCCCCCCACCCTTTCCCTCCGCATGCCGGCTTTCCTCTGGAAGCTGTTCACCACCTACATGAGCTGCAAGAAGCTCCTGCGCCAGGAAAAGGCAGATGCCGTGCTGGGCATGGGCGGTTTCACCAGCCTGCCCCCCTGCAAGGCCGCACGCGCCCTGGGACTGCGCTCCTATGTGCATGATTCCAATGCCATGCCCGGTAAATCCAACCGCCTCACCGCCCGCTGGTGCACCAAGGTGCTGGTGGGCATGAAGGAGGCCGTGCAGCACTTCCCCGGCAGCTCCTGCGCCGTGGTCGGCACCCCGGTGCGCGATGAAATCCGCAACCTGCCCACCGCCGCCGAAGCCCGCCAGCGACTCGGCCTGCCGCAGGACAAGCCGATCATCCTCGTCACGGGCGGTTCCCAGGGCGCCCGCAACCTCAATTCCCTGCTTATCGAGGCCGCCAAGGCAGACCCCGAGGTGCACTACCTCGTCATTGCCGGCCGCATCGACTACGAGCGCGTGAACGACCTCGCCGGCGACGCGCCGAACATCACCGTGCTCGGCTTCTGCGCCGATATGCCCGCCGCCTATGCCGCGGCAGATGGCGTGATTGCCCGCAGCGGCGCCAGCACCCTTACGGAGCTCTCCATCATCGGCAAGGCATGCCTGCTGGTTCCCTACCCCTTTGCGGCAGATGACCACCAGACCCACAACGCCCGCGCTTTCTCCGACCACGGAGCCGCCGTGCTCATTCAGCAGGCGGACCTCACCGTGCAGAAAGTGCATGACTTTGTGCACGCCACCGCGCTGAACCCCGAGGCCCGCACCGCCATGGAAAACGCCATGCGCGCCCTGGCCCGCCCGGATGCCGCGGTGGACATCGCCCGCACCATCCTGGGGGAGTAAATCACCCGAAGGTACCATTGACCATTTCACATCCATTCCTCAATTGTCAATCGTCAATAGTCAATCGTCAATCCTCATTTCCATCTCCCACCAGCGGCTGGAGCTCCGCTCCGCCGCTGGTGAGCTGCTTTTTACAGCCCCCTGCAGCACCGGAGCCGCCGGCACCGGCAGCGAGCCCGGCAGTGGCCGCACCCCGCTGGGCAGGTTCTGCATCTACTCCAAGCACGGGGAGAACGCCCCCCTGCTCACCGTGTTCCGCGCCCGCACCCCGGTGGGTCTGCACCCGGCCGCCAGCCGGGGGGAGGATGCCATCCTTTCCCGCATCCTCACCCTGCACGGGCTGGAACCGCAAAACGCCAATACCCGCGCACGCTACATCTACATTCACGGCACGGCAGATACCGCCCGGCTCGGCACCCCCGTTTCCCACGGCTGCATCCGCCTCTCCCCGCAGGATGCCGCCACGCTCTTTGAGCTCGTACCCCTGGGCACACTGGTTATCATTGCATAAGTCCACGCGCAGCGTGGATTTCGACCCGCAGGGATATCGTCCTGCCCCGCAGGGGCAGGATTTCGTCCGGAGCAGCCGGATTTCGTTTCCCAATTCCGCCCCGGTTTTATTCTTCCCAATAATTGGGAAACAAATCTCTGGTCCCCATGCGCATGTGTCCCCAAAGATTGCTGCGCCAAATGGGAGTTTGGCGAGCAACTGTTTTTGTCGGAGCAAGGGACTTTAGTCCCTCAACGCTTGAGTTTTCGGGACTGAAGTCCCGTGCTCCGAAAGATTTGAGCCCCCGCCAAATCGCCATCTATAGCAGATAAGGAGGGGGGCAGGCTCCAGAACGGTGCTGATAATGCAGTCAATTGTGAAATCTTTAGGCCACATGCGCATGCGCCCCCATGTGATTTTCTCAAATTTTTGCTGTACATGCCCCCTCGTCTCAGCTAGTATCATGTCTTGGTGGGCGAACTGTATCTTCATTGCGCAAGAAGCCACGGTTCACCTGTTAACAATATTACGACCATATTCATTCATATCTATGAAATTACACTTACCAAAGAAGCTTCTGACTGCAGTCATCATCGCCTTGGCTGCGGCATTACCCGCGACCTACGGTGCGGATGGCATTAGCATTTCGTTTGGCGGCACTCAGATGAGCAGCGTCACCGACACTGATTCAACTCTGGGTGGCATTGATAAAGACGGCAACTGGAACATCATTCCGGCAAACAACACCGCCGGCACCACCGTTGTAAACCAGAGCAATCAGGCTGCAGGTATCCTCAAAATGGAAAATATTGCAGGCGGTTGGAGCAGCAGCGTTGAGGATACTTCCACCGTGACCGGCGTGGTGCAGAGGAACTACGTCGACATCAAAAACCATAGTGGTGGCAATGTACACACCATTTCTCTGGCCCATGACTATTGGATTGCAGATGTGACCTACTACCTCTCCGGCGATGCCGGCGGCACCTGGGCACCCATGGAAATCAACGGCACGCAGTACATCGGCGGTACCAACAACACCCTGGATGAAGGAGAAAATGCAGCCTGGGGAACACGTGGTGGTGTAACTGCCTACGATGACAGCAACTCCATCACCGTAACAGGACTCACTGGCTCAACAATTGTTGGCAAAAATATAGTCATAGCAAACAATCTGGGTGCCCGCGCCACTCTTGGCGGCATGCAGGTGGTGGACAGCAGTGCCACCCGTGGTTATACCGCCACGCTTGGAGCCGGCACCACGAATGCAGCTGATGCCAGCTGGACAAACAGCGGTACCTCCGTAGCCTATAACAGCATCCCCGCAGGTGAGAAATACCTGGGCGTTACTGCCAGTGCAGAAGGCTCAACCCTCATGGTAGCAGGCGGCGAATCCCTGAAGTCTGTTGCAGCCCTGGGCAACGATGTGACCCTGGCCGCAGACGGCAACATCACCGTTTCCAGCCTGTATGCAGCAGAAGGAGCAAGCCTTACCGTAACCGCTGGTTTAAACAGCTCCAACATGAGCATTTACGGCAAGGGTTCCATCTCTCTCAATGGTTCTCTTGAGGTGGATGGCAATACCCTCACCGCCACCGCCGCCAGCATCTCCGTGCCCGGCAAGCTGTATGCAAAAAATGGCACCATCAACCTCGGTGACGGCATGAACAGCGGCACGTTAACCACAAACCGCGTCGAAGTGGGTGACCTTCAAAGTGGCACCTCTTCCCTCAACATCGATAGCGGATACACACTGAAGGTGACAGGCAGCACAAACGATATCGGCCAGGCCCCCGGCCTTTACAAGACCAACAGTTTCATCCTGAGTGAATGGGAAAATGTCACCACCATGACCGTGAAGGGCACGGTGCTGGCAGAAAACGCCGCCGTCATGACCGGCGACAGAGAAGCCGTCATCAACATTGCCAACGGCGGCACCCTGGCAACCAAGGGGCTGGGCCGCTGCCACACTGGCAAGACCGGTGTTTCCACCCTGAACCTGAGCGAAGGCGGCAAGCTGATTCTGGGTGATATGGGTATGGACTACGATGGCTACGTGAACGCCAACATCAGCGGCGGCACCATCGGCATCGCTGCCGATAACGCCACTATCAGTGATGCACTCAACATCACAGGCAATCTGACCATTGACACCACCCGGTACAGCTACGGAGAAAACGGCCTGACCCAGGGCACTACCGGCGGCACGCTCAAACTCGCCGGCAACCTGACGGGCACCGGCAGCCTCACCGCAACGGGTACCGGCACACTGGGCCTGGGCTCCATTGAAAGCAGCGTAGCAATTTCCACTGGAACAGCTGATGTTAACTTCTTCGGCTCACTTTCCTTGGGTGAAGATGTCACATTCTCTGCCGGAAGCGGTGCATTCACAGTCGAGCTCAGCGAAGGATCCGACTTCCTCATGTCTGGTGGCAACAGCATTGCAGACAAAGACGGCAATGAGGCCACCAATGGTTTCATCAAAGGCTCCGACATCATCCTGATTCAGGGCGGCATCATTGAGGAAGCTTTCGAGGTTACATACAATGGCTCGACCTACACCATCGACAACGATAACCGCAACATAGTTTCCGCCGATTCCATTGACCTGGGCACATGGTATATCACAGAAGGCAGCTCCACCCTGAGCGAAGTATACGCCCAGAGCGCCAGCGCCAGCATCTCCGCCGCTGACGGTACCACGCTGAACGTGGACACTGCCCTGGCAGAAGGCGCTGGCATTGAGCTCACCGGCGATGCCCAGCTCAATATCGCAGCCGGTCAGAGCATCTCCGCCGGCAAGGTAACCACCAATGGTCACACCGTTGGCCTGAACGGCTCCGGCACCTACACCATCAACAGCGGAAACGCCACGGCAGTCAGCATCGCCGACACCTGGTCCGGCATGGTCGAACTCTTCGGCCAGTCCAATGCCAGCCTCGACCTGACCGCCTATGGCCGCAGCGGTTCCACCATCAGCATCAAGGAATACACAGGCCATTTTGCCAACAGCGGCAACGGCACCAAGAACATTGATGCCAACCTGGTGCTGACCAATACGAACCTGGCTGCCGTGGAACTGACCGACGGCTACAGCGGCTGCACGTATAACTTCAACGGCAGCATCAGCGGCGGCGGTAACTTCATCATCAACAAGGACCTGAATGGCGGCAAGATGACCCTCAACTTTGCCGGCGATACCAGCAACTGGACCGGCAACATGGAGGTAATCGCAGGTGAGCACAATGTTAAGTTCACCAACACCACCACCATCAACAACGCAAATATCCGCACCCGCGAGGAGGCCGGCGCTACGATGAACCTCACCATTGAACACGCCTCTGCCGCCGTGACGGTGAACAGCAGCATTGCACAGTCCGCAGGCACAATGAAGCTCACCGCCAATGCAGCCCAGGGCGTGACCTTCAAGCAGGCCGTAACCACCACCTCCACCACTCTGGGTGCCGGCACCGCTGCCACCTTTGAGGCCGCTGCCAACCTGGGTGACCTGACCCTGGGCGCAGGTGCTACTGTAGCCGGCACAGGCAGCCTGACCCTGGGCAGCCTGACCCTGGACCTGGCAAGCTACACCACGGATTACACCGCCCACACGCTGGTTTCCACCACGGGTGAGCTGACCTTCACGGGTGACCTGAGCAGCTACCAGAACGTGCAGGTGGGCGATTACATTGCCACCATCAGCAACACGAACAACAGCCTGCTGCTCACCTTCACCGCCAGGCCCGAGGAGGACCCGGCCTTCGCCGTGCTCAGCCAGGCCGGCTATGCCGATGGCATGCTCACCCTGACCGTGAACGCTGACCTGCTCGGCTACGACTTCACCGAGAATGGCGCCATCATCATCCCCGGCATCGACGGCGATATCATGAAGGATATCCTGAGCCTGACCAACCTGCCCGAGGACGGCATGGTAGGCATCACCCTTCAGGGCATCGATGGCGAGACCCTCTCTGCCTCCGCCGATGGCCAGATTGGCTTCCTTGGCAAGGACGGCGTGAGTGTCTACTACGGTGAGAATGTAGGCGGCGCCTGGCAGTACCAGGTGAACTTCATTCCCGAGCCGACTACGGCCACCCTCAGCCTGCTGGCTCTGGCTGGTCTCGCCGCCCGCCGCCGCCGCAAGTAATTGCGAGCAGATAGCTGCATTTTCCTGCCCGGTCTGGTTCCCAGGCCGGGCAGTTTTTCATCCACGCGCAGCGTGGATATCCGCCCGGTGGTCGGAGGTAAGGCTTTACATCAGGCGGCGCATCAGGTATAGTGAAACACATGAAGTACAGACGATGCGGGCGCAGCGGCGTGCTGCTGCCGGAGATATCACTGGGGCTCTGGCACAATTTCGGCGGGGGCGATGACCGGGCACAGAATGTGGCCATCATCGGCCGCGCCATGGAGCTGGGCATCTGCCACTTTGACCTGGCAGATAACTATGGCCCGCCCCCCGGCAGTGCAGAGGAGCGCTTCGGCAGCCTGCTGAAGCAGGAGTTCGCCGGGCACCGGGATGAGATGTTCATTGCCACCAAGGCGGGGCACCTCATGTGGCCGGGGCCGTATGGCGACTGGGGCAGCCGCAAGCACCTCATTTCCGGGCTGGACCAGAGCCTGCGCCGCCTGCAGCTGGATTATGTGGATGTGTTCTACCACCACCGCCCGGATCCCGATACGCCCATCGAGGAGACGGTGGAGGCGCTGGTGCAGATTGTGCGCAGCGGCAAGGCGCTCTACATCGGTCTTTCCAAATACCCGCCTGCGTTGTTCAACCGCGCCTGCACCCTGCTGGCAGAGGCGCATGTGCCCTGCCTGCTGCACCAGCTGCGCTACAACCTGCTGGACCGCGCATGCGAGGCCGGCCAGCTGCCCGCCGTCAAGGCGCAGGGTACAGGCAGCATCGTCTTCTCCCCCCTGGCGCAGGGCATGCTTACCGGCAAGTACCTGAACACCACCGCCCTGCCCGCAGGCTCCCGCGCCGAGCGCAGCGATTCCATCTTCCTGGATGCCGCCAAGGTGGCCGCCGATGCCGAGCGTGTTGCCAGGCTGCATGCCGTGGCCGAGAAGTCCGGCATCCCCCTCACCCAGCTGGCGCTGCGCTGGCTGCTGCAGCGCGGGGAGGTAACCAGCGTGCTCATCGGCGCGCGCACGGTGGCCCAGCTGGAGGAATGCGCCGCAGCTGCCGGCCAGCCCGCGCTGGATGATGAATTGATGAACCTTCTCAACGCAGAATAAGCCTATGTTCCGCATATCGCGCCGCACATCGATACCCGGCCTGCTCATGCCCCTGCTGCTGGGGCTGGCCCCGCTGGCTGCCGCAGATGCCCCCCGTACCCTGGAGGGCGGCTGGCACCTGGACTGGGCAGATGAGTTCAACGGCTCCAGGCTCGACCTGAAAAAGTGGAAGCACGAGCTGGGCGTTATCCGCAACCGCGATGCCGTGCAGACCTACACGAAGGACTGCGTGCGCGTGCAGGGCGGCAAGCTCATCCTCACCTCCAAGGCCAAAACCACCAGAAACAGCAATTACGACCCCAAAAAGGAGCACTGGACCCACCAGCTCAAGACCATGCCCTATGCCAGCGGCTCGGTCACCACGCGCGATGTGAAGCACTTTGAATGCCCCGGCCGCCTGGAGATTCGCGCCAAAATCCCCAAGGCCAAGGGCGTGTGGCCTGCCCTGTGGACCATGCATGTAAACCAGTACGGATGGCCGGCCAACGGCGAGATTGATATTCTGGAGCACATTTCCCAGGAGCCCAATACCTGTTACTCCATTTTCCGCTGGGGTGTGAATGGCGGCAACCAGGAGCACAAGGTCATCCGCACCACCAACCTGCCCGATTACAGCAAGGATTTCCACACCTACGTGCTGGAATGGGATGAACAGATTATGCACATCCTTATTGATGACAAGGAGGTAGGCCGCATCCGTATGGAGGAGGCTAACTACCCGGACGGCAACAACCCGCTCCGCACCCCCTGCTACCTCATCATGAACACCGCCATCGGCGGCTGGGCAGAGGCCCCCAACCCGGCTGATTACCCCGTTCAGTTCGAAATCGACTACGTGCGCTACTACACCAAGGGCACTCCCGATGCGCAGGCTCAGGAGCCGGAGGAAGACAAAAGCCCCACACCCAAAAAGAAAAAGAAGAAAAAAAAGCGTAGCGTAAAGAAGTAGTTCTCTACACCACATGTGTCCCAAAGATTGCTGCGCCAGATGGGAGTTGGTCGGGCGGCTGTTTTTGTCGGAGCGGGGGACTTTAGTCCCCCATCGCTTGAGTTTTCGGGACTGAAGTCCCGTGCTCCGATTGATTTCTAACCCCGCCAAATCGCCATTTGTATTGGTCTTTCAGGTGCTACCGGAAGCACAGACAGCATTGGCGAAGCTGTAGCAAGCCTAAAAGCCGTAAAAGATTAGAATTTTATGGGTTAGGACAATGTAAGGAGTGTATGAATAGCGAGTATTAGAACGGTTTTTTGTTCCTAACTTACAGATTTTCAATACACAGATTAGGCATCAGCTTCGCCAATGCTGTATTGTGACGCCATTGGGTTGTACGCAGGTATTTCAGCATTCCGACGCGCGTGGAACTGGATACCCCTGCACAATTCAATTCTATACATTACTATATTCGATTCATACTCATCATGAAAAAGACACTTATCGCATTGGTAGCAATGGCCGGTATTTCCATGGGGGCAGAGGGTCTGGTAACAGACGCCTCTGAGCTGACCTGGACCGCCCTTACCCTGACCACCCCGGCAAACAACCAGCTGACCGGCAGCAACTCCGCCATCGACTGGAGCGAGGAAACCGGTAACCTGACCAAAAGCTGGGCCCTGAGCTTCACGCTTGATCCCTCCCGCGCAGAAAACGCATACCTCTTTGGTACGGTAAAGGGAAGCAGCGGTGCAGATGGTTACACCCTTTCCATAACCAGCGCAGGGGCTATCGCACTCAACCAGAACAAGAGCAACAACGTGCTGACGGTGGGTTCCTACACCGCCGATGATTCGGCTGTGGCTATTACCCTGCAGTTCGTGAAGTATGTGGACGAAGCCGGCGCAGACCTGAGCGGCGAGTTCACCCTGACGGTAGGCGATGCTTCCGCCACCTACGTGGTGGAGAACTTCGACAACACCGTGTTCAACAAGGGTGTCAACAACAATGTATGGACCAATGGCGGCGCCGAGAAGCTTTACAACATCTCTCTGGCAACAGCCGGGTGCGTAACAATTGCCTCCAGCCCCGTTGTTCCCGAGCCTGCTACGGCTACGCTGAGCCTGCTGGCCCTCTGTGGTCTGGCTGCCCGCCGCCGCCGCAAGTAAAAGCGAGCAAGACTTAATTCTGCATGCCCGCAGGAAGCCTTCATGGCCACCTGCGGGCATTTTTCCTGAATTAGAGGTTGCCACGTGGCGGCAAATCCGCTAGAATCGAGAAACACAACCTTTCCCTGAAACGATTATGAAATTACGAGCATTAGCCATGAGCCTGCTGCTGGCTGCCGGGCAGGCTTTTTCCGCAGCAGAGAAGCCGAATATCATTCTGGTGCTGGTGGATGATATGGGCTGGGGTGATATGAGCATCAATGTGCCCGACACCTGCGCCGACGGCACAGTGCGCCCGCCGAGCATCAGCACCCCGAGCCTGGCCCAGATGGCCCAGCAGGGCGTGCAGCTGCGCCGCCACTACACCGCAGCCCCGGTGTGCGCACCGGCCCGCGCCTCGCTCTTCAGCGGCACCCACCAGGGCCACACGGAGGTGATTCGCAACAACAGCTTTGACGCCGCGCTGGAGAACTCACACACGCTGGCCAGCGTGCTGCGCGAGGCCGGCTACACCACAGCCCTTATCGGCAAGTGGGGTATTGGCGGCGGCATGGAAAGCGGCGGCACCCCCACCACCGCAGCCGCCTGGCCCACGCTGCGCGGGTTCGATTACTTCTTCGGCTACAACAACCACCTGGCCGGCCACCGCCACTACGCCAAGGAGGAGAGCAATGCCGACCCGGAGACCCACATGAACGCCATCTGGGACGGCGATGAGCTCATCACCCCGCAGCTGGATACCTGCTACAGCACCGACTTGTTCACCGCCCGCGGCAAGAAGTGGATTACCGACCACGTGAAGGCCACGCCGGACAAGCCTTTCTTCCTGGCGCTCACGCTCATTGCGCCACATGCCCGCCTGGCTGTGCCCAGCGCCCCCTACCCCACCGGCGGCGGTCTGAACGGCGGCGTGCAGTGGCTGGGTACCCCCGGTAAGATGATTAACACCGCCACCGGCCAGTGGGATTCCTACATTTACCCGCAGTACCAGAATAATGCCGAGTGGCAGGAATACGCCGCCAGGCGCTTCGGCGGCGGTGCCAGGGGCGCCATTGAATCCGCCCAGCGCCACGCTACCATGATTACCCGCGTGGATGATGCCATGGGCGACCTGCTGCAGCTGCTCAAGGACCTGAATATCGACCAGAACACCTTTGTGGTATTCACCAGCGACAACGGCCCGCACAACGAACCCGGCGCCGTGTGGGGCTTCAAGGACCACCCTGCCCCGGCCCAGAACCCGGCATTCTTCCGCAGCTACGGCCCCATGGACGGCATTAAGCGCGACCTGTGGGAAGGCGGCCTGCGCGTGCCCTGCCTGGTGTATGCCCCCGGCTATATCAAGCAGAATCACAACAGCAATTTCCCGAGCCAGTTCCACGACTGGATGGCCACCTTTGCAGACCTGGCCCAGCTGCCCAAGCCCATGCGCTGCGACGGAGTTTCGCTGCTGCCCACGCTGCAGGGTAACGATGCTGCCCAAAAGGACGGCGTGGTGTACTCCGAATACTGCTTCGGCGGCGGCATGGCCCAGTATCAGGACTATGCCGCCAACAAGAAGGGCCGCAGCCGTGGTGAGCAGCAGGTCATCATGTTCCGCGCAGAGGATGGCCGCTACCTGAAGGCTATCCGCACCAACATGGCCAATGCCCAGACCGATTTCGAGGTGTACGACGTGGAGGCAGACTCCCACGAGACCACCAACATTGCCGCCCAGCTGCCCGGTATTCAGGACAAGCTGAAAGCCGCGGTGCTGCACACCCGCCGCGCCTATGACTACACCCGCGACCCCGCCGCCGGGCGCCGCAACAACGGCTGCGGTGGTTTCCGCAACTATGATATGACCCTGGTGCCGGCCAACACCCCCGCAGCCACCACGCCCGGGCTTGCCATGCGCCGCCTGCAGGCCTCCAGCCCCTGGGTGCCGGAGTTTGATACCCTGCCCGGCGCTGCCACTGCCGCCACCGGCACCGTGGCCGACCCCGCCGCTGAGCAGCTGCCCGCAGGCAGTATCACGGAGTACAAGGGCTACATCAACGTGCCGAATGATGGCAACCACTGGCACTTCTACCTCACCCTGAGCGATGTGCCCGGCACCAAGGCCTACATCAAGCTGCACAACTTCCAGCTGGTGGATGCCGACTTCAACTACACCCCGGGCAGCACGGTGAATGAATCCGCCGCCATCAACACGGACGAGGCCATCGCAGAGCAGACCGGCAAGAAGGGTATTCCGCTGAAGGCCGGTAAGCACGCCATCACCATCACCGTGGTACAGGGCGCCAGCGCCCCCGGCAGCTTCAAGCTGGAGTGGAACCGCGGCCCTCAGCAGGGCACCCAGACTCCCGTAGTCCCCGTGCCGGCAGAGGCCTACAGCCACTAAAGCCGCCTGGCAACAGATTACAAAACACCCGCGCTCCGGCGCGGGTGTTTTGTTTAAACTATCGAAGCACGGGACTCTAGGTCCCGCACACATAAATCTGCATTCTTTTTACTCCCAGAGGTAGGACTGCAGCGAGTCCACAAGTTCGCCGCCACAGTAGAGGTTCACCTTCCAGGTCATGATATCGCCACGCTTGGCGTAATCTGCGCCGGAGAACTGGAACTTTTCCTTGCGCTCGCAGGCGTCCTCTCGCGGCTCGTTGTACTCCACCGTGCGGGTAAGCACATCTGCCCCGGTGAGTGCCTGCGTGTAGAGCATCTCTATCTTTACCGGACGGGTAGGCTCTGCATCATACCAGCGCAGGAAATAGTAGTCGCCGATACGCAGCTTCTTTTCGGCCTTAGAATTGGCCCCATACAAGATGTACTGGGCATTGGCGCGCAGAGGAGCCTCCTGCCAGCGGTCGCTGGGCAGCTCCGTCGTCTTGAGCGGAAGGTCTGCCATACCCGTGATACAGGTGGTCTGGTACTGGGAACAGGAGGCCAGCAAAGCAATTGCAAGGGAGGAGAGAGTAAGGCAGATTCTCATGCACTCTATTCAATACCATCAGCGGGCATTTGTCAATGTAATTTATTCGGATAGGGCCGTTGCTTTTTACTTGCAGAAAGGCAATGAACAAGCTATAAGGTAGTATATGGCAGTTCCGCAGAATACTATCGCGCTTATTTTTGACTTTGACCAGACCCTGAGTCCCCGCAATATGCAGGAGGACACCCTGTTTCCCGAATATGGCATCGACGCCGAGCAATTCTGGCGAAAGTGCAACGAACGCAGCAAGGAAGAGGGCTGGGATGGCGAGTTGAGCTACCTGAAGGAGATTCTGGATACCCTGAGTCTGGACGGCGTGAGCAATGAGCACCTGCGCGAGCTTGGCAAGAAGCTTACTTACTACAAGGGCATACCGGAGTTCTTCCAGAAATTCGAGGAACGGGCACTGAACCAGGAACACCGGTATGCCGGGGTGCGGGTGGAGTTCTATATCATTTCCAGCGGTATCAAGAGCATTCTGGACGGCTCCATCATCCGCCCCTACATGCGGGAGGTATTCGGCTGCGAATTCAGCGAGCAGGACGGCCGCATCAGCTTCCCGAAGCGGGTGATTTCCCACACAAGCAAGACACAGTATCTCTTCCGCATCAACAAGGGGATGCTCAACTACATGGAGGATGTGAACGACCACATGGACAGCGATTTGCGCCCCATTCCCTTTGAGCACATGATTTACATTGGCGACGGGCCCACGGATGTGCCCTGTTTCACCGTGATGCGCCAGCAGGGTGGCCTGAGCGTGGCCGTTTATAACCCTGACGATGAATCACGCCGCAGTTTCCAGAAGTGCTACGCGCTGAAATCAACCCAGCACCGGGTGGATTTCTTTGCCCCGGCAGATTTCCGCGCCGGCAGCCACCTCTGCAACATACTGGAGGAAACCGTGCGCAACATGGCCGATTCCATTGTGCATACGCAGCGGGTTCAACCCTCACCTATGCAACGGGCGCCTAAACATTAATGAATAAAAATCCCCTGAGCCGCAGCGGCGCAGGGGATTTTTATTACAGGTTGAATGGGGCTCAGGCCTTCGGGGTGGCATCGGGGGTCTCTGTGCTCTTGCCCAGGTAATCCGGGAGCTGCACGCCCACGCTCTGGGCGAGTTCATGCAGCGGGAGGGTACCGGTAACCAGGTTCTGCACAAAGCCGCCCACAGAGCCGCTCTTGCTGTCACCACCGCCCATGACCACCACCTTATCGAAGGAGAGGTTGCGGATGGCGCTGGCCTGGGTTTCCACGATGGTGGGCAGCTGCTCGGTGACGAGCAGGCCGGAGGCGGCGCGGGCATCGCCGGCGGCGGCCACAATCTGGCGGAAACCGGTAGCCTTGGCTTCCAGCGCAGCCTGAATGGCGGCGGCATTACCACGGCCCACAAGCTCCAGGCCTTCACCCTCGGCCTTCTTCTTGAGGAGGAGGGCATCTGCCTCACCCTTTGCCAGCTTGGTGGCGGCAAGACCTTCAGCTTCCTTCTCAATCACCAGGGCATCTGCCTTACCCTGCTGCTCCTTCACCATGACGGAGGCCACGGCTTCTGCGGCGATTTCCTGCTTGCGCTTCAGGATTTCAGCCTTCACGATTTCATTGGCCGTCTGGGTGGCGCGCTCGAGCTCGGCGCGCTTCATTTCGGCCTCACGGTTGGCGATGTAGCCAGCGGCCTCTGCCTGGGCAGCCTGTTCCTTCTCGGCCACCAGGGCAATACGGGCAGCCTCTGCCTGGCGCACCTTGAGGCGGGCATTGGAATCGGCCACTTTCATCTGGGCCTCGTTGTTGCCCTCCACAGCGGCGGCATTGGCCATGGCCACCTGCACGGTCTGCTCACGCAGGGCCTCAGCCTTGCCGATTTCGCCGCGGCGGGTTTCCTCGGCCACCTTAATCATGGCATCATTGATAGCGCGGGCAGCGGCCTCCTGACCAAGAGCGGCGATATAGCCGGAAGCATCACGGATATCGGTGATATTGGCATTGATGAGGTAGAGGCCCACCTTGTGCAGCTCCACATCCACACCGCCGGTGATACCCTTGATGAGTTTTTCGCGGTCGGCGTTGATTTCCTCGATGGTGAGGGAAGCGATGACCACACGCATCTGGCCCATGATGATTTCAGAGGCGAGGTCGCGGATATCCTGGCGGGTGCGGCCCAGCAGGCGGCTGGCGGCATTCTGCATGATTTCCGGCTGGGTGCTGATACCCACAATGAAGGAGGAAGGCACATCCACACGGATATTCTGGCTGGAGAGAGCCCCCTTGAGCGGCACGTCGATATTGATGGGGTTCAGGTCCATGAAGGCGTAGCTCTGCACCACGGGCATGATGAAGGTGGCACCGCCATGAATGCACTTGGCAGAACGCCCGGCGCCCACATTACCGTAGACAATGAGAATTTTATCGGACGGGCACATCTTGTAGCGGCTGAACAGCCACACGACCGTGCCCAGGAGGAAAGCCACCAGAATGATGATGGCCACAATATTGCTTGTTGCCACAGGAGCTGCAGCTATCTGGATTGCGCGTTCAATCATAACGTATCGTTTTTGGGTTGTTGTTTATTCAGGAAAGGGATTTCACCGTAACCACTCCTACGGTGGATTCGATGACTACCACGCGGGTGCCGGCAGGAAGCGGCTCACTGCCCTGCTGCACGGCAGCAATGGTGATAAGCTGGTTCGGGTGCGCAATCTGCGCCTGGCCGCCGGTTTCACCCTGCGGCGGAATGGTTACATAGACCGTGCCGGTGAGCCCCACCAGACTGGCAGGGGCAATATTACCATCGGACCGCAGGCCGTATATCATGCGGATGAGCATGGCCACCAGCATGAACATGAGCAGCCCTGCCCCCAGACCAACGCCGCAGGACCACATAACCTCTCCCGTGAGTTGCTGGCAGATATAACCACCCCAGCCGAAGCCCAGGAAGAACCCCAGCACCGCGCGGAACGAGAACATGCCGACGTCGCCCCCATCTGCAGCGGCATCATCAAAATCTGTAAAAAACGAGATAACAAACACCAGTGCGGCCAGCAATGTGGCAACCCAGGCTATGGTGCAGAAAATAGCGCGGGCAGAATCAAATCCAGGCATGAGTAGTTCCATGGCACCAGCTTACCATAGTTGGCCGCAGTGGCAAGCAGAAAATCAGCCACAGGTAGCTGTTCGATTGTTTTTCAGCGCATTTTTGCTCTTTTAGGCTTGCAAATGCTGCGATTAGTGCTATTATCCACTCACCTTGTAGGTCGATTTGCCGCAGCCACGAAAAATCAACCACTAACACAAGATACTAAAATGAGCGAAATCAACGTTAACGACTTCAAGACGAACGAGAACGACACCGGCTCCACCGGTTTCCAGGTTGCTGTGCTTACCAAGCGCATCGCCCACCTTACCCAGCACCTCATCGCTAACAAGCACGACCACGCTTCCCGCCGCGGTCTGCTTATGATGGTGGCTCGCCGCCGTAAGCTTCTGGACTATGCCAAGCGCACGAACCCGGATCTGTACAAAGATCTGCTGGTGCGTCTTTCCCTCCGCCACTAATTTCTCTGGTGCCGGGGTGCTTCCTAAGAAGCCGAACGCTAATTACAGAAATGCCGCAGAGAGGTCGATCTCTGCGGCATTTTCATTTATAATCAAGATTTAGCATACCTGGTATGCTCTTTATGGTCCTGTATCGCCAGTGGTACATATTGCTGGCGCAATTGCCACGGGATGATAAAGCCCTGCTCTCGCCCAAGACAGTAGAAGAGCTTGATAAATGCCAACATCATATAACCTTTGAAGAAATAAGGAAGTGTGCCGGCAGAAATCATATAAATAGGCAATTCGCCCGCAAATCCCATGCAAAAGAAAATCGATGGGAAATACAGCGGAGTACCTTTCAGCGAAATGCACACCCGGAACATCGTGAATACGCCACACAAGTATATAAGTGAGACCAATGTCAACCCTACATACCCGAGACGGTGAATGGTGGTAATGACTCCACTGTGCCACACGCCGGTGCTGGCGAAAAATTCCTGATCGCCATAACGTGACGTACCACGCATCATAGCAGTTGTTTCGCGGCGCAGGTAATCCACCGACTGACCAAATCCATCGCCCCACACATAATCCCGAATATACCCGGTACGTTTATCAAGAGCCCATTTCCACATGACTACTCGCCACTCGCTAGAATGCTGAGCACCTTCTTGAATATCACGCTCGATTTCTATTCCCGGCAACACAGAAAGAGATCGCTGAATACCATGAGGAAAACTTTTGATAACACCCTCCGTACTCAAATAAATCAAACCGCCGTATACCAAAAGTCCCAGGAGAGTAATACACCAGAGTTCTCGCTTCACGATAGCTAAAGCCGCTATGATGAAGCAATTACACATCAGGGTTTCTCGAGCGCCAGAAATAACAATGCCACACAAGGAAAGCAAACAACCAAACAAAAGCCTTGGAGATGTCAGCACGCTCATAATGGGATGCATACCATACAGACAGTAGATGCCATACACTCCCAACTGAACAAACATACCAAAACGAGTATTTGCCGCAGCATCACCCAACTCAGTAATATCCGTACCTCCACGAATGCCAAGCAAACTTAAAACCACTGATAGTATGGCGACACCAACACTGAGCTTAACCGCCCAGTTCAACACTTTCCTTCCCTGCTCATACGTGCAGGGAATACAACTGACAGCAATGTAATGAAGTGTTGCAATGATAGTCCACACGTATTCCTTACCGCCGATGTATTCAGCATCATAACCCAGAATCGCCATGGATACAGGATGGCGCATATATGATATTACCATGTAGATAAACATGAGCAATACCAGCAAATCCATAATCCACAAGGAGCGCCATTTAAAACGCACATAGCCCATCAACCAAAGCAGTATCCAATACAGCAACACAACCCCTGAAACCAGAAAAATAACAGGAATTTCCTGTAACTTACCAGGGAGAGGAAGCAGGGCGATGAGAGGCGGCAGCAGGTAGATGAGAGTCCACACTCGCGGGCCCATCCAAATCAGAAACACGCTGCCTACCAGGGCACCGATAATTCCCAATGCGCTCCTTGTATTTTCTGCTGCCTCAGCGCCAACAACAATACACAACACCACAAGAATGAGAGTTGTCAGCACATTCCTTACAAGAGCATTAGGCATATTGCTGGTAAAGTTGTATTATTTGGCACAGAAAGCCGCGCACTGCTCATGCAGCGCGCGGCCTATAAATTTCTATTACAGAGCAGAAGGAATCTCCTTGCCGAGCTCGGAAGCCTTGCGGCCCTTGCCATCACCGGCAATACGCTCAAGAAGCACATCGCGATACCCCATGCCGCCGGGAATCATGGGCAGCACGTGCACATCGTACGGCACCATTACGTCCAGCACGTATGCCTCCTTGGATTCCAGCATGCGCTTGATGGCACCGGGAAGATCTGCAGGGTCTACCACGCGCTCGCACTTGATACCGAAGCCAGCGCAGAGCACCGGGAAGTTCGGGTAAAGAATCTCCTCTGTACGGTGGGTGCGGTCGTACTCATCTGCGGGGTCGGCCAGGAAGGTCTGGGCGCGGTTGGAGTCGTACTTCAGGTCTTCCCACTGCACCACCATACCCAGGTGCTGGTTATCCAGAATGAGGCACTTAATCGGCATCTTCTCCACGTGAATGGTAGCAAGCTCCTGCACGTTCATCAGGAAGGAGCCGTCGCCATCGATATTGACCACCTGCTTATCCGGATAAGCCACATGGGCCCCCATGGCAGCGGGCAAGCCATAGCCCATGGAACCGAGACCGCCAGAGGAGGAAAGGCGGCGAGTCTGCTTGAACTTGTAGAACTGGGCAGCAAACATCTGGTGCTGGCCTACGCCGGTGCAGATGATGGCGTCCTCATCCTTCAGCTGGTTGTACAGTTCCTCGATAGCCTGCTGAGGAGCAATTTCACGCTCATTCTTCACGTAGGTGAGCGGGTACTGCTTCTTCCAGGCCTCAATGATGCCGAACCACTCGGGGCGGTTAGAAACAGCGTACTCACGCGGGGCCATACCCATGGACTCCAGCTTGGAGTTCAGGTAGGCAAGAGCGGCGCCGGCATCTGCACGGATGGCGAAATCCACCTTCTTGTTCTTGTTGAGCTCGGCGGCATCATAATCGATGTGGATGATACGGGAATGCTCACAGAAGGTGCGTACGGCACCGGTAACGCGGTCATCGAAACGGGCACCGATGGCAATAACCACGTCGGCCTCATTTACGGTATTATTGGCGTACACTGCGCCATGCATACCCAGCCAGCGCACGGAAAGGGGATGATCCTCCGGCATGGCACCGATACCCATCAGCGTAGTAGCCACGGGAATCTGCGTACGCTCTGCGAACTCGCGCAGCTGCTCGGCAGCCTCGGAAATAACAATACCACCACCAGCATAAATGGCAGGACGCTTAGCGGAAAGAATAAGCGGCAGCACCTCATCCAGAGCTGCGGTATTCAGCTCAATTTCCGGCTGGTAACCGGGCAGATCCATGGGGGCATCAAAATCGGGCACGAACTTACCTTCCTGGAAGTTCTTGGGGATATCAATCACCACGGGACCGGGGCGCCCCGTGCGAGCCACATGGAAAGCCTCACGAACAATGCGGGGAATATCCTCCAGCTGGGTTACCAGGTAACTGTGCTTCACAATAGGGGCAGTCATGCCGAACACGTCGGTCTCCTGGAAAGCGGAAGTACCAATCATGCCACTGCCCACCTGAGCCGTAATAGCAACCATGGGAATGGAGTCGAGCATGGCATCTGCAATGCCGGTAATCAGGTTCGTGGCACCAGGGCCGGAGGTAGACATGCAAACACCAACCTTACCCGTCACGCGGCCATAGCCCTCAGCAGCGAAAGCACCGCCCTGTTCATGACGCGGCAGAATGGTGCGGATGGAGGGTTCATGGCTCAGAGCCTGGTGAATGGGCATGCTGGCGCCACCCGGATACGCAAAGACAACATCCACCCCCTCGCGCACTAGGCTCTGGACAAGGGCCTCGGCCCCGGTCATCATTATACCCTCAGACTTGGACTTACAAGTGGACTCGTTGTTCATGATATGTATTCAGTTAGTTTGTTACAGGGGGGGGTCTTATTTTATGACTCCGTATCAGGCAGGCATTGTATCAAACCTGATTCGGCTTGGAAAGCATATTTTTCACTACATACACAGCTTTATACACGGCAGCATCAGCGCTCCGGGTATACAACCTTCACCTCGTTGCCGGCATCCAGCATCATTGCAAGTTCATTCAGATCTTTCTGATCCATGCGCAACTGAATACCGGAGCGCCCGTTCTGCCCACCAACAAGACACATTCCGTTGGATAAGACCAGAACGCGCTCCGACGACGGAAACTGCGGAGAACGCAGCGGCACAGCCAGCCCGTTCAGGAATCCCTCCCGGGCTGCAACCTTCACTACAGATGACTTGCGACGATCAGCCGGTATATCGTCTATTTTAAGGAGGGGGTAATCCGCCACCAGTTGCTCACCATCCCACACAGAAACTTCACGCTGAAGGGGGCGGATTTCCATACGCAGGCGCATGGGGACCACCACCAGCTTCTGCCCCACCTGCAATGCAGAGGGCTGAACAATGCCATTGAGCATCATGATGACATCCTGCGGGCAGTTCTGTGTGGCTGCAATACGCGCCATGTTATCACCCTTGCGCACCGTGTACACCACAGCACCCGGGTGCATGCGGGATAAATACCGCGGCACATTCACCCGCCCGCAAATCTGCCGGGCTTCTCTGCCGGCAATCCCCTCATCGGCTACATACGGCTGCAGCAGAAGAACAGCCTCTCCGCCCTTCTGCTCACGCATCAGCTGGCGAGCCTGCTCCAGCTCATCCGGCCGCCGGGGCCAGAGCGAGAAATTATCAGAGGAATACGCAGGGCCTATCAAACTAAATAAGCCCGCGACGGCGAAAATCGAAAATATTGATTTCATGAGATTTCTGTATCATTTCCATCATAAAGCTGAGCAGAGATACCTCCCAGGCATCATCCACCCCGGCAATAACGGCCCTGAAGGAGTCTCCGGAGGACAAAGCCTCCTTCACCACCCGCTCCTCCACCTCAGGAAAGGCATCATGCACCAGTTCCTCGTGCACATCCGAACGGCCAAAACGAAACCCATATTCAAACAGGGCCTTCATGCTCGCGCCATGTGCCTCCATCCACTCAAAGAAACGCGCGGCATCCGCGCTGAATCCCTCTGTCTCCACCCCACATAAGTCTGCCGGACGCAGAATACGCGGACGGCATGCCTCTACCCAGCCACTGCGCACCCGGCACACCCCCACCTCATCCATTGGTTCCGTTATCAAACGGAAATTGAACCGGGTATCCCCAAAAGAATCAATGCGCCGGTCGGGCACATAAAGCACCCGGGTGTGCCGCAATGCATATTCTATGGAACTCCGATTCATTAAGAAAACAAAGGGCGGCCCCGCCTACATGGAGGAACCGCCCGTTAGCGAAAAAGTCACCGGGCCTATCAGGCCTTGTTTGCCTCGATGTAAGCAACCACGTCGGCCACAGACTTAAGCTTCTCAGCGTCTTCGTCGGGAACCTCCACGGAGAACTTATCCTCGAAAGCCATCACGAGCTCTACGGTGTCAAGGGAGTCGGCACCAAGATCCTCGATGAACTTGGCATCGGAGGTCACTTTTTCGGGATCAACGCTGAGCTGAGCAGCGATGATTTCTTTTACCTGGGATTCAATATTGTCGGACATAAGAATTGACAGATTTTAGGTGCCATCATTCTAGCGCGTTCCTCACGTTCTTGCAACAAAAAAAACTAAAGCATGCTCAAAAAAACAAAAAAAGGCAGTTCAGAGCAAGCCAGACCAGCGCGCAAGGCCTTGAAGCGTAAGGGATGCAACGCATTTACCACAATGACGCATCAGCGGTGCAAACAAGGCAGCATCCCCACCCGTCAGGACCACAGAAACACTTTCACCCAGTTCATTTTCAATTCCATCCAACAAGGCATCAAGCATACCGGCATATCCAGCCACCACACCAGCCGACATCGCCTCACGGGTGGAGCGACCAATGAAACGAGCCGGGGCACTGGCATCCACGGCAGGAAGCAGAGCCGTGTTTGCAGGCAGACACGCCGCAAAGGATTTAAACCCCGGGGTTATGATACCCCCGGCAAAGCAAGGAACAGAACTCCCCTGCACCACCACCTCGAAGGTAGTCGCCGTGCCCATATCCACCGCCACCAGGGGCAACGGAGCATGCACAACAGCCGCCAACGCATTAGCAACGCGATCTGCCCCCAGGGTTGATACACCAGGATACGCAGAAAAATCGAGCATGGGAGCAGAATCCGCAGACAGCCAGTTGACAGAATATTCACCCAGCGCCTCTGATATGACCTCCCGGGCAGCAGGCACCACAGAACAGGCGTATACACGCTTAAAACACCAATCTGCAAGTAAGGCGCTGATGGACTCAGCAGACAATTCCTCCGTGGGAAGAATACGAGGCACACAGATACCATCTGCAGAGGCCAGGGCAAACTTCGTGCGAGAGTTCGAGTTATCTATCAGCAAACAAGTATCCTGCATCATCATATTCCATATTTCTTTGTCACCGCCTGGGCAACGCAAGCCGCGCACCCGGAACGCCCCACCTGCAGCATCGCTGCGCACAGTAGCATCCAGCCTTGCGCCCCGTTGCGAAGCATGCCCTGCACCGTCGCAATCAAATGTGCCGTAGACTCCACATGGCAACCTGCACCGTCCCGCAGCAGCAGATCCAGATTCCCTCGCTCCTGCCCCGGCAAGGTATAATTCACAAGCACGGGTACTTGGGCGGCATAGCATTCGAACATCGTTGCAGCACCAGCTTTTCCCACGTAGAAATGGCTCTCCGCCAGCAACTCCGGCATGCGGGTTGTGGAGGCAAACACCTCCAGCCGCCCAGCTTCGCAATACGCCTCGAAATATCTCCGGAGCATCCGGCAGCGGCGGCCTGCAATAACTGTCAGGCGCAACTGGGGGAAGGAATCAAGAAGCGCGCAAATATCAGCCAGCACCCCGCCTGTCTGCCGGTATGCGCCATAGACGATCCGCAGGCACCCGGGGCCAGGTGGAACCCTGTCGGGGGATGGAGCAAAGGCCTCACGCACCGGAAAGCCGACCGCGACAGCAGCCTCCTCTCCCAGGCCATAACGCTCCCTCACCATGCTGCAGGAATATGCATCCGGCAGCAACACCAGCGGACACCGTGAACGCATCCACGGGCGACTGATTTCGAGAGAATCCGTCACCAGCACAGTATAGGGCGGCGTGCATTCGCCACGCTGTTGCAGTTCATCCAGCATGTAGGCAAATAGAGGATAGGTGCATACTACCAGATCCGGCATTTCCTCATGCAGCATATCCCGCAGGCACGCAAGCACACTCCCAAGCAAAGGATTCCTGACCAGAATTGACCAATCCGCCGTATCCGTGAGCGAATAGGTTACCCCCCACAACCAGGGAGCTCGCCGCACACAAAAATCATAAAAATACTGAGTCAGGCGAAATATTCCCGGCTGAGCAAGCTCACATACATCCGCCACGCGAGTACGCCACCCCTGACCAGCGTAATGCTCCTGCACCGCAGCAGCAGCAGCATGATGCCCCTGCCCATACCCAATGCTCAATACCAGAAGCTTCTTTTGACGCACTTCCTGCACAGCCGGAAAATCTAAATAAAAATAAGCTCCGGCGTACAGGCCGGAGCTATTGTTGTTTCCATTCAAATATTACGGACCAATCTTATCCGGTCGCCCTTCAAACGGAGGTCTGCGGGGCACATAAATGGAATCGTTCGGCAGCAACTTGATAGCGCGGTCCCGGGCGCTGAAGTAATCGTACGTACGGGTTACCTTACCACGAGTCACCTGAATCTTACGGGAACCGAAGTCTGTGATATCACCACACTCAATCAGAGCCTGAATCAGGGTCATACCTTCGCGGTAGGGCAGATTCTTCTTGCCTGCCACATAGCCAGCCACCTGCACATAACGGGAATCTACAGCCGCCTCACCCTTCGGACCAACATTGGCCATAATGATAGGGTCAGAGTAAATCTCCTGAGCAAGATACAGTGAGCGGAGCTTGTTCTCCACCTGGCGTGCAGTAAGACCGTTCACACTCACTCGCCCGGACAAGTAGGGCATGGAAATAGTACCGTCCTCACGGCTCACGGGGTAGTCACCATTCACATTGCCCACATCCTCACTGGGGATATTCTTGAACTGAACCGTCACCGTACCACCCTTCGTAGCACGAGGCTCTGTCACAGAATCCTGTGCAAAGACCGGCAACAGAAGCAGACTCAATACTGCCAGCATCAAATGTTTCATTATCAGATTTTTCATATATTGCGTTTAATACAATTCATCATTCGATTGAGAGGAGGAACGAGCAGCCACCTTCGTTTCAGGCTTACGCTCAGAGGGCTTGGGTTCCTTACGGGCATCCCCCTTGCTGTAGTAAGAATAGTATGTGGTGTAGTACTGGTACTGCGTATCGCCGCTGATATCCACGTTATTCATCACAAGGCCCATAAGCTGACCACCCGCATTCTGAACAAGAGTCTTGGCACGCTGCAGAGCCTTAATCGGCATCTTGCGCGGCTGCAGAATCAGCAGCGTGGCATCTGCCCGGCTCACCAGCAGGGAGGCATCACTCACACCAAGCACAGGCGGCGAGTCTATCAGCACAATATCAAATCGTCTGGAAACCTCTGTCATGAGCGTCTGCATGCGGTGCGAACCAATCAGACCACTCGGGTCCACAGGAATCGGGCCGCTAGGAAGCATGTAGAGGTTCGGATGACCGGTCTGGAACACCACATCCTTCAACTCGTACCCCTCAGCCAGGTAAGAGGACAGACCCACTTCACTCTTAAGCTCAGCATAACGAGCCAGTCGCGGACGACGCAAGTCAGCATCCATCATCAGCGTGCTGTAGCCGGCCTGGGCGAACACAAATGCCAGATTACTCAGAGTAGTCGTCTTACCTTCACCTGCGTTGGCAGACACAACCACAATCGTCGTAGCCTTGAACAAATCCTTCTTAAGTTCGATATTCGTACGCAGAATACGGTAGGCCTCAGCGTCCGGGCTATCGCCACCCTGCATAATCAGCAGACCTGCATCCTGAGGAATAACACCCAGCACTGGCAGCCCCAGACTGCGTTCAGCATCCTCAAGAGTCTTAATGGACGTATCAAAGTAGTTACCAATGAACGCTACCACGATACCAGCCAGCAGACCAATCACGGCACCCACAATAAGGTTCAGACGATAATTGGGGCTGCTGGGGGCACCAGGCAGACCAGGACGGCTGTACACCTCCAGGCTGGTACGGGGAGCCATCAAACGCATCTTATCTGCAATGTAGTCGTTCTCGAGCTTATCGTAACGAGCCTTTTCAGATGCATATTCCTGCAAGGCATTCTTCACCTTCTGGTCCTCGAGCGTCTTATCACGCAGGTTATCACGAGCCTGAGCATAACGCTGCTCCACATCCTGCAGTTCAGACTTCTTCACGTCGAGCTGGTCGACCATGGCATCACGCATGCCAACCAACTCAGCATACAGCTGCTCACGCGTGGTCTTATGCTGCTCATCAAGACGCACCACATTCGGGTGGCGGGCACCATAGCCGCTCAGGAGCATCTGGGCGCGACCTGTCTCCTCCTCCGTGTAACGGTTGTTCAGTTCACGCACCTTTGCAGAGCAATACGACTCAGCAGTCAGCAAACCAGTGCGGGTCACATAGCTCAGCAGCTCAGCATCCTTCAGATTCTGCAGCTTGCTGATATGCACCGACATCTGGGCAATTTCCGTCTCCATGGCAAGCCTGGAGTTATTCAGCTGCTGAAGAGACTGTTCCTCTGCACCAGTCGATATAGGTACCCCATGCCCATTATCATTCCACATACCCTGAATATATTTGCCGGAGCGAATATACTGGCGCACTACATCAGCCTTTCTTTCAAGCTCATCCTGACGTGAACGCAACACCTCATAACGCTTATTGATAGCTTCATTAATAACGCCATTTTCCTTTTCCTCACGAAGCTCCTTATAGCAATCCACCACAGCCTGGCACACCTGCTGAGAAACGCGCGGGTCATTCGAGGTAACGGAGATGTCAACAAGGTTGGTATGCTTACGGGGCATCACTCGAATCATCCCCATCAGAATACCAGAGGCCGTAGTCTCATCCACCTGCCACTCGTTGGGAAGGTCAAGCTTGTTTGCCACTGCAATCAAATTCTGCTGCGACACCAGAATTTCGAACTGCGTCTGCATGTATGCTGCGCTGTCACCCATGGCAGCAATGGGATTACCCTCACCGCCCACGGCAACATTAATCAAATCTCGCGGCTGCTTAATTTCAAAAGTCATTCCGCTCATGTATTTAGGCGTCATCATCTTGGTGATAACAGCACTACTTACGAACACAAGCAAGAAGACCAGCAGAATTGTCTTCCAACGGCTGCGCAACACCTGCATGTAATCCTGTGCATGCAAGATCGCCTCTGACTGCATTGAAGAATTAGCTTCCTTTTCCATATAGCGTAGCGAAAAATGTAAAAAAGCAGGAGGAGATGTTTCTACATCACCTCCTGCTTAACAGGTAGAGTTAAAAATTATATGTCAAGCCAGTTGAGATGTTGTGACGAGTGTATCCTTCCGCACCTTCACGGTCAGTGTCATACCACGTGTACTGGTAATTGACACTGCCTGTAAGCGACTCCGAGAATCGGTACGTGAAACCAAGAGACGGATTGACGGTCGTATTCACCTCGTCCTTCAAACGGCCGGTACCCTTTGAGTACTGCGAGCGCAACACCGAAACACCAAAAGAGAATGAAACATCCGGAGAAAGCACGTAACTGCAGCTTAACCCCATACGCCAGGTCACGTCAGAAAGGTAATTCTGCCCAACACCACGGTACGTATCAACATTCTCGTTGGAAAGCGTCAGGTACGCATTCATGTTCAGACCTTCAGCAACCTTGCGATTATAACCCAGATTCAGATTCGGAGTTAATATCGACTCGCCCGATACATACTTACTCTGCAAACCAAAACTACCATGGCAACTGGAAACCGGATCAAGCGAACGGCTGAATCCTATGCCCATTGTCAAGTTGTCTGAATTATTGCCAGTCTGACGAATATCGTGGCGATACGAAAAATGCGTATTGTAGGTCAATAACTCTGATGCACGGTAATTCAGGCCAAGCCCCGCATTCAGGTACTGACGGTCATCGTTCTTATATGTCGACTCGGTATATGTGTTACCGCTATAACCGACATTGACATTCCAGGATACGCGGCTGTCAAGAGAATGGTTATACGCGTTATTAAACGACCAGTTCAAGCTATCGCCCTGGCGTCGGGCTGCAGAAATACCAGTTGCGTAATCAGGCTCCGGACTGTAGGAAACATGCAGGCTACCAGAGTATGTCGAGCGCGCGGAAAAGGCGTGCACAAGAGAAGCGCCGAGACCACAGTCTGCAGACCATGTCTGATTTTCCCCAGAGGAAGAACGGAGATAACGGGTAGCACCTATGTTGACATTGTACGAAATCTTATCAACGGACTCGAAATCAGCATACGATGCACCTATACCGCCATTAACATAGAGGGAGGATCTATCCTGTGCCGTTTCAGCCGTACCCACATTGGAGTCATACCCAAGGCGCCCGTACACGTTGTACTTAATTGCATGCGACTCAGGCAACCCAACAGAGGGGGCCATATCATACAGAGATATTGCATCCGCGCTTGCTGCAACCGCGCAGGAAAGCAGAAGCGATTTATAAAAAAAAGATTTCATACAAAATACAATTACACCCTGCAAAAAACTTAGTTATTTGCAGATGTAGGAGGAGGAGTCGGGGTCACCGAATACTCAGGAGCAGAGGGAGTCGTGGGCACATATGCCTCAAGAGTAGACTGGGAAACACCATTACCAGCAGCACGGCCAGAAACTGCGCTACCTACAACACCCTGAGCCACAGCCGTAGCCACAGACTGAGTCTGAGGCATGGTGAACAATGCCGTCACCAGCTGATAACCACTAGAAGCAACCACGGAAGCATCATAAGAGCCACCCTGGTAAGAGGCAACACCCTGCACAAAGGAAGCTTCAAGAGACGGAGATGCCAGAAGCACAGAACGCAGCACGGCATAGGTTTCTGTCACATTCCAGCTGGAACGCTGAGACATCACACTACGAAAAATATCAGCAGCCTTATCCGGCTGAGCCTTAACTGCATCATACACAGCCAGACTAAGCTTATCAATGGAAACACCGGAAGTCTCCTGCGCCATGGCAATCAAACCAGAAGCGTTTACATCTGCTGAGAAGACCGGGCCAGTCAACAGACCAGCAAGCAGAATCATGGAAAGCACCTTTTTCATACGCGTAACACCTTTTTGTTATAGGCTAAGCGGGTAGCGGGAATCGAACCCGCATGATCAGCTTGGAAGGCTGGAGCTTTACCATTAAGCTATACCCGCAAACTCGGGAGTAAGTTAGCACATCCCCACACGCATATCAAGCAGAATTTTTAACATACATACATTTTTTCCATTTAATCTTGACAGACCTTCATTCTCGCGATAGAATCTGCCCGCTTCATACGCGGGCGTCGTTCAATGGTAGGACGCGTGCTTCCCAAGCATGAGACACGGGTTCGATTCCCGTCGCCCGTATTAAAGAACGGCAGAGACGCCTGGCGGCTCTGCCGTTCATCGTATCGCGCCCGTTCACACCTATGGGCTTGACAAGCCCCCTCGAAACCCTTAACTTTTCCGAAACAACCAGTCCGAAACGCAGCTCATGAGACAGGCTACAGCATACCGCCAGATGGAAATATCCCCGCGAATGAACGAGGAGGATATGCATTCCCCTGAGCAGATGAGGCAGCAGGTAGAACAGGCACGGCAGCAGGCGGAATATTACGAGGCCCAGCGCCGTGAACTCGAGGAGAGCACAGAGAGGAAGACCCTCTTTAATGAAAGTCTGAACGAGATAGGCATGAAGCTGCACAATGCCGTGCGGCGACTGGATAGAGAGCTCGAATCCATGGACCGGGAGCAGGCGGAGATAGCGCAGATAAACGAGTGTCTTAAGCGCCATCTCCAGATACTGTCGAGCATGCGTCCCCAGACTTGGGGCACAGATACTTTCAATGAACGCCTGAACGAAGCCATTCCCAAACTCGACCGCGCCATCAACGATTTCGAGGAAGCTTATTCGGGGCCGAGCCGCTACCGGCACACAGAAATATTCCGCTACAAACCCGGAATCGATGAGCGGAGGGGAATCGACTGGGAGACCTTCCGCAGCAAGGCCGCCCAGGGCTTCTTCTTCCATCTTCCTCTCTTTATTCTGCTCCTCATTACATGGGGGGTGTACACACTTATCTCTCATATCTGACCATGCCTCACTCTCACAACTCCTTTGACCGCCTGCGCGAGCTGGAACAGCGCCGGAATATGCGCAGCACTGGCGCAGCATATCCGCAGCGGGATTACGAGCGCCGCTATCCAGCCAACACACTCGGCCCGAATGATGAACTGCTCGCTCGCCGCCGCGGGCAGAAGCGTAAACGCGTCAACATTACCGGCGCAACCCAGCAACACCGCAACATACTGAAGGAAAATATTGTTATTCTTCTTTTCATGGCAGCCTCCGTCTGGGGACTCTACAATCTTGTTATCTACCTGCTTTCACACCACTGATACACACCTATGGCACAGAACAATCTCATCGATGTCGCCTACATCGCCCGCTTAGCCAAGCTGGAGCTCACCGAGGAGGAGACCTCCCGTTTTTCCGAAGACCTGAACCAGGTGCTGGCCTATGTGGCCCAGCTGGATCAGTGGGACACCACCGGCGTGGAGCCCATGTACCACCCGCTTCCCGTCTATGATGCCCTGCGCGAGGACACACCCGGCACCAGCCTGAGCAACGAAGCAGCCCTCAGCAACGCCCCCGCCCAGGAAGACGGACAGTTCCGCGTACCCAAGGTTGTAGAATCCGCACACTAACCCCCATTTTTTCCGCATATGCTCAACGGAACCATTTCACACTGGCGCAAGCAGCTCACCGGCGGCGCTATCTCCCCCACCGAACTGGTGCAAGAAATCGCCCGCTCCATGGAGGAACGCAACCCCGCCATCAATGCTTACCTTTCCTGGGATACCGAGGCCGCCCTGGCCGCAGCTGCCAAGGCAGACCTCAGCAAACCGCTCGGCGGCATTCCCATCGCCGTGAAGGACAACATCGCCATGCTGGGGCAGCCCACCCGCTGCGCCTCCCGCATGCTGGAGAACTTCGTCTCTCCGTATGATGCCACCGCTGTCACCAGGCTGACCGCCGCCGGTGCCATTCCCTTCGGCCGCACCAACATGGATGAATTCGCCATGGGTTCCTATGGCCAGAACTCCGCATTCGGTGAGACGCAGAACCCCGCCGCCCCCGGCCATGTACCCGGTGGTTCCTCCAGTGGTTCCGCCGCCGCCGTAGCCGGTGGCATGGCCATCGCCGCCCTGGGATCTGACACCGGCGGTTCCATCCGCCAGCCCGCCTCGCACTGCGGCGTGGTCGGCATCAAGCCCACGTATGGTCGCGTTTCCCGCTATGGTCTGGTAGCCTTCGCTTCCTCCCTGGATCAGATTGGTCCCATCACCCAGAACGTGGAAGACGCCGCCACCATCCTGAACGCCATCTGCGGGCATGATGCCAAGGACTCCACTTCTTCCACCGTGGCCACGGAGGACTTCACCGCCGGGCTTGGCAAGGAAATCAAGGGCATGCGCATCGGCCTGCCCAAGGAATACCTCTCCAGCGGCAACAGCCCCGCCGTGGCAGCTGCCCTGCAACAGGCCGTGCAGAAGCTCACCGACCTGGGGGCAGAGATTGTGGAAATCTCCCTGCCGCATGCAGAGGCCGTGGTGGCCGCCTACTACATCATCGCCTGCGCTGAGGCCTCCTCCAACCTTTCCCGCTTCGACGGCATCCGCTACGGCTATCGCGCCGCCGGCACCAATGGCCTGGACGACCTGTACAGCAAGACTCGCGAGACCGGGTTCGGCTCTGAGGTGAAGCGCCGCATCATCCTGGGCACCTATGTGCTCTCCAGCGGTTTCTATGATGCCTACTACGCCAAGGCTCAGAAGGTGCGTTCCCTCGTGGCCGGCGACTTCGCCTCCGCCTTTGAGCAGGTGGACCTCATCCTCGGCCCGGTGGCACCCACCAGCGCCCCGAAGCTGAACGATGACAGCATGACCCCGCTGCAGACCTACCTGGCAGACATCTACACCATTCCGGCCAACCTGTCCGGTCTGCCCGGCATCTCCATCCCCTGCCCCGTAGAGGCTGGCGCTCACCCGGTCGGCATTCAGCTCCTGGCCCCGCATTTCCAGGAGACCCGCCTGCTCCAGGCTGCAGCCGCCCTCGAAAAAGCCTTCAGCTGAACCATGGAAACGCCTGTCTATATCACCATTGCCGGGTCCGACTGCTCTGCCGGAGCCGGGCTGCAGGCCGACCTCAAGACCGGTTTTGCCCTGGGGTGCTACCCCCTCACCGCCGTCACCTGCGTGGTGAGTGAGGTACCCGGCCTGGTGGAAGGCATCGTGGCCATGGAACCCACCTTCGTGGCAGACCAGGTCAGCATCTGCCTGCGCAGCTTCCCGGTCAAGGCAGTCAAGACCGGCATGCTCTACTCCCCGGAGATTGTGCGCGCCACCGTAGCCGCGCTGGAAAACTTCACCGGTCCCATCGTGGTGGATCCGGTCATGATTGCCACAGCAGGCGAGGCCCTCATCCTGCAGGAGGCCATTGCCGTGTACGAGGAAGTGCTCATACCCCGCACCACCCTGCTCACGCCGAATGGCGATGAACTCGCCAAGCTGGCCGGCACCGCTCCCATCACCACCGTGGAGGAACTGGAAGCCGCCGCCAACAAGCTGTGCGCCCGCTACAACTGCGCCATCCTGGCCAAGGGAGGGCACGTAGGCGGCAGCACCTGCACCGATATCCTGGTGCAACCCGGCAAACCCACCCTGCGCTGGAGCCACCCGCGCACAGAGGGCATCTCCACCCACGGCACCGGCTGCACGCTTTCCAGCGCCATCACCGCCTTCCTTGCCAAAGGCCAGCCGCTGGAACAGGCCGTGGAGAATGGTCTCAGCTACATTGCCAACGCCATTGCCACCTCCCACAAGCTGGGTGAGCAATTTGCCGTGAATCACAGCATCTGAACATCCGCCTCAATCTGAGCGCGAAGTTCATCCACAGAGCCGAACTTCTTTTCCGGGCGCAGAAATCGCAGTAATTCCATCTGCATTCTGCGCCCGTATAAATTCCCCTGCCAATCCAGCAGGTGGGTCTCCAGGCGCACCACTTTCTGCACCTCGTCAATAGTAGGCCGGATGCCCAGGTTCGCAATACCGTGGCACAGCACGCCGTCCACCAGCGTCTGCACCTCATACACGCCGGCAGGCGGCAGCACTGCCTGCGGATGCACGCGCATATTCGCCGTGGGGAAGCCCAGGCGGCGGGCCAGCTGCTGCCCCTGCTCCACCTCGCCGGCAATGCTGAAGGGATGCCCCAGCATAGCCTGAGCCAGCGGCAGGTTCCCCGCCGCCAGCACCTCGCGGATGCGGGTGGAGCAAATGCGTTCCCCCTCGTGCTCCGCCATATCCTGCACACAGGCACGCAGACCATGCTCTGCAGCATACTGCTCCACAAGGGCGGCATTACCCACACCCCCCTTGCCGAAATGCCAGTTACGGCCCACGGAAATACCCGCCACCGGGCACGCGGCCCGCAGCGCATCCAGAAAGGCGCGCGGCTCCATGGCGGCCAGCTCCGCCGTAAAAGGCAGCTCCAGCAGCACCTGCACACCAGCTGCAGCCAGCAGAGCACGCTTCTGCTCCGTTTCCGGGGTAATCAGTTTCGGCTGCTTCTGCGGGGCCAGCACCGCCAGCGGATGTGTAGCAAAAGTAAGCACGCCGCGCAGGCTTCCCGGCGTATCGGCCGAGGCAATCACCTGCTGGTGCCCGCGGTGCACGCCATCGAAAAAGCCCATGGCCCAGTGCACCGGCTGGTGCAGGGCTGCAAGCTCATCCATGGAATGCAGAATCAACATCCTCCTCAGGCCCGGTCGGCCAGCACTTTTTCCACCGGCAGCAGACGCGCCAGCAATTCATCGCGGGAGGCCGCCTTCAGCGTGGGCACATCCACCGCCTCGGCAATATCAAAATGCCCGCTGCGGATGCGGCGCAGCGCCGTCAGATGCGCGCCGCAGCCCAGGAACTGGCCAATATCATGCGCATAGGTGCGCACATAGAAGCCCTTGGTGCAATGCACGCGGAAATCCACCTCAGCGGCAGCCAGATCAATCCGGGTAATCTCATAATCCAGCACCGCCACGTGGCGGGCCTTACGCTCCACCTCCTTACCCTTGCGGGCCAGCTTGTAGCAGGGCACACCGTTAATCTTGACCGCCGAATACATGGGCGGCACCTGGTCAAACTCGCCGGAAAAATGCTCGAACGCCGCGCGAATGGCATCCTCCGTCAGCGCGTCGGTCGGCTTTTCCGCCACCACCTCGCCATCGGCATCCTGGCTGTTTGTCTCCACCCCCAGCTTCATCGTGGCGGTGTACACCTTATCCTCGCACATCAGCAAATCCTGCATCTTCGTGGCCTTGCCAATCACCACAATCAGCATGCCTGTGGCCATGGGGTCCAGCGTACCGCAATGCCCCACCTTCTTGGTCTGCAGAATACGGCGGCACAGCGCCACGGCATTGTGCGAGGTAAAGCCGGGGTCCTTATCCACCAGCAGCACTCCACTCGGCGCTTCATCACTCATGGCTAAGCTCCTTTCTGATAGCGTTCAGCACGCGCTCGCGGCAATCCTCCAGCTGCCCAGCCATGCGGATACCGGAAGCCATGGCATGCCCACCACCGCCGAACTGAGCAGCAATGGCCGCCACGCTGACGGATGGGTCCTTGCTGCGCAGGGACATGCGGATGCGGCCATCCTCCAGGTCCTCGAAAATCACCGCCACGCGCACGCCCTGAAGCACGCGCACCACATCCACCAGGTCCTTGGTATCCTCCAGCCCCACCCCCAGCTCCGCCTTGCGGCCTGCGGGCATGGAATAGTGAGCCAGCATCCCCTCACACTCCACCACCATGTGGTTCAGCACCTCACGCTGCATCAGCAGGGAGGAATAGGGAATCTCCTGGTAAACGCGGCGGTTCACATCAGCCACATCCACCCCGGCAGCCAGCAGTTCACCAGCGGCATGCATCACCTCCGGAGTGGTGCTGCCATACTGGAACGACCCCGTATCCGTGCTGATGCCCACATAAAGCGCATCTGCCATAGCCTTGCTGAGCTGCACACCCCAGGACTTCAGCACATTGAACAGCACGTAGGCACAGGCAGCCGTTTCCGGTTCAATCACATGCACATGCCCATAGCGGGTGTTGGTACCGTGGTGGTCAATGTTGACAATCTGCGGAAAATCAGCAAAAAGCTTCTGCGTGCGGTCGCCCAGGCGTTTCCAATCACCCGTATCCACACAAATCAGCAGCTCCAGGTCGGCAGGCACCGCCTCCGGCACGGGCACAATCTGCTCTGCCCCCTCCAGGAACGCATAGCGGGCGGGCACACCGTCCTCGTTCCACATATAAACCTTCTTGCCCATGGCCTGCAAGGCAAGGCCAAGCCCCAGCGTGGAGCCGATGGCATCGCCATCCGGCCGGAAATGGGAAGTCACACCAATGGTGCTGCACTGCTGAATACGGGAATAAAGTTGCTCGTACATGCGGGGCTATATTACCCTCATTTGCATCGCGGGTCAATAGCATTCAGCGAATGCAGATTTCAGAATACAAAATTAAAGCTTGCAGGCAGACTAAAATACTATGCTCGCACTATCCCTCCTTTCTGTTAATACCTCAAAGCAAGAAAAACAATATCCCTCGCCCGCTCAAAATCAAGCAGGCGAGGGACTTGACAACATTGACAAAGGTTACTTTCTGCGACGCCGGCTCACCATAGCAGCCAAAGCAAGCAAGGAAAGAGTCGCGGAGGCTGGCTCCGGAACTGTCACATCCCCTTTTCTAAGAGAGAGCACCTGATTTGCACTATCGTAATAAAGAATGGTATCTTCATCTATTCCATCACCCACAAACATCATATCAGCGCGCATGGATGTTTCGGAAAGGCTTTCTTCATCAAGGGTAAAATTGACCTCATTAACTCCGGAGAACAAAACCACCTCCTCATCAAAATCATAACTCGTTCCCATAGTAAGAACAAGGCGTATCTTATCATCACTCGTCACGAGGAGATTCAAGGTTGATGTATCCGTCAACTCAATATGAGTTCCCAGTAGTTCCAAGGTTGAACCTCCCTTCAGGAATAAATCACCATCCACCGATACTCCAACCGGCTGATTGAAGACCTGAGCCATCGGTTCGGCGGCACTTCCCAACGTAAGCGTAGCGGGCAACTCCTGCCCGGAGACGCTGAGTGTGGCTCCATGTTCGATATAGATACTACCAGCAGAAACCGCAGCACCATTTCTGAGCACCAATGCAGCACTGCTATTCACCTCAATGTCACTTTCTCCTGCAGTAAGAGTACCTGCATCGACAATGACATCTGCCTGGCTACCGGCAACTACAGTAAGCCCCTGCAATGTTTTCAATTCTGCCTTGGATACAACCTGCAGACTTCCTCCATAGAGAGTTACCTTCGTGTTAAACTGGCTTGTTCTTGAAATGGCAATATTTTCTTCTTCTACCACATACGACTTATCGTACCGTTCATTATACTGCGCAACCCCCTCCTGAAGATACTTTTCAGTATATTCACCACTGAAAATAATATCGCCCTGGGCCTTTTGTATCACTCCGTTTTCATCCGTATAATCGGCATTGAGGCTCACAGTACCATCCGATGTATAATAATCGGTCTGGATGACCCGGTCATAAAAAACAATGTTTCCCCCGGTTTTGGCCGACAAGATCAAATGGCAGTCCGGAGCTATCCCAAGAGCTTCCAAAATCAGCCCCTTATACGGGTCACGCATCAGGTTTTTCTGAAAAATAACACTATCATTTCCAGCAATACAAAGCGTTGAGCAAGAATTCACCGAAATAGCACCACCAGAGCCAAATGCAGCTAAACCATAGTTAGCCATATTAGCCTCAAAGAGTACTTCCCCGTTATTATTGATATTCAATATGGACCACGAGTTTACATATATTGCGCCACCTTCGCTCCCTTCGGTAGAATGCACCCTATTATTGGAAAAAGTGACACTTTCATTATTGCACATATCAAGAGTAGATTGGGAAAGGGATATTGCAGCTCCTGATCCAAATCTTCCATCCATACAGCCTTCTATGCCACCTACATAATTACCATCAAACACAACTGCTCCATTCCCAGATATGGAAGCTGATGGAGTAGAGCCAAGCGCAAATGCCCCGGGCGAACCATAATTTCCCTCGTGCCTGGCACCTCCGTTATTGATAAAGGATACAAACTCATTATTATCCATATTGAACGCAGCTCCATGGATCACCTCAAAAATAGCATACGACGAATCCCATGCAAGATTATTGCAAAAACTTACGCCGCCATTATTGGAGATATTGATGAACGAATCATCATAACTTGTATGCATCGCCATAGAAGTTCCGTCAAACACGACATCGGCATTTCCCTTGGCATTATCCGAAACATTTGATATTGAGAGAGCTTCCATATCACCCCACCCCCATATTGCCACACCGGAACCAGAAAACTTCAAACCGGAGAGTGCGTGAAACTCCAGCACAGATGGCCTGAAAAATGCAGGAGCAGCCGAAGGATTCGTAAAGGCCAGCGAAACAGGTGTGCCAGCATTGGCTGATGTAAATGTATGATAAGCATACTGAAACAAGTCCGAGCCATCATCCCATCCATTTTTCCACCATGAACTATTTTCAGGAGTGAACTCTATATTTTGCTCAAGTTTCACTGTGCAAGGTGTCAACCAAGCCCCTACGGAGTGCTCCTGCACTTGCGCAGGCTGGCTAATGGTGATTTCATATGGCATCTGGGTAACTCCCCCACTCGCCGCACGAGATACATGGCCTAAAGTTGCAAGGGCAAGTAACAAGGAGACTGAAATGTGTAGTTTCATATTATTATAAGTTTAGAAGTTTAGGAGTTTCAGAAACTATCACATTTGAAGTAAGACAACAAGAAAAAAAGACTTAAAGACATAAAATACAGTTACAAGATGAATACCTATAATGTTTGAATGATATTCTTGAAGCGTTCTTGAGCGTTGTGTTTTGATAAATTATTGACGCGGCAATTAAAGATTGATGTGTTATCCGCATTGGAGGTGACGGACAAATTGGAATTAGGCGAGCCAACGGCGAGCGGAAATTTGAGCCCGCAGGGCGACAGAATCATAGCCCAGCGTGGAGCCGCAACGCGGCGGAACGCTGGGTTTGGGGTTACATATACCCGGAACCCCGACCAACGTGGAGGGGTGGCAGGCAAGCGCTGCTAAAACACCAGGCCAAAGCTTCTGCCACCCACTCCGCTACGCTCCGGGGTTCTGATATATTATTCGTTTTACCCAAGGTTCCGCTGCTGACGCAGCTCCACCTTGGGCTATTATTGTGCCGCCCTCTCCGAGGGCTCAAAATTCCTCGGGCTTTCAGCCCGAAAAATTCCAATTTGGCGGTTCGTCAAAGCAATATTCTTTAATTGCCGGAGCAATAATAAATTAAACATCACAACACTTAGAAATCCGATAATCGCAGGCAGGTACAGAACTTTCACCAACCCCAAGCGGTTTCTGACACAAGAAGACGCCTGCTCATCAATTCATGCGAAAAGGCTTCGCCTGCAGCACCGCCATGAGCCGCGGGGCCAGGTGGTGCAGCAAGCGCCCCAGCAGCACCATCACCGGCAGCACCACCAGCGGTACCCACACATTCCAGCACAAGCTCAGCCCTTTGTGTTGATACAGCGGAGAAAGCAGATAGATATGCCCGGCATAGATGAAGAGCATCCACTGCCCGCACCGGGCAAACAAATCCGCTACCCGCGGCAGGTATTCATCCAGCAACACACCAGCCAGCAGAAAAGAAGTCATGAACGCCAGACTCTTCAGAGGCAGATTGCAATGCCGCCAGGAAACCTCAACCTCCTCAGCATATTCCTCCAGGCACTCCGGCTGGGCAAACACGCCCACTATCACCAGCAGCAGAATCCACTTATTCTGCACCATATACCCCCGCACCAGCTCCAACGGTGCCTGTTTTGCCGCAAAACCGAGCAGGAAAATCCACAGGTAATCAAACCGCACGCTCAGGTGCTGGGATGGAGCCGTAGTATAGCTGCACAGCGCCAGAAACACCGCTGCCACCCAGGCATAGCGGGGCAGCAGGCGCAGCGCCATAAGACCAGCAAGCACCAACTGGTAGGCCACCAGCGTCTTGAGGAACCACAGGGGCGTATTATATGCCGCCACACCCCAGCCCACCACCCGCTGCCAGGTAATGTCCACATACGGCTTCACCACCAGCAGGAAGAGCACACTCATCAGCGACCAAAGCCCCCAGGCAAGCGCCAGGCGGCCAGTGCGTTCCAGCACCTTACCGGCAGATGACGGCAGGAAATACCCAGCCAGCAGGAAGAACAGCGCAATCGCGCCGCCCACCACCTTGCCTACCCAGCCCGGCGCAGCATTCGCATGCAGCCAGACAATGAAGAACATAGCCAGGGCCCGGGCGCAGTCCACCCACGCAGCTCTGCGGGCGGTGCTCATTTGCTCACACTCCGCACCAGCGCACAGGTCAGTTCAATACAGGATTCCAGGTCGCGGTCATCCAGTATACCATTGTGCGAATGAATGTAGCGCACCGGCACACCAAATACAATAGCCGGGCATCCGAACCAATGCGGGTAAGCGGCAGCAGCATCCGTACCACCCGTGCGGCGCACCGTAGGCTGGCAGGCAATCTTCTCCTTCTCTGCCAGTTCCAGCACCGTATCTGCCAGCGCAGGCGGTGTGATATTGGTGGGGTCAAACAAGCGCACCTGCACGCCCTTACCCAGCACACCCTGGCGGCAGATACCACTCTGGCCATAGGTATCATCCGCAGGCGGACCTTCGAGCACAATGGCTAAATCCGGAGTCTGCTCCAGCGCGCGTGCGCCGCGGGTTCCCACCTCCTCCTGCACCGTGCCGATAGCCTGCAGCGTGCAGTCCAGTTCCTCACCGGCCAGGCGGCGCATCACCTCAATCATACAATACACGCCGGCGCGGTTATCAAATGCCTTGCCCATCCAGCGGTGGGGAATCTCCAGCGGCTGCAGCTCCACGTCCGGAGTCACCGCACAGCCGACACGGATACCGCAGGCTGCCACTTCCTCTGCACTGGAAGCACCGATATCAATGAACAGAGAATCATTACCCATCACCTGGTTGCGCTGAGATTCCGGCAGCAGGTGCGGCGGACGCGTCCCAATCTGCCCGGAGATGCAGCGTCCATCGCGCGTATGCACCAGCACCCGCTGACTGGGCAGCGTGTGGTTCCACCAGCCGCCCAGCGGCACAATCAACAGAAAACCATCCGGCGTAATCCCCTGCACCATGAAACCGATTTCATCCATATGCGCCAGCAGAGCCACCACGGGGCCATCCCCGCTGCCCTTCATCTGGCAGATAATGTTACCAGCCACGGTTTCCGTGATATCGCAACAATCCTGCAGTTCCTCCCGGATGATAGCACGCACCTCATCCTCAAAGCCGGATACACCAGCTGCATTGCTGCAGCGCTCAAGCAATTCTCTGTTCAGCATGCCCCTACTTTACACCCGGCGGCGCAGCGGGTCAAGCAGATACAAAAAACCCCGCCATTTCCGACGGGGTGAAAGGCAATCAGAGCTCTCCTTCCGGCTCTGCTGTGGAGGCGGACTGCGCAGCCCTGTCCTCGGCAGCCTCAATCTCACGGTGAGCCATGATGTAGGCCACGGGATAATTGGGCTCAACCTCCTCTGAAATGATAACCGGCGTGCCGTACTCCACAATATCGAACAGCATCGTGGATACCGTGTGCGGCAGGCGAATGCAGCCGTGCGACAAACGCTTACCTGCAACCACCTTGCCCGTGTGCATACCCACACCATCAGAGGTCAGGCGCATCCAGTTCGGCATGGGAGACCCTTCAAAGCGACCACCCTCCGGAATCGGCTGATTGAAAGCATCTGCATTATTATCAATACATTTACCTTCGGCATCATACATCTTGCCGTAGCGATTAGAGGAATGCTCCTTCTCCTTGAAACGCACACGATACGGGCCCGTAGGCGTAGGATGCGTATCTGCACCGGTAGACACAGGCCAGTCTGCCGCCACCTGGTTATCCACATAAAGGCGGCCACGCTGCTGCTCCAGGCAAATGACAATCGGGCACTTCTTATCTGCACGTTCCAGCAGTTCATCATCCAGATACACCTCCATCACCGTGGGATAAGATGCACTACGGAAAACAAACTTCTCATAGGGACTCAGCTCCGGCGTTTCTACCACCAGGGCCGGGTGCGACTGGCTGATGCACGACACGAGACAGGCGGCACCGCTCAGAACAAGAAAAGATAATTGCTTTAAATCCATAACCGTATCACTTAATCTCCACCGGCGTACCCACCGGCGTGTTATCGAAGAAAATCTTAGCCATGCGCTTCGGCAGGCGGATACAACCGTGACTTTCCGGGGCAGAGGTCACCAGTCCTTCATGCATCCATATACCGCCCCAGGTCAGCTGCATACCATGCGTCATCGGAGCGCCCTTGTAAATACCGCCAGGCGGCATCGGCTCGCCCTTTGTGTAGTTGGCAATGAGCGTATTACCATCAGCATCCACCACACTGCCGTAGGTAGAGGAGATGTGGTCCTCATCCTTGGCGATAATGGGGAACACGCCCTTGGGGGTATCCTTACCTGCCTTGCCGGAGGAAATAGTGCTCCACCCCACGCGGCGACCCGCTATGTAGTAATGAGCCTGCTGCAATTCTGTATCAATCACGATGCGGCGGGGGCCATCCAGACCAGCCGGCACATCCCACTGCCCGGTACTCACCGTATCAATCACATCCACCTTAATCCTCGGGCGGGCAAATGCATACCCTGTTGCCATCTGGGCCAGGTCATTGGGGGAATTCACACATGAGGTCACCACAAGCGCAGCGGCAGCAGATATGAGAAAAAGCTTATTCATATGACGACTGATTGAATACTATTCCACCCTCCGGTATTACGGGAGCAGTGGACTTCTGAGCATTTATGCACGCATAACGCCGTTTTGTCAAGCTCATTCCACTAAGGCAACCTATTTTAGCATCGAATAGACACATGATTCCCTTGCCTCCCGGTGTATATCATGTTAGCATAAGCGCATGAAATTAATCCTGGCCCCCATGCAGGATGTTACAGACCTGGCATTCATGCGAACGCTGCAGCGCATTCACTCCCTGCCGGATGCCTTCATCACAGCATATTTCCGGAGCACCGCCACCACCTGCGCTCTGGCAGAGCATAATTTACGCTGCATAGACGAAAACGAGACCGGGGTTCCCGTGCTGGCCCAGCTGGCTGGCAGCGAAGCCTCAGCCCTGGTGCGGGATGCTGAGATGCTGCTGAAGCGGCCAGGGGTGGCAGGCATCAACCTGAACGCCGGCTGCCCCTCCCCACTGGTAAACCGCCACGGTGCCGGAGCAGGGCTGCTGCGGGATATCCCGCGTTTTCTTCACATCATGCAGGAGCTGCGCGCCTGTGTACCTGCCGGGCAATTCAGCGTCAAGTGCCGGCTGGGCTGGGAACATGCGGAAAACGAGTTTCCGGATATCCTGAGCTGCCTGGCAGCCACCGGGCCGGATGAAGTGGGTATTCATGCCCGCACCCGCCGCCAGCTCTATGGCGGAGTCCCGGATTTCAGCTATGTAAGCACCGCGGTATCCACCCTACCCTGCCCGGTGCTGGCCAACGGGGACCTGAACACCCCGGAACATGCCACAGAGTGCCTGGCTGCCACAGGTGCCGCCGGCCTCATGCTGGGGCGCGGTGCAGTGCGCAATCCTTACCTGTTCCGCCAGCTGAGAGGCGGCCCGGCCCCTACCCGGGAGGAAATGGCAGAATACTACTGCATCCTGGCAGAGGAAACAGGCCGAGTCCTGCTGCACAAGAGAACAGAGAAGGGACACTGTAACCGCATGAAAAAATACCTGGCCTTCTGCTACCCGGATTTCACACCCGAGCAGGAATACCAGCTCCGCCGCTGCACCCAGGTGGCAGAAATGCTCCGCATTCTGACCCATGGCGCAGATTAGGCTTTTAATCCCCTGCCGTTTAGTGTAGAATACCGCTGTTATGTTACAGGCAGGTATTGTAGGTCTCCCGAACGTAGGTAAATCCACCCTTTTCAACGCTGTCACCCGCTCCCGCAAGGCAGAGGCAGCTAATTATCCGTTCTGCACCATCGACCCCAACGTGGGCATGGTGGAAGTACCGGATGCACGTCTGGCCGTGCTGGCCGAAATCAGCAAGTGCGAGCGCATCGTGCCCACCGCCATTGAATTCGTCGATATCGCCGGCCTGGTGAAAGGCGCTGCTGAAGGCGCAGGCCTGGGCAACAAGTTCCTTTCCAACATCCGCGAGACAGACGCCATTGTGCAGGTTGTCCGCTGCTTTGAGAATGACGACATCATCCACGAACTCGGGTCTGTCGACCCCGTGCGCGATATCGAAATCATCAATGCCGAGCTCATCCTTGCTGACCTTGCCGCCATGGAAAAGCGCAAGGAAAGCCGCATCAAGAAAGCCCGTGGCGGCGATAAGGAAGCCAAGGCAGAGGTAGAGCTCATCGAGAAACTGCTGCCGCACCTGGATGCCGGCAACCCCGCCATCACCCTGGAGCTGAGCGAAGAAGAGCGCCGTCTGCTGCGCACGTTCTTCCTGCTTTCCGACAAGAAGAGCATCTTTGCCTGCAACGTGAGCGAAGAGGAACTGGCAGACGCCGTCAAGAACCCGGATGCCCACCCCTACGTTTCCGCCGTGCGCAAGTACGTAGCAGAGCACCACAACGCCGAGGCCGTGGTTATTTCCGCCCGCATTGAGGAGGAACTCTCCGAGCTCGACCCCGCCGAGGCCCGCGAATACCTCAACGACATCGGCGTGGAGGACTCCGGCGTGAGCGACCTCATCCGTGCCGTGTACCACCTGCTCGGCCTGCGTACCTACATTACCACCGGCGTCAAGGAAACCCGCGCCTGGACCATCCACGCCGGCGATAAGGCCCCTCGCGCCGCTGGTGTCATCCACACCGATTTTGAACGCGGTTTCATTGCTGCCCAGGTCGTTTCCTACGAGGACCTGGTTGCCTGCGGGTCTCTTGCCAAGGCAAAGGAACAGGCCAAGCTGCGTATCGAAGGCAAGGAATACGTCGTTCAGGACGGTGACGTTATCGAATTCCGATTCAACGTATCCAAGTAACTTACCGCAAGGTTATATCTGCTTCCCGGTTCACTGAGCTGATTAATTCAAGCGAAATCGTGTAGGGGGGGGGGCTTTCGCCCCCTCACACACGCGAATTACTGCATACGGCGGTTTCCAATACGCGTTCGCCTGCTTCCATCGTTCTCACGAATATCATGCAGTCGTCCGCGTATCGGCAGAAGTGCAGCTCCCGGTTCTCCAGTTCCCTGTCCAGGTCGTCCAGCATCACGGCTCTTTGCGGACTTTCACCGCAGTACGCATATCGCGTCGGTCGTACCCAATAAAAGAGCGGAGCGTATATGCGCTCCGCTCTTTTTGTTGCAAAACTGAACTCTCTTTAGTAATCGAAGGGCTTGTCAGCCTCATCCTCTGAAGTGAAGGGAGCGAGGTACTCCTCCTTAAGCGAGCCGGTCATCTCAAAGGTGATTTCGCGGGGCTCTTCCTTAAGCTTGGTACCTTCGGATTCACCATCGCTCATGAAGTAACGGCCGGAAAGCATCATCTGGCCGGTACCGGTATAAATACCCTGCTGCTTACCGGAAGGAATGCTGAGCACCAGCACAAACTTATCCAGCACGCAGGAAGATGCAGACTGGTTCACACCGATCAGAGCCAGGAAGTTGTTATCCTTGTAAATCTCGATATCCAGCCAACCGATAGAACCCCAGATTTCCCAGCAGCCATTCTCCAGCTTCGGAGCGCGGGTGATGTTGAAGTAACAGGGGAAACTCTTTCTGCTACCAGCAGTGAAATCAGAAGAAACAGTCCAACCCGTGTTAGCCGACTCAAAATCAATTCTGAAGCTGGGGGTACTCGTAGTTTCACGGATTGACGTACCAGCCAGAGCACGAGCAGGCTGGGAACCATCCTTACTGCTACCACCACCACCGCAGGAGGTGAGCGTCAAACCGAGGGCCATGCCTACTGCAGCAAGAAGGGGGAGAAAGATCTTTTTCATACGTTGTAGATAATTAAAAGGTGAAATGCCTTACTCTCCCAAGTCTATCATGGCGAACGCAGGAATCAAGCAAAAAATCGTACTTCACTCACAAAAAAATCAGCCACCCCGGCATCGGAGTGGCTGGAACAAATGAGACGCTCTGCACAAATCAAAGTCTGTGCCGGAAATCATCCTGGAATTTAAGTGATTCCACGAACGAAACCAGCAGGTCGACACAGCTCTGCACATCATGCATATCCGCCGTTTCCACCGGGCTGTGCATATAGCGAAGCGGCAGGGAAAGACAGGTAGCGGGCACACCGCTGCGGGAGCGGTAGACCTGGTCCGTATTAGTTCCGGTGGAGCGGCCGGTCACCTCGCGCTGCATGGGGATTTCCTGTTTAAAGGACACCAGCTCCAGGCGGGCATTGAGATTCGGGTGGCAAACCGGGCCGAAACTCAGGCAGGCGCCCTGCCCCAGGCGCACATCACCATAGCGCCCCTTATCCAGCCCGGGGGAATCCGTGGCATGAGTCACATCCAGACAGATAGCGGCATCCGGCTGCAGGCGGAAAGCCAGCATACCGGCACCTACGCAACCGATTTCCTCCTGCACAGTGTTGGCAAACACCACATTCCATGCGGGCTTGATTCCCTTCTCTGCCAGGGTGCGGGCCACCTCTGCCAGAATAAAGCCGCACAGGCGGTCATCCAGCGCGCGGCACACCAGGCGGCGCCCATCGTTCAGCATGAGCGGGCCATCGCAATACACACCCACTGAGCCTACGCGCAGGCCCAGAGCCTCCACCTCCTCGCGGGAATCGCAGCCGAAATCCACATACAGCTCATGGAGCTTGGGTGCCTTTTCATCCGCAGCACCACCGCGCAGGTGAATGGCCGTGTTACCGGTGATGCCAATCACCTCACCATCCGTACCGATAAAACGGATACGGCGGCCACGGGCAATGGCCACATCGCTACCACCCACACGCTCCACGCGGGCAAAGCCATTATCATCAATATAGCGGATAGAGAAGCCGATTTCATCGGCATGAGCATCAAGCATCAGCGTGGGGGCATTCTCCTCTGCAGCACGCAGCACAGCCCAGGTGGAGCCATAGGCATCGCACTGCACCTCATCCGTATAAGGCTTGATGTATTCCGCCCAGAGGCGCTGGGCATCCATCTCCAGCCCCGTAGGCGCCGGAGTTTCCAGATACTCGCTCAGAAATTCAGCAGATTGTTCGTTCATGATAAAAAGTTGGCTCCCCTGATTGGGGAGCCGGAATTGAGGATTTAATCAGACTTACATGTTGGCGTAGCCAATATCACTGCGGCGCTGGGAGCCATCGAAATCCACCTTGGCAGCCTCGGCATGAGCAAGGGCACGGGCGGCATCGAGCGTATCACCCTGAGCCACGATAGCCAGCACGCGGCCACCAGCTGTCACCCACCCCTCGGGGGTAAGCTTGGTGCCGCAGTGGAACACGCGGGCAGCGCAATCCTCCAGGCCGGAGATAAGGTCGCCGCTGTGGGAGCTGGCGGGATAACCGGCACTGGCCAGAATGCAGCAGATGCTCCAGCCATCGCTGAAGGAGATAAGCTCAGGAGCAAACTCGCCCTTGGCACCCTTCAGGCAGAAGGTGGCCAGGTCACCCTGCAGCAGGGGCATCACAGCCTCGCACTCGGGGTCGCCAAAGCGGCAGTTGTACTCAATCACCTTGGGACCCTGAGGGGTCAGCATCAGTCCGAAATACAAGAAACCGCGGTAGGGCAGGCCATCTGCCTGCAGGCCGCGCACCGTGGGGGCCACGATTGTTTCCTCAATTGTCTTGATAAGCTCCGCAGAAGCCAGCTGGCGGGAAGCCACAGCACCCATGCCACCAGTGTTGGGGCCGGCATCGCCTACTTCCAGGCGCTTATAGTCACGGGCGGGGCAGAGAATGAGGTACTTATCATCACAGATAGCACCGAAGATGGAAATTTCCGGCCCCGTGAGAAATTCCTCCACCAGCATGCGGCCCTCACCGAAGCGCTTCTGAATGAACACCTCGTTCAGGAACTCCTCTGCGCTGGCGGCATCCGGGCACACAGCCACACCCTTGCCGGCGGCCAGGCCATCAAACTTCAGCACAGTGGGATACTGGCCGTTGATGGCAGCAACAGCCTCATCATAGCTCTCCACGGCAGTAGCCATGCCCGTGGGGATGTTGTGACGCAGCAGGAAATTCTTGGCAAATTCCTTGGAAGCCTCCAGCTGGGCACTTTCCTTCTGCGGGCCCCAGCAGGGAATACCAGCAGCAGCGCAGCGGTTGGCCAGACCTTCGCCCTTCACGAGGTAGCTTTCCTCGCCAGCTACGCAAAGGTCAATCTTGTTATCCACCATCCACCGAATCAGGCCATCAAGACCATCGGCCTCAATGCGCGTAGCAGTCTGGCAGATAGCATCGCTACCGGGGAAAGTGAAGAGCTCGGGTTTGCACGGGCTGGCAGCCAGGGTCTCTACAAGAGCCTGCTCACGCCCACCTTTTCCAATGACGGCAATTTTCATGTTGCCGTCATTCTACCACATTTACGCGTACGGGGCAAGGGCAAATAACTCACGCAAGCTGCACAAGCAGCTGCGCGAGCACCGTCATAAGAATCAGCGCCAGGGGATATGCCGTGGAATAGGCGATAACCGGGTCCTGGCTATCTGTCTTGGCCGTAATGGCGCCAAGAGCCGGAGTGGAGGTCTGAGCACCGCAGCAGCACCCCAGAATTTCCGGCAACTCCATGCGCATAACCTTGCTGGCAAAGATATACCCCAACACCAGAGGAAGCGTAGTGACAACCACGGCAACCAGCACCATACTCAAACCTTGCGATGCCAGAGTCGACACCAGCTGCTCGCCGCCCTTCACACCGGCACCTGCCAGGAAAAGCATCAGACCCAGATTCATCACCAGAATGCGGGAGGGACGCGGCATGTAGCCGGCAATGGGACCCACCTTGCCGAAATGCCCCATGATGAGAGCCACAACCAGAGGGCCACCCGCCATACCCAGCGAAAAGCCGTCTCCCCCGCCGAAGCTGAAGTTCAGCTTACCCACCATAATGCCCAGCAGCAGACCGCCGACAAAGGAAAGCATATCCACCATATTCAACGCGGTTTCACGGTGACCGCATTCCTTCTTGAAGGCCTCAATGGCATCCGGCGTACCCACCACGTGCACCACATCGTTTCGCTGAATCTGGGTCTCCTCCTTGGGCACAAAGGTATTCCCCAGTCGAGAAACGCGGGAGATGATAATGCCGAAGCTGCCCAGTGTATCAAGCTGCGCGAGCGTCTTGTTGTCCATGTGGTCAGCCAGCACAATCAAATCCGCGGATTCATCGCGCAGGAGCGACAGGCGGGTATCTGTTTCCAGCATCTGCCCCAGCAGGGCGGCATCATGCTGCAATTTCTCCGGTTCACCCACCATGAGCACCTCATCCCCCTCGTGCAACACATCAGTAGAATGCAGGGGTTCCAGATGCTCCCCACGACGCATACGGGTAATGCGGCAGCTCATGTGGTGCAGCTGTTCGACCACGTGCGGGCTCTTGCCGAACACCGCTGCGTTCTCTACCTTCACCAGGCGGGACTGAATATGGGCATCCTCTGCACCTCCGGCGGCGGTGGCACCCTTGGCCTCGTTCAAATCCTTCCGCAGCAAACGAGGAAGCAACTGCACAAAAAGAATGATTCCCACCACCCCCACGGGATAGGCTACACCGTACGCGATATTGAGCACTGATTCATCCAGCCCCTTCAGTTGAGCAGCATCCAGCGCAGCGGCCAGAGCCGGTGTACTGGTGCAGGCACCGGCAAAAAGACCAGCACCCACGCTCAAATCAATCCCGAGCATCAGGCAGCATGCCCAGGCGCAAAGCCAGCCACTCAGCACAATGACCAGAGCCACCAGAATCAGATTGCGCCCACGGCTACGCAGCGAGGAGAAAAAGCGATTACCTACCCCCAGACCGACAGCGTACACAAAGAAGGCCGTACCGATTTCCGAAACACCCTGCGGCACCTGCAGCTTGAGGTGCCCCGCCAGAAGCGCCGTGAACAATACGCCGGATGCGCCCAGCGACACGCCTTTAATGGAAATATTTCCCAGCGCAAGACCAGTGAAAAGAATGGCAAACAGTACAAAGGTCGGGTTCTCCAGAAGAGTATTCATCAGATATCAGAACAGAATATTATATATGTAGCAGGGATAGCAGCCGGGCTGTCCTGCGGACAGCCCGGTATAAAATTTCAGTGTCTCATTGTGCGCGTTTGCGAAGCGCAAGCCGCCGGGTATTCCTGCCATTCACCGTACGCTTCTTGAAACGAGTGGAGGCCATCCCGCTGCGGGTGGACCAGCGACTTGTCCTGCGCGCCCTGTAGCGGCGCGTGGGCCTCAGGCCATCCACCGGCAGCTTAGCCACCGCCTCCATGGGCACCTGAATACTTCCCTTGCTGTTATCCATTTCGGCCTTCAGGTAAGTTTCCTGGGTGCAACTCTCAATAGCGACCGGCATACCCCGATGCACACGCCCGAAGAGGTCAACAATATCATCACTCTTCATACGGATGCAGCCGTAGGAAGCGGGCTGGCCGATATAACGCTCTTCCGGAGTGCCATGAATGTAGATACGGCGGCGGTGAGTCGAACGGTTATCATCCTCCAGACCTGCCAGCTGAATCACACGCGTCACCACCGGGTCGCGGCCGGCGGCATCTACATCCACCACCTCACCGGTGGGCTTGCAACCCTTGAACACCATACCCTGCGGCTGGCCTTCGCCATTCTTCTGAGAAATGGCATGAATACCCAGCGGCGTGCGGTTACTGCCATTGGTGTTACCGATACCGAATTTAGAGGAGCTGATGCTGTAGTCCTTGACCTTCTTTCCTTCCTTGAACACGGTAAGCTTCTGGTCGCTCAGAGTCACAGCCACGCCATCGCGGACAACTGCCTTCGGCGGAATATCCTCAGCATACAGCGTCCGCCCTGAGCGGAACGTTCCGCACGAGCTTAAGAGGGTGCTACCCCCCACCAACAGGCAGAGCATCACACCATTGATAAATCCTTTTGTCATATATCCAAAATCAGAAAAACTGTTTTTCCTTACGCCTGAGCAGCAGCGCGGCGTTTCTGCATCGCGCCATCCACAAGGCGGGCAATAGAAGCAATACTGGTGTAGTAGAAGCCAAGGAAGGGAGTCATGAGCACAAAGGTGAGATAGTCACCATTGCTCAGATTCACACACTCCACATAGGTAAAGAACAGCGCAAAGCAGAGCTCCAACACCGGAACCAGCACAGACTTGATGGCCTTGTAACCCTTGGCGCGCTTCTCAATGGAAAGAGCACCCTGGTTAGACTCGCCGAACTTGGGAGTACGCACAAATTCACTCTGCTGCCCGGCCATGGCCTCCAGCACAGCCTTGGCATTATTCACAGCCATACCCACACCCAGTGCCAGAAGCGGCAGCAGGAGGGGGAATACCATATACCAGCGGCGGGGACGCACAATCATCTCAGCTGTAATATAGAACAAGCAAACAGATACCGTTGCAAAGAAAAACAACGTGAAGGTCAGCAGAATCATAGGCCACTGGTCCCAGGCCCATGCCCCGGTGGGGGTCACCATATGGGTGCACACCGGCATCACCAGGAAGCAAAGCAGAATAAGAGCCAGGTACGAGTAGTTGCAGGTAAGATGCGTAGTGGCTTCCATCTTGGCCTTGAACGGGGCACTGGAGCGCCAGATATCGAAGAACATCTTGCGGCAGACCTGAATGCAGCCCTTGGTCCAGCGGTGCTGCTGTGCCTTGAAGCCGTCCATATCCACCGGAAGCTCTGCAGGTGTCTCATAATCATTGAGATACACAAAGCGCCAGCCCTTCATCTGAGCACGGTAGGAAAGGTCCATATCCTCGGTGATGGTGTCGTGCTCCCAACCACCGGCATCAATGATGGTGCTCTTGCGCCACATACCAGCGGTGCCATTGAAAGTGAAGAAGCGGCCGGAACGATTGCGGCAGGTCTGCTCCAGTGCAAAGTGACCATCCAGGAAAATACTCTGTAGGCGGGTCAGCATGTTGTAATTTCGATTGATGTGAGCCCAGCGGGTCTGCACCACACCAATCTGCGGATCCGTGAAATACGGCACACAGACCTTGAGAATATCCGGCTCCGGGCGGAAGTCGGCATCCAGAATCAACAGAAACTCACCCTTGGCCACAGCATCTGCAGCCTCCAGAGCACCAGCCTTGAAACCCGTGCGGTCCTCACGGTGCAGGCACACGATATCAAATCCCTGAGCTCGATAATACTCCACCTGCTGCTTGCAAAGCTCGTAGGTATCATCGGTAGAGTCATCCAGAATCTGGATTTCCAGCTTATCCTTGGGATAATCAATAGCTGTTACCTTCTTGAGCAGACCCTCCACCACGAATTTCTCGTTGAACATGGGAAGCTGAACCGTCACCATGGGCCACTCATCCCACTGAGCCTTGGGTTGCGGCACATCCTTACGGTGTTTGATGTAAAGCATCACCATCAACAGGCGGTGACACCCATAGCCGGACATGCCGATAAGCACAAGAAAATAGGCAGCCAGCCAGATAAAATCAAACCATTGGTCAGACAGTTCCATATAACTATTTTTTTCAGATGAGACGAAGTAGCCCGAAATGCAGTGCAGAACCGGCCATTTTTGCGTCAGCACTCCAGCAGATACTTGACGCGCGCCGATGGTAATGTAAACTGAGAGTTGAGTCAAGCCTAAAGTAACCACTCCGTCTCCATGATGAAACCGACATTCCCTCACCTGCTCCTCGCCACCGCCCTGCTGGGCATGCCCCTGCTTAACGCACAGGAAATGCCTGAGTTCAGTGAAGAAGCCGTAGACACGGCATTTGATGGCATGCCGGAGATCGCGACACAGGAGGATTCCGCCCGCCGCCCGGGCGAGGTTCCCGCCATGTTCCGCGATGATTCGATGCTGGATGACTCCCACTCCAACCAGGAGCTGGGCATCAATGTATACACCGCCCCCTCCATCAGCAAGATTTTCGCCCAGCTGGATAACCTGCCCTCCATTCCGGAGGACTATGTACTGCGCCGCCGCCCTGAGCACCTGCCGCTGAATGCCGGCAAGCTGGCACTGGAGATGGGCTACATCCTGGCAGATGGTTTCATTGCCGTGCGCAGTGGCCACATGAACGATATCAAGCCCATTGCGCTGGATCTCTCCCGCTATGGCAAGGCCATGGGCGTGGGCGGCAAGATGAACACCTACTCCGCCAGCCTGCTGGAGCATGCAGAAAAGGGGCAGCTGGAGGAATTCAAACGCATTCTCGCCTCTACCCAGAGCGCCGTGAACGAGGAACTGACCGCCCTGCGCGACCCGGACCTGGCACACCTGCTGGCTCTGGGCGGCTGGGTGCGCGCATTGGAAGCCGCAGCCGCCGCGCTGGAGCAGCGCTTCGATGCCGGCCAGGCCACCGCTATTTTCTATGCGGATGCCCCCGCTTATTTCAATGAGATTCTCAGCGGGCTTCATCCCCGCATCGCCCGCCGCCTGAAGGTGGATTCCATGAGCCGCCATATGGAGACGCTCATTGACCAGATGAGCCTGGCACCCGGAGAGGCCCCCACGCTGGAGAAGGTTCGCCGCATCCGGGAGGCCGCAGGTTCCATTTCCACCATCGCCGTGGGCGAAGGTTATGAGCACTAAATGCCCCAGTCTCCCGGTTTATGCTCCGCTGGAGCTGCGCCTCGTCATGTCCGGGGTGCAGGCGCTGCGCCGTCCCCGCCCGCTGTACCGCACGCTCTTCCGCATCAGCATCTGCAACACCGGAGACCAGGCGGTGCGCCTGCTGGGCCGCAAATGGACCCTGCGCGACCGCAGCGGCAACACCCGCATCATTGAAGCCTCAAAAGTATTCAACGACTACCCCACCCTGGCTCCCGGGGCGGTATTTTCCTGCAGCGGCTGCCATGAGTTCGACGCCCCGCCCGTGGCCATGGAGCTCCGCCTTTTCGGCAACGATGAACTGGGCGCCCCCTTCATTTCGGAGCCGCTGTATTTCCCCCGCAACTGCTTTCAGCAGTAATTTGCCCGCCTGAGCGCAGATACAGCCACGCTGCACCATTGACACCCACGCCTTTGCGGTGGTATCATCTGCGCCAGACATGAACACCTACAAGATTGCAGTCCTGGCGGGCGATGGTATCGGCCCGGAGGTTATGGCTGAGGCACTTCGCGTGCTCGATGCCGTAGAGGAGAAGTTCGGCTTCAAGACGGAGCGCACTGAGTGCTTCGTGGGCGGCGCCGGCATCGACAACTGCGGCAAGGCCCTGCCCGCAGAGACCCTGGCTGCCTGCGAGGCTGCAGACGCCATTCTCTTCGGCTCCGTGGGTGGCCCCAAGTGGGATTCCCTGCCCCCGGATGAACGCCCGGAGCGCGGCGCCCTGCTTCCCCTGCGCAAGCATTTCTCCCTGTTCGCCAACCTGCGCCCCGGCATCTGCCTGCCGGAGCTGGTGGATGCCTCCCCGGTGAAGAATTCCCTCATCCCCGGCGGTTTCGATATCCTCTGCGTGCGCGAGCTCACCGGCGGCATGTACTTCGGCGAGCCCAAATTCTACGGCGAGCGCGATGGCGAAACCATCGGCCTGGATACCCTCATCTACAAGAAGAGCGAGGTGGAGCGCATCGCCCGCGTGGCTTTCGAGGCCGCCCGCGGCCGCAGCAAGAAGCTGTGCAGCGTGGATAAGGCCAACGTGCTGGCTTCCTCCGTAATGTGGCGCGATGTCATGAACGCCATTGCCCCCGAATACCCGGATGTGGAGCTCACCCACATGTATGTAGACAACGCTGCCATGCAGCTCGTGCGCAACCCGAAGCAGTTCGACGTGATGGTCACGGAAAACACCTTCGGTGATATCCTCACGGATGAAATGGCCATCGTGTGCGGCTCCCTGGGCATGCTGCCCAGCGCCTCCCTCAGCCACGGCTCCAACACCTTCTTCGGCCTCTACGAACCCTCCGGCGGCTCCGCCCCCGATATCGCCGGCAAGGGCATTGCCAACCCCATTGCCCAGATTCTTTCCATGGGCATGCTCCTGCGCTACACCTGCAAGGAAACAGCCGCTGCAGATGCCGTGGACGCCGCTGTGCGCAAGGTTATCGCCGCCGGCTACCGCACCGGCGACCTCGCCACCGGTGCAGAGGGCGAAATCCGCGTGGGAACCCGCGGTATGGGCGATGCCATCATCGCTGCTCTGTAAGCAAAAACAAATTATTTTTCAATAATTAGCAGATTTTTCTTGTAATCATTCTAAAATAGGATTATACTACGGCCATGACAACGATCGACAACCTCAAGACCGCCATTATCGGCGAAAGCACCGCCAGCGCCAAGTACGCTGCTTATGCCACCCGCGCCGCCCAGGAGGGCTACCCCCTCATCGAAAAGCTCTTCGCCGCTGCCAGCCGCGCTGAGCGCATTCACGCCACCAACCACAACAAGGTGCTCGTGAAGCTGGGCCAGGCCCCCATCGACCTCGAGATGCACATCGAGGTGGGCAACACCGTCGAGAACCTGAAGGCCGCCATCGCCGGCGAGACCTACGAGTTCACCGATATGTATCCCCCCATGATTGCTCAGGCTCAGGAGGAGGAAATCACCGATGCCGTGCGCAGCTTCACCTGGGCCAACGAGGCCGAGAAGGAACACGCCGACCTGTACAGCAAGGCCCTCGCCCAGCTCGAAGCTGGTGAGAAGCTCGACCTGCCCGCCAAGTACTACGTGTGCCCCCTCTGCGGCGACACCTTTGCCGAAGGCACCGAGCCGGACAAATGCCCGCTCTGCAACTTCCCCAAGGCTAAGTACATCGAGATCTAAGCAATCTCTCGTGCCGCAAGGCGCGTTTTCACCCTTCATTTTTCACACGCCCGCGAAATGCGGGCGTTTTCATTTGATGGGCGCTTCTTTTCATGAAAACTCGCGCTGCGCGCTCATATGAAAGATGAAAAATGAAAACATGTGCGCTGCGCACATGTAAGTTACCCTCACGCGCCGCTAGGCGCGTTTTCATCCTTCACTTTTCACACGTCCGCGTATGCGGGCGTTTTCATTTCCTTTTCAAATCATTTTTGCATCGACAACAGCACCGCAATTCATTACAGTATAAATTATGCCTGAGAACCAGTTAATGACGGAATCCATGAACTTTGCGATCGCAACCGTTCTCACTCTGGATGCGGTAGAAAAACGAGGAGTACTCAAAAACCAGTTACTCCGCTCATCTACAAGTATTGGCGCAAACATCCGCGAAGCACAATATGCCAGCAGCCGAGCTGATTTCATTGCAAAATTGCACATTGCCCTCAAAGAATGCAATGAAAGTGAATACTGGCTTGAACTGATGGCAAATACACAGTCGTTAGAGCCAGACAAAGCCGACACGCTGCTGAATGATTGCCGCAGAATCAGATTCATATTGATTCGCTCCATCAAAACAGCCAAGGAGAATGCTTAGCTTCTTTATCTTACGCGCCGCTAGGCGCGTTTTCACCTTTCATTTTTCACTCGTCCGCGTATGCGGGCGTTTTCATTTTGTCCACGCTACCTATCATGAAAACTCGCGCTGCGCGCATGTGATGAGAAAAACCCCTTATTCCCTCCAGAAACGAGCCGGGGCCACAACACCCCGCATATCCAGATAACGCGTACGGAGCAGCGCCGAATCCCGATGGCCGATCTCACACTGAAGCTCAGCAAAACTGCGAAAATAGCTCAAGTGGTAGCTAGCAAAGGTATGCCGCAACGTATCCTGTGGCCATGGGTGTGTATCCGTGTTCCACCCAGCATGCCGCCTCAATTTTCGCCAATGAAGCCCCCAATTCGGAGGACAAACCGGACAAGCTGCTGATTTTTGGTGATTTCGCAGAATTTTCAATAATGGTTTGTGAATTGTTACCCGGCGCGCGCCTCCGGTCTTGCTGTGTCTTGGTAATATATAGATGGCTCGCTCCTGCAAATCCACCTCTGCCCATCTTAGTCTTGCCACCTCGTGTGGACGAATGCCGGCATACAGCATCATCCCCACCGCTGCCGCACAGCTGCCACCTCTGTAACTCGCGGCAGTCTGCTGCAAAGCCTGAATCTCCTGCTGAACAAGAATAGGCACGGGCTTCTCCACCACCCGAGGCACCTCTACCCTGGCCACCGGATTATCGTTACACCAACCCCGCTTCAGCGCTGTACCAAACACCCCGCTGAGAATCAACCGCGCCTTCTGCCTCTGCCGCGGAGTATCAAAAGCCATTTCAATATACAACGCACAATCCTGCGCTGAAATTGCCCGAATTTTCCGCCGTGCCAATCCCGGGCATCGCTTCATGAACCTCCGCGTGAAATATCGGAAATCATACACCGTCCGCGCCCGCCTGTCCCGCCGCGCCTCCAACGCAGCCTCCACCGCCTTTTCGAAGCTTACCGTGCGCTCTTGCTTTTTCAATTCCTCCACCCCAGCTGCAATACACCTTCTTGCTCGTTTTAGTTTACCCCTCCCTGCATCCATTGCTTCTTTAGCAAGGAACGCCACCTCTACTATATCCTCCCCGGCACTTTTCAACACTGCCAATGCCGCCATTTCTGATTGAGTCATTTCTTTGTTCATAGCTTGCCGCTTTTGAAATCCGTAAGTCAAGCATGAAAGTTGTTATGAAGACAGAATATTCAACAGCTCGGTACATCGTTCCATGTCGAAATATATGAATCCACAGGGAATGATGCAAATCATTTACAGTATTATTCATTTAAATTAAAAGCTACGGATTTCAAAAGCGTAGAGTCAAGACAAGAGAATACCACGACCGGAATTCTCGTTAACACAAACGTAATTATCATCATGAAGAACATTACTATCACCGCCATTTCTGCCCTTGGCATTCTTGGTATGAGCACTCAGTTGACCTCCTGCTCTCTCGTAAGCCAGGCCGTATCCTCCGTGCGCAGCATCGATATGTCTCAATATCCGGGACTGAACATTGTAGCAAAAGCCCAGGAAGGAATGATGGACACCTACGGCCAGTCTGCCAAGCTGATTCTCCGTTCTCGCCTGGCCGCCGTTGACGCATTGGTACTTGATGCTGAAGCCATTGCCGCCAACGAAAAAGCTGGTGACACCTACAAGCTGGCCACTAAGATTGCCGCCAACGGTAAGGAGAAGCAGAAGCTGCTGCAGGCTCAGATTCAGAACATCACCAATGCTCAGGACATGGATGTCATCAACAAGGCCAAGGAAGAAACCGCCGCAATTGATGCCATGGTAGCCGAAGGCTACAGCGAATTGTCCAAGGCCACCAGCAAGACCAATAAAGATATTGCTGCCACCAATAAGAAGGGCGATATGTACATTGCCCAGAGCATGCAGCACCAGGCCGCAGCAGAAGCTAAGATTGTGGAAAGCCACTCTCTGCTTCAGGAATCCCAGATTATGGAACTCAAGCTGGCCGCCACCGCAGCAGTACACACGACCGCCTTGGTCAAGGGCATGAGCAGCGCCTCTGCGCTGGATAAAGCCATGCTCGCCGTACAGTTCCGCCCGATTCTCTTCTTCCTGACCGGTCTGCCCGAAGAATTTGATCAGCAGAACGAAGTTCGCACCATGTGGGAAGAGCACGCCGCCAAGAGTAACATTACGCTGAAGACGAAGGAAGTGGGCAGCATTAAGGAAGTGGCCGCAAAGGCGGCTGAGAAGCTCACCGGCTCCATTTCCCTTGATTCCTTCGGAGCGTTCTAAAAACCGCATCTGATGAAACGCTACACTGCATACCTTTTGGCATTTCTGTCAATCGCAGTTTCCCTCGTGGAAGCCGCAGAAAGCACCATGCGATTTGCAGGAGTGTGGTTCTACCAGACCCAGGATGAGCAAGCTGTAGCCAAGCAGTTCCCCGTCGGTCGCCATTACGGCGACCGGCGGGAACAGGCTGCAGATTCAGCATCCGTGCAGCCTCAGCACTCTGACCTGACCAGAATGCTGTATACCGCCATGCAGAAAGAAAAACAAGCAGGCGGGAAACGCATTCTTGATTACCTTGGAGAGGGCGATGAAACCATGCTGGCAACGCAAGGCGATGCGCTTGTAATGGCCTGTGCTCTCAACTACGAGCATGTAGAAGTGCAGCGTCTGCCTCTTGGCAAAAAGACCATCAGCAAGATTCTTGCAGAAATCGGCTTCGATATGGTCCTGTGTAATTTCAATGACCGCAGAATCGTTGCCATTCTTCCCATGCGAGCACAGATTGCGGACGCATGCGATGAGGTTCCCTCTGAGGAGCGTAAACAAGCACTGCTCAAAAAGCTGTACGAAGAAAAAATCTGCGAGATGTTCATGAAGACCGCTCGCACGGAGTTTGACTTGAGCAAAGCTCCGAAAACCATCGGCATCGGTGAGCTCGTCTTACATGACAAAGCAATGGAAGTCGTGCCAGAGAATCTGAAATCCTCCATCATGACTTACTACTCATCGTATATCTGCTCAGCATTCTACGAGGCTGCAGGCATTCCGGTGTTACCCTATTCGGGTGGTAACGAGCTGCTGTACTACTCCATGCGCGAACAGGTAGACGATGTGGCACAGCTCGATGTTAGGACTGCAGAGGATGATGCCACGGCCCCTAAAGTCACAGCCGATGGAACCCGCTCATTCGTGCTGAAAAAGCCGGACTACACCATTGACGTAGTCATCCCCGGTTATCAGACCCAGGTTCTTGCCAAGAAAAAGTATCAGCGGCACCTTGCATTCGCTGCAGCTTGTCGACTCACCATCAAGGACAACAAAAAAACAATCCATACCTCCAAGTACGTAGATTCCGTACAGGCTATGTACACACACGATGCCAAACTGGGCACACCTTGGATTTATTATCAGGCAGCTACCTACAAAATGCTGCTTGAAGCCGCCAAGAAGCTCACGAAGCAAAAGGAAACGAAATCCATTCTATTCACCTGTTCAACCAAATAACAATATGATTAGCAACATGAAATCACTGATTAAATGTGGCGTACTTCTGCTCATCACCGGTCTTGCTGGTGCCGCAGATCTCCCCATTCTGGGTAAAGCCAGCGTCGAATACCAGCCCAAGATTAAAGCAACCCGCCAGACCGCAGCTGAGCAAGCTCAGCAGGAAGCCGTTCGCAATGGTCTGGATGCCATGATGTCCTCACAGCCCAGTGCCATCCGCCAGCTGTACGAGGAACGCAAGCCGAATATCTACAAGCAGCTCATAGACCTGGCTCGCGATATCGAAAACAAGAGCAAGGATAACAAGGCCACACACAGCATCGAGGTGACGGTCTCCGGTCTCATCGATGAAGATGCCATGAAGGACACCCTGATGAACCAGGGAGCCGTCAAAAAGACAGTGAGTCTGGATGACACTCAGGTAGCAGTATTCTTCACCGCTCGCAACGTTGTTTCCGTAGAACAGCATGGGGCTGAGGTAAAAGCCAGCAGCACAAGCAGCGCAAGTGCCGAAACCACGGTGGCAGAAACAGCAACGGATTCCGCTCTCGCCGCCACAGAAGCACGCACGGAAAAGAAGTCTTCCGTTTCCTCTACCTCCAGCATCATCAAGTCTGATACCGTTGCATACGAGCTCGATGGTCCCTCCCGCGAGGAATTTGGTGCAGCGCTGAGCGCCCGCATGCTCGACAAGGGCTTTGAGAACATCGTAGACGGTGCCATGTTCGATGTCTCTGCCGTGCTCGATGATGCTTTCGGTAAAGGTGATGTAGTACCCGCAGCCGTTTGGCGCGAGGTGGTAAAGGCCATTAAGGAAGAAGACCCGTCCATCACCTACATGATTGTAGGTACGCTGGATCTCGGCACTCCCCATAAGGACAGCATGACCGGCATGTGGGTGGTAGATGCTACCATGACTGGTAAAGTCTACCAGCTGACCAAGCGCCTGCCCCGCATGGTGGCCACTCTGCAGCCCCAGACCATTAAGGGTAAAGCTCCCGACCAGCTTCAGGCTAAGAAGCGCGCTCTTGCCAGCCTGACTCCTATTGCCGTTGATGAGATGCTTGCCAAAATGAAGGCTAAGAACATCATCAAGCCCTGATTCTCAACTCACCTTGCAAGTACGATGAAACCGACCTCTCTCATCAGTGCTTTGCTCGCAAGTGCTATGCTTGTGTCCTGCGGCGAAGAAAAAAGCACGGACACAAGCACCGCAGGTAACCCCGAGCAAACGGTGGAACTTCGTTCTACATCACAGGACGTCAAGGAAGCCATTGCGATTGGATACGGTAATGACCACTCTGCCGCTATATCTGATGCCTGCTCACAAGCGGTATCCCAGGTATGCGGAGCCAATGTACTGAAAGCCGTTATTTCAGCACGAGGAAACTCTGCCGAACTAGGTGCTACCATGTATGAAGGCATATTGCTCTCATACACGGTTCTGGAGGATGTCAAGAACGACGACGGCACATTCACCATCAAAATCAAGGCTCAGGTGAAGCCGCCGGCAAGCGACATGTTCAAGGACAGAATCGGCATTGCCATACCTTCTGATACACATCTGAACATGGCATTTGCTAAGGGCAGCCTGAGCCAGACTACTGCAGCAGATGTTGCAAGCAGTGTGGAAAAGAGCATCATTGACATCATCTCCCAGGATTCACGCTTCGTTGTTCTGGACCGGGAATCCGGGATTGCAGAGTCTGAACGCCGCCTGGCCAGCAGCTCGCGTACAGCCCGCACCGAGACAAATAAGAGCGGCAGCATGAAGGCAGCAGATTACGTCTTTGATGTCATCATGGAGAAGGGCATTGAGTCCGTCCAGGCTCAGGAGTTCAAGGTAGCAAGGCGCACGAAATACACATTTAATCTTGATGTCGAACTCACCATCAGACTGGTTGATGTCGCTACGGGTGGAGTCGCTGCCATGGAGCGAGTCAGCATCCAGCGCGCTGGTGTTGTCTGGCGTCAGGAAGAGTGTGCATCTGCCATGAAAAATGGTCTGAAGGAAGAATGCGATAGGGCATTATCCGCGAAACTGACCGAAATGCTTAAGAAGTTATCAACCTGACCTCACTTAAAAATCAGATGAACACATATCGTTTAAAAGCATCGTGCTGCATGCTGGGCTGCATTTTGCTTGCTGCCTGCCAGCAGAGCATTCCTGCATCAGTTGTTGTAACTCCGGCTCCCATTATGGCACCGGCACCTGTTGTGGCACCGGCTCCAAAAGCACAGCCTAAGAAAGTAACTCCCAAGCCTAAGAAACAGATAAAGGAGGAAGAAGAGGATTTGGTACCCGTGTTACCACTTCGCCCCCATCAGGTGGGTAACAGGTCTTCCATTCTTCCTTGATGGAAGTGTATGTATTCAAAAAAGAGCCGGTCTGAGTTCAGGCCGGCTCTTTTTTCTACATATAGTTCGCATGCCTCACTGCACCGTAGTGCGATAATCGGTACTGCGGAGGATGGCCTTCGCCTCGCCGAGGAGGAAGAAGGAGCCGCAGATGAGGGTACCGGCGGACATATCTGCCATACACTCGGCCAACGTGGCGGGGGTGGTGATGGGGGCTGCGGAGACTGCCTGCACCTTGGCTGCCATCTCAACAGGGGAAAGAATGCGGGGGGATTGCACGGGGGGCAGCACCCACTCGCCTACAATGGGAGAAAGCAGCTCCAGCACTTCATCCAGCGCCTTGTCTGCCGAGCCGGCATAGATGCAGCGAGCCTTCTGCTCGCCGAAGGTCTCTCTCCAGGTGCGGGTAAGCACGTGCATGGCGTGCGGATTGTGCGCGCCATCCATGATGACACCGGGCTGCACTTCCTCAAAACGCCCGGGCCAACGCACTTCGGCCAGCCCGCGGGCTTCCTCCTCTGCGCTGCAGAGGAAATGCGGCAGCGCCCGCAGCGCCGCCAGAGCCAGCGCAGCATTGCGCCGCTGGTGTACGCCCTTCAGCCCCAGCGGCTGGTCGCATTCGCCGCTGATTACGCGGCAATAAGTATCCATGCGCTGCGCAGACTCATGAATCGCCCGCATAGCCTCCGGCTCCTGCGGTGCGGAGACAGCCGGGCGGTGCCAGGAAAGAATGGCAGCCTTTTCGCCCGCCACCTCGTAGAGCGTCTCGCCCAGATACTGGGTGTGATCCAGGCCGATGGGAGTGAGCACCGCCACATCCTTGGGCACGGCGTTGGTGGCATCCAGGCGGCCGCCCATGCCGGTTTCCAGCACAATGAGCTCCACCTCCTGCTCAGCAAACCAGATCATGGCCACCGCCAGCACCAGCTCGAAGAAGGTCGGGCACGGGTCCCAATCCTGCACAATGGAGCGCACCTTGTTGATAAGCCGCGCGGCATCCGCATCCGGAATATTCACCCCGTTCACACGAATGCGCTCACTGAACTCCACCAGATGCGGCGAGGTGAACAAACCGGTCTTGTACCCGGCAGCGCGAGCCACGCTCTCGCAGAAAGCGCAGGTGCTTCCCTTGCCATTCGTGCCGGCCACATGAATGACCTGCGCGCGGGGATGCAGCACACCACAGGCCGAAAGCAGACGCGTCACCCCCTCCAGCCCCAGCTTGATACCGAAAGCCTGCGTGGAATATAACCAATCCAGCTCCGCCTGCAGTGTGCTCATATTTCAACTTTACTTCGTACTTCGGACTTCGTCCCTCGTACTTTAATATCTGTATGCTTCAGCCTTATACGGTCCCTCGACCGGCACGCCGATGTAATCGGCCTGCTTCTGGGTGAGGGTGGTAAGGCGCACACCGAGCTTGGCCAGGTGCAGGCGGGCCACCTCTTCATCCAGCTTCTTGGGAAGCACGGTTACGGAAGGCTTGGCGGTTTCGCGGTCCTGCCACAGGGCAATCTGAGCCAGCACCTGGTTGGTGAAGCTGTTGCTCATCACGAAGGAAGCGTGGCCCGTGGCGCAGCCCAGGTTCACCAGGCGTCCTTCGGCCAGCAGGTAGAGGCTGTGACCATCCGGGAAGGTGTACTTGTCCACCTGCGGCTTGATGTTCGTGCACACAATGCCGGGGTAGGCCTGCAGGCGGGCCACCTGAATCTCGTTGTCGAAATGGCCGATGTTGCAAACGATAGCCTGGTCCTTAATCTTCTCCATGTGCTCCAGGGTGATGATATCGCAGTTACCCGTGGTGGTCACGTAAATGTCGGCCATGCCGAGGGTATCCTCCACCGTCAGCACGCGGTAACCCTCCATGGCCGCCTGCAGGGCGCAGATGGGATCCACCTCGGTCACAATCACCTGGGCACCCAGCCCGCGCAGAGCCTGGGCGCAGCCCTTGCCCACATCGCCATAGCCGCAGATAACGGCCACCTTACCGGCAATCATCACATCCGTGGCGCGCTTGATACCGTCCGTCAGGCTTTCGCGGCAGCCGTAAAGGTTATCAAACTTGCTCTTAGTCACGGAGTCGTTCACATTGATGGCGGGCACCAGCAGACGGCCCTCGCGCTCCATCTGGTAAAGGCGGTGCACACCGGTGGTCGTTTCCTCGGAAACACCCTTCCACTCGGGCATCCAGCGGTGGAACACGCCGGGCTGCTCGGCGGCAATGCGCTTCAGCAGAGCCTTGATAACGCCCTCTTCCTCGCTGTCGGAAGGGGTGTTCACCCAGTCAGAACCCTCTTCCATCTCATAACCGCGGTGCAGCAGCAGCGTCACATCGCCGCCGTCGTCCACCACCAGCTGCGGGCCCAGACCATCGCGGTGGCTCAGGGCTGCCCAGGTGCAATCCCAGTATTCCGTAAGCGTCTCGCCCTTCCAGGCGAACACCGGCACACCTGTGGCAGCAATGGCTGCGGCAGCGTGGTCCTGAGTGGAGAAAATGTTGCAGCTGGCCCAGCGCACCTCAGCCCCCAGGGCAACCAGCGTCTCGATGAGCACAGCGGTCTGAATCGTCATGTGCAGCGAACCGGTGATACGCACCCCGGCCAGCGGCTTCTGCTCGCCGTATTTCTCGCGGCAGGCCATGAGGCCCGGCATCTCGTATTCCGACACGGCAATTTCCTTGCGTCCCCAATCCTTCAGGGCAATATCGGCCACCTTATAATCAGCTGTAGAAGTCATGACGGCGGCGAGTTTACCGCGAAACGCCCGGGGAGTCAATGCTAATCCACACCGCTTTAGACTTGAAAATAGCGGAAAATCAGTTATAATAACAGGCGATGAAACGCATCTACACCCTGATGACGGGCCTGGTGACGCTTGCCACCTGCTGCATGCAGGAGGCCCAGGCTGACCGCTATTCGGACTACTGGCTGCCGGAAAACATGGCAAAGCGCCAGTGCGCTTCCGTGCACCTGGGCTACGGCCCCGCTATTCCCAAGCACACGGCTGCCTACCAGGAGGCCGTGATTGAAAAGAGCGCCCCCGGTACCTATTTTGCCTGCAACAATTTCGGCTGCGGCTACATCGGCGTGCAGGAACTCGGCCACAAGGACGAGAACGGCAACCCGGTGCGCGTAGCTATCTTCTCCATCTGGGATGCCAAGGACTCCGGCGATAATCCCCACGCTGCCCCCGAGGAAGAACGCGCCAAGCTTATCCAGAAGGGCGAGAAGGTGACCCACCGCCGCTTCGGTGGTGAAGGCACCGGCGGCAACTCCATGCGCCCCTTTCCCTGGAAGGAAGGCGATGTCATCAAGACCCTGGTGGTGGAGCATGAGGACGGCCCCGATTTCCGTCAGATTGCCGGCTACATCTTTGACCCCGCAGAGAACAAGTGGACGCTGATGAGCTGCTGGCGCATTCAGGCGCTGAGCCGTGGTCTCGGCGGCGGCTGCGGTTTCGTGGAGGACTTCAAGCGCGACGTGGTCTCCAAGGGCTTTGAACGCCGCGCCACCTTCGGCCCCGCCCTGCGCTGGGACGGCAAGGAGTGGAGCGCCGCCACGGAGTTCCGCTTCACCCGCGATGGCAACCCGCTCAAGGAAATCAACTGCCGCATCGACCCGAAGCGCGGTTACTTCTCCCTGGCCACGGGTGGCAACATCAAGGAGGAGGCTGACTTCCCCGTGTTCACCTCCAAGCCCCTGCCCCAGCAGCCTGCTGTGCAGCAGCCCGGCGAGGACATCATGCAGCTTATCAATCGCGGTAAGCTGGAGCCGGTGGAATACCCCGCCAGCTGAGACTCGTGACTATTTTCTGTTAACCCAACCGCCTGAGAGCCCCCTCTCAGGCGGTTTTTCCTTGCCTTATCAGCTGCAAGGCACTAATATAGGGGCATGCTGATTGCCCCTTCCATGCTTGCCTGTGATTTCCGCCGCATCGGTGAAGAAGCCAACCGCGCCCTTGAAGCCGGGGCAGACTGGCTGCACCTGGATGTGATGGACGGTTCCTTTGTGGACAACATTTCCTTCGGCCCGGATATCTGCGCCGCCATCCGCTCTGCCGTGCCGGCAGATGCCTACCTGGATGCGCACCTCATGATTGATGCCCCGGACCACTACCTGCCCCGCTTCGTGAAAGCCGGCATGAACATGATTACCATCCACGTGGAGCGCGAGGGCGCTGTAGACCTGCACGCCACCCTGGCAGCCATCCGCGCCGCGGGTATTCACGCGGGTCTTGCCGTGAACCCCGCCACCCCGGTGGAAAAGGTGCTGCCCTATATCGGTGAGCTGGATATGGTGCTGGTCATGAGCGTGGTGCCGGGTTTCGGCGGCCAGAGCTTCATGGGAGAAGTGCTGGACAAGGTGCGCGTGCTGGATGCCGCCCGCAAGGAACAGGGGCTCAACTTCATCATCCAGATGGATGGCGGCATCGGTGCCACCCAGGCTCCGCTCTGCGCTGAGGCCGGTGCCGATTGCCTCGTAGCCGGTTCTTCCACCTTCAAGGCTCCCGATATGGCAGCCGCCATTGCCTCCATGAAGTAGCATGGACAAGGGAACGCAAAGCCTGCTGAATATCCTGCTGAGCGTGCTGGCACCGGTCATGGTGCTGGACCACTGCTCGGTCTCCGGCCCGGAGTTCTGGCAGCTGGGCACCACGGCGGCCATGTGCGTGGCGCTGGCGCTGCCGCTGGGTTTCGGGGCGTGGACCTTTGTGCAGAGCCGCAAGGTAGAGCCGCTCACGCTTTTCGGGCTGCTGGGTACGATTCTCACCGGCGTGGTCACTATTTATGCCAACACCGGCGGCGGCGAAGCCATCCGCCCGGACACCCCGTGGTGGTATGCCGCCAAGGAGGCCGCCATTCCCCTGCTGCTCTGCGGGGCGGTCATGGTCACCGCCAAGCGCCAGGATTCCCTTCTGCGCGTGCTGCTTTATTCCGATTCACTCTTCGATATCCCCACCATCGAAAAGCAGGTGGCCGAAAAGAACCAGCAGACGGCTTACGATGCCCTGCTCTGGCGCTCCAGCCTGTTCCTCGGGCTCTCTCTAGTGGTTTCTGCCGTGGGCAATTTCATTCTTTCCCTCTGCTTCCTGCTGCCCGTGCTTGATGCTCCCGCCGCCCAGCAGGCGCTGGAATATAACTACGCCGTGGGCCGCATGACCTGGTGGGGCTATCTGGTCATCGGTGTCCCCCTGCTGGTCACACTCGTGGCCGTTATCCGCCACCTCATTTCCCGGCTCGAAACACTCACCGGGCTGGACAGGGACCGATTGATGCTGCGGTAATGCTCCCCCTGATCGGGGCGGAGGGACTTCAGTCCCTCCCCGGTTATGGTTACGGGACTAAAGTCCCGTGCTCCGATGCGTGCCACTCACGGAGCTGTACTGAGCAGCGGCACCACATATTTGCTGCCCATGGCCAGCCAGAACGGCAGGGTCACAAAGGAGCACAGCGTGGTGGCCAGCAGCACCTGGGCCCCCACATCCGGGCGGCCGCCGAATCGCTTGGCCAGAATCACGGGAATCACCGCGCTGGGAATGGCGCTCTGAATCACCATGATACGCTTCAGCAGCGGGTCCACCGGCAACACCCAGGCAAGCAGCAGGATGAGCGCCGGGGCAATCATGAGGCGCGTGATGACGCCCGCGGCCAGCATACGCGGCTGCCACACGAAGTTGCGGGTCAGGTCATAGAGCGAGCATCCGAAAATAATGAGGCAGATGGGGGTGGAGACCGCCCCTACCATTTCTGCAGCCTTCATGATGGGCGGCAGCGCCACATACTCTCCCAGCCCCACCCAGGCAATGATGAGGGAGACCACCACAGCCAGCAGCGGGCCACGCAGCAGCATACCGATGCGCAAGTCCTTCACCCCGCCGCACATGAGGATAACCCCCAGGCTCCAGATAAAGATTTCACAGCCCATATTGTGGATGAAGAGCACGCCCAGCGTGGGGTCACCGGGGGCGGAAAAGAGCATCTGGATGATGGGCACCACAAAGAACACATAGTTCTGCACGCCTGCCGTGAGCGTGAAGGTGCGCAGCCCCGTGCCAATCTTCAGGCGCAGCACCCAGGCCACGGCATAGGCCGCCAGCACGCCGACCAGCAGCTCCAGAAAACCGCAGAGAATCCCCTGCAGGGAGAATCCGAAGGTGCTCATCACCGGATTCGCCTCCACCACCATGTATTTCATGATGCTGTGGAAAATCAGGCAGGGGTAGCCCACATCCATAGCCAGCTGCAGAATCACGCTGTCGTGCTCCGGTGCAATGGCTTTCTTATACCGCAGCCAGAAACCGATTCCGAAGAAGATGAATACCGGAATGGATGCAAAGAATGAATTGAGAACAAGGTCAAACATGGCAGGAACAGGGAGATTGTAGCACAGCTGGAGTGAATAGTGAATAATGAATAGTGAATAGTGGGAAAAATTCTGACTTCCAGACCCGCTATTCATCAGAAAACTTCTGATGAATCCATGCCGCCCGCCAAATTGAAGTTTGTCGGGCAGCGGGCTCGCGTCAGCGAGCGGAACATTGAGCCCGTAAGGGCGCCAGCTGGTAGCCCAGGGTGCAGCCGCGTCAGCGGCGGAACCCTGGGTTGACTAAGCAAACAAAACGAACCCCGAACGAAGTGAGCGGGTGGCAGAAATCGCGGCTAATATATTAAGCCATAGCCTTCCGTCTCC
>JBGUSR010000018.1:0-1560 GCA_045132635.1 Akkermansia sp.
TCATTGCTCTGCTGCTGGTTCTGACTATGGCAGTGTCTCTGGTTGCCTGCGGCGGCGCTGAAGAGAAGCCTGCTGAGACCGAGGCACCTGCAGCAGAAGGCGAAGCTGCTGTTTCCACCGAAACCGGCTCTGTCTACTATCTGAACTTTAAGCCCGAAGCTGACGCTGCCTGGCAGAAGCTGGCTGCTGCCTACACTGCTGAGACCGGCGTGGAAGTCAAGGTCGTTACCGCTGCAGGCGGCAACTACGCTGACACTCTGAATGCTGAGATGGCAAAGGACACTGCTCCCACTCTGTTCAACTGCGGCAACGCACAGAGCCTGAAGGACTGGGCTGACTACACTCTGGACCTGACCGGCACTGCTTTTGCCAACGAGCTGGCTACCAACGACTTTAACCTGTACGACGAGAACGGCGCGCTGAAGGCTGTTGGCTACTGCTATGAGTCCTACGGCATCATCGTCAACGTTGACCTGCTGAACGCTGCCGGTTACGAGCTGGCTGATATCACCAACTTTGAGACCCTGAAGGCTGTTGCAGATGACATCCATGCACGTGCTGCAGAGTTGGGCTTCGATGCCTTCTCCTCTGCCGGTCTGGATTCTTCCTCCTCCTGGCGTTTCTCCGGCCACCTGGCCAATATGCCCCTGTTCTATGAGTTCCGTGATGACGGCGTGACCACTCAGCCCGCTGAAATCACCGGCGCTTACCTGGATAACTTCCGTGCTATCTGGGATCTGTACATTACCGACTCCTCCGCTGACGTTGCCACTCTGGCTACTTCTACCGGTGACGAGAGCAAGGCTCTGTTCACCGAGGGCAAGGCTGTCTTCCATCAGCAGGGCTCCTGGGAGTACGCTGGCCTGACCGAGGCTGGCATGACCAACCTGGCTATGATCCCCATCTACTGCGGTGTTGAGGGTGAAGAGCAGGCAGGTCTGTGCTCCGGTACTGAGAACTGCTGGGCAGTCAATGCAAAGGCTTCCGAAGCCGACATCCAGGCTACCCTGGACTTCATTTACTGGGTTGTGACCTCCGATGCCGGTACTCAGATGCTGGCTGACGAGTTCGGCGCTGTTCCCTTCAAGGCTGCCAAGACTCCTGAGAATGTGTTCTGCGCTAACGCCAACCAGATGGTTGCTGACGGCAAGTACACCGTTACCTGGGCCTTCAACCATACTCCTAACGTGGATGCATGGCGTGCAACCGTCGTCACCGCTCTGACCAAGTATTCTGTTGATCCCTCCGATGCCAACTGGGCAGATGTTTTCTCTGCTTTCGTTGACGGCTGGGCAATTGAGTACACCATGGCCAACGGCTGATAACATTCCGTTGTAACCCTACAGGGGCGGGCTGAACCCGCCCCTGTCTTTGAATCTGTTCCCCCATACTATATAAAGAAAGGGAGATCTGTTTGGCCAAGTCAAAAAAAGAAATAAACCTGGTACAGCGGCCCATTAAGAAGTATGCGCCTCTTTTTATCCTTCCTACTTTTGCGGCATTCTGTATCGGCTTTGTGTGGCCCTTCATCCAGGGCATCTATCTGTCCTTCTGCAACTT
>JBGUSR010000019.1:0-2025 GCA_045132635.1 Akkermansia sp.
CGATGCAGCTCATCAAGAGCTGCAATGCAGGTGAAATAAGTTCCTGCGGGCCATAGGCCCGCACTATCTCTAAACAACTTACATTGCAGGGCAGAATGCCCTGCAGTGAAATTGCGGGCAGAGGCCCGCAATGAAACCCGCACTATCGTGACGGTCTAAATCCGGTTATCACCGGTCTAAATTGCCCGGCTTCCGCCGGGCAGTGTTTCAGCCCCCACGTGAGGAGATGAAACCAATTGTATTGACATCTGCCCGGGGATGCGGGTATCATATGGGATAAGGGACAATGCCTATGGACGAACTGGTGCAGACGGGGCTGAGCATGCATGCCTGGATTACACTGCTGACGGCGGTGGGAATCTTTGCGCTGTTGTTGTTCACGCGTCTGCAGGCGGAGCTGGTGTTTCTGGGCGGCATGGCGGTGCTGCTGGTCAGCGGTGTGCTGGATGCCCGGGAGGCACTGGCGGGGTTCAGCTCGGCATCGGTCATCGTAGTGGCGCTGCTTTTTGTGGTGGTGGCCGGTCTGGTGCACACCGGGGTGCTGCACTGGGTGGAAAAGCATGTGCTGGGGCGCCCGACGGCGTATCGCCAGGCACTGGTGCGGCTGATGCTGCCGGTGGCCGGGATGGCTTCCATTCTGGGCAATACCACGGTGACCACCCTCTTTATCCATGTGGTCAGGCTGTGGTCCCGGCGGCTGGGGGTGGCGCCCTCGCGCCTGCTGATTCCGCTGAGCTATGCTGCGGGGCTGGGCGGCGTGTGCACCCTCATCGGCAGCGCGCCGAATCTCATCATCTCCGGCCTGTATACCCAGGAAACCGGCATAAGTCTGAGCATTTTCACCCCTACGCTGGCCGGTCTCTTCTGCCTGGCGGTGGGGCTGGTGAGCATGCAGGTGCTGCAGCGCTGGCTGCCGGAGCGGCGCCCCTCGCGCCGGGTATTCGGCTCCGCCAGCGGAAACCAGCACCGCCACACGGCCTATGTGATGATAGGCAGCCGGCTCATCGGCAAGCGCTTTGCCGACACCGGGCTGGAGGCCCGGCACCGCATGCGCCTGGTGGGCGTGCTGCGCCGCGGCGAGCAGCTGGAGACAGAACCGGGACAGGTACCCCTGCTGGCGGGCGATACCCTGCTGCTGGAGACCGATAACCCTATTCCTCCGGAGCTGGGCAAGGACGTGCACTATGTGCCCCGCCGCCGGAAATCCGCCGTCGGGTGGCGCACCGGGGTGGCCGGGGCCACGATGCTAGGCATGATGCTGCTCACCACCACCGGGGCGCTCACGCTGCTGCAATCTGCCTTTCTGGCAGCGGCCATCACCCTGATATGCCGGTGCTGCACCGTGCAGCAGGCGCACGAGAGCATCAACTGGAACGTGCTGATGGTCTTTGCCGGCTCAATCTGCCTGGGCACCGCCATGGATAAGACCGGCGTGGCGGCAGATATCGCGGCCCTGCTGCTGGGTTTCTGCGGCACGAACCCACTGGTGGTCATGGCGGCGGTGTGTGCGGTGGCCCTTTTCTGCACCGAATTCATCGGCAACGCTGCGGCGGCGGCCATTTTCTTCCCCATTGCCTTCCGCAGCGCCCAGGCCGTGGGGGCAGACCCGCTGAGTTTCTGTGTGGCGCTGATGATAGCCGTTTCCTGCTGCTTCGCCACGCCCATCGGCTCCCCTCGCCACATGCTCATCTACGGCCCCGGCGGCTACCGATTTGCCGATTTCCTGCGCGTGGGCCTGCCCATGGATATCCTCATCCTGGCAGCGGATATTTTCATCGTCTCCCTGTTGTTCCCGCTCACGCATACGCCCAATTGACGAATGAACACTTGTAACAGCTAAATGGGAGTTTGGCGGGCTGGAACAGCTCGTCGTTGCAGCGATGTAAACGCAGCAATTTAGACCACTTTTAAGTGGATTTAGATGCCTCGTAAGAGGCAATTTCATCTGCCAAGGGCAGATTTCGATGCAGCTCATCAAGAGCTGCAATGCAGGTGAAATAAGTTCCTGCGGGCCATAGGCCCGCA
>JBGUSR010000020.1:0-26352 GCA_045132635.1 Akkermansia sp.
CAGCTCTTGATGAGCTGCATCGAAATCTGCCTTTGGCAGATGAAATTGCCTCTTACGAGGCATCTAAATCCACTTAAAAGTGGTCTAAATTGCTGCGTTTACACCGCAGCAACAACGAGCTGTTCCAGCTCGCCAAACTCCAATTTGCAGGGCTATTTCCTTTTTCCTGGATTCCGTGATACCGGGCTCATGCTCAGGGTATGAGCTTTTTTTATTCCCGAACCCCTGCGGTGTGTTCCGGTAGCACGCGAGCTGTGCGTGCGGGCATTTGCTTGTTAACCGCTTGCGCATGCGCTCGAAAATGGGTTGCTTGCGGGCTAACAGGGAGATACATTCTTCGCACTTTTTATTCCAGCAAAAAAGTGAAAAGATGCCCAACAACTATGATGAATTGCACGCTGGGTGGGAAGGGGGATGCATATGTTGAGTCCTCGTTGCCTGCCCCGTACACTGAGAGGAGTAGGCGGTGCACGCCTGATAGATATGCCCGGGGTGACGTACCCGGAATCGGTGTTAACCGGGCGCAAGGGAATAGACCAGCGCAGTGGCAAGCCCCATGCGCGACCACCAGAATGGGGAATCAGCACGCGGGAGGCCTCCGAAATGCTAGGTATCTCCATCCGGGCAACCCGCGCGCTGCTCAATCGCCACAACTCGGAATATCGGTTGGTAGCCCGTCCGGGCGGAGGAGCTTGCATGTATTGGGATCGCCGGGTGGTGGAGCGCGTGTTGGCCAAGCGCATACCGTTCGTCCGCAAGCAGCCGGATAAATTGTGCTCGGCGAGTGAAGCCTGTTACATTCTGTTGGTTGCGCGCAGTTCGTTATCGCGTTACGTGCAGCGTGGCTTGCTCAAAGAGTACCGGGTCAGGCTTGCCACCCCCACGGGTGTGCGTGTCTTGTCCTGCTTTCTGCGAACTGAGGTGCGTAACCTTGCTGCGCGAAAGGAGGCTGCCAGGGCACGCGAGGAGGAGGTCCGCCGGGAACGCCTGAAGCGCAATTGGAATGGCCGTATCGGCGGTGGTCAGGTTGACCTTGATTCCGCTAATAGCTAGAGAGTTAGCTTGCTATTTTCTGCATGGTGGCTGAGAATGGCACCCATGCAGAAGACAGTTTCAGACCAGGTGGTGGAGATGCTGGCTGCGGCCGGTGTGCGCCGTATCTATGGCATGGCGGGGGATTCGCTGCATCCGCTCATGGAGGCCCTGCAGCGCGACTCACGCATCCGCTGGGTGCATGTGCGCCATGAGGAAACTGCCGCCTTTGCCGCCAGCGCAGAAGCGCAGCTCAGCGGTGAGCTTGCCGTCTGCTGCGGCAGCTCCGGCCCGGGTAATATGCACCTGATAAACGGCTTGTATGATGCCAGCCGGAGCGCCGCCCCCGTGCTGGCTCTGGCGGCGCATCTGCCCACGCTGCAGATTGGTTCGCACTACCTGCATGAGACGCACCCCACCTTCTTTTTCCGGGAATGCGTGGCGTATTGTGAGCTGACCAGCCGCCCCCGCCAGGTGCCCATGGTGCTGGCAGAGGCCATCCGCACCGCCAGGGGCAGAAAGGGTGTCGGTATGCTGGTGCTTCCGGGAGATGTGGCCGCTATGGCCGGCGTGGAGGATGCCGCCGAGGCACCGGTACTGCCGCCTGTGCCACCGGTGCAGCGGGCGGTAGAGCCGCAGCTGCGCCGCATGGCCGCGCTACTGAATAGAGCGGCACGTGTCAGCTTCCTCTGCGGTATTGGCTGTGCCGGGGCTGAGCGGGATATCGTGGCTCTGGCCGAGCGGCTTCATGCACCCGTGGCCTACACGCTCAGAGCTAAGGATTTGCTGGAAAAAGATAACCCCAATGCTGTGGGCATGACCGGCCTGCTGGGCTGGGGTGCTGCCGTGCATGCCGTACTGGATTGCGACGTGCTGGTCATGTGGGGGACGGATTTCCCCTACCGCGATTTCCTGCCGCGGCGGGGCAGGGTGATTCAGGTGGATACCAACGCCGCCGCCCTGGGACGGCGGGTGCCGCTGCTGCAGGGAATTCAGGCAGATGCCGGTGAGGTGGCCCGTGCGCTGCTGCCGCTGGTGAACCTGCACCGCCCAGATGATTTCCTGCGCTCCATGCTCACTTACCATGCGCGCGAGGTCGCGGCCATCAGCCAGCCGCTGCGCGTGGTGGATGAGGACGCCCCGCTGCGCCCGGAGCTGCTCACCCGCCTGGTCAGCGACCACGCGGAACCGGATGCCATCTTCACCGTTGATTCCGGAACACCGGATATCTGGTGTGCGCGTTATCTGCAGGCCATCGCCACGCGACGCATTCTCGGCTCCTTCAATTACGGCTCCATGGGCTGCGCACTGGCCATGGCCATTGGCGCCAAATCGCTATATCCCCGGCGGCAGGTCATCGCCCTGTGTGGCGATGGCGGCATCTCCATGCTGGCGGGTGATTTACTTACCCTCATGCAGGAGGGGCTTGCCGTCAAGATTCTGGTGTACAACAATTCGGAGCTGGATTATGCCGCGCTGGAACAGTTGAAATCCGGTATCCGCAATCCTGTGGGCACCCACCTGCGGAGCACGAACTTTGCCGCTGTGGCCCGGGCCATGGGACTGCAGGCCTGGCGTATCTCCCGGGTGAATGAAGCCATACCCGCCATCAAAGCCTGGCTGGCAGCGGAAGGCCCCGCCTTGCTCGATGCCGCCGTGGATCGCCATGCCCTCCCGCTTCCCCCCGGCCTCACCTTCATGCAAGGCCTCGGCTACTGCAAAGGCCTGGCAGAGCAATCCGCCCACGCCGCACTGGATAACGTCAAGCGCCTCCTCTTCGGTAATAGGAACTTCTTCTGCTAGCGTCTCTTGCCACCCGTCTGAGCGAGGCGAAGATTTCGTCGCCCGCAAGGGCGATTTCGTCTGCCGCAGGCAGATTTCGTCCAGACCGCAGGTCCGGATATCGTTTCCGATGGAGCAATGCGTGTCCTTATCCCAATCAGTGGGTAATGATTGGCCCATGATAAAATGGTGAACGAAATCCTTGCCCTGGCGGGCAAGGACGAAATCCAGCGGAGCTGGACGAAATCTGCGGCGATGCCGCAGACGAAATCCGCTCCCTGAGGGAGCGGACTGGGGGAGAGGACTAAATATATTTGCGCTCTTTGAAGAGGTGGGAGCGGATGGGATCGGCGGCGGCGAGGTGAGTGTAGCCGATGGCGAGGGCATCGGCGGCATCGGGTGCCGGAGTTTCGGTGAGGGAGAGCAGGGCGCGCATCATGAAGGCGACCTGCTGCTTGCCGGCACCGCCGCGGCCCACTGTGGCGAGTTTGACGCAGGTGGGCGGGTATTCCATAATCTGCAGCCCGTGCCGGGCGGCAGCCAGCACTACTGCCCCGCGGGCAGAGCCCATGGTGATGGCGGTGCGGTGGCTCTGCACGTAGATGATACCCTCGATGGCCAGCTCATCGGGCTGCCATTTGTCGATAAGGGCGCATACATGCTCGTGAATGGCCAGCAGACACTGGCTCTGGCTGAGCTTGGCGGGCAGGGAGAGGGTGCCGTATTCCAGCGCGCGCGGGGCACGGAAATCGCCGTCGATGACGGCGAATCCTGTGTTGCGTATAGCCGGGTCTATGCTGACAACGCGCATGGAGTGCGATTAGCGGCGGCGGCGCTTGGGTGCGGGGCGCGGCTTGCGGATGGGGCGCACGGGTCCGTCATCCAGCAGGGCGGTGTAGGCGTAGTCGAAACCATCCAGCTTGCGACGGGCAATCTTGCGGTTGATGAAGATTTCCACGCTCTTGGCAAAGTCTACCTCATCGGCGGTGAGCAGGGTGAAGGCATCGCCGGTGGATTCGGCGCGGCCGGTGCGACCGATGCGGTGCACGTAGTCTTCCGGGTTTTCGGGCACGCGGTAGTTGATGACGTGGGTCACGCCGTTGATATCAATACCGCGGGCGGCCACGTCTGTGGCCACGAGGATGCGGAATTTATCCTCCTTGAAGCCTTTGAGCGCAGCCATGCGTTCTTTCTGACCGATATCGGAGTGCATGACGGTGACCTCATCTTTCCATCCGGCGTTGGCCAGCATGGTCCCCACGGAGTCGGCTTCCTTGCGGGTGCGCGTGAAAATCATGAGGTTCTGGAAATCCGTGGCCTTGATGAGGGCCAGGAGCAGTTCATCGCGCTGGTCGAGCCCCACCGGGTAGAAGGCGTGGGAAATGGTGCTGGCTACCTCGCGGCGGGCAATGGCGATTTCCACCGGGTCGGTCAGGCACCACTTGGCAAAACCCTGCAGAATCTGCGGCATGGTGGCTGAGAAGAAAAGAGTCTGGCGGCCTTCCCAGGGGCACAGGTTCACAATCTTGCGCACGATAGGCAGGAAACCCATATCAGTCATGCGGTCCACTTCATCGAGCACCAGGGCCTTGATGGCCTTGAACTTCATGTTGCCGCGGTAGAAATGGTCCACCAGACGACCGGGGGTGGCTACCACAACATCCACACCCTTTTTGAGCTCCTCCGTCTGGGCGCCGTAGCCCACGCCGCCGTAGAGCAGGCCTACCTTGATATCGGTGTGCTTAGCGTAGGTCCGGAAAGATTCTGCGAGCTGGTCTGCCAGTTCGCGGGTGGGTTCGAGCACGAGCACCTGGGGCTGGCCGGTGTGGGTGATGCTGTTGAGCAGGGGCAGGGCGAAAGCCGCAGATTTGCCGGTGCCGGTTTGGGATGCACCAATGACATCCTTACCCTGCATGATGACAGGGATGGCCTGCTGCTGAATGGGGGTGGGGGTCTCGTAGCCGCAGTCCTTCACGGCTTCCAGGATGGGGGCAGAGAGCCCCAGCTCTTCGAATGTCATCTTCGTTTCTGTTGTCGTTTGTTGTGTAAAATCGTCCATGGTGCCGGGTCAGCAGATATAAGGGTTGTTCAACTGCTCCTCGCCAATACTGGTGGCAGGACCATGCCCGCTGTTCACCGAGGTGTTCGGGGGCAGGGGCAGCAGGTGCTCCCGGATGCCGCGCACCAGGGTGCTCATGCTGCCGCCGGGGAAATCAGTGCGGCCCACGCTGCCGGCAAAGAGGATATCGCCTACAAAGACTTCATCTTCCTCTGCCAGGTAGTAGGCGGCGCCATCGGTAGCGTGGCCTGCAATGGGGAGTACCTGCCATTCCATGCCGGCCCAGTTGGTTTTGCGCGGGGCGGTGCCCAGCACGTCATCCACCGTGTACGGCTCAACCGGCGGAAGTCCCCATGCACCCACGGCTTCTTCCAGGGTGAGGGCTTTGCTGTACGGTGCCACGGCATGAATGGTGCAGCCCGTGCGGCGCTGCAGCTCTGCCGCGCCTTCCACGTGGTCAAAGTGCTGGTGGGTGAGCAGCAGGTGGGTGAGCTTTGCATCCGCAGGCAGCTGGCGGCATACCCAGTCTGCCATGCCCAGCGGGGCATCCACTGCCACATAGCCATCATTACCTTGGATGAGGTAGCCATTGCACCCCACGGAACCACCGGTATAGACCTGTATTTTTCTGCTCACGCGCGCATTTTATATGCCTTTCTCCCTTTTGGCGAGCCGAAAATGAGGCAGTATCGGCATGTAGTATGGCATGTAGTATGACAAGTCATGCAAAAATGTGCTTGCATTACCGGGGAGTTTTGACATGTTCAGAGCCTATTTTTGTGTGAGGCTTGTAAATGATTTTCTGTCAGGGTTATATGAGGTGATTTTGTTTTGTCTTGCGTTACTTTGATATAACAATATATTGTGTTGTCGTATTGTTGATGTCTATATATTGTTGTTCGGGGGGGGTAGTAGGGTGTGTTGCAAGTATACAAATTACCCTTGCAAAATAAAAAATGGAGAGTAGAATTGCCGCGCCCGCGAAAACCAGATTTTTTTTTCACATGAGTTTAGCACGCATAACTGAAGTCAAGTTTCATGTTCAACCGCAACCTGTTCATCGCGGATGGCTGCGCTATTTCCTGGCCGCCGTCAGCATGGGCATTGGTGTGGCAGAGGCCCAGGAAATGCGCATGCTGGATTATTGGTGGGTTATGGCGGAGGAGCAACAGGAGAATGCTCCGCGTGTCATTCGTGTGACGGGTGAAAAGGGCGAGAAATTCGAGGAGGTGTATGCCGAGGAGCAGCTGGGTGCTCTGCGGAACTCTCCCGTTATCATGCAGGCCCGGCTGGAGCGCCAGGCTGCCTTGCGGCGCGAGGCTGTTTCTCTGGCACGCCAGATGCGTGAGGAGGATGAATCGCTGCCGCTGGCCACCGCCTATGCACAGGCCTGGACCCGCGTGTTCAGTCGCCGCTGGTTGAATGCACGGGGTGGCGAGGGCAGCAGCCGGCTGGAGGATATGCTTCTGCGCCTGGCTTCGGAAAATGAGGATATGGCGCTCAGCGAAGAAGATCGCCAGTGGCTGCTCGAGGCTCTGCTGGAGGACGATGACCGCCTTGAAAGCGCAGAGGGGCGCCGCTTGCTGGAAATGCTGGCTCGCAATCTGCGCCAGTCCGGCTATGGAAGATTTGATGCCGCTGCCGGTGTGAATGATGAGCTCATGCTCCGTTTTACCGAGGCTCTGCACCATGGGCAGGATAGCATGGCCGCTTATCGAGATGCTTTGTTCAAGACCCACCGCGGCCGCATCATGCAGCATAGCCTGGTGGGCTACCATGCCCCCTGGGGCATGGGCATGGGCGGTCGTTCCTTATACAGACAGGCCCCGCAGAAGGTCGGTACTACGGTTGCCAGTGGTCATGTGGCTCAGTCGCAGACTCTCGTCGCCGCTCCCCAGTCGTCGACTGCCACCCCGCAGCCGGACTTCACCGCCGGCATGAACACCAGCGCCGGAGCAGTGGAGAATTTCCTGGCTACAGCACCGGAATCCGGGGAGCAGGAATCTGAGGAATCGGAAAAAAAGGAAGAGGATATCCTGAAAGAAACGACAGATTCAGAGCCGGCGGTGGCTGCTGCCGTTTCGGCTCCACGCATGATGATGCGTAGCTTCTCCATGCGCGCAGCTGAGCCTGAACCAGTAGCAGATCAGCCCCTTCCGGCAAATGCCATTACGAATGGCACGAATACGTCTTTCCATACAAATACTTCGGTAAACGGCCATAATCTGACTTACGGAAACTGGTATGCAACCAGTTGGGACTCATCCCTGAGTCAATCTGTAACAGGATCTAGCGTACTAGGGACGTCGGTTACGGCCACGGTTAATTTCTCTGGCTGGAACGGTGGTTCTCAGATTGCCGGCACCCCGAGCTCATTTACTCTGGCCGGTGGTAACTTGTATCTGGGCTCCGGTTATACAGGGGAGATTGTTGTTGACAAAGGGTATACCGGCAGTGTGCTGCACGCCGAATCTCTGGAACATGACAGCGCCACCAGAAAAGGCGGTTTCCTGAATCTGGCAAGTGCCACGGCGCATGCTGTGTACCAGGTGGCGGGTAGCGGGGTTTTTAACTACGGCTCACTCTCCGGCGGCGGGGAACTTACACTTTCCAGCAATGCCGCAGCGAATAATGCGGTCATTTTCATTTTCAACGACAATCAGGCCTCTGGCTGGTTCGACGGTACTATCAAATTCGGCGCTTCCCGTGGTGGAATTGTAGAGCTTGACCTGGGCGCAAAGACCGGCTCAAGTGAAGCCTGGAGCAAAACGGAATTCGATATGTCCGGCATCGGTACAGCTACTGACGGCTATGGTATCAGCACGAGCGAGGCCCCGTCCCGGACGATATTGAACATCCGTGGTAATGTCAGCATTGCTGGTCTGAGCGGCGGCGCCAACTCAGGCACTGTAACCTCTGAATCCGGAGACTTCTTCTACGATCTTACGCTGGGTGATGAAGCGGGGCAGGACTATGTATACAGCGGTACCTTCAACGGCAGCTACTATACCACCGCGACTCAGACCAACGGCAGCAATACGCCCTCCTCTCTGGACCTTATCAAGGTAGGTGGGAACCAGCAGACAATTACCACCGATGTTTCTAATAATGCGAACCGTCTGCACTCTGTTTCCGTGCGGGAGGGAACCCTGCGCTTTGATGATGCCGGGTACTACGACAGGACCTATGGACAGTCTCTGGAAACGGCTTTTGTGACCGTCAGCGGGGGTGAGCTTCTGGTTAAAAGTCTCTCTGTAACCGGCGAGAAGGAGGGCGCTGCGGAATTCCTGGTGACGGGCGGCAGCGTGCAGGTTAATGATGATATCTCCGTTGCCTATGAGATGGGTGTCGTGAGCGAGAATGGCGTTTCTGCCTCCGTTTCTGCCTCCAATGTAAGCGTCGGTAACAACATGGGCGTTTCCGGCAGTGGAAGTAAGTTGATTGTTTCAGGAACGGTGGAAACCCTGGCTTTGGGCGTGACGAATGGGGGCAGGCTCGAGGCAAAGGATATCATTGTGGAGCATGACCTGCAAATTGGCACGGAATCATTCAATGATTCCAGTATGGATGAAAAGTTGAGAGCCTCTCTCATCTGTTCGGGGAATCTGACTGCCGGTACGCTTCGTCTGCGTGGCGATGGCCTGTTGCAGACGGGAGACTCCTCCATCACCCTGACCGGTTCACACATGCACGGCGGTGCTGTGTGGAAGATGGCGGGCGAGCATAACACGCTGAACGGTCTGCTGCGCCTGGAAGATGTAGGCGGGGCAAATGGTAAAGTGACCTTCAGCTGCCCTGCTGTGGATGGCGTAGAGCCTGAGCCTGCTGTGCTCACGCTACCGGGAATGATTTCACTGGCCGATGCAGACTGGGGGGCTGATGGTAAGAATGCCCTCTTCCACCTGGATAACGTATTGCTGGATTTCCGCCTGGGTGTGACTCTGACGAACACCAGAATTCCGCTGAAAGAGAATACCGTGCTGACCCTGGCCAGCACCGCGAATGGTGGCGGCTATGTGACGGATTCCACGACCTGGGTTCGAGTCGAGAGTGCAGATGCGCTTTACCACGGCGTACTGGGGACTGATGCCGATAATAATGTCATCATCACCATTCAGCATAAGCTGGAACTGCCGCATGTCATGGCAGAAGGTAATCTGCTTTATATTGAGATGTATCAGGATGCGCATGACCCGGCTCTGCCATATAAGGCGCACGATACATACTCCGGTGGCAGCTGGAGCGGCGACCCGGAGGGCATAGAGTCTCTCATCCGCTTCTCCAACCTGCAGATAAGCGAGGGGGCAGACCTTTACCTGGGTGAGAATCTGAAGACCAGCGGTGAAGGTGCGGATTTGGTTGACCACAGGGCCGACCGCCGTTTCGGCGGCAATATCACCGTCACGACAACTCCTGCTGCCGGGGATGCCGCGCAGCTTCACGGTGAAATCGGCGATTGGGGGAACTGGTATCTGGATGGACACCTGGGTGGCGCTGGTGAGCTGAAGCTGGTGGCGCACAATACAATAGGTTCCCGAAACCTTAATCCGTCTTCAGTCAAGGAGAGTGATACCACCACTTCAAAGACATATCAGTACGGTACTGCCAGCACCTTTACATTCACGGATTATGCTACCCCGGAGGCATGGTTCTCCGGCACTCTTCGTCTGGCAAACCCGCATGGCGGTATCGTGCAGCTTAATATCGGCAACGTGAATATTGCGGATGCCGGTGATACTCGTTGGAAAAATACGGTCATTGATCTCACGCTTGATTCAATGACCGACAAGGCTTCCCAAAAGAGTGGAACAGCGACGGAGCAGGTGCTGGGGCTGGTGGGCGATGCCCAGGTAGCCGGTGTCGATGGTGGTGCCGGGGCTTTCATCGTGTCCAATGTGAAGAACGGCAGCAACCGCCCCTCGCCTGTGCTGACGCTTGGCTCGGATGGGAAGGATTGCGATTTTGGCGGCACCGTGGGCGACGGCCGGTTCTACTCCGGTGGTCAGGCCACCGGCAAGACCAGCACTACGACCACCACAACCTCCACTAACAACAGTGGTGGTACGATAACCACCACTACGACCTCCACGGTTGAAACCAATTGCCTGACCATGGCAACCGGGGCGCTCAGCCTCACTAAAGTGGGTAGTAATACTCAGATCTTCAGAGGTAAAGTGTATCTGGACCAGGTTCTGGTGAAGGAGGGCGAACTGCAGATGATTGGCAGCGAGACGAATATAACCTCAATGGCGGTATTCGACGGAGCCACGGTCACGACTGGTTCGAATGTCAGCCTGGGTACTATGTCTCTCTATGGTGGCTCTACCTGGTATACGAATAACCAGACGCCGAATAGTTATGGTGTCACCCTGAATCTGGTAGACGTATATGGAGAATCAGGAACCAATGCAATCAATATCGGAGCTCCGAATGCGTCCAGCTGGATTCCTGCCATGTATGTCAACATGGCCGCTGCTGGTGCCTGGCAGCAGGATGCAAGCGCCATTTTCAATCTGCAGACAGATACCACACTGGATTTGAATTCTCTGCGGGTGTATACCAATCTTTCCGGTATTTCCGGTGGTGAGAAGATAGCCTTGTTCCAGTTGTCCGACTCTACTCAATACACGTTTAAGGATAACGTGGTGATGGTGGAGGATAAGAACGGCCATTTCTACGATGCTGGCTATGTACAGGACGGCAAAATCATCTACCTTCAGTTGAAGGATGAGGTCCGACATTACGGTATTGTCGTGAATTCTCAGCCTGTTCATAAGGACCTGGTGGGTTATATATGGAGCGGTGAGGATACAGGACATACTATTGACGATGTGCACCACATCAACCTGACCATGGGTAATGTGTGGCGGGCTGATGGTTCGGCTGAAAATACAGGCTGGCATGAGCAGCGCGCTGCCGGCTCTTCCAACGATGATATCGGCAAGTATGTGGATGGCAACACGGTTTACTTCCTGGATACCGATGTGGATGGAGAGGATGAGGTGCACCGCATGGTGGAGATTGTGGGCCAAGTGGCTCCCGGGCATATCATTTTTGATGCCGATAAGAATGCCGGTTTCCGCGACCCTGCCTCTCGTGATGTACAATTCCACATGGAATATGCTTATGCCCTGGTGAGTCATGATGGTTCGGGCTGCATCGCGGACTATGTGGATGCAGAAGGGAATGTAACTCCCACCTCCATTACGATGCAAGGGGAGGGTCTGGTGGTGCTCAACCTGACCAATACATTCACTGGTGGTATCGATGTGCAGAACGGTGGTCTGTATGTGGCCACGGTAGGTGCCGCTGGTACCGGTGCGCTTAAGTTCCATACAGACCAGGAATGGAGCTTTGATGTACAAGGGCAGACCCCGACTAATACTGGCATTGTTGATGTAGTGGACGATACGATGTTCCGTACAGGTGCGGAACTGATGATCTGTTACCAGCATAGTGATGATGCTGTTTCCGGGTTCCGTGGTTCGACTCTGCGGAATGATATTATACTTTACAGCACCAAAACAACTGCTGAGGACGACTTTGCCGGGCGCTTCAAGGTTTCGTTTGCTTATGCTGCGTTTAATGAAACGGATCAGGGTGATAAGAATATTTCCAATATTCCACGCCATTGGCGAAATCTGACTCTTTCCGGTGCTCTGGTCGGTGCCGGGTATGAGACCAAAGATGATAAGGGTAATGCAATCTGGGTGAATACCAGCGCGAATGATACGCTGGAACTTACCGGCTATTGCTCCACCTGGGCCAATGAGCGTGACCAGAGCTATACTACCTCTATTACTCTGAATGAGGATACAGCCGGTGAGAACAGCTATATCTACGATGCGGAGAGCGGAAAAGCTCTCAACCGTTTCCAGGGTAAGGTGGTGATGAAGAACACCGTGAATACCTCGCCCCTGCCGTCTAATCAGTTGAATGAGCGTACGGCTGGTACTGTGCAGGTGGTACTCAAGGGGGAAAAGTTGTCGCAGGCGCATATGGACATGACGCGCGAAAGCGTGAAGATGGGCAGGGATGAGAAAAATAACCCCACTGCTTACGAGGATGCTGCGTACCGGGACCTCCCGCGCCAGACCTACAACAATATCCTGATGCTGAATGGGGATGCTACGCTGAAAGGTCTTTCAGCCAGTTTCCAAGGCTGCGGTTGGGATTATCCTGAAAATAATTCATCCAATAATGCGAATCGTATCAATGACCGCAAGTTTATTTCATCCATGCCGCAGCATGATGAGGTGTGGCATGTGCGTACTCTTACCAATGGCCTGAATACGCTGAGCCTGGGTGAGGTCGGCGATAAAACGAACACCTCCACCTACATTTACTCAGGTGCTATGGGCTTTGCGCAGGCATATGTCGGCACGTCTCAGGCTCATGTACCCTGGGGCGATGGCTTCTTGAAGCATACCGATGATTGGTATTTCGGCGGGCACAGCATGGCGCAGGAAAGCCTGAGCCTGATTAAGGCCAGTGCTTCTTCTCAGTATATCCATACCGCCGTGCTGGATGATGTTTCCGTGTATGAAGGCACGCTTGGCTTCAACAACCTGAATCTGAAAGGTAATCTGAATCTGGTGGGTGGGTCCCTCACCAAACTTGGTGTGACAACGGAAGTCGGGTGGAAATCCATCTCTGCCAATGCTAAGTCCGGTATGCAGTCGGGGTATAAGGTTGTGGCCACCAGCGATGATGTGACACTGAATACCGGCAAGACTCTCACTGTATTTACGCCCCATACCGAGGAGGGAACAGAGCCGACCGCTGCTGTGGTGGACGGCAATGTCATCTTTTCCACAGACTCGGCTCTTACCTTCCTGCCCAACGGCATGGTGCCGGATAGTACCTATGATAAAAATGCGGCGACGGGCGTGCGACCGGTGAATCCGCTGCTGGATGTGAACGGCACGCTGCAATTCCTGGATGCCTCGCCCGAAAAGCTGTCTATCAACCTGACCGGAGTGAACTTCTCCAAGGTAAAGATAGATAACCACGCTAATACCTATTTCTACCTTGCTGAGGCTGATAATATTGTAATTGGAAACAAGGGAGACTCTTCTTTGTTCCAGAGCCGTATCATGTCGCTGGGCTACGGTTATTTCGGTGTGCTGGATACATTGGATAACTCCGGGCTCTCTGCTTACAAGAGCCCGGATAAGAACGATTACCTGGTCATTCGTGTTTATGGTGACCCCCGCTGCACCTGGTCCGGCAAAACCAGTGTGACGCGCGATGAAAAGACCTTTGCTCCCGGCAATATATGGACTGATAAGCCGAATACTCTGCCGGATCCCTTTGATTACCGTTGGAAGGAAAATCAGTATTTCGAGAATGGCATGACGGTTCTCTTCGGTAATCTGTATGAACCAGTCGCCTGGACAGAGACTTCCAAACTTACGAGTGTGGAGACTCCGATAGTGAAGCTTAATGATTTGCAGGACGGGCACCCTGCTGATTCCGTAACGGTGGATGGCCACACCATCATCTCTGAAAAAAAGCAGGCAGCCTACAGGTATGAGAATGTCGTCATCCAGGGACGCGTAGCACCGCTGTCCGTTGTCATCAATTCTGATTATTTCGATGCTGCCGGCAATGTACATACGGACACCACAAATTACATCTTCACTGCGGGGGATGGCGGCTACATTGATGATGTGGTGGCCGGTGAGCTGGATGTGTGGAAGGATGATTATGGAGTGGAAAACCTGGACTGGAAGACGAATCTGACCAAGCTGGGCAAGGGAACCACTATCATGACCACCGATAACCGCTTCACCGGTGGTACGGAGATTCTGGGTGGCCGCATTGTGATGCAGCATGTGAATGCCCTGGGCTTTGTGTATAACACTGGTGCGCATGCTACCCCGGATGACAAGACGGATGATGACCATAACCTGGACGAAAAATACAAGGATTCGATTCTCTCCGGCCTGGACTGCACCATCACCCTGATGAACGGCGGTGAGCTGATGGGCGATTTCAATGACGAATCATACCCGGGTAACCATGAGGAGAATATCACCACCTCCATGGGTGCGGCCATGGATACCACGACCATCCGCAACAAGGTGGTGGTGAATGTGTATGCAAACCCCGATGACCCTGATTACGATACTCTGGTGGACGGACGTATCTTCAATAATACGGAGCATAAGCTGGTGCTCACGAAACTGGAGGGTGAGTCCGACACGGTGGTGGAGTTCGCAGGTGTGGGCTATACGGCCGAGCAGGCGGAAGCGCAGACTGGTGCAGAGAACAAGTTCCGCTATGGTGTGTTCAAGGTGCTGGACCCCAGCGGCTTCTCCGGCACGGTGACACTTACCGGCAAACACTGGAAACTTTCCGATGATGGCCAGACTGCAGACCTGGTGAATGGCGGTAATGTGCAGCTCAACCTCATGAGCCACACTAAATCCGAAGGCAAGGACTGGACGAAGGCCACCGTGGACCTGAGCATCAAGGATGGCACCGACCGCACGGTGCTGGGCCTGGATGCCACAGGCCAGGCCACTGCCAAACCGGGCTATGAATGTGTGTACCTCAACAGCATTCACGGCCAGGTGAAGAGCGGTTCCTCCAGCGTGCTCAATATGAGTGCGCACAACGAGCTCACCCTCATCCTGACCGGTACCCGCAGCGGTGCCTATGAAGGCGTGATGGGCTATGGCGATTTTGAAGTCTCCGTGGACTACGGTGGCTACGCCGGACTGCATGGAACGACTCAGCACCACTACGGGGCTATCGGGTTCGGCTCGCTTAATCTTATCAAACAGGGCGAGGGCAGCACCCAGTCTGCCCGCCGCGCATGGCTGAATGCCGTGACGGTGGAAGGCGGCACCTTCAAGGTAGATGAGGCTCTGGTAGCCCGCACCCTGACGACCGGCGGCGGCAAGCGAGTGATGGTGGGTGACGTGGATACCTCCACCCTGTACGCCCTGTCAGTGGGCAAGGGCGGTACCCTCGCCATGAATACGACCTTTAACGTGGCCGGTACGAAGAAGGATGCCTGGGAAGGTGTGGCGGCCGGTACGACCGTGGGTGACTCGACCACCCCTGCCGGCTGGGTGCTGCTGGAGGATGGCGCCACCCTTTCTGCCCGTGAGGACTGGTACACCCGCAAACAGGTGGATATGGCTCCCGGGGCTCATGTGACCATCAATACGCGTAACTTCATTGTGGACCCGTATCTGACGGTGCAGCATGATGCTCAAGTGAAGAATGAGGTGGTCAATAAGTACGAATACTCCCACATTATCCAGCTGCTGGGGCAGTTCAGTGGCAGAAATGTGCACCTCACCTTCGATAACCTCCTGACGGATGCCGATAACAAGGACGCTTACATGCTTCCCATGACCGATTCGCCCTATATGGGCTACGTGGCGCTCAATGACCTGAATGATCTGAAGGGTTCCAGCTCGGTCTATGTGGACAGCATGACGGCTTTGCAGCTTCTGAATGCCAATGGCGGAGAGAAGGCGGATGTGGATATCATCGTGGCCGGTAAGAACGCTACGCTCCAGATTCTGGACCGCGTGACGAATTACAACAGCAGCCACGTCTCTTCTACATCCGATTCCATGGTGCAGTATATTGACCGTATTCGCTTTGGTGCGAATGTAGATATAGATCCAGAAAAGGATCCCTTGGACCGTTTGAATACCGGTCAGCTGCTGCTGGGTGGTGTGGAGCAGAGAGCCCTGGCGGTTGGTGGCTCCCGCGTGGAAAACCCGAATACGGCTGACCGGCAGGTGATTATTTCATCCCGCCACAATACCACCGACTGGGAGTATGTGGTTTCCCGCCTGGAGGGTAAGGAACTCGGCAAGGATGCTCAGGGGGTCAGGCTGCAAGGTGAGGTGACCAACCTCAATATTGATATGCGCGGCTCTGCGGTCAAGCTTGGTGGCGATGCCGCCGAGCGCACGGAGATGGACAGTGTGCATGTGGATATGGCCAATTCTGATATCTCGCACACCATTTACCAGACCAATCTTCGCAATACCCTGGTTCACCTCATGGAGGACTGCTCCATCAATATTGCAGATGCTGTTCTGGTGGATAGTAAATCCGCCGTGCGTGGTGTTACCCTGAAGTATGATGAAAAGTACAATCTGATTGGTCACACCGTAAATCCCTGCACAACGAATCCGAATGTGGCTCTCGGAAATGATAAAACCAGCAAGATAAAAGAGGTGTCCACCTCGGTGAATACAACCGTGCAGCTCACCTTTGCTGATCGTCCCGCCGGGAATGCAGATGTTTATACTTCTGTCAATGGCAGCACGATACTGGTGCTGCAGGCGGATCAGCTGCTGGGGGTGGATGTGACCGGTAATGGTCTCACCATTCAGTTGCACGAGGATATGTTCCACTACGGCTATCAGGCGGGAGCCCGTTTCATTGCTGTGATGATGGGTGGTGATTCCGGCCAGTTCCTGTATGAAGCAGACAATACGAGGTTCAGCAGTCTGCTGAATTCCCAGTTTGTGCTGCAGGATGCCAAGGGACAGCAGCTTACCGGACACTGGGTGACCAGCACCTATGTGAGCGACAATGTGGGTATGAAGGTGACTCCCTACATGCTGTATTTCGAAGTGCCGGAGCCGGCAACTGCCACGCTCAGCCTGGCGGCTCTGGTGGCGCTCTGCGCCCGCCGCCGTAGAAAATCAGAATGAGCCGGGAAGGGGAATTCTTCTTCAGAATTCCCGGGAATGAGTGCAAAATAGTGACTGCAAACACAGAATGAGCGTGACAAATGGCGGTGAAGTGCTTTAATAGGTGCATGCACTATACTCCTTACACTCTTTATCCCGTGGGTGCCCTGAGCGCCCGTGCTGCAGCCCAGCCGCGTGAAGGCGTGCTGCTGCGTGGTGAAAATGGCGGTTATGCCTGTCTGCAGGCATGGCCGGAGCTGGGCGATTCTCCGCTGGAGTATGAGCTGGATGCCCTGCGCGAAGGCAACCCGATGCGTCTGGGTGCCCGTGCTCTGAAGTGCATTGAGCTGGATGGTGAGGCTCGTGCCAAGGGGGTGAGCTTGTTCGAGGGGCTGAGCGTGCCCCGCAGCTATGCCACGCTGACTGTGAGCGCTACTCCCTCCCAGGTATATAACCTGCACCAGCGCGGTTTCCGCGTGGGCAAGATCAAGGTGATTCCCAAGCTTGCCGCCACGGTGGAGCGCCTGGTGAACCTGGCTGCCATGGTGCCGGATTGGAAGTGGCGCCTGGATTTCAACTGCACGCTTTCCCCGGAGGAGGCTTTGAAGTTCTGGGATATGCTGCCCGTGGCCATGCGCGAGCGTATTGACTTCGTGGAAGACCCCTGCTATTACGATGTGAACGCCTGGCAGAGCCTGCAGGATGCCGGTATGCCCCTGGGTTATGATATGCCGGTGCAGAACGAGGCTATCATCCCCGCCCGTACCACCAAGCCGATGATGCGTATCGTGAAGCCGGCCCGCCACCAGAGCACAACTGGTCTGCCTGTTTTCACCACCTACATGGACCACCCGCTGGGCCAGTGCTGGGCAGCTTACAACGCTGCTGTGTTCTACACCGGTAAACCGGCTGAGGAGGTGCCGCTGTGTGGTCTTGTTACGCACCATGTGTACCGCCCTAACGAGTTCTCTGAGGTGCTGGGTATGGATATCACACCGGAGTTCCCCGTGCCCGCCGGCACTGGCCTCGGTTTCGATGACCTGCTGGCTTCTCTGCCTTGGAAGAAGCTCTGATAGGAGCTGTACTCCATATTCCTTTGCAAAACGCGCACCGGTTCTCTGGTGCGCGTTTTGTGTTACGGGACTAGAGTCCTGTGCTACGATTTTTGATCTCAGCTCTTTTTCGGCAGGGTGATGATGAATGCAGTGCGGATGCCGGGAGCGCTTTCTGCGCGGATACTGCCGCCGTGGGTTTCTACGGCGTGTTTCACGATGGCCAGCCCTAGGCCGGTGCCTTTGATTTTGCCTGTTTTGTCGGCGCGGTAGAAGCGGTTGAAAATGAAGGGAAGGGCTTCCGGAGAGATGCCTATACCATTGTCCTCTACGCAGATGCGGGATGTGCCATCGGCATCCCGGCTGGCGGAGAGCTGCACGCGGAGCCCCGGCGACGGGTTGTTTTTCAGGGCGTTCTCCAGCAGGTTGAACAGCACCTGCGACCAGTAGAACGAATCTCCCTGCATGGAATAGGGAATTGGTGAAAGCGCGAGGGTGATTTCTGCCTGCTGGGCTGCGGCCTGGGATTCCAGCCGCAGCACGGCTTCCTGAGCCAGCTGGTGCAAATCGAAATCCTCCTGCTTCATGTAGGTAGTACCCGGTGTTTCCACGCGGGACAGGATGAGCATATCGGAAACCAGGCGGGCCATGCGGTCGGCATGGCGTTTCATGATTTCCAGAGAACGCCGCCGCATTTCTGCATCATCTGCGGCTTCCGGTGAATCAAGCAAGGTTTCCAGATACCCCAGTATCAGCGTGAGTGGCGTGCGGAGCTCATGCGAGGCGTTGGCAATGAACTCGCGGCGGATAACCTGGGTGCGGTGTTCTTCCGTCATGTCCAGGAAAACGATTCCGATATGCCGCTCGCGTGTGGCCAGGTGCGTGGCCGTAGCCCTGTAAATGCGCTCTCCTTCGGGCCGGGAAACATGAATCATGGCGCGCACTTTCTCGGTGGAACTCACGGCGTTCTGCAGAAACTGCTTCAGCTCACTATCTGGCATAACCCGCAGAAGGTTAGTGTTATTCATCTGCTCCATGCCGAATAAATCTGCGGCCTTCCGGTTGGCCATCACCACGCGCCCGGAAGGGCGCATCAGCAGGAAGGGAACGCCCAGAGCTTCCAGAATGAGGGATTGGTCATGCTGCACATGCTCGCTGAGCTCTGCCAGCATGCTGCGCATGTGTTGCACCTCGTTGTGCTCATCGCTTGCCCGGCGGCGGGTGCTGGTAATGAGGGTGTGCAGAAAGATAAACGGCAGAGCGAATGCCAATACCATGAGCCCCAGCACTATGTCCCAACTTACCATGCGCACCCGGATGCTAGCAGAAAATGCCTTTTCTGCCAAGCAAAATCCTCGAATATAGTCTGGGGCACATGTGTCCCAAAGATTGCTGCGCCAAATGGGAGTTTGGCGAGCAACTGTTTTTGTCGGAGCAAGGGACTTTAGTCCCTCATCGCTTGAGTTTTCGGGACTAGAAGTCCCGAGCTCCGAAAGATTTGAGCCCTCGCCAAATCGCCATTTAGCGGATAAAGAGGGAGTCAGGCTTCAAAACGGTGTTGATAATGCAGTCAATTGTGAAAACTTTGGGACACATGTGAGTCTGGGGAATTAAACTTGGTGTTGCTGCGGCATGCCCTTAATCCGCGAAGCTGGCGTAGTCCGGGAAATCGGGTGGGGCCATGTGCTCAATCTCGCGTATCAGTCCGCGGTGGTCCATGCGTTCTATTTTACTTTTTTGCATGTGGATGGCAAACAGATAGAGTGCCAGTTTGATGACGGAGGTGCGGTCTATTTCCCAATTATTCATTAATTCATCCATGCTGTTTTCCATTATCTTGGTGCACCGAAATGTATATGCTTTTCTCATGCCTGTTTTCTTGTTGTTTCCGCATAGTATAGCGGATTGTTAATCCGCTGGCTGTATTCCGTTCTGCTTTCATTTTATGAGAAAATGTATGAAGTTCAGCTTCCATATAACTTGGTCTGAAGGATATGATGCCCGTAGCGTATGGAACGTGCATAAACAGTTCAGCATAATGGAAAGGTGTACCCACCTGTTCATTTTGCTTGACGGCGGATTAACAATCCGGAATAAGACGGGGGATGTATCGGACAAGGTGCTGAATATGAACGAGCTGCTGCGGGTGTTGAAACTGGCGCTGGAGATGCTGGAAGTACGGAGCCTGCCGGAGGTGCGCTTTGATGAGGCTGTGGAAGCCTGCATTGACGCAAAGAGCGGGCGGCGCCCACGCACCGTGACCGAAATACGTGGCATATGTGGGCGACTCATGCGGAGGGTGCCGGGATTGGCCGGGCGAGCGGTGAGTACTATGGTGCGGTCGGATTGCGTGAAGCTGGTGCAGATGGGCAGCACCCCGCGCCAGCAGCATAAACTGCGGGTTATTCTGCACGGCGTGTTCGAATACTGCCGCCGGCAGGAGTGGTGCGCCGGTAATCCTGTATCGCTGGTCGCGGCGCCCCTGCCGGCGGAGGGGGAGATTATTCCGCTGAGCTGGGAGGAGCTGGTGCAGCTCACCTCGACGGCACGCCTGCCGGAGCACCGCGCCTGCATGCCTGCGCTGGGGCTGATGCTCTGGGCCGGAATACGCCCGGCAGAGGTAACCCGCCTATGCTGGGCTGATATTGACTGGGAGGAATCTGTCATTGTGTTGCGCCCGGCGCACAGCAAGACGGGCGGCTGCCGCCATGTGCCGCTGCATGATGTGCTGCGGCGCTGGCTGCAGGGCGCCGGAATCGGGCAGGGGAATATATGCCCGGCCAACTGGCAGCGCCGCTGGCATGCACTGCGGCTGGCTGCCGGGCTTGTCCCCTGGCGGCAGGATGTTCTGCGGCACACTTACGCCAGCTACCATGCCAAGCATTTTCATGATTTTGCAGGCCTGCAGGAGAGCATGGGGCACCGCTCTGCGCACCTGCTGCGCACGCGTTATCTGAGCATGCGCGGGCTTACGGCTGCCACGGCGCGCCGCTTCTGGCAACCGGGGTCGCTATGACATAGCCCCGTGTTGCATAACTGCTGCTGTGTAGTATGATGCAGGTATGTTCATCTTTACTGTAAAACAAGGTCATTGTGCCATTGTCGAAATGTTCGGCAAGCCCGTAGCGGTGAAAAAGAGCGGCTTGCAGTTCCGTATTCCTTTCCTGCAGAAATTGCGTGATGTTTCCCCCGCCTGGGGTAACCTGACGAATAAGGACGGCTATTTCATTGAGCTGACCGAGCAGCTGCTCGATACGCAGCCCCGTTCCTGCATCACCAAGGACAATGCCACCATGCAGATGAACTGCATCATGCGCTGGCGCATTACCGACCCCATTAAGGCCGTGTATGAGGTAGAACGCCTGCATCAGTCGCTCATTGAATTAGTGCTCAATGAGATGCGCTCGCTTATCGGCAGCCGGAATCTGGATGAGATTCTTTCCTCCCGCTCCGAAATGTCGGAGAAGGTGACCCTGGCTGTTTCCTCCACCGTGGCTCGCTGGGGTATTGCCATCACCTCTATTGAAATCAAGGAACTCACCACCGATACCGAAACCCGCGAGGCCATGCTGCGCCAGATGGAGGCAGAGCGTATCAGCCGTTCCACCGCTCTGCAGGCAGAGGGTGAAAGCACGGCAAAAATCCGCCTGGCTGAGGCAGAGAAACAGTCCGCTATTCTGCGCGCTCAGGGTGCAGCAGAGGCTCTTCGCCTGGCAGCAGAGGCAGAAGCTGCCTATGTGGAGCGGCTGGCCGGCATCATCGGGGCAGATGCTGCAGCCAAGGTGCTCATGAACCGCCAGGCGCTGGAGGGCTATGCCACCATCTCCACCAACCCGGCATCCACGGTGTACCTGCCCAACAGTGTGCCCGCCGTCGTAGACCTCAAGCGCTGATTTCTCCCCATGACAACGGCTCTTTTCCTGGCTGATTTTTTCGGTATTTCCAACGGCACTTTCCTGCACTGGATGCTGGCCATCAGTCTTACGCTGCTGGTGCTGGATGTTTTCTGCAATACCGAGGTGCTGTCGTGGATTTCCATGCTGGTGTTTTCCCTGTGGGCCACCATGCAGTTTGAGCTGCCTGTGCAGTGGATGGTGCTGGTCTATGTGCTGGTGCTCATCGTGTGCGCCGTGTTCTACTACACGCTCTGGACCCACTGCGTGCGCCGCCTGGTGATGGATGGCATCATGCGCCATGCGCCCCGGGAGGCTCAGGATAATCTGGCCGGTACGCCGGGGCGCATCGTGGGCGAGGGCGATTCCCTTTCTGTGAAATACGGCGACCAGTTCCTGCCTGTGGCAGAGGAATCCCGCGCCGGTTTCTCTGCGGGAGATGCGGTAATCATCACTGCCGTGAAGGATGGCTTTGCCACTGTGAAGCGCGCTTAGCGGCGATAAAACAAAAAGGGCGGCGCCACGGCACCGCCCTTTTTGTTTTCTGGGGAAAAATCAGAGAATGTGGCGCATGGTCTCCGCCGTGTTGCGGAAGCGCAGCACCGTGTTCAGCCGCTCATTTTCCAGCAGCGAGACAAAGCGGCCTTCCTTGACCATGGTGCGCAGGCCGGGGTCGCGGAAGAGATCGAGCAGGCGCGTGGGCTGGGGAATGCCGCGGTTGGCCAGCTGGGTATTGTAGAAATGCGTGAAGGTGGGTTCATCCAGCGTGCACCCGAAAGCCACCAGACAGGCCAGATTCGTCTGCGCCGGGTCATCGATGGGGTCAATGCTCTGGAGCCAGCCTGTAGCCTGGGATTTGCGCAGGGCGGTGCTCATGCGGGTGAACCACGGGGTGTCGGGCATGGTGACGCCCGGGTTCTGGGTAAGCTGCATCTGGGCGGTGGCCAGCTCATGGTAGTAGCGGATGCGGCACACGTTGCCGTAATAACAGATACCCATGATGGTCACCCATATCATGATGAGCGACATGAGCACCGTCGTGAGAACGCCGCCCAGCCCGAATTTCTTCTTGAAGGAGAAAAGCTGGGAAATCCACACCATGCCGTGGAAGAAAATGAGCAGAATGAGGATAGCTGCACCCCAGGCCAGGGCTTGCACCATCCACTGCTGCGGCGTATCGGTGATGAACTCCACATAGGTGAGGCCGTTTTTCTGGAGGAACACCCAGGCCGCTACGGCGCTGGACACAGCTACAGCCAGCAGCACCATCTTGATAACACCTTTGATAAGGGAAAAGATGAGGATGGCTACGGCCAGGATGGCAAGTATGGTCAGAATAATGTGGGTTTGGTCCATGATGTCGGTATGTAAAATCAGCGTTGGAATCGGCGAAGCTGGTTCAGCGTCTGGGCTGCCGCGGCGTGCTTCGGGTCTGTCTGAAGGGCTTTCTGCAGGGCCTTGCGTGCCGGTGCGTATTGGCCGAGCTCAATCAGGCTGAGCCCCAGGCGGTATTGCACCTCGGCATTCTGCGGGTGTTCCTTTGCGCATTCCAGCATCTGGCGCAGGGCATCCACGGGGCGGTTCTGGCGGGCCAGGAACACGGCGTAATCCATGCGCGCCACGGCGCTGGCGGGGTCGCGCTCCACCGCGCGGCGGTATTGTAACTCTGCCGTGGCTGCTTTACCTGCAGCGCTGGCCAGCATAGCCAGCTGCATGGCGCCGGTGGGCTGGTCTGCCTGGTGAGAGGCGGTCTGCTGCATCTCGTGCAGCACCGGGTGGTTTTTCGGCAGATTCGGGAAAAGCTGCCAGCCGGCTGCGTGGCGGACGCTGCGGGTTTTGTCTGCCAGTGCCTTGCGGGCGGCATCTCCGCCCAGTAGTTCCACTGCAGCGGCTCGCACCAGAGCATCGGCATCCTGTGTGGCACCCAGCGCCAGCGCCTGCAGCTCCGGGGTGAGGGGGAACTGCGCCAGCAGCCCCAGCAGCGTGGCGCGCCAGGCGGGGATTTCCTCTGCCTTATAAGCTGCCACCAGCTCCTGCACACTGCCTTTGCCCTGCATGGCGTGCCCCGCCGCGCGGAATCGCTGGCGGTATTTGCCCAGGCGCTCCACCTTATAACGCTTTTCCAGATACTCCATGCACCACTGGTGGTCTTTGTCCTTGTGGCAGTTCAGGCAGGCATTCGGCACCCCCAGCTCCAGGCTCATGCGCGGGTCGGGCCAGTGCAGGGCGTGGTCGCGGCGTGGGTCGCGGCCCATGTAGGTCATGCGGGGCATGTGGCATTCCACGCAGGGCATGGCCTTGCCGCCGCATAGCCTGTTGTGGCTTACCTGCGGGGCAAGTACTCCGTTGACTACCTTGTTGGTTCCGTGGCACTGCAGGCAAAGCTCGTCATTTTCCGTGGGCTTGTTTACGCCGCCGGAGTGCGGGTCGTGGCAGTCGTAGCAGGTCACCCCCGTGCGCCCCATCTTGTGCAGCCGGAAACTCGTCTCACTGTAATCCTCTTCCTGTTGCAGACCATTCGGGTGAAATACACCGGGAATCTTCGGCAGCTCCAGGCGGAAATGCTCGTCAAACGTGTCGCCAATCTCAAAATCGCCGGTCAGCTCTTCGCGGCGTGCGTGGCAGCTGGCGCAGTTGTCATCGTGCTGCTGCGGGGTAAGCTTGCGGTCTGCCTTTGCCACCAGGCACCCGTCCTGGGCATCGGGAGTATCGGAAACCTTGTGGCAGCGGATGCAGGTGATGCCGGGCTCCTGCCAGCTTGCCTTAAAGGTATCGGTTGCTATATCATAATTCTTGCGGAACCCGCTCATGTGGCACCAGGCGCATTGGGATTCCCAGTTCATGCCGCGGCCTGTCCAGTGCCCCCATTCACCCGGCTTGCGCTGGGCGCCACCGCGGGCCTGCTGCAAGGCATCATCCCGGAAAACGTCAAACCACTCCTTTTTCTCCACATCCCAGGCGGCGCTCGGGGTCTGCAGGCCACCGTCCTTCCAGCGCAGCAGATATTGCACCAGCGGCTCCCGGCCGATGACGCCTCCCACGGTGTACACCTTGCCTGTGGCGGTATCACGCATCTGGAATCCCCCGCGCGCGTCGCGCGTCATTTCCAGTTCCATGCCGTGTGCCCTGATACGCTGCCCGGCAAAGGCCTCGGCATCCAGCTGCTCATTCGTGTGGCGCCAGGCCCAGGCGTGGTCACTGCCGGCCCATTGCTGGTATTCCTTCTGGTGGCAGGCCGCGCAGCGGCGCGATACCGATAACGCCGATTCATCCCAATGCTTCCGCTCTACCTCTGCTCCGGTGCTCAGGGTAGGGGAAATCAACAGAATGATGAAAGGAACGCGGCTCATGCGCCCGCATTCTACCACAATTTAACCTCCCCGCGCAAATGCAAACATGCCCCGAAAATAAAAAAATGCAGAAAAATGAAATTTAGTCTTGCAATTCGGTCGGCTGTCTGATAGAATGCGGCCACACGCACGAGTAGCTCAGTGGTAGAGCGGCTGTCTTACACACAGTTGGTCAGGAGTTCGAATCTCTTCTCGTGTATCAAAAATCTTGAATTCTAGCGTCCGTTAAGGCTGTAACCCCTTAACAGACGCATTTTTTTATCTTGCGAGCGTCTGCCTGCGTATGCTAAAGAGGGTGTACGCATGGGTGTACGTTTTGGGTGTACGCAAAAGTGGGTGTACGTTTCACCTGCCGTTCAGCCCCTTCATTCATGGGGTCAAGCCCAACTTTTGCGGGATGGTGATTTTTCTTTGAAATGGGAACAAGCAACCAATACTCTTAATCTATAGTTTTCAAAATTGCGGAAATTGTAGGCATTTCGTTGAATACCTTTCATTTTTCTATGAAACCCTTCTGTGATTCCATTGCTTTTTGAGAATCGCCACATCCGGATTATAGGTTCGAACCATAGGCGGATTGTGCGGCCCAGACGTTTAAAGTGTTCAGGCGCATCGTGGAGCATGAGCCACACCATTTCCTTAAGCCTGGCGATATGTTCTTTGCATTGTTCTTTCTTCTGATGCTTAATATTTAACAAAGCACAAAGCTCCTCCTTGAACTGATGAGCAATTCTGATTGCGGGAGTCTTGTCAAAGAGTTTCTGCAGGAGAATCTTCTGTTGAGGTGAAAGATTTCTGGCATGCGTCCGGAGAGCTCTTGTGATACCTCTCTGCCAGCGGATATCGGGGTCAGCAGCCCTGCAGAACTCCAGGAATGTATCAATGACAAGGCGAATAACATGGAATCGGTCCGCTACAATCTTAGCATTGGGGAAAAGCCTTTGCACAAGGCTTCGGAAAGGGGAGCTTAAATCCATGCATACAACCTGAACCTTATTGCGTCCGGTGATTTTTCTGAGCTGGGGTTCAAGTGTTACTGAACTCTTACCTTCAAAGACTTCATAGACGCGATGATGTTTCAGATCAGCCAGGGTTACCGCAAATTTATGGCCTTTGGTTTTCCCGCGGTGAATACTGTGTTCATCAATACCCAGAATCAGCGGGCAAGGATGGTTGAGCGTCTTTTTCAGAATCTTATTGAATTGTTTATGCATTACCCGTTCGACGGTTGCTTCGGAGACATAAAATTGCCTGGCAATGTTTTTGTTGCTCACGCCGCGCAACATTTGTCTGGCCATCTGATAGTCGAGCCTTACGGTACGGACGGCATGTTTCTGCAGACCGATGCAGCGGCAATCCTGCACAAAGGTGCTGTTACAGTTGCAGCATTTATATCGCTTCGTTCTTAAGATGATACGTCTGATTCCATTGTCTTCCCCTGCACAAATGATGTGCCGGTCGTAATAGCCATGAATGTGAATATGAGTACATCCGCAGTGAGGGCAGGCTGGA